>NZ_JBDTTP010000035.1:0-39413 GCF_039930565.1 Flavobacterium sp. | reverse complement strand
TTCTTTTTACCTGAAAACCTTTTTGAGTTTTATATCTGCAAAAAATATCTTTAATAGCACGCGCCATAACGTGGTGAATTCCCGGTAATCCATTTGCTGAAGGCGGACCTTCAAAAAATACGTAAGGCTCAGCACCTTCGCGAGTAGTTACACTCTTTTCAAATATATTTTCTTTCTTCCAAAAATCAAGAACTTCTGACGCTACCGTTGGCAAGTCAAGTCCTTTGTATTCAGTAAATTTTGTGCTCATTTTATCCTTTTCTTAATCGAGGTGCGAAAGTAAGCAATTTTGAGGAAAATAGATAAAGATGAAAGAAAAAAGAACTCAATCAGAAATTTTCGAATATATTACCTAAAAAGTTTTCCTTATTGAAAGTTTTGGGGAAAGCTTGATTAAAAATGATACAATAACTTTAATTTTAAATGAACTAAAATTAAATTAAGAATCTAAAACCAAATTGCAGCTAAATTTATTTACACATATCTAAAGCTTCAACAAATTTTCGCAATGAACTTAAATCATTTTGAAATTCGTTGCTATTAGCTCTTGCAGCTAATCTTGGACAGGAAGCAGCCAATTCAATAAATTTGGTTCTTGTATTCATCTGCCAGCCAACAGAATTTGTCGAATACCCAAGAGTATCACTATGTTTTTTTACAATAACTTCGCCGGTGAAATATTGATACAACGAGATTGTTTTGCCATTTAAAACTTCGCGAACGAATTTGAAGACAGGCTTGCTTGAGGCTCTTGTAGCTTCTTTAAAAGAAACAGTAGAATAAAAGTCATATTCCTGGATAATTAATTTGGAAACCTGATCTGCAAAAAAGGTTTTAAACATATAGTTATGATTTCCTTTTTCATCGGGAATACTAATCGCAATTTTTCGATCTAAATTAGCTATTTCACTCCCTTTTGCATATCCTGAAATGGTATCATTGGAGCTTAAAATAAGAGTAATCAGACTATATTTAGGATTATTTTTCAGCAAATAATTGGGGTCAAAATTGGCGGCATCTATTTTTTCTTCCTCAACCATACCATTTGTTCTTGCTTCCACATCCATATGCCTTGTCTTAACCTGATTGACCTCAAAAAGTGTTCTTAGAGACTCATTTCGAAGTTTCATGCTGGTTCCATCTGAAGCATCATATTTATTAGCAATTAATTTATCACACCAAATATCTGATTGATCTGGCATATCTAAATAGTAATAAATAGCAGCCAGATTATAATAGGCTCCGTATCGCAATTTCCTTTGTTTTCTCTCATCTTCGGCAAAAGTTTTTTCAATTCCTTCAAAGTAGCTGATTACTGGATCTAATTCTGCTTTTAAAGGCATAACATCTTCATTATATTTCATTTTATTAAAAACGGACTTAACATTAGTAAGTGCTTTTATATTATTATCAAATTCAGGATGTTTCTTCGAATCCAAAATCCATAAATAATCTGTTGACTGCTCTACAACATATCCGTAATCATGATTCAGCCTTGCATCTATAATATTAATTGTGCGTGCAAAATAATTGTTTTTCATCACAGCTATTGACTGGTCTCCAAATTTTACTGCATCTTCATAATTTGAATATGACCCTTCATCTGTAAAAGTATTGTCTAAACTATATGACTTATTAAAGGTAGGATCTGATGAACAAAACACTTTAAAACTACCTAAGTCTCTACACTTTACTATTACCCTGTATGAAACCTCAGTCTTTTCTATTCCTTTAGCATCTTTTGTTTTTGTTTCAATTTTTCTTATTTCCTGTACAAGAGCTAAAGGTGCCTGTAGGTTAATTGTAATTTCAAAATACCCATTTGTGTCCAGTCTCTTAAAACCATCAATAGAAACATTCTCTTCAAAATGGTCCTGAGCAGCTTTAATGTCATAAACATTATCTGCCGTTACAGTTATGATATATGTTCTGTTTTTTCTTTCTAAAACAGGTTTCTGGGGAAGATTTACAAATGATAAATTAAAACTTTGAGGGTCTAAATCGACGGATTGTGAAAAAATTGGCATTGCTGAAGTCAGCAGCAAAAATGTAATTATCCTGATCATATAATAGTTTTGTGTTCAAATATATGAAATCAGATTTTTCTTTTAAGAAAATATTTCTTTCAAAATCTCAAGTGATTTTGGCTTTTTAAAACCCTGCAAATGGTAGCTGTAATAATCGATTATAATTTTAAGAAGAATCTGTCTCTCGACAACATGAAATATTTTTTGATTATTGCCAAATTTTAAACCGATAAGTTTTTTAAATAAATTGGTTTCATGTTGTGTCAGTCCGCCTAAAACTGGAAAAAACGTAAAAACACCTTCATTCATGTCAAAATAAGGTAAATCGATTTCAGAAACATCAGGATAAAAACCCAGGTATTTTGTTGCTTCTAAAAGTAAAATCAAATGAAAATTAGAAACCTCATCATGATGATCGAGCCAGGTCATTGCCGTTTCTAAAAAAATAAAAAGCGATTCGTTTTTTTCTTCTTCCTGAATGGAATAATGCAGCATTTCAGACAAAAACATTACCATGGTACTTTTTACAAGATCTGTATGAATGGTTTGAAAAGGAACCGCTGTTTTTATTTCCTTGAAATTCTCTAAAGTCCCTTTATTTTTATGAACTGCTTCTATCTCTAAAATAGATAAAGGCTGAAAATAAGCAATCTTCTGACTGGCTTTCCGATTCGAGAAAGCATCACGCACAAAGTAAGATTTCAACCCGTGTGAAAGTGTAAAACACTTTACAATCAGGCTTTTCTCCTGAAATTTTAAGGTTGAAATTACTATTGCTTTTGTTTTAACAAACAATTTGTATTTAGATTAAAGATTAAAGAAACAAAATATGATTATCATTGATTACCTAAGATTACAACCTATCTTATGATCATAACTTTCTTAACTTTAGTTTCACTCCCATCCTGTGCTGAAATAAAAATCATATATACTCCAGATGCTACTTTATATCTCCCAAAAGCTGTTGTGTCCCACTCTATTGTTCCACCTTCTGAAATAGTTTCATAAACCAAATTTCCTTCTATATCAGTAATTTTTATATTTGCTTTATCGAGTAATCCTGCAACTTTTATAGTACCTGAATAGGAAGGGCGTACCGGATTTGGATACACATAAACATTATTTAAATTTTCTGTAGCTTCAGTTGCAACCCCTTTAAATGAAATCATTCCTTTATTTGTTGCAATAAAAACTTCTCCGGTTCTACTATTAATTTTGATATCATTTATTAGATTACTCGGTAATGGTGAATTATTTATCGTGAAGTGATATTTTGTTTCCTGACCATTTGGCGACACCATAAAAACACCGGAATCTGCCGTTCCTATCCATTTATTATTAGCACCGTCTACAACTATAGCAGTTATTGATTGTTCGTAAAGTAGTTCTTGTGCCAAACCATCTTCTAGAATAATTATCGCATTTGTTTTTAACTGACTTTCCGATTGAAAATTATTAACATTGGACAACACTCTTAACCCTTTTGTAGTCCCAATCCATAATTGATTTTTAGTATCAACTGTTACTACGCGAGCATCCTGTGATGGTAAATTTCCCGAATCCGGACCAGAAGTTATTTTCTTAAACGTATTAGTGGTTTCATTATAACCTAAAACTCCTTCCACGGTCATTGAAATCCATTTAGTCCCATTCTTATCAATAGTCAAATCGGTATAATTCGCATCTTGTGGTTTTGCTAAAATAGTTTTCATCGAAACACTTTGCCATTGACCATTTGTTCTCAATACTTTTAAACCATTATCAACCAAACTATTAGTTAACCAAAGATTGCCTGATTTATCAAATGCAGATCCATTAATACGAATATCTATGTAGTTAGGCCCAGCAAAAGTTAAAGTCTCTAAACCGCTATTTTTTTCATTATAAAGGACGGAAGGTACATCATTTTCAATTTTTAATAAACCTGAAAAATAAGAACTTGCAAAAACCTGATTTTCATTATTCGGATTAACAATAATATTCACCATCGATTTTGACCCAAATACGTCTTCATAAGGTATATTTAGCCATCCATTTTCTCCTAATTTACTAACTCCATAATTATCCAGAGGATATGGGTTCAATGTCGCAGTATAATCTCCATAAACAGCCCATATTGCAACAAGAGATGCAGACATAGCAAAAATATTATTTCTTACTGGGCCTGATGGTGTGTCGTTTGTAAAACTTGTCTGACTGGATAGTATCGAAGAATACAAACCTTTTTCATTTGTTCCAATATAAATTACATCCCCTACAACGGTTGAACAGCTAAATATCAGTTGGTTATCTAAAACCTGAGTATTAGAAATCTGCCTAATCAAAATCATTTGATTATTATAGACAAAAACCATATTTGGCGTTGTAATCAATAAATTATTATTGGCAGCTCTCATATCTGTGGAAGATTGTGGAAGTTGGAGAAAACCAACAAAGACATTCGAATTATATCGATGAATATAACCAGATGAATTAATTGCAATCAATTCTGAATCTAATGTTTCTACACTAGACCAATCTCCGGAATTTACTGTTATCCATTGGTTGTAATCAATTAAATTTAAATTATCGGCATTTGCTTTCTTTATACCATTTGAAGTTGCAGCATAAAAAAATCCATTAAAAAAAGCAGTTTGCCTAACACTTATCTGCGCACCAACATCACTAATAAAATAAGTATCCCCAAATTGCGATGTATTCAAATTAAATTGCACAATTCCAAAATCACAGGAAACATATATCAATCCGTTATGTTCCATAAAATGATTTATCTTTTTTAGGCTTGTTGGTAATTGTTTATTGATAATGTCTACTACTTTTATCAGGCTCCCATCGGCTTCATTTATAACAATCAGCAAACCGTTTTCGTAACCTATTATTTTTTTTTTGGAAGTTTCGCTATAATAGGTAGCTGATATTGTCTGGCCTGAAAGCCCGTCAACTGTTGTTGTGGTTTTAACAATATTTGTGACTGCATTTTTAGAAAACAAAGCGTTTTCAGAAGCAGCAAAAACAGTGGTTGAATTTGCAGATAAATCTTTGATGTTATTGTAAGAAAAATAGCCCTGCCAGGACAATTTATTCTGCGCAAAGTTACTTTGAGATATTATCAAAAATAAAATATATAAAAATTTTCTTTTCATTATTTGATGATTCAGATTCACAAATATAATACAAACCAAGGTATTTGAATTTTGTTAACCTAATAAAAATGCCTTCAGTTTATCGGTAAGACAAATGAAGGCAATCTTTTAAATTATAATGAAAACTATACCACGCCCTGAGCAAGCATAGCATCGGCAACTTTTACAAATCCGGCAATGTTGGCTCCTTTAACGTAATTTACATAGCCATCTTCGCCTATTCCGTATTTTTTACATTGATTATGAATTCCGACCATAATATCCTTTAATCTTAAATCAACTTCTTCACTTGTCCAGTTTAGACGAATCGAATTTTGCGTCATTTCTAAACCTGACGCAGCGACACCACCCGCATTTGCTGCTTTACCTGGTGCAAATAACACTTTATGATCTAAAAACAATTTAATTGCCTCTAAAGTTGAAGGCATATTCGCCGCTTCAGTAACGCATAAAACCCCATTATTAATTAGTTTTTGAGCATCTTCTCCATTTAATTCATTTTGTGTAGCACACGGAATGGCAATATCTACTTTCACTTCCCAAGGGCTTTTTCCTTTATGAAAAACAGCATTTGGATATTTTTTAGTGTAGACTTCAGCCCTATTATCGCCGGTTGCTCTCATTTCTACCATGTGTTCTATTTTTTCACCAGAAATGCCTTCTTCATCATAAATATATCCATCAGGTCCGGAAATCGTCAATACTTTTCCTCCTAATTCATTTATTTTTAAAGCAACGCCCCAAGCCACATTTCCGAATCCTGAAATCGCTACTCTTTTACCTTTAATCTCATGTCCTATAGTTCGTAACATCTGATCCGTAAAATAAACAACTCCATATCCTGTAGCTTCCGGACGTATTAAAGAACCACCGTAAGCCAGTCCTTTACCGGTTAATACACCCGTGAATTCATTTCTGATTCTTTTATACTGGCCAAATAAATATCCGATTTCTCTGGCACCAACACCAATGTCTCCTGCCGGAACATCTAAGTCTGGTCCTATATGGCGGCATAATTCGGTCATGAAGGATTGACAAAAACGCATGATTTCCCCATCAGATTTTCCTTCAGGGTCAAAATCAGAACCTCCTTTTCCGCCGCCCATCGGCAGTGTTGTCAAACTATTTTTAAAAACCTGTTCGAAAGCAAGAAACTTTAAAACCGATAGATTTACGGTATGATGGAACCTGATTCCTCCTTTATAAGGCCCAATCGCTGAGTTCATTTGGATCCTAAAACCTCTGTTTACAATTATTTCTCCTTTGTCATCAACCCACGGAACCCTAAAAATTATGGAACGTTCCGGTTCAGCAATCCTTAAAAGCAAATTTTTTCCGTCGTATTTTTTTTGTTCTGCTATAAATGGAATTACTGTTTCTGCAAATTCTCTCACAGCTTGAAGAAATTCTGGCTCATTTGGATTTTTTGACTCCACAAGAGCCATAAATTCATTTATCTTTTGTTTCATTTTGAAAAAAATTGTTCAAACAAATTATTACTATTTTACTCAATTAAATAAGAAAATACGTTTAAGAAAACGATTTCGTTAACGGAACAAAGATACAGCAAAATGAGAATGTAATTTGTTTTTTATTAATTTGAAGTTGCGAATTACATATTTTTCAAACAATATTAAAAATGTGTTTTAGTAGTTTTATTTTACAATAAAAACAGCTACTTTTCGTTAAAATTTTAAGTATTTTAGTATATATTTTTTAATTGAACGATTAATTATTTTGAATGGAATATGTTTTTTATATATTTGCCATTGATTTGTAAGCCCCGAAACTCATGTTCAAGCAAATAGCCTTAGTTTTTTTCACCCTATTTGGTATCACAACGGTATCACACGCCCAGCTAAACTTAGCCCACGAAATTGGTGTCATCTTTGGTCCCGTGACTTTCCAGTCTGATTATGGGCAAAGAAATAATTTTGATACTAATATTGGAAATAATGGCTTTGGAGTTGGAATTGTTCATTTTCTAAATTTTTCCTCAAATGCAAACAGGGATTATTATTTTAATGAACATTTTAAATTACGAAGTGAACTTTCATTCAGCAAAGCCAGTCTAAAGCATTTTGGTGAATGGGTTGAACGCGATCCTGGCGCAATTGACACCCAACAGCTTAGGGCAATGAGTGGAAAAACCTCTGTATTAAATATAGGTACTCAGGTTGAATTTTTTCCTTTTATAAAAATTCACGATTTCGAATATAGCCCTGGCACTTTTAATCCTTATATAAGTCTTGGAGTAATGGCTAGTTTTTACAATGCTGAAGCTTCCTCTTCGCTTGGTGTTTTAGGAGATCCTGCTGTTACTTATCCTAAATATTTAAATCCTTCAGATGGCCGTCAATATGGCTTTTCAAGTGAAAGCGGTTTTGCTGTTTCTGCTCTTGTTGGAGCTGGTGTACATTATAAATTAAATGAAATGAACGATCTAATGTTTGAGATACGTTATCAGGGTTTTAGCTCAGACTGGGTTGACGGATTAAATCCAAATAAGGACATTAGTAAAGAAAACAAGTCTAATGATTCTCAGGTATGGTTTAATTTTGGATACGTTTATTATTTAGAATTTTAAATTATTAAAACTATACACAAGCAAAAACCCCAATTCATATGAATTGGGGTTTTTGATTTTTATGCCAATGCCTGTTCTAAATCGGCTATTAAATCTTCGGCGTCTTCAATACCAACACTTAATCGAACCAAATCATCAGTAATACCAACTTCTGCTCTTTTATCAGCTGGAATTGAAGCATGCGTCATCAAAGCCGGATGATTAGCTAATGATTCTACTCCGCCTAATGATTCTGCCAAAGTAAAAACTTTCAATTTCTCTAAAAATGCAATTGAATCTTCTTTTTTACCAGAAGCAAAAGTAAAAGAAACCATCCCTCCAAAAGCTTTCATCTGTTTTTTGGCAATTTCATGAAAGGGATGACTTGTCAATCCAGGATAATAAACCGTTTTAATTTTTGGATGATTATTTAAATATTCCACCACTTTTTCTCCGTTTTCACAATGTCTCTGTACGCGCAACGAAAGTGTTTTAATTCCTCGTAGAACCAGAAAACTATCCATTGGGCCAAGAGTCGCTCCGGTGGCAAATTGCTGAAAATGCAATTGCTCTCCCAAAGCTTCGTCTTTTACAATCAAAGCTCCGGCAATAACATCAGAATGTCCTCCTAAATACTTTGTTGCGGAATGCATAACAATATCAGCCCCTAAATCAAGTGGCTTTTGTAAATAAGGCGTCGCAAAAGTATTGTCTACTGCCAGCCAGATCTTATTTTCTTTTGTGATTTTGGCGATTTCTTCAATATCGGCTAATTTCATTAATGGATTTGTTGGCGTTTCAACCCAAACCAATTTTGTGTTTTTGTTAATTAATGACTTCAATTTATTGATATCTGTCATATCTACAAAATGGAATTTTATTCCTGAATCTTTATAAATTCTGGTGAACATTCTGTAAGTTCCTCCATATAAATCATCCATGGCAATAACTTCATCCCCTGCTTTAAAAGATCTTAAAATACAATCAGTAGCCGCTAATCCAGATGAAAAAGCCAGTCCGCGTGTACCATTTTCGATACTTGCCAAAGCATTCTCTAATGCAGTACGAGTGGGATTCGATGCCCTGCTGTATTCATAATCTCCGAGAGGTTGTCCCGGACTTGTCTGAACAAAAGTAGAAGTTTGATAAACCGGTGGCATAACTGCTCCTGTACTTGGATCATGATGCTGACCACCATGTATTACTTTGGTATTGAATTTCATATTATAAAAATTTATTAATCAAATATTTTTGGCATCAGTTCTGGTATTAAAATACTTCTGATTCACATTTTTGATATGATTTTTGTTTTTAAAATCGTAAATTAGAATACAAATTTACTTTTTAATTTATTTTAATTCTTGTTATCCTTTACCTTATTAATATAATTAACACTTTTGACATGAAACATTATATCTTACTTGTTTTTTTATTTTTGACACTTACAAGTTGCAATAAAGAACTTTCATTTGAAAATGAACTATTTGAAAAAGAATCTCCTATTCCCTGCGAAAAAGACTGTCCCAAAATTACTATTGACATTCCCATTGCTTCAAACATTCCGATTGTTTCTGACAGCATCAATAAAAAAGTTTTTTCAGTAGTGAAAGAAATTGTTTACTTTGGAGAGAAGCCTTTAAACGCAAAAGATTTTAAAAACCTGACCACTGCTTTTATAAGTTCGTATGAGGAGATGCATAAAAAATTTCCAGATGAAACGTTTGGCTGGGAAGCAAAAGTAAAAGGAAACATTGAATATCAATCCGATCAGATTTTAAATATTAAAATTGAGCATTATACATTTACAGGCGGCGCCCACGGTTATCAGGGCTTCCGTTCTTTATTATTCAATCCGGAAACAGGTAAAACCATTTTTACCAATCAGATTTTTAAAAGCGAAAAAGAATTTAAGGCTTTCGCCGAAAAAGAATTCCGGGCCAAATATAAAATTCCATCAAAATCAAATATAAATGCAACGGGGTTAATGTTTGAAGACGATAAGTTTCAATTGCCACAAAATATTTTTTACACAAACGAAGGTTTGCTTTTATATTACAACTCCTATGAAGCTGCTTCTTATGCTGATGGTCCAAAAGAACTTCTTTTTCCTTATGATAAAGTGAACAAATACTTATTGTATCACTAATTTAGCTATTTTGTCCCTTCCTGAAAATCATATTTCATTTTGCGCAGAATTCGAAGTGCTTCCTTAAAAGACAAATACACTTGCGGAAAAGGTTTTAAAAGCAATTTTGAGTCAATTAGTTTTTGTTTAGCCTCATCAAAACCATTTAAATGACAAATCATAAAAGTGGAGGGAAGATTTTCCAAATCAACTAATTCACGTTGCGACAAAGTATAACCTTTTTGTAATTTCTGAAGTAAGGAGATATTTGAATTATAAATATGATACAACATTTTTCGGTTGAATTCCGGAGGATGAAAAAGCATTTTCCGATCGATTTTATAATATCCGTTATCAAAAAAACGTATTGTTTGTTCTTCTAACGGATAATAACTTGTCTTATCGTTTAGACCTAATGAAACATATTCTGTAATGGTAAAACTATGATCATCAAAAAAAATTGTAACAACATCCAGAGCTGAATAAAAAAGTTTAATTTGTTCGTTGATCAGTTCAATATCAACTCGTGAAAGAAAGGTTTTATCGCGGGATTTTTTAGGAACTCCCGCCCAGCAAATCACAAATAATTCTTTAAAAACATGATATTTCGGCGACATATCCTTATGCCTGAAATTCATAAAATCGATTACGCCATCTAAGGTATACTGAATACTGTTTCGGGAGCTGTTTTCGATACCAATGACCGTTTCTGTATTTTGGTAATTTTTCTCCACTTCACCTTCAATAGGTATGGAATTACTTCCCCGTCTCACAAAAACACTATTAGCCAATATGGTATGAATTCCTTTTTTAAAATACGAAAATTTGTTTTTAGGTTTAATCGTAACCAATCCGATTACTTTATCTTTTGGAAGATTGGGAAATGGTACATTTTCATATTGAATCTTTGGCGGATTTTCTAAAAAAGCATTGACAAGATTCTGAATTCTGCTATCATCAAAAAAATCGTCACCAACAATTTCATTATCATGATCCTCAACACCAACTACTATATAAGAATTGTTAGTAGGATTTGAATTTGAAAGTGCGCAAATGTGTTTCAGAAATTTCGCCTTTCCTTCACGGGAATGCAGATTCAACTGCCTTTTTTTGTCATAAAAACTGCTCTCGTCATTGTGAGCGAGCAGGTTCTTTATTAAAAGGCGTTTATTGATCATTATAATTAGGCTACTTAGAAAGTTAAATCTTATACCTCTTAGATTATTGGTTTCAGATTTCTAAATTAATCTAAAGATCTAACTTTCTAACAAGTCCCACAATCTAATTTTAAATATTTTTCCTGACTATTGTTGCCGAAGCTTGTGCTGTCGGATATACAATTAAATCGGCAATGTTTATGTGGTATTTTCTTGACACTACAAAATGAATAATATCGGCAATATCTTCAGCCTGTAAAGCTTCTAAGCCTTTGTACACATTTGAAGCTCGATCGGCATCGCCTTTAAAACGCACTTCGCTAAACTCCGTTTCTACCATTCCCGGATGAATAGCTCCGACTCTGATTCCGTACTGATTTAAATCCATTCGCATTCCGTTATTGATTGCATCAACAGCATGTTTGGAAGCACAATACACATTCCCGTTTGGATATACCTCTTTACCGGCAATTGAACCAATATTGATAATATGCCCTGATTTCCTTTCAATCATTTGCGGAATAATCGCTTTCGAAACATACAAAAGTCCTTTTACATTAATATCGATCATAGCATCCCAATCATCAATGTCTCCATCTTGAATAGGATCTAAACCATGTGCATTTCCTGCATTATTGATTAAAATGTCAATTTGTGAAAATTCCGCTGGCAGCGAATCGACATTTTCAAAAACAGCATTTTTATCCCTTACATCAAAAACTAAGGAATGTACTTCTGTATATTCTGCAAGTTCGCTTTCGAGTTCTGTCAATCTTTCTTTTCGTCTTCCGCAAATAATAATCTTATAATTATTTCGGGCAAAAATCTGCGCTGTCGCTTTTCCGATTCCACTTGTTGCACCAGTAATTAAAACTGTTTTTTTCATTTTGATGTTTTCCTTTTAAAGATTTAAATTTATTGTCCTTTCTATCTAAAAACAATTCATGTATCTTAAATTACGTCTAATAATTAAATTTTACCAGTGTTTTATTATATTATTCTTTATGCAAATGATTGGTTTATAAAACATAATCATTAAAGTTCTTAAAAATATAAAAATAGAATCACAATTCGTCCTTAAAATTAAGGGATTGGTCGAAGTTTTAACCATTTTTTAACATCTTACTTCTTAAAAAATATTCAATTTGCACTATCAAAAATAAGGCTTAAAATACAAGGTTATAAAAACATTTATATGGAAGAAAACACAACGACTTTAGACATTAGAGCGATAAATGAAAAAATTGAGAGAGAAAGTGCTTTTATAGACCTTCTTACAATGGAAATGAACAAAGTTATTGTAGGCCAGAAACACATGGTCGAGCGTTTATTAATCGGGCTTTTGGGACAGGGGCACATTTTGTTGGAAGGGGTTCCGGGATTAGCGAAGACTTTAGCGATAAATACTTTGTCACAGGCGGTGCAGGGTTCTTTCAGCCGTATCCAGTTTACACCGGATTTATTACCTGCCGATGTTGTCGGGACAATGATTTACAACATTAAAGCAAACGAATTCTCTATTAAAAAAGGGCCTATTTTTGCCAACTTTGTACTTGCCGATGAGATTAACCGTGCTCCTGCCAAAGTGCAGTCGGCACTTTTGGAGGCGATGCAGGAGAAACAAGTTACTATTGGCGACACTACTTTCAAACTTGATCGTCCGTTTTTAGTTCTGGCAACTCAAAATCCTGTTGAGCAGGAAGGAACCTACCAGCTTCCTGAAGCGCAAGTCGATCGTTTTATGCTTAAAACCGTAATTGATTATCCTAAAATGGATGAAGAGCGTTTAGTAATTCGTCAAAACTTAAAAGGATCTTACGAAAAAGTAAATCCGGTAGTTTCTGTAGAGCAAATTTTGCGTGCCCAGGAAGCTGTTCGCGAAGTTTACATGGACGAAAAAATCGAAAAATACATCTTAGATATCATCTTTGCTACGCGTTATCCGGAAAAGTATAAACTTGCGGATTTAAAACCACTTATCAGTTTTGGAGCATCACCACGTGGAAGTATCAATTTAGCCAATGCGGCAAAATGTTATGCTTTCATCAAACGCCGGGGGTATGTAATTCCGGAAGATGTGCGTGCTGTTGTACACGATGTTTTACGTCACAGAGTTGGGATAACATATGAGGCTGAAGCCGAAAATATTACTTCTGTAGACATTATCAACAAAATCGTAAACGAGATTGAAGTACCATAATAGTAACTAGTAAATAGTGATCAGTAATTAGCTTTTTGCTTTTTGCTATTCACTAAGTACTAATTACTAATTACTAAAAATATGGATACAAAAGAGCTTCTAAAAAAAGTACGAAAAATAGAAATTAAAACCAAAAGACTGAGCAATCATATCTTTTCAGGAGAATATCATTCTTCATTTAAAGGGCGCGGGATGACTTTTAGCGAAGTACGCCAATACCAATATGGTGATGATATTCGTAACATCGACTGGAATGTGACTGCCCGTTATAACGAAGCCCACGTAAAAGTTTTTGAAGAAGAACGTGAACTGACCATGGTTTTAATGGTTGACATTTCGGGTTCAGAAGGTTTTGGTTCAAAAAGTCAGTTTAAAAAAGACATCGTCACCGAAATTGCGGCAACGATGGCTTTTTCGGCCACACAAAATAATGACAAGATTGGATTGATATTATTTTCTGACAATGTCGAATTGTATATTCCTCCAAAAAAAGGCCGATCACATGTTTTGAGAATCATTCGTGAATTAATTGAGTTTGAACCAAAAAGTCAAAAAACAGATATTGCCCAGGCTCTGAAGTTTCTTTCAGGAACGCAAAAAAAGAAAGCGATCGTTTTTGTGATTTCTGACTTCATGTCTGAAAATTATGAGCAGACTTTAAAAATCGCTTCTAAAAAACATGACATTACAGGTGTTCGCGTGTATGATGTTCGTGAGGAAAAAATCCCAAATTTAGGAATGGTCACCATGCTTGATGCCGAAACCGGGAAAATTCAATTGGTTAATACAGGTTCTAAATCGGTGCGGATGAATTACGAAAAGCATTATCAGGAGAGAGTTAGTTATTTTAAGGAAATTTTTAGTAAATCCGGAGCTGGCGTAGTAAATACAAGAGTTGACGAAAATTACGTAACCAAATTACTGGGATATTTCAAGTCTCGTTAATTTGCAGACTTCGAAGATTATTATATTTTCAAACAATAAACATTCGTTTTAGACTAAATCCGAATCAAAATCAAATGAAATTAAAATTTTACATATTTTTATTTTTACTGTCTTCAGTTGTTTTTGCACAACAAAAACAAGTGGAAACCAGCATTGATACAACAAAAAATAAAATTGGTGCCGAGTTTAAGTTAACACTTAAAACCGTTGTCAGTTCTAAATCGAAAGTTGTTTTTCCTAAACTAAAAAACATTGGTGCTTTAGAAGTTATAGAGTCTTATCCGGTTGACACGGTTAAGAAAAATGACACCTATGAACTGATCAAAAAATATGGCCTGACTCAATTTGATTCGGGTAAATATACAATTCCGAGTATTCCAATTTTAATTGATAAAAAACAATTTTTAAGTGATTCTATAAAAGTTGAAGTTGCCAGTGTAAAAGTCGACACATTACAACAAAAAATGTATGACATTAAAGACATTACTGCAGCAGACAGCGATAACACCTTGTGGATTTATCTTTTAATATTCATTGTTATTCTTGGAATAGGTGGTTTTGTATATTGGTTTATCAAGAAACATCAAAAGAAGAAAATTGAAGAGGAAGTTTACAAAACCCCTATTGAAAAAGCAACAAATTTATTAAATAACCTGGAGAAAAAAGAACTTTGGCAAAAAGGTGAAATCAAGGAATATTATAGTGAACTGACCGATATTGCCCGAAATTATATTGAAGAAGCAATTCAGATTCCGGCAATGGAAAGCACTACTTCTGAATTGATTCAGGGACTTAAAACAGCTTCTGCCAAAAAGAAAATGAGTTTAACTCCTGAAACTGTCGAAAATCTGGAACGCGTTTTAAGACAGGCGGATTTAGTGAAATTTGCAAAATCGAAGCCATTAGAATTTGAAATCACAGAAGACAGAAATAAAATTCAGAAAGCAATATTAACCCTTGACAATGCTATCCCAACCGAAGTTCCAGTTGAAGAAGATGAAATTTTAAACGAAGCCCAAAGGCAAAAACAGATTAAGCTTCAATTAAAGAAACAAAGAAGCAGACGAATTACTATCGCTGTAAGTTCAGTATTTGTTTTATTGTTCTTAACAACTGCTTTTTTTGTAGCTACCAAAGGTTTCACCTATGTAAAAGATACGGTTTTGAGGGATTCTTCAAAAAGGTTGCTTGAAGGAGAATGGGTAAAAAGTGAATACGGAGATCCGAGTATTATTATTGAAACACCCAATGTTTTAAGAAGAACGGACATTACAAAATTGATGCCTAAAAATGGTTTTGCATTTATTAAGGATATGAATGTTTTTGTAATGGGTAATTTAAACGATGAATTCAGTATTTCACTAAGCACGTTAAAAGCAAAACAAGAATTGAAAGGTGATAATTTCGACGGATCAGACAAGCTTGCACTGCAATTATTAGAAGGTTTAAACTTTGAAAACATACTTATTAAACAAGAAGATTTTGAAACGACCGAAAATATAAAAGGCGCAAAATTATCTGGCAGTATGTCTAAAACAGATCCTTTGACAAAAACGGCAAATAGATTTTATTATGAACTTCTATTTTTTCAACAAGGAAATGGGGTACAACAAATTCTGATTTTACATAGAGAGGGGGATCGTTATGCTCAACAAATTTCAGAAAGAATTATGAACTCCGTCCAATTTAAAAAAGCAAGCAACTAATGGAAAAATTAACTTTTTTAAATCCGGAATTTTTTTGGTTGTTTTTACTGATTCCAATTACAATCGCCTGGTTTTTCTGGAAACGAAACCAACAATCGGCTTCTCTGAAAATAAGCTCAACATTGGGGTTTAAAAATTCCGAATCCCTATTAACAAAATTAAAACCTTGTTTATATATTTTCAGGATTATTGCCTTATGCTCTTTAATTATTGCATTGGCCAGACCCAGAACTGTTGACATCAGCAACCAGACAAAAACAACAAAAGGAATAGATATTGTAATGGCAATGGACGTTTCCGGAAGTATGTTAGCAAGAGATTTAAAACCTAACCGTATGGATGCCTTAAAAAGAGTAGCTGCAGATTTTGTAAGCGAAAGACCTAATGACAGAATCGGATTGGTTTTATATGCTTCTGAAGCCTACACCAAAACACCTGTAACTAGTGATAAAGCTATCATTTTAGAAGCCATAAAAGGAATAAAGTATGACAATGTCCTGAAAGACGGTACCGGAATCGGAATGGGATTAGCAACAGCTGTAAATAGATTAAAAGACAGCAAAGCAAAAAGCAGGGTTATTATTTTACTTACCGATGGTGTAAACAATGCCGGATTCATTGAACCTGAAACAGCAGCCGATATCGCAAAACAATATGGCATAAAAGTATATACAGTAGGAATTGGAACCAACGGAATGGCAGAATTTCCATATGCCTATGCGCCTAACGGAGGTTTCCTTTTCAAAATGCAAAAGGTCGAAATTGATGAGCAGCTGATGAAAAGTATTGCCCGTAAAACCGATGGAACCTATTTCAGAGCAACCAGTAATGATAAATTAGCAGAGATCTATAATTCAATTAATAAATTAGAAACCACAGAAATTCAGGAATTAAAATTCTATGATTACGACGAAAAATATAGGTTTTTTGTAGTACTGGCGGGACTTTTATTATTGTTGGAAATAGGATTACGAAACACGGTTTACAGAAGCTTCATTTAATTTTAGTGGTAAAAATCTAAAATCTAAATTCAGAAATCTAAAATTTAAAATGGAATTAGACGAAAAAAAATATTTATATCTATTGCTGCTCATCCCAATCTTGGTTTGTGTTTTTCTTTTCAATTTGTATTGGAAGAGAAAAAAACAACGCGAATTTGGGGATTTGCAAATGGTAAAAAGACTGAGCCCGGAAAGTTCTGTTTTTAAACCGGTTTTAAAATTAGTGGTATTTCTTTTGGCACTAGCGTGTTTAATTATAGGATTGGTAAATCCTAAAATAGGAACAAAAATGGAAACCGTGAAACGCGAAGGAATCGACATTGTTTTTGCTGTTGACGTTTCTAAAAGTATGCTGGCAGAAGATATTGCCCCAAGTCGTCTGGAAAAAAGCAAACAATTGGTTTCTCAAATCATCAATCAATTGGGAAGTGACAGAATTGGTATTGTAGCCTACGCAGGAAGTGCTTTTCCGGTTTTGCCTATTACTACGGATTACAGTGTAGCGAAGATGTTTCTGCAAAGCATGAATCCTGATATGGTATCCTCACAGGGAACCTCGCTTGACGAAGCTATCCGATTATCTGCAAAATATTTTGATGAGAAAAGCAAAACCAGTAAATTATTGATTTTGATTTCTGATGGGGAAGATCATTCTGAGGGGGCATCTGTTGCTGCTGAAGAAGCGAACAAAATTGGAATGAAAATCATCACAATTGGTATCGGAACCGAAAAAGGAGGAACGATTCCGCTTAAGGAAAATGGAGTTGTCAAAAGCTATCAAAAAGATAATGAGGGACAAACAGTCATAACAAAACTAAACCAGGACGGATTAAGAGCCATTGCAAAAGCAACAAAAGGAGGTTATGTGTATGGAGGCAATACGAAAGAAGTTCTGGAATACGTTAAAAATGCCCTGAACAACATACAAAAAACAGAATTTGAAGCGACACAAATGGCTGAATTTCAATCCCAATTTCAATGGTTTCTTGGCTTTGCCTTTTTCCTGTTGTTTTTGGATATCTTCCTTTTGGAGCGAAAAACGAACTGGATCAAAGAGTTGAATTTATTTAACGAAAAGAAATAATTGTTTCCTGTAAAACTGAAACAATAAAACAAAAAACAGAATGAAAAATTTACTTCTTTATATTTTACTAACGGCTTCTTTGGCGATTTCGGCACAAGAAAAGGATAAAATATTGCCTGCGGCCAATGAAGAGTATAAACAGAATAAATTTGTTGATGCCGAAGCAAACTACAGAATTTCACAATCAAAGTTTCCTAATCGTGCCACTGCATCTTACAATTTAGGAAATACAATCTACAAACAAAAGCAGGCTGGTGAGGCAAAACTGGCATTTGCGAAAGCCATAAAAAACGCCAAAACCAAACCGGAAAAACACAAAGCATTTCACAATATTGGGAATGTATTTATGCTGGAGAAAGATTATACCCAGGCTGTAGAGGCTTATAAAAATGCTTTACGTAATAATCCAGATGACGATGAAACACGTTATAATTATGCTTTGGCCAAACAAAAATTAAAAGAAAATCCTCCCAAAAACGATAAAAAAGACAACAAGGATAAAGATAAAAAGAACGACAAAAAAGACGATCAGAAAAAAGACGGCGACAATAAAGACAAAAAGGACGGAAAAGACGATCAGAAGAAAGACGACAAAGGAGATAAAGACAAGGATAAACAAGATGGTAAAAACGATCCAAAAAAAGAGGACAAATCGGACAATAACAGTGAACCAAAGCCAATGCCGGGAGGAATCTCTAAAGATCGTGTTCAGAATCTGTTGGACGCCATAAATAACGAAGAGAAGAAAATTCAGGATAAGGTTAATGCTCAAAAAGTAAAAGGAGCACCTAAAAAAACAGAAAAAGACTGGTAATGAAAAGATATTTAATTCTGTTACTATTAAGTTTTCAAGGGCTTATGGCTCAGGTTCAGTTTGAAGCCAGAGTAAGCAAAAATACGCTGGGACTAAACGAAAGGTTTCGTATTGATTTTATGATGAATGTTGACGGCGATAATTTTGTTCAGCCCACTTTTGAGGGCTTTAGAATTGTAGGCGGACCAAGTCAGCAAGTGAGCCAATCCTGGGTAAACGGAAGAAGTTCCTTCCAAAAAATATACTCTTACATTTTACAGCCTGTTCAAAAAGGAAGTTTTATTATAAAGCAAGCTGCCATTGAATATAATGGTCAGGTTTATAAGACTTCGCCAATAAAAATTGTGGTGACAAATGCCGTTGCCCAGGAAAGAGATCCCAACGACAGACCACCAGGCAATAGTAATGAAACACTTACCCTTGTTGCTGAAATTTCAAAGACAAATCCATACTTAAATCAGCCAATCACGGTAGTTTATAAGTTATACTTCAACAATATTGGCGTAACAGGCTTTAAAGAACTGGAGAAACCGAAATACAATGATTTTTGGAATCAAAGTATTGATATCAAGCAATTAGCGATTGAAGAAGGAACTTTTAAAGGTGAAAGATGTTATTTTGTTGTCCTTAAAAAAACCATTTTATATCCACAAAAATCAGGCAAGCTTACCATAGAACCGCTTTCTTTGGACATTGGTGTTCAGCTGCCTACCAACCGACGTGATATGTTTGGTCAGATGATATTGACCGAAACAAATAAAATAGTGTCTGCCGGAGCCAAAACAATTTATGTAAAAGCACTTCCGGAAGCCAGCAAACCACTAGGATTTGGTGGTGCCGTGGGTAAATTTGATTTTACAGTTACGCCTTCAAAAACAACTTTAAAAAATGGAGAAGGTCTTGATTTAATCGTGAGTGCTTCCGGAACCGGGAACATGAAATTATTTACGTTGCCAAAACCTGTTGTGCCTAATGCACTGGAAATGTATGACCCTGTTCATGATGAAAAAGTGACTACTTCGCTTGCGGGAATGTCGGGTAAAATCTCGGATAAGTATACTATTATACCGCAATACAAAGGAAAATATGTTATAAAACCAATGGATTTTTCGTATTTCGATCTTAATTCAGGCAGTTACAAAACCATAACTTCAAAGGAAATTATGATTGATGTTTTGGATGGACCATCACCGGAAGCAACCACATCCAATACAAAAAATGTTATCGCAAAAACGGAACAATTCAAATACATCAAATTAAAAACAACTTTAGCTCCAACTGCTAAAAATGATTTTTATGGTTCAGATTTGTTCTATGGATTATTACTGCTTCCTTTTGTGATTTTACCAATAATTGTAATTGCTAAGAAGAAAAAAGAAGCGATTGACCGTGATGTAACAGGAAACAGAATTAGAAGAAACAATAAGCTGGCTAAAAAATATTTATCCGAAGCCAAAAAACAGCTTAACAACAAAGAGCCATTTTATATTGCACTGGAAAAAGCAATGCACAATTTCCTGAAAGCAAAACTGCATATTGAAACTTCAGAAATGAGTAAGGACAATATTCGTGAATTGTTGTTATCCAGAAATGCTAATCCGGAATCGGTTCAGAATTTTATTAGTTTAACTGAAAACTGTGAATTTGCCCGTTATGCCCCGGCATCAATCGCATCAATACAACAGGATTATGACAAAGCTGTTTTAATCATTTCAGAATTAGAAAAACAAATTGTTTAATATAGAATTTGCTGGAAAGCATATGAGTTTACAACAAATAAAATGAAAAATATAGTCGTTTATTTCTTTCTATTGCTCTCACAGGTTTTCGTTGCTCAAAACAGCTTCGAAAAAGGTAATACTTTATATAAAAACGGACAATATCAGGAAGCGATTCAAAGTTATGAAAGTGTAATCAAAGAGGACAAGCAACAATCTGCTGAGTTATATTTCAATTTAGGAAACTGTTATTACAAACTCAACAAGGTTGCACCATCTATTTATAATTATGAAAAAGCGTTGGTTTTGAAACCTAACGATCCGGAAACACTCAACAATTTAAAATTTGCCAAAAAACTGACCATTGATGAAATCAAGGAAGTACCAAAAGTAGGTTTTGCCAAATTACTACAGAATTTCACTTCTGTATATCATTATAATACGTGGGCGATGATTTCAGTCGGAATTGCTTTTGCTTTCTTATTAAGTTTTATCGGTTACTATTTCTCCCGGCTTACACTTTCAAAAAGAATCTATTTTATTGTAATGTTTATTTTTCTTTTTGCGTTGCTAATAACTGTTTCGGCAGGAATTTCAGAAAAAGATCAATTTGATAATGACAGACCTGCAATTGTTTTTGCAGAAATGACTGAAGTACGCAGCGAACCGAAAAAAGCTGGATCTTCTATACTTAACCTCCATGAAGGTGCAAAAGTATATGTTATTCAATCAATGGGTAGCTGGAGAAAAATTGAATTGACTGACGGCACTGACGGATGGATTGATACTTTGGCAATTAAAGAAGTCAAATAAAAACTTTTAAAACATAAAAAAGGCGCTTTCTAAATTATAGAAGCGCCTTTTTGATATTATTGAATTCAAATTAATCTAATGATTCCGTTAGTTTTTTAAATACCGATTTGGCATCTTTTCCTTCATACAAAATACTATAAACAGCATCGATAATTGGGGTTTTGGCGCCATAAGCCTGATTTAGTTTATACGCACTCTTAACTGCATAATATCCTTCGGCAACCATACTCATTTCCATCATGGCACTTTTTACTGTGTATCCTTTTCCAATCATATTGCCAAACATTCTGTTTCTTGAGAATACAGAATATCCGGTAACCAGTAAATCACCTAAATAAGCTGAGTCATTGATGTTCCGTTTCATTTTGTGTACTTTTTTAATGAACTTCCTCATCTCCCGGATACTGTTACTCATCATCACCGACTGGAAATTATCCCCATAACCTAAACCGTGGGCAATTCCTGCAGCAATGGCATAGATGTTTTTTAGCATTGCGGCATATTCGGTACCGATAATATCATCTGAGATTTTTGCTTTTATATAATTTCCTGAAAGATTTTTGGCAACAATCGAAGCTTTTTCAGGATCTCCGCAGGCAATAGTCAAATAGGAAAGTCTTTCCAATGCTACTTCTTCGGCATGGCAAGGCCCTGTTATTACTCCAATATTATAATATGGAATGTCATACTGAATATGAAAATGCTCTCCAACAATTAAACTGGTTTCCGGAACAATTCCTTTAATGGCCGAAAATATAATTTTATCCTCCAGGGAAACGGTCAGTTTTTTTAATTCATCATTCAGGAATGCAGACGGAATGGCAAAAATTAAATAATCTGCATACTCGATTGCTTCATTTATATCACTCGTTAATTTAAGTTTATTGGTATCAAACTCTACTGAACTTAAATAATTTGGGTTGTGTTTGTATTTTTGAATATGCTCGATTGCAGATTCGTTACGCATGTACCACGAAATTTCAGAAAGGTTCACGCATAGCATTTTTGCTATTGCCGTTGCCCAGCTTCCTCCACCAATTACTGAAAATTTTAGATTTTCGCTCATTATTTTATTAATTTAAAACAAAAGTACTTAATAATGCAGTAATAACACAAAATCTGATTTAAGAAATTTGAGATTGACTTTTTAAATCATTTTTCAATAAAATGAAATTAATTTTTAACGCTGTGCAATAAAAACAGAATCGCTACGTTATAAGTATTTATAAATTAGTATTTTAATGAGTTTAGTAAGACTTGAATTAGTTAGTTTTGTTTTAGTATTTTAAAAAGGCGTTGCTAAATAGATTTAGAACGCCTTTTTTATTTGATAATACCTGAAGGTTTAATAACTCATTTCAACAATTGATTTGACTTTTTCCAGAGTTACCAGTTGATTTTCTCCTAATCCCTTCCACCCTCTTTCATCAAAACGGCTTACAATAAAATCTGCAGTATTATTATATTCTTCTGTGTATTGAGAAAGTTTGGTATCCATTCCCATCGTATGGAAAAACGCTACCGTTTTATTGATAGCTTCTTTAGCCACTTCATCATCAGAACCAGTTAAACTGAAGATTCTTCTTCCATATTGTGCCAACTTTCCTTTCTTGGTTTCAAACATCACATTGTATAAACTTGGGCCTATAATCGCCAATGTCCGTGCATGATCAATTCCGTATAAAGCAGTCAATTCATGACCAATCATATGTGTTGCCCAGTCTGACGGAACTCCTTTTTGAATTAAACCATTTAAAGCCATTGTACAACTCCACATAAAATTCGAAGCCAAAGCATAATCCGTTGGATTTTCTACTACTTTTGGACCCACTTCAATTAAAGTCTGTAAAATACCCTCAGCAATTCGGTCTTGTAAAATACCCTCATGCGGATACGTCAGGTATTGCTCCATTACATGTGTATAAGCATCTACAACTCCATTTTCCAACTGTCTTTTGGGTAAAGAAGCAATTACGGTTGGGTCGCATATTGAAAATTTAGGAAATAAAGCGCTTCCGCCAAAAGCCAGTTTCTCCTGAGTTGCCTGAATTGTCACTACAGAACCGGAATTCATTTCGCTTCCAGTAGCCGGAAGAGTCAAAACAGTTCCAAATGGTACTGCATTTTCTTTAATCAAAAGTCGCTTCTGCAAAATATCAATCGGATTACCATCAAAATGAACGGCTGCCGAAATAAATTTAACTCCATCAATAACAGATCCGCCACCAACAGCCAGAATAAAATCGCTTTTTTCGGCTTTCATTACTTCGACCGCTTTCATTAAAGTTTCAAAATGCGGGTTGGGTTCGATTCCGCCAAACTCTACAATTTCAAAACCTTTTAAATTAGCAATTACCTGATCGTAAATTCCGTTTTTAAAGATACTTCCACCTCCATAAGCCAAAAGAATTTTAGCATTTTTTGGAACTAAAGTCGAAAGTTTTCCAATTTGTCCTTTCCCGAAAATTAAATTTGTTGGATTGTATAATTCAAAGTTTAGCATGTGCTTATTTTTTTAATTGTGCCATTAATTTTTCAGCTACCAGTTTTGATGAAGCCGGGTTTTGACCTGTAATCAATAAACCGTCTTCTACTGCATAAGGTGCCCAATCAGCTCCTTTTGAATATTCGCCACCATTAACTTTCAAGACATCTTCTAATAAAAACGGAACCACTTTTGTCAATCCAACCCCTTCTTCTTCGGCATTTGAAAATCCGGTAACTTTTTTGTCTTTTACCAAATAAGAACCATCAATTTTTACACTTTTTAATGCTGCCGGTGCATGACAAACAAAACTTACTGGTTTTTTATGATTGTAAAATGATTCAATCAAAGCAATAGAGTTTTGATCTACAGCCAAATCCCACATTGGCCCGTGACCACCTGGATAAAACACTGCATCAAAATCTTTCTGATCCACTTCTGTAATTTTATGGGTATGTTTTAATTTTTCCTGTAAAGCTACATCGGCATCAAAACGTTTAGTATCTTCTGTAGCAGCACCCGGATCATTACTTTTTGGGTCAATTGGCGGCTGACCACCTAAAGGGCTTGCAATTTCTACAGCATATCCCTGATCTGTTAATGTATAATAAGGAGCAGCAAATTCTTCTGTCCAAAATCCTGTTTTTTCTCCTGTATCTCCTAATTTGTCGTGGCTCGTAAGCACAAATAATACCTTTTTCATCTGTTTTATATTTAATTTTTGAGCAGTAGCCGAAATGCCAGCAGCAGTAAATCCGATTATTGCGAATAAGGCTATCGTCTTCCTATTAATAATTTTATACAAATTTAACGCTTATATGATATTTGTAAAAATAAAATAAACTATGTTTGTTATAAATAAAACTATATCATGGTAAATTTAGAATGGTACAGAACGTTTAAAGCGGTCTATAAAAATGGGAATTTTTCTATCGCTGCAAAAGAGTTATTTATGAGTCAGCCTGCTGTAAGTCAGCAGATCTCTATGCTGGAAGCTCATGTTGGAAATAAATTATTTATTCGGAAATCAAAAGGCGTAGAGCCTACAGAATACGCTAAGTTACTGAATAACTTGATTATAGACGCTCTTGATCGTCTTGAAAATGTAGAAACAACTTTTAGGGCTAAAGCAGAAGATGCTACCCGATTAATTTCTGTCGGGATTTCTAAACATCTTTTCAGTAGTGTTGGCAACAGTTTAATTGCCAAATTTGATTTAATTGATTTTACATTTGCCGATGATGACACGCTTTTTTCATTAGTCGATTCTAAAAAACTGGATTTTGCCATTGTTTCCAAAAAATATGACACGTTTGATACCATTCAGGAAACAGTAGCGAAAATTAAATTGGTAATGGTTGGACCAACAAATTTGGATATCACTCAATTTCGTCAGAACCTGAAATCGGACAACTTTACTGAAGCGGAACAATGGCTGAACGAGCAAAAGTGGTATTCGCATGATGCAAGAATTCCGCATATAAAACTATTCTGGCTTCATGCTTTCAATAAAAAAAGACCTTCCATGGTTCCTAATTATATCATTCCTTCAGAATATGAAATGCTGGAATTACTTTCTAAAAATTCCGGTGTGGCCGTAACGTGGAATTGCAATGCGAGAAAATTTATTCAGCAAAACAAACTACAATTGGTATGGAATAGTTTTCACGTTCCTGAAGTATATGTTTATTTACTGGCCGCTAAAAATAATAACTTAAAGACGTTTTTTGATACCATTGCAAACGAAGTAAGAATTGCCTTGTCTACCTAAAAAACAAAAGACTTGTTTAAAATCATCAAAAATGACGACTATTGCTATTCCATTACTCAGTAAATTTGTCGTATGGTTCATTCTCAAACGTTAAATCAAACAAAAAAGATGGCAGAAAATCACTATCCAAAAGCATTGGTTGATTATGAAGATTTTAAAAATCTTGTATCCAAATTAGAAAAACAAAGAGAAGAGCGTTTAGTAAGCCTAGATGCTTTCCTGAAAATGGCGAAAGAAGAAAAGGTGTTTTAGACACGCGCTCTTATACATTTGGATTTCACCGACTTTACGCAGAACAATCTTTTACAATTAATTCCGGATACCAATACCAAAATATTGATTTACTGCAATAATAATTTTAATGGTGACCCAATCGACTTTGCTTCTAAAATGGCCAAACCAAAAAACAATATTGAAACACAGATATTATCAATAGAAAACCAATCATGCTGGCACTGAATATTACAACACACATTAACCTGTATGGTTACGGGTATAAAAACATCTATGAATTGGATGAACTAGTAAATGTAAATGATTCCGGAATTACGTTTGAAGGAACAGAAGTCAAATAATTATGTGGCTCTAAAAATCAAAAGCCTGAATTAAAAATTCGGGCTTTTTTGTACTAGTATTACTTCTTATAAAAATTATTGTGATCGATATATTCCCAGACTTTTGAAGGCAAAAGCGGCTGGATATTTTTTCCTTTTTTGATATTGTTCCGGATAAAAGTCGAGGAGATTTCCACAACCGGAGCATCAATAATATGAACTTTTGGATGCGATTTTAATTCTGTATTTTCCGGTTCATCTGAAATGCGCGGGTAAACATAAATATCATGATTATTTAAAAGCACCTCGTAGTTTTTCCATTTATGAAGAGTTTTCAAATTATCCTCGCCCATAATCAATGAAAATTCAAAGTTGGGATATTTATCATGTAAATGCGCTAATGTATTTACTGTATAATTAGGCTGTAGCAGCTTAAACTCAATATCTGAAGGTTTTATTTTTGGGAAATCCTCCGTTGCCAGATACACCATTTGCAAACGATGGTGATCATCAAGCAAAGTAGCTTTCTTTTTTAGCGGATTATGAGGTGTAACCACCATCCAAACCTGATCTAAATCGGCAAATTCAGCCATGTGATTGGCGATAATTAAATGACCGATATGAATGGGATTGTATGTTCCGAAGTAAAGGCCTATCTTCATTGTCTTAGTAACTAGTAATTAGTAAAAAGTGATTAGTTCCTTAGTGTTTTTGAAAACCTATTGATCATTTTAGATTCTTCTTCAATTTGGCTTAAAATTTCTTTATATAGATTTTGATTTGTAATAAAACCAAGCTCGTTAGTAATTAGTAACTGTGTTTCCATTTCGAACAAAGAACCTCTGGAAATATCCAAAAAATGACTAAACGTTTATCCGTATTTCTACCATAACCCTCAGCTATATTTGATGGTATTGAAACAGAAGCTCTTTTCAACTGACTGGTTAAAGCATATAATTCATCTTGAGGAAATGATTTTACCAATTGATAAACTAAATAGACAATTTTAATTCCTTTTGCCAAATTAATAAATCTTTATACGATTTTATTTCACCCATTTTTTTAACTAATTACTAGTTACTTTTTTCTAATCACTAATTTATTTAGAAACAAAATTCTTCACCAGCTGATGTGCTTCTTCCAAGGCTAAAGGCAAATCATAATTTTTAATGATCACATCAAATTGAGGTGCTGTTGCCAATTCTACAGATGCTTTTGCAATTCGCATGTTTATCTTATCGTCACTTTCGGTAGAGCGCTCTTTTAACCTGCGTTTCAATTCATCCACGCTTGGCGGTTTTACAAAAACTGCTAATGTCTGTTGAGGAAATTTGTGTTTGATACGCAACCCACCGGCAACATCAATATCAAAAATGACGTTTTTCCCCAAAGCCCAGATTCTCTCGATTTCCGATTTTAAAGTCCCGTAAAAGTTATCACGGTATACTTCTTCCCATTCCAGAAAATCTTCTGCTTTAATGTGTTTTTTGAATTCTTCAATGGAAATGAAATAATAATCTTTTCCATGTTTTTCTTCTCCACGAGCTTCACGTGAAGCTGCAGATATTGAAAACTCTAAATTTAAATCTTCCTGTTTAAGTAAATGTCTTACTATAGTTGTTTTTCCCGATCCTGAAGGTGCCGAAAAAACAATCAATTTTCCTTTGCTCATTTTATGCTGAATTATTTCATTACTTTAATTGTAAGTTATTTCAAAAATCTCAATGAAATTCTCCTCAAGTTCACTCTTTTTTTGATATATCGCGATATATCTCAAAAGAAATATTAATATTATTAAGATGTTTATAAGAACTATTGGATCTGCTCCCCGTAATATATAATTAAGATTTATAGATACTACTAAAATGGTAATCGTATGTATCCAAAAAAAACTGTAATAATTAGTTTTCATTTTATATTTTACCTCCGTTTCCCCATTTTTGTTCTCTTTATATGTCCCTGCAATCACAAAAGGTATTCTATAAAAGGAATTATTGGATAATTCGAAATCTTCATCATCAAATGCGCCAACAAAAGAATGCTTAGTTTGATTAAAAAACAAACTTAAAAATTGAAGTGGACCAATATAAAAAGGATAACCATTTCTGGTTCTATACTGAAGTCTCTTATTAAATAAATCTGTATTTAATTTTGAAGTCATAAACTAATAAAATAATTGTTGCTTTTTTCTACAATACATTCAAAACCTGTTCCTTAATCTTCTCCAGTTCATCCTTCATCATCACCACCAATTTCTGCATTTGAGCATGATTAGATTTTGAACCCATTGTATTGATTTCACGACCCATTTCCTGAGTTATAAAACCTAATTTTCTACCATTGGCTTCGGTTCCTTTTATGGTTTCGAGAAAGTAATCCAAATGATTCGTTAAACGCACTTTCTCCTCTGTGATATCAAGTTTTTCCAAATAATAAATTAATTCCTGCTCGAAACGGTTTTCATCAACATTCACCTGCAATTCTGAAATGGCAGTTTGTAAACGATCTTTTATAGCCTGAACTCTTTCCGGATCTAGTGCCAAAGCATCTTCCATATACTGACGGATATTTCCAATTCGGAGATTGAATTCCTTTTCAAGCGATTCGCCTTCGTCTTTTCTGAAACTTAAAATATTTTGTAATGCTTCTTCAATAATCACCTGAATCTGATCCCAGTCGTCTTCATCTATTTCCTCACGTTCTGTTTTTAGAACGTCCGGCATGCGAACAGCCATTTTCATCAGTTCCGTTTCATCTGCAGCCGGGTATACCTCTCTTAATTGGGCAATATAATTTTTTACAACCGGAACATTTACTTTTGTTGAAGTTTGCTCAGAAGTGCTTTCAATGTAAATGGCAAAATCTACTTTGCCTCTTTCCAGTTTCGTCGAAATCAAAGTACGCAGTCCTAATTCCATTTCGCGGTAAAGTGATGGCATTCTTACGTTCAGATCCAAACCTTTGCTATTTAAGGATTTTACTTCTACCGTAATTTTTTTTGTTGGCAATTGCAAAGAAGCTTTACCAAAACCAGTCATCGATTGTATCATATATTGAGTATAAGGCGCAAATATACTAAAAAACTTAACAGTGAAGATTTCTAGTTGTACAACACCTGTGTTTTAAAATTATTTGGGCGTTGCCTAAAGGCCGGGCTATCCGTTCTAATCTTTTTAGAGCAAAAAGCTCAAAAAAGGATTTCCACTTTTATCCCTAACGCAAATCCGAATCCTAAGAAATTGTAGGTTACTTTTCTCCCAATGCTTTCATAACCTGCAGCGTATTGGGCTGGCTGTTGCCGATGTAAATTTTGCCATCGATAATAAAAACGGGGCGGCTTAAAAAGGTATAATGCTCCAGAATATATTTTTTAAAATCAGCTTCTGTCAGGTCTTTATTTTTTAAATCCATCGACTTGTACAATTGTGCTTTTTTGCTGAATAAAGCTTCGTAACTTCCTGAAAGAGCATACATTTCTTCGAGTTCTGCTTCTGTAATTGGATTTTGCTTAATGTCATGAAAAACCAAATTATTATCTTTTGGTAAGCTCTTGATAATTTTTCGGCAGGTGTCGCAGGAGGCTAAGTAATATATTTTGTTCATAATTTTAATTTATTTGAATACAAAGAAAATTCATTGAAACTTAAAATTGTCTAATTTTATAAAAAAATAAATATATGAATTCAGTTTTCGATGTACACAAAACGAGTAGAGAAATTCTTTTGAAAGTTTTAGACAATCATTCATTAGAACAATTAAACAAAATCCCGGAAGGATTTAGCAATAATCTGATTTGGAATATAGCGCATTGTATCTCTGCACAACAGAGTTTAGTTTATAAATTATCGGGAGTTCCGTCAAAGGTTTCTGAAGAATTTATTGCTAAATACAGAAAAGGAACAAAACCTGAAGGTAATGTTTCACAAGCTGAAGCAGATGAAATCAGAACATTGCTTTTAGCAACATTCCACCAGGCAGAAAAAGATTATTCGGATAAAATATTCTTAAATTATACGGAGTATATAACAAGCATGGGATTTACACTTCGAAACGTAGAAGAAGCATTATCTTTTAATAATTACCATGAAGGAATTCACACTGGAATCATAATGAGTATCCGGAAATTCGTTTAAAATTTTAAATTCTTATGCTACTTTTGAATGGTTTCAATGGTAACGGTCATGGCACCGAATTTTTTGCTTTTGGTAATATCCATAAATGCCCTTTTAGACAGATCAATTTCCCTGGTTTTAACGAACGGTCCTCTGTCTGTAATTTCAACAATTACAAATTTTCCATTGGCTTCGTTTGTGACTTTTACTTTGGTTCCAAAAGGCAGCTTTTTATGGGCAGCCGTGTACCTATTATTATTAAAACGTCCGCCGCTTGCGGTTTTTCTTCCATTAAAACGATCATGGTAGTAGGAAGCATGAGCGGATTTTTTATATACTTTCAATTTTAAACCATCTAAACTGAAAACAGAATCATTCTCAGTACGTGTGATTACTTTTAATTTATCTGTTCTTAAAGTTAAGGTATCCTGAATTGTTTTATTTTCAGCAGGCTTACTCTGACTCATCATGTAGGTAAAGCAACTTAATAAAGTTACAGAAAGAATAGAGAGTATAATGTGTTTTTTATTCCTCATAATTTATTTTTTTTCAGACTTGGGGTCAGTTTGTACAAATAATATGCCGAGATAAAAAAAGCCCCGCAACAGGGCTTATTTTGGTTTTTTAGAACCATAAGTTCCACGGAATCCTGCTTAAAATAAGCACTAAACCTAAACTGTAAAAAATAGCAAAGGTTTTAAATTTTGCTTCGCTATTGATTAGTTTTTTATGTTTTGACCAGCCAATCGTAATTAGAACAATAGCAATTAGATTAACTAACGGATGTTCTAATGAAGTTAGTCTAAGCGCAGCATTAGACATTTGTCCTAAAGACGCTTTTCCTAACGGAGAGACAAAATATAGGATCAGACCGATTAATAATTGCGTATGAGTCCCGATTAAGGCGAACAAAGCAATTTTGCGATCTTTAGATGTAAACTCTTTTTTTGAAGTAAAGCCCAGAATAGCATTAACAACTGCAAGTAATAAAAGTAATAATGCTAAATAAGCCCAGCCAGAGTGGAGTTTTTGTAGAATGTTGTACATAATTTGGGTTTTTTTATTTTCAAATATAATAAAAAAAGGCATAAAAAAAACGGCATAGAGTGTAAAGTCTATGCCGTTTTTTTATTTATTTTGGTTCTTATTTAGTTGAAAGAATATCTTGCTCCAACTTGCATTTGCCATCTTGCTGATTGCAAACCTGAATCATCAATTTGGTTAACAGAGTTAGCTACATTTGGATTAAAGTTAAATGTAGGAGTAGTTCCATTAGCTAAGAAACCAACTTGTTGAAGTAATAATACTTGATCGTTTGTAGCAAAGTATCTTCTTCCCCAGTTTTTGTTTAACATGTTTGTGAAGTTGAAAACATCAGCAGTAAACTCTAATTTGTGGCTTTTTTTACCGACGTTTAGTTTAAATTCCTGAGCTAATTTCAAGTCAATAACGTGGCTCCAGTCTAAACGGTCACCGTTACGTTCTGCATATTTACCTCTTCTGCTGTTTAAATACTTGTTACTAGAGATATAAGAATCTAATGCTTCCCATTGTTGATCAGCAGTCAAAGGATTAGCTGTATTTGGCACTAAAACAACCTCGCTTTTACTTGCAGGAATGTAAGCTAAAGCAGAGTTTTGGTTAGTATCTCTCATTATTCGTCCTTGATCATTATAAACGTAACTAATTGGCGTTCCTTGCGCACCTTCGTAAAACAAACCAATTGTTGTTTTAATATTGTTATTCCACTTAAATTTGATAGATGAGTTAGCCATAACTCTTGATCCTTGTTCAAAATCTGATCTAGATACACCAGAAATTGCATTTGAACCCTTTACAGTTTCCATAAATTGCCATTGAGAGACGTTTTGAGAACTTGTAGCATCCATCCAAACATTAGACTCTCCATAAGCATAAGTTGCAGAGATGTTTGCATCAATAAAATCAGATTGGAAGTATTTCGTTAATGTCAGGTTGGTGTTCCAGGCACTTCCTGCTTTTTTGTTAGAACCTAAATAGATTCCTGTATATGTTTTGTCAACCAGTACGTTGTTGTATATTGGTCTAACATCAGCGCCAGTTGTATAAGATTGTGGACCGGCAAGGTTTAAGTTTTGGTATTGAATTGAATTCAAGTTTTCATTAAAAATCGCTTCTGCAGATAAAACTAATCCACCTGGCAGTTTGCGGTCAAAAGCAATACTTGTTTTTAATACTTGAGGCAATTTGAAATTCTCAGCAAATAGGTCAATATTTCCACCAACTTTTCCACTTCCTGGTTCTGCTGCTAATGCTACTCCATTTGAATATAGTTGACTACTAACAGCTGTATTAGGATTAAAAAGAGGTTTAACAGCTGTAGCACCTGCAGTTTGTGTGTCATACACGTTTTGCCCCATACCATAGTTATTATATGCTCCACCCGGCCATACTAAAGGCACTCTTGATGTAAATACACCAATACCACCACGTACTTGAGTTTCTTTGTCTCCGTTTACGTCATAGTTAAATCCAATTCTAGGAGAGAAATGTACTGTGTTTTTAATTGGCTGACCAACTTTTGCACCTTTAAGATCTTTTCCTGCAGCTTGCAATAATGGAATAGTTCTGTCATTGAAATCTTTGTTTTCAATTCCATCTTCCCAAACCGGCATGTCAGCACGTAAACCTACAGAAACTCTAAAGTTATCAGAAACTCTAATGTTATCCTGAGCGTATAATCCATATTGATTCATGTTGAACTCAGCAGCTCCTTGAGAATCATCTCCTGAACCTCCAATTAAAGAATATCCTAAACGGTATCTTGCTGGTGCAACATTGTCTAAGAAGTTTTGTAAGCTATTGTAGTTGTATGCACCGAAATTTCTTTGAATGAATACGTTTTTGGCATACGTTAACTCATTATGAGTACCAAGTACGATATTGTGTTTACCAAGGTTAATTTCGAAATTATCCGTAATTGTTAAAGTTCTTTGCTTTAATAAGTTTGCTGTTGAACTTGCTTCTGATCCAAAGTATATTGTTCCTCCACCATCTCTAATTTCAACTGTAGGAAATGGATCTCCTGATGCATCTCTGTCATCATTTACAGTTGTAAAACCTACCACGAGGTTATTTGAGAATGTGTTGTTGAATCTTGTGTTTAACTCTAATGTGCTAGAATTAGTTGTTGAAACGAATTCTTGCGCACCATTAACAAAGTTAAGAGAAGTTGCTGTTGAACGGAATGGTGAGAAATTTGTTGCTTTAACATAACTGTTTTTAACAGAAAGTTTGTTGTTGTCGTTAATATTCCAGTCAACTTTTGCAATTAACTTATTACTTACCAATGTGCTTGTATTATTGTTGTAAACACCAGGATTGTATCCGTAAGCTGTTTGCAAATAATTTTTCAAAGCGTCAACTCTTGTTTGAGCAAGAGTACCGCTATATGGTGCTGTACCAGCTACACCTATTGCACCAGTATAATTATTGATGTCAAAAGGAGCAGGTATTTCATTATCCTGTTTTTCGTAGTTAATAAAGTAGAATAATTTGTCTTTTGTGATTGCTCCTGCAGCTCTTACACCGTAAGTTTGTGCAGTAAAATCAGATAATTTTTTTCTTTCATTAGTACTATAAGATCTTTGTGGAGTTTTACCAGCCAACGATTCGTCTCTGTACAAATAATAAGCAGATCCATCAAAATTATTTGTTCCAGACCGTGTAATTGCACTAATTGCCCCTCCGGCGAATCCTGACAATTTAACATCATAAGGAGAAACACTCACTTGAAATTGCTCAATTGCATCTAATGAAATTGGACTAACTCCTGTTTGTCCCCCATTTGTACCATTTGAAGCTAATCCAAAAACGTCATTATTTACAGCTCCATCAATATAAATAGCATTGAATCGGTTGTTTTGACCTCCAATAGAAATTACATCATCTCCACGCAATTGTGCCTGAGGCGTAAGCCTGGCAAAGTCAGCAATATTTCTAGATAAAGATGGTAATTCATTTATTTTATCATGATCGATAACAGTCTGAGCTCCAGTTCTTTTAGAATTAAAAGTAGGATCCTTTCTACCCACTACAACAACTTCAGCTAGTTGATTAGTTTCGTCTTTTAAGACAATTTTCATGCTTTTAGAATCTCCCAATTGTAGGTAAACTCCGGTCTCCGTATACGTTGTAAAACCTACAAAGGTAACCTCAATTTTGTATGGACCTCCAACACGCATGTTTGAAATTCTAAAATGCCCATCAAAATCTGTTGTTGTTGAGTAACGGCTTCCGGATGGTTCATGAACTGCTAGAATTGTAGCTCCCGGAAGTGATCCATTTTTTGGATCATTTACAACACCATTGATAGAAGAGGTTGTGTTACCTTGCGCATAAATATCTCCTGCATAGATAAATGCTAAAAGCATTAAGAGAAACTTTGACAATTTTTTCATCTGTGTTTTGTTATTTGTTTTTGGCAAAATTATAACAAATTAATCAGATAATGTTATCGAAATGTTAAGAAAAACAAGTTTTACGCATTGTGTTGAACATTAAAATGATTTTATCGATATATGATGAATAAAATATAAATTTTTAAATTTTACATTGCTGATTCTGTTAAAATCATAATAATTAAGTGATATTAAGTATTCAAACGTCTATTAATGATAATATTCTGTAAGAATTATTAAAATTTTATAACAAAAAACACCTTAATTAAAAAATTAAGGCGTTTCAAAATTTAAAGTTAATTTAATGCAATTACTTATTTTCCAAAAAATAATTTAATAAGAAACTGGTCGAACTGTCATGCTCTTTTACTGTTTTAGTTTTTATCTCTTCTAATATCGAATTAGCTAATTGTTTTCCTAATTCCACACCCCACTGATCAAAGCTAAAAATATTCCAAATTACACCTTGCACAAAAATCTTATGTTCATATAAAGCAATCAAAGAACCTAAACTTTTAGGGGTTAATTTTTCAATCAGGATGGTATTAGTAGGTTTGTTTCCTGTAAAAACCTTAAACGGCAACAAATAAGATGCTTTTTCTGCAGACAGTCCCTGTTTGTCAAATTCAGCCTGAACTTGTGCTGCTGTCTTTCCATTCATTAAAGCCTCTGTCTGAGCAAAAAAGTTCGACATCAATTTATCGTGATGATCTTCATTTCCGTATAATGGCTTTACAAATCCAATAAAATCGGTCGGAATTAATTTTGTACCCTGGTGTATTAATTGAAAAAAGGCGTGTTGTGAATTTGTTCCCGGCTCTCCCCAAATAATGGTTCCGGTTTGGTAGTTAACTGGTTTTCCGTCACGGCCTACACTTTTTCCGTTGCTTTCCATAGTTGCCTGTTGCAGGTACGGAGCCAGTTTTTGCAAATATTGTGTGTAAGGGATTAAAGCTTCACTTTCTGCACCATAAAAATTATTGTACCAAACACTTAACAAAGCTAAAACAACCGGAATGTTCTGATCAAATTCTGTCGATTTGAAATGTTCATCCATTTCGTTTGCACCTTTCAATAAATCATTATAGTTATCAAAACCAACAGCTAAAGCTATGCTTAAACCAACAGCACTCCATAATGAGAATCTTCCTCCAACCCAGTCCCACATCGGAAAAACATTGTCAGGATTAATTCCGAATTCCGTTACTTTTTGAATATTAGTTGAAACCGCCACGAAATGCTTCGCAATATCGTCCTGAGAAGCCGATTTTAAAAACCATTCTTTTATAGTTTCTGAATTGGATAAGGTTTCCTGAGTGGTAAAAGTTTTAGAAACAATTAAAAACAAAGTTGTTTCAGGATTTAATTTTTTGATTACTTCGTTAACATGATCACCATCTACATTTGAAACAAAGTGTAAATTAAGGTGATTTTTGTAAAACTGTAAAGCTTCAACAGCCATTACGGGTCCAAGATCTGAACCTCCAATGCCGATATTAACAATGTCAGTAAATGCTTTTCCGGTATATCCCTTTCTATCTCCAGAAATAACTTCGTTTGTGAATTGTTTAATTTTATTTTTTACTTCGTAAACTTCCGGAATAACGTTTTCTCCATCAACTTTTATAACTGAAGATTCAGGAGCACGCAATGCTGTGTGTAAAACTGCTCTGTTCTCTGTCTGATTGATTATTTCTCCTCCAAAATAATCCGAAATAGCATTTTTTAATCCGATAGAATTAGCCAATCCCAACAAAAGCGAAATAGTTTCCTCATTAATATTATTTTTAGAATAATCTATCAAAAAGTCATTCCATTGCAAATTGAACTTTTCGATACGTGCAGTATCCTTTTCAAATAATTCCTGTAGTGTAGTAGTGTGAATAGTATTATAGTGGTCCTGAAGATTTTTCCACGCTTTAGTCTCCGTTGGGTTTGTATTATTTAAAGCCATTTTTTTAGTTTTTTTAGAAAAACAAAAATACTGAAATTAGTAATTAATACTTCCTAACATGGCAATTAGTTACGAAAACGATTTATGAATACAAGTCACAGAATCAATCAGTCTTATTTTCTCACAGGAAGCTATAAACATTACCAAATCTTCCACCAGGGGTTTTTATTAACTTCAATAGTTTTTTTTGCAGTATTGATTTCTATTCTTTTTAAAGATTCAATTTTAATTTTTGAATCATCAAAAAACAATTCGCCATTGTCACTCATTCCAATTGGCAATTTTGTTCTTTCTTTCCAGTCTTCTGTTTGCAATTCCGGAACTAAAGCCAAATTAATTTTATCTGAAAATTTCTTTCTTGCTTTTTCTGTAATTTGTTCTTCTAAGTTGGATGTTGAATTTTTAAAGAGTGTAAGAGAATTATCCGGGATATTTAAAAGAAAAACCTGTGTTTTATTGTCAATTTTCTGAATATCCAATACTTTAAAATAAGCGATTGTATCTAATAAAAAATGACCCATTTTCGCCGATTCGGGATTGAATTTTGATAAATCTTTTGCGTTAGCACTTGCTATTAAATATCTGAAATTTTCTGAAAGCCCCCCGCCTATCGACGTCATGTCGGTAAATCCTTTTTCCTGGATTATCTGTCCGGGTTTATAATTTGCGATTAAATTATCCGGAAGATTTGTATCTCTGTAAAACAATTTTAAATCTGAAAAAGTTTCACTGTAAATTACTTTAAGCCGGGCATTTTTCATATTTTCTGTTTTAATTGAAAATTACCAATTCTCATGTTATAGTTTTTTACAGATTCCCAATACTGTCCAATTCCATTTTTAAAGGCTCCATTTCTTTCAAAAAACGTTCCCTGTCGTTTCCTGTTAAGGATTCTCCTGTTGGCAGATTGAGGCGAAGCGCATCAACCTGAACACCATTTTTCCAGAAACGATAACAAACATGAGGACCCGAAGCAAGGCCTGTACTGCCTACCAATCCAATTTTTTGTCCTTGCGTAACACGTTGCCCGCGACGAACCAAAATTCTGGACATGTGTAAATATTGTGTAGAATAAGTTCCGTTGTGTTTTACTTTTACAAAGTTTCCGTTACCGGCAGTGTAACCTGTTTGTTCGACAACTCCGGAAGCTGTTGTAGAAATTGGTGTACCGGTTGGAGCTGCATAATCAGTGCCTTTATGCGCTTTCCATCTGTGCTGTACAGGATGAAACCTGTTCATTGTAAACTTTGACGTGATTCGGCTGAACTTGATTGGAGTTTTTAAGAAAAAATTCTTTAATGTTTTTCCCTGATCGTCATAATATTCAACTTTACCTGAACTCGTTTCTTTCTGAAAAGGAAAAGCATATATAATTTTACCTTTATATTCAAAAAAAGCGGCCTGAAGTTCTTCAACACCATCATAGGTTTTACCATTTATGAAACGTTCTGTAAAAATTAAGCCGTATCGATCTCCTTTTTTAAGCTTAAAAAAATCGATAGACCATGAAAATACTTTCGTAATTCTGTTTGCAAGAGCCGCTTCTACACTATTATTCCCTAATGTTTCAGATAGTGAACTTTTTAAAACACCTCCAATCATTTTCTGTTTTAGAGTGACTGGTTTTACTTTTTTATAGGCATTGGCAATGCTGTCACGAAAATCAATTATGTAATAGGTCAAAGCATCAGGCTGATATATAAAAACCTGTATTTTATTGGTTTTATTTTTTGACCGAAGAATGGTATACGGTTTATTATAGCGAATTGTTCTTACGTTAAAAGAGTCTTTTACCTGTTCAACAATGTCATACACCTTTTTATTGCCAATGTTTTGACTTTGAATTATAGATCCAAAAGAATCGCCTTGTTTTATAGTATCCTGAACAACATTAAAATCAGCGTAATTAAATCCAAACTCTACTTTTTTAGCCTTTGGTTTGGTAATTTTGATTTCAACTTTTTCTTCAGTTTTTTTACATGAAAACATTGAAAACAACACTATTATAATTACGATTCCTTTTTTCAAACTTTAATTTTTTACCGGTAAACTAAATTGTTTTTTCGTTTCCCCAATTGGACAATTCCTCTTCGCTCCACAATTTAGGAAAAAAGATGCGTCTTTGGTATTTAGGATGCATATATTTTTGCCAGTCACTTCCTCCGGTTGCTTCACCATTGCCTTTTCCGCTTTCCAAAATATACTTTATAGCTGTATTCAAATGCTGCATTACCCAGGTAATATTAACAGTATAATCATAATGGCGCATAGCCAATATCAAATCCGGATTTTGCTGGTCTTTTTCAGGTAATTGAGTAAATTTCTGCCAGATGTTTTTTGTTTTGAATTCAGACATCTGTCGCAGGAACTGTCCTTTGTATTTCTTTTCAAATTCCTGAAGCAAATAAGACTTTTGACCCGTATGATAATCTTTTCCTGCAGCCTGCCAGTACAAATGCTCAAAACTGGTTTCTAAATGTGTGTTTTCATCAAAATTAACTTTGTATCTGTGGTCTGTCAGGTTAATAACATCTGTAGATCCAAATTCGATTAATCGGTATTGGGCGCTCTGAAAACCGCTTGCAGGAGTTAAAGTATTTCTGAATTTCATGTACTGATCCACATCCATTCCGTTTTCCATAATACTGAAAGAATTGGTCAGCATATCAAAATAACGGGTAATTCTGGAAAGTCTTTCACTAAAAAAATCCACCTGAATATTCTCTGTATCGGCAATTTGATCAATTTCCCACAAAATCATTTTAAAAATCAATTCATTTACCTGATGATACATAATAA
>NZ_JBDTTP010000034.1:0-40595 GCF_039930565.1 Flavobacterium sp. | reverse complement strand
CAAGTCCCGCTCTGAGTACTAAAGCCTCTTCTTTTGAAGAGGCTTTTTTTATTGTATAAACTTAACTTTGAGATAATAAATTTGCACAGTAAATTTATTTCGTTAGATTTAATAATCAATAATCAATAATCAACAATCAACAATCAACATGGGGGCTTTTGTAATTAGTAAAAGATTTAATGATGAATATAAATTTGTGTTTACATCCAGAAAAGGGAAGGTGATATTCACGAGTTTGAGTTATGAATTGAAATTTGAATGTGAAGAGGCTATTGAAAAGTTTAAAATTAACACAGGGCTTGCTAATTTTTTGAAATTTAAAGGCTCTGGAGGGAAATATTTCTTTAAATTGATGCTTGGGGATATTCATTTTGCAACAAGCCGTAAATACACTACTGAATTGCTTTTGCAGAAAGGAATAAAAGAAATTGTGTTGTATGCTTCAAAAGCAGAAATTTTAGATTTTTCTTCAAATGATTTGATTTTTGAAGAAGAGCCGGTTGTTTAAGATATTAGTAGAATAAAAAAAGCATTTTTCAAGAGGCAAATGCTTTTTTGCATGATTAAATTCATAATTAATAATGTAAAAAAAAACCATCTCGCTTGGCGGGATGGTTTTAAAATCTTTTAGAGCTGTGTCTAATTATTTTTTTGCTTCAACTTCTTTAGCAGTAGAATCAACTACAGCAGCAGCAGAATCAACTACAGCAGCAGCAGAATCAACAACAGCAGCAGCAGAATCAACAACTACAGCTGAAGAGTCAGCAGCAGCAGCATCAGCAGCAGCATCAGTTTTTTTACAAGAAACAACAGTTAAAACAGCAACAACAGCTAAACTTAAAAATACTTTTTTCATCTTACTTTATTATAAAAGGTTAATTATTAATTCGAGGCAAAGATATAAATTTTTTAATATGTAAAATATTTTTTTATTTTTTTTTTAAAATATTTTCCTTCACTACTCGATTTCATTACTCATCAAGTAATATGCCAAAGTAATTAAAATTAAAAATATTATTGTATTTTAGGTGTATTTCCTTTTTTATTAGATATTTTAAAAACAATTGGCTATTGTTGGTTTTTAAATTGTGGTATATTTTGATTTTGGAAATAATTCTTAATCAAGCACTGTCTTTATTTTTATTCAGATTACGGTTTTTAGATTAAAATTTTAGATTAAAAGTGTTTTGGATCTATTAAATAACTCTTAAATAGCTTTAATAATTGTGTTTGTAGCTCCTTTATTTTCCTGAATATAAGATTTGCAGATTTTACCGGTATTGATCAATAAATTTTCATCTGAAAGTAAGCGGTCAAAAGTTTGTTTGAGTTCTTCCTTGTTAGAAATAACCATACAGCCTCCAATATTGGCAAGCTCAATTGCTTCTGCAAAATTAGAATAATTAGGACCAATTACAATTGGAATTCCAAATGTTGCCGGCTCCAATACATTATGGATTCCAGGATTTCCAAATCCTCCTCCTACATAGGCAATAGTGCCGTAACTGTATATTTTTGTTAACATCCCAACTGTGTCAATAATAAAGACATTATAATCGGGTAGTAGTTTGTCTTCTTTTTCAGAAAACAAAATTGTTTTTTTTGAGATGGCATTTTTTAGATTTTCAATTTGTTCTGATTTTATATTATGAGGTGCAATTATAAATTTTATAGTATCAGAAGATTGGTTAATATATTCAATTATTAACGCTTCGTCTTTCGGCCAGGAACTTCCAATTATGATGGTTGTCTGATTGTTTTTAAAAGCTGCAATAAAATCAAGTGAATTGTCTCTTTCCAGTATAGCATCTACTCTGTCAAAGCGGGTATCCCCCGAAACAATAACGTTGTTGAAGCCAATTGACTCAATTTTGTCTTTAGAATATTGATTCTGAACAAAAAAACAGGTAAAAGTTTCTAAAGCTTTTCGGTAAAATCCTCCGTACCATTTAAAAAACAATTGATTGTCCCTGAAAATTCCGGAAATCAAATAAGTAGGGGTGTTATTTGTTTTCAGCTCTTGAAGATAATTCGGCCAAAACTCATATTTAATAAAAAAAGCTAATTCCGGATGCGCTAATTTTAAAAATTTCTTAGCATTTTTTTTTGTATCCAAAGGAAGATATAAAGTGACATCAGCTACTATATTGTTTTTTCTGACTTCATATCCTGAAGGCGAGAAGAAAGTAACTATGATTTTATGTGCGGTATATTTTTCTTTTATTTTTTCGATGACTGGCAATCCTTGTTCATATTCGCCAAGTGAGGCTGCATGAAACCAAATCGTTTTGTCTTCCGGTTTTATTTTTTCCTTTAAGAGAGTAAAAACATTTTTCCTGCCGTCTGTAAAAAGCTTGATTTTAGGACTAAATACTGCTATGATTTTAAGTACAAAAACTGCAATAGAAATGACTAAATTATATAGAAAAAGCATGTGTTTATTTTTGGTGCTAAAATACGTTTCTTTCGAATATTTTCATTGTTTGAAGGTATTAAATAACTATTTTTGCTTTTGATTTTAAAGATTTGATCTAAAACAGAATCTTCAGATTTAAATAAGAAAGTAAATGAAAAAAATTCAAATGGTTGACTTAAAGGGTCAATACGAGAAAATAAAAACTACTGTTGATGCTTCTATTCAGGAAGTTTTAAATACAAATACTTATATAAACGGACCTTTGGTTCATCAGTTCCAAAAAAATCTTGAAGATTATCTGGGAGTAAAACATGTAATTCCATGTGCTAATGGTACTGACGCTTTGCAGATTGCCATGATGGGTTTGGATTTGAAACCTGGAGATGAGGTTATTACTGCCGATTTTACTTTTGCTGCCACTGTAGAAGTTATTGCTTTACTGCAATTGACTCCGGTTTTGGTTGATGTTGATATGAATAATATGAATATTTCGCTTGACGGAATTAGAAAAGCGATTACACCAAAAACCAAGGCGATTGTTCCTGTGCATTTATTTGGTCGCGCCGCCAATATGGATGCGATTATGGAGATTGCAGCTGAACATAATTTGTATGTTATTGAAGATAATGCACAAGCAATTGGAGCTCATTATAAGTCTAAAGATGGTTCAAAAAAGAAATTAGGAACAATTGGCCATGTGGGCGCAACTTCTTTTTTTCCTTCTAAAAACTTAGGTTGTTATGGAGATGGAGGTGCAATTTTCACTAATGATGATAAATTGGCTCACATCTTGCGAGGTATCGTAAATCATGGTATGTATGAAAGATATCATCATGATGTCGTAGGCGTAAATTCACGTTTAGATAGCATACAGGCAGGTGTCTTGAATGCTAAATTACCCAATTTAGATGCATACAATAAAGCGCGACAAGCGGCAGCAAGAAAATATAGTTTGGCTCTAAGTGTAAGTTCAGATATTTGGTCGCCAACGATTTGTGAAAGTTGTGATTGCCACGTTTTTCATCAGTATGTGATAAGAATTCTAAATGGAAAACGAGATGGCTTATTAGCGCATTTGCAGGATAAAGGCATTCCTTGCGCTATTTATTATCCAATTCCGCTGCACAGCCAGAAAGCGTATACCAGTTCTCGATATAAAGAAGAACAATTTCAGGTAACGAATCAATTAGTGAAAGAAGTAATTGCGTTGCCAATGCATACCGAACTTGATGATGAGCAAATTAAATTTATTACGGATTCTGTTTTGGAATTTTTGAATAAATAATTACATGAGAATAATACAGAAATCCCAATTGTCAGTTTTGATAATTGGGATTTTTGTTTTTTAATTAGTCTACCTTCTTAAAAACTATCAATTTCCCAGAAGGATTCGATAAAGTCAATTGGTTATTTTCTATATTATAAATAGTTGTGTTTTGTAAAGCTTTCAAAAAATCCCTCTCCTTATTTCCTTGGGAACAAGCCATTAGAGTAGAAACGACCTTCTTGAAACGCAGCAAATCTTTTTCATAAAAAATTTGTCCGCTAACTGCATTACATCCGCCATAACCCGAAAACCTATTCTCTGATGAATTGATTTCTATTCTCGGTAATTCTCTCTGAAAATCGGTTACAAAAACTTTAAATCCGTTCAGTTCTTCGAGCACCCAAATATCATGTAATCGGTAATCTGTATTATATTTTCCGCAGCCGACAATTTTTGTAGTCTCTAATTCTGAATTGTTTTTAATCTCTATTGATACTTTATAAGGCGAAATGGTGCCGGACATTGAATTTTGGCAATCTGCCTGCTGAATTGTAATTGCCGCTGTTGATGTTTCATTACTCGCTTTATACATCTTAACATTGGCATCCATCGCTTTGACTGCATCAACAGGCGAAAAAATAAGTTTTTCTTTTCCTGGAATTAAAGAAGTAAATACAACATTTTCTTTTTCCATTTTTAATCCCCAAAACGGTTCATTTCCTGTGGCAGTAAAATAATATTTCATCTCGTCCTCTTGAGATCCATATTCTGATGAATTTTTTGTGTCCGAAATTTTGTCTGCTGAAGTTTTACAACTTACCAAAAAGGAAAATAAAAACAAAAAGGCCAGTATATTTTTCATACGTTTTATTTGAAATAGTATTTTTATTAAAATACATGTAAAATTCTTATGAATTTACAACATTTTTCTCAATTACTTATTTAGAATGTTTTCAAATCAGGATATTTATTAAAATTCAATTCTGCAGAAAACCCGCGCTATGTAAAAGATTAAGATAAAATACGTAACAAAAATTAAGGCCTCTGACTCGAAAAATATTTTAAATACGTATTTATATAAGTATAAATACTTATATTTGCGTAGTAATACTTAATTAAAGAAATCATGATTAAAGTAATAGTAGTTGGAAACGGCATGGTGGGTTATAAATTTTGTGAAAAATTTGTTGCAAAGTCAGGACAGGAAAAGTATCAGATTACCATATTTGGAGAAGAACCGAGACGAGCCTACGATCGTGTTCATCTGAGTGAATACTTTGGAGGAAAAGCGGCTGACGATTTATCCATGTCTACAAGTGAATGGTACTTAGAACATAATATTACTTTAAATACTTCAGAATTAATTACTGATATTAATCGTGAAGAGAAAACGATTCGTACACATTTAGAAAAAGTGCATACGTATGATTACTTAGTGCTGGCTACAGGTTCTTCGGCATTTGTGCCGCCAATAGACGGGGTAGAAAAAGAAGGAGTGTTTGTATATCGTACGATTGAAGATTTGGATGCGATTATGGCATATGCCAAAAAAATAAAACAAAAAGGATGCAGTGAAGCAGCTGTTTTAGGTGGAGGATTATTAGGTTTGGAGGCTGCAAAAGCGGTTCGTGATTTAGGATTAAATCCACATGTTGTAGAGTTTGCTCCACGCTTAATGCCTAGACAGCTTGATAAAGGGGCAAGCGATATGCTGCAATCTAAAATTGAGGAGCTTAATATTGGGATTCACCTTAATAAAGCGACACAATATATAGATGGAAAAGATTGTATAACGGGAATGATGTTTGCCGATGATGAATTGTTAAAAGTAGATATGTTGGTTATATCTGCCGGAATTAAACCGCGTGATGAGCTGGCAAGAATTTCAGGACTTGAAGTTGGTTTACGTGGCGGAGTTGTGGTAAATAATCAGATGCAAACATCAGATCCTTCTATTTTTGCTATTGGTGAAGTAGCATTATACAATCAGAATATTTACGGTCTTGTAGCTCCCGGTTATGAAATGGCTGATGTTGCCGCAGAGCAAATCTTAAATGGTTCTAAAACCATGAGAGAAACTATCGATATGTCTACGCAATTGAAATTAATTGGCGTTGAAGTAGCGAGTTTTGGTGATCCTTTTATCGAAAATGATGACGTAACCGCTATTATTTACGAGAATAAATTATCCGGAATTTACAAAAGAATTAATGTAACCAAAGATTCCAAAACTTTACTGGGTGGAATTTTAGTGGGAGATTCAAGTGATTATAATTCACTTTTCCAAATTTACAGCAATGCAATGGCATTGCCTAAAAACCCGGAAGATTTGATTTTAGGTTCCAGAGACGGTTCTGAAGGATCGACTATGGGAAGTGCAATGGATTTGCCGGATACTGCAGTAATTTGTTCTTGTGAGAATGTAACCAAAGGATCAATTTGCTGTTCTGTTTTAGATGAAACCTGCTCCAGTTTTTCAGATGTTGTAAAACTAACCAAAGCAACTTCGGGTTGTGGTGGCTGTAAACCAATGGTTTCTGATCTGGTTAAAGCGGCTCAGAAATCTATGGGCAAAGAAGTAAAAGATGTTATTTGTGAGCATTTTCAATACACCCGTCAGGAATTATTTGATTTGGTGAAAATCAATAAATATGAGAATTTCTACGATGTAATTGATCATCATGGAAAAGGCGATGGCTGCGAGGTTTGTAAGCCTGTTATTGCTTCAATTTTCTCGAGTATTTATAATGATACCGCAAATAAACATTTAACGACACAAGATACCAATGATAGATTTTTAGCCAATATTCAACGAAACGGGACCTATTCTGTTGTGCCAAGAGTTGCAGGTGGAGAAATAACTGCCGAGAAATTAATAGTCATTGGAGAAGTGGCGAAACAATTCGATTTATATACTAAAATTACCGGAGCACAACGTGTCGATTTATTTGGAGCACATTTAGATGATCTTCCAAAAATATGGAAAATATTAATTGATAATGGTTTTGAAAGCGGTCATGCTTACGGTAAATCATTGAGAGCCGTAAAAAGCTGTGTTGGAAACGCCTGGTGTCGCTACGGAATGGATGACAGTGCCGGTTTTGCTATCGAATTGGAAAACAGATATAAAGGAATCCGTTCTCCGCATAAATTGAAAGGAGGAGTTTCAGCCTGTATTCGAGAATGTGCCGAAGCAAGAGGAAAAGATTTTGGACTAATTGCTGTAGAAGGTGGATGGAATTTATACATAGCCGGAAACGGAGGAGCTAATCCAAAACATGCTGTTTTATTGGCTGAACAAATTGACAAGGAAACCGTTATCAAATACATGGACCGCTTTTTAATGTACTATATCAGAACGGCTGGTCCGCTGATCAGAACATCAACCTGGCTGGAAAAACTGGACGGAGGTTTGGAGTATCTGAAAGAAGTAATTATTGAAGACAGTATTGGAATCTGCGAAACATTAGAAGCTGAAATGCAGACTTTGGTCAATACTTTTGAATGTGAGTGGAAACAAGCGCTTGAGAAACCGAGATTATTGAAACGTTTTAGTCACTTTGTGAACTCGGATGAAAAAGATGATAATATCGCTTTTGTTCCGTTAAGAGATCAAAAAATGCCAAAAGCCTGGTCATAAATAAAAGCCATTAATTTTTAAACACATAAACATAGATTTTGAGAACTTGATAGAAGGCGTTTCACTTATTTAAAACACGCATAGCTATGTGTTAGAAAAGAGTTTCTTAATTTTCTTTCAAAACTTTAAAACCTATGTTTCTATGTGTTAAAAAAAATCAATAAAGAAAATATATTACAAACGTTTGCTGTCCTCTTACCCTCTTTTTACTGCGCCATCAAACTCTCTTGATTGTAAAAGGAGGGATAAGAACACAGATTAAAAAATACAACCAAAATGGAAGAAATTTTAAATCAATACGAAACAGTACATCCTAGTGATGCTACAATATGGTTCAAAGCCGGTAATGTGAGTGATTTTCCAACCAATCGTGGGGGTTGCATCAAATACAAAAATAAACAAATTGCTATTTTTAATTTTGCAAGGCGTAATGAATGGTATGCTTGTCAAAATGCATGTCCTCATAAAATGGAAATGGTGTTGTCAAGAGGAATGACCGGTTCAACTGATGATATTCCTAAAATTGCCTGCCCAATGCACAAAAAAACATTTTCATTGGTGGATGGTTCCAACCTTAATGGAGACGATTTTAAGATTGCCACATATCCTGTCAGGATAGTTGAAGACAAAGTATTCGTTGGCTTTTTAGATTAATTATGTATATTTGAAAATATCTTTTTAATAAAAATGAATACACCTTTCCAGAAAGCAAGCGAGTGGATTGATGCAGAAAACGCTCAGGATCCAAACATAGAAACCGATCAGAATACTGAATATCCCAAAGAGCTTTTATACTCCAACAGGATGTACGAAAAACTGATGCAGTTTTGTCCTGATGCTTCAGAAGAGGTTCAGATTGCTTCAAAAGCACAACATATCTGCAGATGGAAAGTAGCGCGTGAATCCTATCCAATGGATCGTGTGGGGTATTTAAGATGGAGAGAAGATTTAAAAAAATTCCATGCCAAAACCACTGCTGAAATTTTAGAAAGAGCAGGATATGATCAGGCTTTTATTGATCGTGTTTCTTTTTTGATTGAAAAAAAACTGCTTAAAAAAGATGCCGAAACCCAATTGCTGGAAGATGTAATTTGCCTGGTATTTCTAGATTATTATCTCGAGCCTTTTGTTGAAAAGCATGATGATGAAAAACTCAAAAACATCATTAAAAAAACATGGGATAAGATGTCGGACAAAGGGCATGAAGAAGCTTTAAAAATTAATTATTCCGAAGAAAATCTGAATTTAATAAAAGCATCTTTAGGATTATAATCTACTTATGAAATGAGCTAAAAACGAATTCGATTTTCCGCTAAAAACAAATATTAACTTCGAATGAAAAAAGGCAATCAGGAAGTTGCAGAGAAAATTACATTCAAAAATTTACGACGATTGTATTTTTTTGCACTCTGGACTATTGCTGTAACCATCATTTTAAGTCAGTTATTAATTCAGTACAATCTAAAACAGCAGCTTAGTGATTCTAAAATTATCAATATTTCCGGAAAGCAAAGAATGTTGAGCCAACGGATTACCAAAGAAGTTTTGATCCTTAATTTTGTATCCGATACTTCCCAAAAAAAAGAAATTGCCCATCTTCGAAATGTGTTATCGCTTTGGAAAACCAATCAGAATGCCTTAGAAAATGGTAGTGACAGTCTGGCTTTTCCAAAAGAAAAAAGCGAATCACTTTCTAAATTATATGCCGAAATAAAACCCAGTTTTAATACTATTGTTGAATCGGTGAATTTGTTTATTTTGAATTTGGAACAAAAAAACAGCAGTGCCGATAATCAAAAACTGGTACAAAAAATTCTCAAAAACGAAGGATACTTTCTTTCGAAAATGAATGAGATTGTGTTGCAGTATGACAAGGAAGCGCATGAAAAAGTAACCGAGCAACGCACAACAGAATATTGGATTTTTGGCTTTACATTATTGGTTTTGGTACTGGAATTCTTTTTCATCTTCAAACCAACCAATAAAAAAATTGAAAATCTGATCGCCCGACTCTTATCTTCTCAAAAGAAAGCTTTAAAGCTGGCCTACGATACTGAAATCATCAGTGAAATTAAGGAAAACTCCGTAAAAGAATTAAAGTCGCTCAATTATGCGATGGAGAATACCTTGCTTTATTGCCGAATTGCACCCGACGGCTCTATCATTCACGTAGGTGAAAAATTCGCCAAACTTTTAAATTACACCAAATTTTTATCTAATAAAAGATTTGCCCAGATTTTAACCACTGACGAAAAAGAGCAGTTAAATTTTGACCGTATTATTTTTGAAAAACAAAGAAGTGGCTGGCAGGGAGAATTTAAAATAATCAACAAAGAAAATCAGGCTATCTGGCTGGATTTATCAATGGTTCCAGTGATGATTAAAAAAGAGGAACTGGAACTTTTAATTGTTTGTTTCAATATTACGGAACGTAAAAAAGCCCAGCGGGAAGTAGAGCGTCTAAATCTTGAAAACAGTACCGAAAAAATCAATCAGCAAAAGATTATTTCAAGCAAGATTGTAGAAAATCAGGAGAATGAACAAAACCGGATTGCCAAGGAAATCCACGATGGAATAGGGCAGATGCTGACGGGTTTGAAATTTAGCCTGGAAAGTATCAATCTGGACGACAAGGAAAAATCAGCACAGAAAATTGAATACCTGAAAAAATTATCACTTGATATTATTATAGGTGTCCGAACAGCAACTTTCAACTTAATGCCGCCCGAATTAAGTGATCACGGAATCGTTTCATCAATAGCAAAACTGACTCAGGAACTCTCTAAACTAACCGGAAAAGAAATTTTGTTCTACAACAAAACCGACTTTGACCAGCGTTTGGATTCCTTAATCGAAATCAATATTTATCGCCTGACTCAGGAAGCGATTAATAATGCCATAAAATATGCAGACTCCTCCCATATTATAGTGCAGCTTTCACACAGTCAAACGCTATTGAGTATTATCGTTGATGATAATGGAAAAGGTTTTGATATGGCAGCAGTTGATAAAAAACGAAACAGTGAATCCGGAATGGGCTTGTTATTTATGAAAGAAAGAATTCAATATATTAACGGACGTGTTTTCTTCAATTCGATTCCGGGAGAAGGAACAAGGATAACTTTTAATATTCCAATTTCAAAATTAGATAATTTAGGTAATTAGAAAATGTGCCAATTTGATAATGGCTTATATTATTTGGAATCTAAATTAATGCATTCTTGATTTTAAATTATCTAATTATTTAATTCAAAAAATACGTATCTTAGCCATTCATTATAGATGAATATACGTAAAATTTCAGAATAAAAATTAAGTAAAATATGAGTGATATTATTCGGGTTGTGCTGGCTGATGATCATGTGTTTGTAAGAGACGGCATCAAATCGTTACTGGAAAACGAAGCAAATATTGAGGTTGTAGGTGAAGCAATTGATGGTGCAGATGCACTTGAAGTAGTAGCGGCACATACACCTGATTTACTTATAGTAGATATTCGTATGCCACATTTAACGGGTATCGAAGTAGTAGAAAAACTTAGAAGCGATAACAATGATGTAAAAATCATTATGCTTTCGATGCACGAGTCGGAAGAATACGTATTGAAATCCATTAAAGCAGGAGCCGACGGTTATTTACTTAAAGGTTCCAGCAAAGATGAATTCCTGAAAGCATTGCATACTGTTGCGAATGGCGGAAAATATTTTAGTGGAGATATCTCTTCCATATTAATTGGACAGCTTACCAATTCCTCTATGTCACCAGAACCTAAACAAAATTTAGGAGAAGAAATGATGATTACCAAAAGGGAAAAAGAAATCCTGACACTTTTATTGTCCGGAAAAGGAAACAAAGAAATTGCTGAAGCGCTTGAAATAAGCAAGCGTACTGCTGAAGTACATCGTTTTAATTTGATGAAAAAGCTGAAAGTGAAGAATTTAATGGAACTTTCCAATAAAGCAACAGAATATTCTTTACTATAAAATAAATAAGTATAAATACTTATTTATTTTGCAAAACCTACTAAAAAGCAGTTTTTAACTAAGTCATAATACTTATTTTTACCAAAAAATATAAGTACTATGGAAAATACAAACTCTTTAAAGCAATCGCATAAAATTTTATTTTTAAATACACTGGCCTTTACAGTTTGTTTTGCCTGCTGGACTTTAAATGGTGTTTTGGTAACCTTTTTAGTAGACAATGGCATCTTTGACTGGAGCGTTGTTCAGGTAGGGTGGTTATTAGGAATTCCAATTCTTACTGGCTCTATAATGCGTTTGCCAATAGGCATACTTACTGATAAATTTGGTGGTAAATATGTGTTTTCACTATTACTGCTGCTATGTTCGATCCCTTTGTTTCTATTACAATTTGCAGATAGCTTTTTCATGTTTGCAGTATTGAGTTTTTTGTTTGGAATGGTTGGGACAAGTTTCGCTGTCGGAATTGGATATACTTCAATCTGGTATCCGAAAGAGTGGCAGGGTCGAGCGTTGGGAATTTTCGGAATGGGAAATGCCGGAGCAGCGATCACTACTTTTTTAGCACCTTCATTATTAAATCATTTTTCAATAGAAGATCCACAAAACGGATGGAAAATACTGCCTGTTATTTATGCAGTTGTGTTAGTTATTATAGGTGTTGCCTTTTTGATTTTCGCCAAAAACAAAAAAATAGAAAACCATACCAAAACGGTTTCTCAAATGCTGGGTTCTTTAAAATCAGCGCGAGTTTGGCGTTTTGGGGCCTATTATTTTCTGGTTTTTGGATGTTTTGTAGCGTATTCACAATGGCTGTTGCCCAATTTCATGAACGTTTATCAGACAAGTTTGGTTATGGGTGGATTATTTGCGACCCTGTTTAGTTTGCCATCAGGGGTAATCAGGGCTTTTGGAGGCTATTTATCTGATAAATTCGGAGCCAGAAAAGTGATGTACTGGGTGTTGAGTTCATCCGTTATTTTGAGTGCTTTGTTAATGATTCCAAAAATGGAAATTACAACTACAGGACCTGGAGTTTTGGCAGCCAAAAAAGGAACAATTACTTCAGTATCAGATCAGAATATTAAAGTTGGAGAAACAGATTTTGCTGTAGGTCAAAAAAAGGAAACCCTATCTGAGAGTACAATTTTTCCAACCAGTACTTCCTGGCAGCAAGTAGTAGTGCAACAAAATCAAACTGTAAAGAAAAAAGAATTATTGGCAAAAGGAATTACCGTAATTAAGTTTGATGCCAATATGTGGGTCTTCTTAGTATTGGTAGTGCTGATAGGAATTTCATGGGGAATTGGAAAAGCTGCCGTTTACAAACATATCCCGGAATATTTTCCGACTGAAGTGGGTGTAGTGGGCGGAATGGTTGGTATGATAGGAGGTTTAGGCGGTTTCTTTGGACCAATTATCTTTGGTTATTTATTAACGGCGACCGGAATCTGGTCAAGTTCCTGGATATTCATTCTGATATTCTCTATTATTTGTTTGGTTTGGATGCACCTTACCATCACTAAAATGATGAATGAAAAACAACCGGAATTATCCAGAAAGATGGAAAGAAAATCCTCAAAAGCAATAATATAAAATAATCTTATTTCGGCGAAAGCCAAATATTCTAATTTCTCTCTACTTTAAAAAGAGCTTTTTGATTGACTTCGGAAGCTCTTTTTTGTGTTTTAAAAAGGGTATATTTGGTGTAAGATTATTTATTTTTCTAGACATCAAATTAATATAGTTATACTTAGAATTCTCAATAAAATGAAAATTATAACTTGGAATTGTAATATGGCATTCAGAAAAAAGGCAGAATTTATTTTGGCTCATAATCCTGATATTGTTGTAATTCCAGAATGTGAAAATCCGGACAAATTGAAATTTCCTGTAGGAACTAAATTACCAACAGATATTCTTTGGTATGGCTCAAATCAAAATAAAGGAATTGGTATTTTTTCCTATAGCGATTACCGATTTAAACTACTTAAATGCCATAATCCAATTTTCAAAAACATATTGCCAATAGCTGTTACAGGAGGAAATGTGGATTTTACTTTATTTGCAATCTGGGCAAATAATCCGGAAGATAAAGACGGACAATATGTAACCCAGGTTTGGAAAGCGATCCATTATTATGAAAACCTTATTACTGAAAATAAAACGATTTTAATTGGTGATTTTAATAGCAATACTATTTGGGACAAGCCTCGACGAGAAGGAAATCATACAACTGTAGTCAATAAATTAGAGTCAAAGAAAATTTTTAGTACCTATCATAAATATTACAATCAATTACAGGGAAAGGAACAACATCCCACTTTGTATATGTATCGTAATGCAAGCAAACCTTATCATATTGATTATTGTTTCGCTTCAAATGATTTCATGGAAATTTTAGAGAGCGTAGAAGTAGGAACTTATCAGGACTGGACAAAATATAGCGACCATAAACCTTTAATAATCAATTTCAATTTATAAAGATAATAACCAACTCCTGTACACAAAGACTATCGAGGCTATTGTAATTAAAAATTTTACTTATGTTGAAGAAAAAATATAAGCTTTTTAAATGATAGAGACGCACAACTGCGCGTCTCCACAATACAAATCAACTCAACTTAAATTAATTTTTATAGACCATTCCCATATCTTCGATAGAGAATTTATCCGTTAGTAAATGCAATAATTTATCCCTTAAGGCAATATATTCCGGCATTTTTACAATTTCAATTTTATTACGCGGTCTAGGCAAATTTACTTCTACGATTTCACGAATAGTAGAAGCCGGACCATTATTTAAAACCACAATTCTGTCTGATAAAAATAATGCTTCTTCAATATCGTGCGTAATCATAACAATTGTTTTTTCGCGGTTGTTTAAGTTCCATAATTTTAAGACTTCCAATTGCATCGAGCCTTTTGTCAGGGCATCCAGAGCACCAAACGGTTCATCCAAAAGCAATACGCCAGGATTTATGGCAAATGCTCTCGCAATCGCTACACGTTGTTTCATGCCGCCTGAAAGTTGTCCCGGCAATTTGTCCTTATGTTCAAAAAGATTTACCATTTTAAGGTTCTCAATCACAATTTCATGCTTCTCTTTTTTAGAACAATCCATAACCGAATCAACAGCCTGAAAAATATTCTCTTCAACAGTCAGCCAGGGCAAAAGCGAATAGTTCTGAAAAACGATTCCACGATCCGGTCCCGGACCTTTTATTTTCTCGTTGGCCAGTTCAACAGTTCCGCCCGTTGGTGTTAACATGCCGCCAATGGCATTCATAATGGTAGATTTTCCACAGCCTGAGTGTCCAATAATAGAGATGATTTCTCCTTTTTGAATAGATAAATTAATATCTCGAACCGCTATGTATTTTCCTTTTGGGGTTGGGAATGATATTTCTAAATTTTTTATTTCTAAATAGCTCATGATGTTTAGTTTTAGATTGTTGATTTTTTCAAGTTTCAAGTTTCAGGTTTTTTTAGAGACCAGTCAGTTAGAACCTCAGAATGTTTTCTATTAAGCTTTATAAGCCACTTTACTTTCAATAAAAGTGAATAATTTATCGAAAAGAAGCCCCACGATTCCGATGATGATAATGGCTGAGATCACTTTTTCTAAACTTAGGGCATTCCAGCTGTCCCAAACAAAGAACCCGATTCCCGCACCACCTGAAAGCATTTCTCCTGCCACAATTACCAGCCAGGCAACGCTTATACTCAAACGCAATCCCGTGATAATATGTGGTAAACTATATGGAATTAAAATTTTGGTTAAATAACGCATTTTCGAAAACCCAAAAGCTTTTGCAACGTTTTTGTGGTCCTGCGGAATCGAAGCTACTCCAAAAGAAGTATTGATTAAAGTAGACCATAACGAGGTAATGAAAACAATAAAAATAGTCGCCATTCCGGTATCTTTAAAAACAACCAGTCCGATTGGAAACCAAGCTAAAGGCGAAACTGGTTTCAAAAGCTGTACAATTGGATAAAAAATTTGTTTGCAAGTGTTGCTTGCTCCCATCAAAATACCAATCGGAATTGCGATTAAGGATCCCAATAAAAATCCAAATAAAACAGTTTTGATCGAATTGAATAATTGCAAGCCAATTCCCTTATCATTTGGACCGTAATCATAAAACGGATCACTTAACATTTCTTTCAAAACAGTAAAAGTGGCTAAAGGTCCCGGCAGCGCATCTTTCGTATAAAAGCTGAGCAAACTCCAAAATCCTATAAAAATTAAAACTCCAATTCCTGCTAATCCGGTTGATTTTAGTTTTGCTGCAAATTGACCGATAATTAATTTTAAGGCATCGCTTTTTGCAGAATCATTGACAGTCCGCGAAGTCAAAGCTTCAACATGACCGGTAGGTAGTGTTAGTATATCTTTATCTGACATGATTATGTAATTTAAATTGAAAATTATATTTATGAATATTCGTGTGAAGTTAATTTTCCACAGATTAAAATGATTTTCCCAGATTAAAGAGCTTTAAGTAGTGTTGAAAAATAATCCTTTACTATCATTAAATCTGTGGAACAAATAAACTTAGTAAGCACTTTATTTTTTGACTACTTTTAAATATCCTGCAGGATTCGAAGGATCAAAAACCGTTTTATCCATAGTTAAGGAGAAAGGTTTCATATCATCATTTGGTACTTTTACCTTCATGCTTTTGGCAACTTCTTCGTATAAATCCTGTAGAATGAGTTTATCTGCAATCGCTTTATAATTTGGAGCTTCTTTTAAATATCCAAATCGTACAAATTGTGCCATTGCCCAGATAGCGTGCGATTTACGCGGATAATTAACCATTCCGCCTTTGTGAAACAACATATAATCTTTAGCATAAACCTGAGTTCCCTGGTTGCATCCCAAATCATAATTTCCCATTAATCTGTTTTCGATAACATCTGCAGGAGCGTTTACATAAGGCGCTTTTCCAATTATCGCAGCCGCTTTTTTACGGTTGGCAGGATTGTCTAACCAAATGCAGGCTTCTAAAACGGCTTTCATTACTTTTACAAGATCTGTTCTGCGTTTTTCACTAAATTCTTTGTTTACGACCAATGCTTTTTCAGGATGGTCTTTCCAGATATCCTGAGATGCCACCTGTGTAAAACCGATTCCCTGTTTTACCGCAACTCCTCCCCAAGGTTCTCCAACACAAAATCCATCCATATTGCCCACTTTCATATTCGCTACCATTTGTGGAGGCGGAATCGTAATGATTTTAGATGTTTTTTGACTCACACCTGCAATTGCCATCCAGTTACGCAGCCATAAATCGTGTGTTCCTCCCGGGAAAGTCATGGCGAAAGTCACTTCTTTCTCGGCTTTTAGTTTTGCTGCTACTACCGGTGCAACCTTATTCATTTGCTTGAAGCCAACCTTTCCGCAAAAATCTTTAGAAAGTGTAATCGCCTGACCATTTACATTAAGCATCATGGCGATTTTCATTTCAGAACCTGCTTTTCCTCCTACCCCGGTGTAAACCGAAAACGGCATAGAATACAGACAGTGCGCTCCGTCTAATTCTCCGGTTAAAATTTTATCACGAACATTTGCCCATGATGATTCTTTAGTAACTACAACTTCAACTCCGTATTTTTTAAACAATCCCAATTCTTTTGCCATTACAATTGGAGAACAATCCGTTAGCGGAATGAATCCTAATTTTACGGGGTCGTTCTGAGCTGTTATTTCCGAAAAGGATGCGATCAAGACTAATAAGGTCAATATAGTTTTAGTGAATGTGTTTGCTTTTTTCATTTTAAATAGATTTAAAAGTTATTTGGAATTTATTTTTTTGCTAAAAAATTAGGTTTGATATTTAACATTACGTAAGCAAATTGAGGCGTTAAATCGGCATTTGCCACATTTTTTACTGCTGCAGAAGCCATAGAGTTGGTGGCTTTCATGATGGAATAGCCAGCTTCGATATTGATTATTTTGGTTAGATTGTACCTTGCTGTTAAATCTAATTCGGTACCCAGATAAGAGTCTAATTCTCCACCCGCACCATTAGATAATTTATTTGCCGATTCAAAACCGTGAACATCCAAAAAGAAACTCAGATTGTCTTTGGCATTGTATTTTATTTTAAAGAAATAGTTCAGTAAACCTTGTTTTCCAAAACCATTGGCAGCATAAAAATAATCCATGCTTCCCCAGAATTTGTGTGGCGTTCCGTACAAGGGATCAAAACGATTGTCTTCAGAAGTTGCTGCTTTTGTACCGTCATCACCAGATAAATAATCAACTCCGGGACCAATAAATAATTTTCTTCCAATTTGCAGAGTCGAAGTGATCGAAGCCATATTGGCATTTAAAGCTTTTCCATCTTTATTATGGCTACTTTGGTGATAAAAACTTCCTGTTAAATTTAAGGTTCGGGTTGGATTCGTGTTGAAATAAATTCCGGTAGTGTTTCTGTTCCAGGTTCCTTCCAAATTTACTTTTGTAGTTATGGCAGGAGTACCTGATGTTACCGTAGTATATTTGTTGAAGTCATCTTTAAAGAATAAAAAAGACAAATCACCAAAGAAAAATTTCTTTGCTACATACCCATATTGAAACGATTTGTATAAAGTTCCAATTCCATTTGTTCCTGCGCCATATGCAGGATTGGTGCCATTATAAATTGTTCCGGTATTATTTTCTTTGTTTTGATTAAAAGCCGCTCCAACATCTACAATCCAGCCTTTGTTTGCATATTTAAAAATAATCGCATCATGGCGTCTGCCTTGTTGTAACCAGTCTAAGCCTCCTAAAACTTTCTGGTCGTCATAAGAGATTTCCTGACGCCCTGCTTTTACAGATAAATTCTGAATAGTACTTAGTGAATCTACTAATGAAATTTCTGCCCAGGCTTCGTGCAGTAAAATTCCGTTATTAGCTTCTGTAGTTGTTCTGTTGATTGAAGAAGCATCCTGTCCCCAAACACGAACATCCTGTAATGAGGTGAAAACTTTAAAACGATATCCTGAATATCCTGCAGATAATCTTGTTCTCTGGGTGGTAAATAAAGCTGCCTTATCTCCTTCTTGCTGCAGTGTTCCTTGTCCGGCACGCATTTCAACACGGTCTCTTAACTGACCAGTAAATGTAAATTGTGCTTTAGCTTCATAATTTCCTAAAAGTGTAATTGCGAATCCTAAAACAACACATTTTGTGATTTTAGATTTAAAAACAGATCCTGTCTGAGTTATTGTTAAAGTAGTTAATTTTGACATGGTTTGTTGTTTTGATTAGTATGAAGCAAACTTACATACGTATTAATACTTACGTGCTATGTTTGTAACATGTCAAAACATTTTTTTTTAGCTGAATAAATCGTTTTAAAATCAATTTATTTACTGTTTTATCGCAGGAAATTTGAAATATCTAAGTCATAGCAAGGTTTTACAAACACTAGGTATTGAAGTTTCGGCTACTATTTTGAGGAAAAAGGAATTACTTAAATAAAATATAAATCTTTTTTTAAGTGTTTTTTGGAGGTAAAAGCAAAATGACTTAGAAATATACGTAGAATTATTTATAAGTAATTGTAAAATCTTAAAATGGAGATTTTATAAAGAAGAAATGTTTTGAGAAATAGCACTTAAATCTTGTTAGAAATATTTATGTTCCATTATTTCTGATTGCAATTTAGGAAGAGCCAATAAGCCAATTTTTTTGCCAACAGTTTTTATAAGTGTCTCTTTTTTAAGGCTTGAAAGTACACGAATAGCCTGCTCTTCAGTAGTTCCGGCAAAATCAGCAATTTCTTTTCTCGAAAGTTCAATTTCAATCAATCCATTGGTTTGGCCAAATTTGCGATGAATGTATAATAGTAAATCAATAACACGTTCCCGAACATTCATATGGGCAATTTTGCGGATATTATTCTCGCTTTTATTTAACTCATCTGCGTAAAATAACATTAAGGCATAGGTAAATTCAGGAACATTTTGAAGTATTTCCATCATTGTTTCATTGCTGAAATTACACAAAACAGTATCTTCGAGGGCGTATGCGCCAATTAAATATCGTTTGCTGGCCCCAAAACCACGAAATCCTATTGTGTCTCCATTTTTGGTTAAGCGAACAATTTGCTCACGTCCGTTGATGCCAGTTTTTACCGTTTTGACCTTTCCTTTGCAGATAAAATATAATCCCTGAATTGGAGCGCCTTCAATAATAAACTGATGCGATTTTTTGCAAACGAAGCTATGTTTTTTGGCAACATACTGTTTCATTTGCTCTAAATGGAGATGTTTTTTTATAAAACAGTTTTCGTTTGTACAGGTATAACAAATGGCCAATTCTTCTTTCATGGGATAAATTTGTTTAGCTATTTAGTTCTTAGTAATTAGTGAAGAGTGATTAGCTTTTAACTGGCTAAATAATAATTAACTCTTTATTGTTTTGAATCTAATTTTAGCTTAAAGCTAATTACTAATGGCTATTCACTAATTACTATATTAAACGAATCGCAGTTCTTTATTTATTTTGATTCAAAAATAGAAAAATAAATTGATAAAATAAGTATTTATACGTAAAAATACTTATTTTTGTCTAAGTTAAATAAGTGCTTTGTTTGAAGTATTATTTAAAGATCATAATAGTAGTATTTAAAAACAACCGGAATGCAGAACACAAAAATCAAAACAACCTGTTCATACTGTGGTGTTGGCTGCGGAATTATCGTTACCAATGATGCGAAAAATGGTGTAATGGTTGAAGGAGACAAAGATCATCCTGTGAATAAAGGGATGTTGTGTTCTAAAGGAATGAATTTGCATTATGTTGTCAATGATACTTCAGACAGGATTTTATACCCTGAAATGCGCGGAAGTAAATTCTATCCGCTGGAACGTGTGAGCTGGGATACCGCAATTGACCGTGCAGCAGCTGTTTTTTCTTCTATCATAAAAAAGCACGGACCGGATAGTGTTGGTTTTTATATTTCAGGACAATGTTTAACTGAAGAATATTATCTGGTCAATAAATTAGTAAAAGGGTTTTTAAAGACCAATAATATAGATACCAATTCCAGGCTTTGCATGAGTTCTGCGGTAGTTGGTTATAAAAAGACATTTGGAGAAGATGCTGTGCCTATTGCATATGATGATATTGAATTGGCAGATACATTTTTGATTACAGGAGCTAATCCTGCGTGGTGTCATCCTATTTTATTTAGAAGATTGGAAAAACACAAAGAAAATAATCCTAAAGTAAAAATTATTGTTGTCGATCCAAGAAGAACGGATACAGCCGCTTTCGCCGATTTACATTTGCAGATTATTCCTGGTTCTGATATTATTTTATATCATGCAATGGCGAAACGTATTATCGAAAAGGGATATGTAGATCATGACTTTGTGAAAAATCTTGCTGAAAATTTTAAAGAATATAAAGATTTAGTTTTAAATACTTCACTGGAAAAAGCCTCAAAATTATGTGGGATTTCAGTAAACGATATTAAACTGGCTGCTGATACAATCGGTAAAGCAAAAGGATTCATTTCGCTTTGGGCAATGGGACTTAATCAAAGTGCCGTTGGAGTAGATAAAAATACGGCTTTATTGAACTTGTCCTTATTGACCGGGCAAGTAGGGAAACCGGGTTCAGGACCATTTTCATTAACAGGTCAGCCCAATGCAATGGGGGGAAGGGAAGTAGGCGGAATGGCCAATTTATTAGCGGCTCATAAAGATTTAGCGAATCCTGAACATCGAAAAGAAGTAGCGGACTTTTGGGGAGTGGATGCAATTTCAGAAAAACCGGGTTTAACAGCAACTGAAATGTTTGAGGCGCTGGAATCCGGGAAAATGAAAGCCGTTTGGATTATCTGTACCAATCCGTTGGTAAGTTTACCGGATTCCCGTCGTATTGAAAAAGCGTTGCAAAATGCAAAATTTGTGGTAGTTCAGGATATTTCTCATAATGCAGATACAGCCAAATATGCCGATTTATTATTGCCGGCAGCCGGATGGTTGGAAAAAGAAGGCACGATGACCAATTCTGAGCGTCGTATTTCGTATTTGCCAAAAGGTATAAACGCTCCTGGTGAAGCGCTTCCGGATATAGAAATCCTGATTCGTTTTGCTAAAAAAATGAATTTTAGCGGCTTTAATTTTAATAGTGCCGAAGAGATTTACAAAGAACATTGTGCGCTGACCAAAAACACCAATATTGATATTTCATTCTTAAATTATCACCGCTTAAAAACCGAAGGTACTTTTCAATGGCCTGTTCCTGATTATGGACATCCGGGAACACCTCGTCTTTTTACGGATAAAAAATTCTACACACCATCACAAAAAGCAATTTTTAATTTGCCGACAGCAATTGAAAATACTTCTGAACCACCAAGTCCACAATTTCCTTTTATCCTGACTACTGGAAGGGTTCGCGACCAATGGCATACCATGACCAAAACAGGAAAAGTTTCGCGATTGATGACGCATACACCAAGTCCGGTTTTAGAAATTAATCCAATTGATGCTTTTAAAAATGATATCAAAGATGGGGATATTGTTACCGTTACAAGCAAAAACGGAGAGGTTCGTGTAAAAGCTAAAGTTACGGATTCGATCAGGGAAAAAGTAGTTTTTCTGCCAATGCACTGGGGGAAACAACTGGAAAATGATTTAAACAGAACTAATAATTTAACCAATACTTTGGTTGATCCGGTTTCAAAAGAGCCTGATTTTAAATATACTACGGTTTCAATTGCCAAATATGTAAAACCTTTTCAAAAAATAGCAATTGTGGGTGCGGGTGCAGCGGCTTTCCGTTTCATTCAAAATTATCGTGAATTTAATTCTACCGATGAAATTGTGGTTTTTTCAAATGAACTCAATCCATTTTACAATCGTGTATTGCTCCCTGAATATATGACAGGCGAATTTACCTGGCAGCAATTATTAAAGGTAAAGGATGGTGAAGCATTGAATAAATTAAAAATTACCATGAATGCCGGTGTTGCTGTTGGTAAGATAAATGCTGCCGAAAAAACAATTATAGACACTTTAGGCGACACACATATTTTTGATTCCTTGATTTTAGCTACCGGAAGCCGTCCTTTTGTACCGGAAAATGCACAATTACATTTGCCGGGACGTTTTACCGTAAGACGAAAGGAAGATGCTGATCGTTTAAAAAAACACCTTGACGAGACTAATTTACCTCCGGAAGAACAGCATGTTGTAATTGTTGGCGGAGGCTTGTTAGGATTAGAATTGGCTGCAGCCTTAAAACATAAAAAAGTAAAAATTACTATAATCCAAAGGGCTTCGCGTTTGATGGAACGTCAATTGGATCGTGTTTCAAGTAAATTATTGGCAGAAGAAGTGCAGCTTCGTGATATACAGATTTATTTTGATAATGAGGTGAGTACTGTTTTTGAAACGAATAATGATAATGAACTTGAAATCGCACTGAAAAGTGGCCGTATCATTACCGCAAATGCTATTGTCTATACGATTGGAACGATTCCGAATATCGAAATTGCAAGAGAAACCGGACTTTCCTGTGGTCGCGGTGTAAAGGTAAATCAGTATTTACAATCATCAAATCCGGATATTTATGCCATTGGTGAAATAGCCGAATTCAACAATCAGTTATTCGGAATCACATCGGCAGCAGAAGAGCAGGCAGATATTCTGGCTAACTTTTTGGCCGGTGATATCAGCAGTTACTACAAAGGTTCTGTTTTAATGAACATCCTGAAACTGGAAGATATTAATTTGTGCAGCATTGGAGAAGTTGAAATTCCGGAAAATGATGATTCGTACGAAGAAATAATTTTTGCCGATTTAAAACAGCGTTATTACAAAAAATGCATCGTCAAAAATGATTTATTGGTTGGCGCCATTTTGATGGGAGACAAAAATGAGTTCGCCGAGTTTAAAACGATGATCGAAAGCAAAATCGAATTGTCAGAAAAACGAAATTCATTACTCAGAGGAAGTTCAAACGCCAAGCCGGTTCTCGGAAAATTAGTTTGTTCGTGCAGTCAGGTTGGAGCAGGAAATATTGAAGAAACCATTAAAAGCGGGGTGAATAATTTTACTGATTTATGTAAAAATACCGGAGCAGGATTAGGCTGTGGAAGCTGTAAAACAGAAGTTAAAGAGATTTTAGCAAAGTGTAAAGTGTAGTTTATTTTGTTTCAAGTTTAAAGTTTCAGGTTTTATGAAACTACAAAAACTTGAAACTACAAAAACTTGAAACCTGAAACAAAATTAGAGACATGGAATTAACGAGATTAATAGTAAAAGGAGGCGTTATTTCGCCTGGAGAACTTAGGGAAGTGGTCAATATGGCTGCTGATCAGGGTTTAGATTCGATTTCATTTGGTTCAAGACAGGATATTATTTTTCCAAAAGGCTTTAAAGCTTTGGATAAGGAAAAAATGGGAAAACATCATTTTGTTTTTCCCGATGAAAAGAGCGGTAATAATATCGTTTCGTCTTATGTTTCTACGGATATTTTCAGGAATACCAATTGGCTTACTGGGAATAAGTTTTTATATATTTTAGAGCAATTTAAAGAACAGCCCAAGCTTAAGGTCAACATAAATGATCCAAAACAACAATTAGTTCCGTTGTTTACCGGACATCTTAATTTCATTGCTTCCGAACATGAAGATTATTGGTATTTGTACATTCGTTTGCCGAAATGGCAGCGTATGGAAGTCTATCCAGTGTTAATTTACAGCTGGGATATTGCCGCTTTTTACTACGAAATTGAACGTATTGTTACTACTGAAGAATCTTGCGGAATCGATATGATTTTTAGTCTAGTAAGTGAAGCTTTAGATACTAATAACAGGACAATTGACAAACCTTTAAATGTTCCGTTTTATCCTTTTCCGTATTATGAAGGTATGAACCGAATGGGAATCGACCAGTATTGGCTTGGTTTATATTGGAGAAATAATCTTTACGATTTGGAATTTCTGAAACAGATGTGTGATTTGTGTTTCGATTGTAAAATCGGAAAAATATGTATCACGCCCTGGAAATCATTTATCATAAAAGGGATTCCGAAAGACAGAAAACTGGAATGGGAGAAATTTTTAGGAAAAAGAGGAATCAATGTCCGTCATTCCCTTTTAGAGTTGAACTGGCATTTACCTGTAGCAATGGATTGGGCTTTGAACCTGAAAACATTTCTGGTACGAACACTGGATCAGTTTGATATCAGTACCTACGGTTTAAATTTCGGAATATCCGAATACAATCGTGACGGACATTATTTTACTTCGATTGTAGTCGAAAAAAATGATTTGCCAAAAGATTTAGAATCGATTAAGATTCGTGATACTTACAATGTGTTGTATGCGAAGAATTTTGATCCGAATACAAGAGAATACATCGTGCATTCTCAGGATATTGACAAGTTGGAACTGCCAACTATTTTAATCGAATTAAGCAGGAAATACTTTGAAGATTTGGGAAACTCAGTCATTGAAACAGTAGAAAATAATCAGAAAAAAGAAAAACTACAATTGGTTATTTACCAATGTCAGGAATGTTTAACTACTTATAATCCGGAATACGGAGATGAAAGCCAGAACATTCCGAAAGGTATTTTATTTACAGATTTAGCCCAAACGTATTGCTGCTCTTTGTGTGAAGCACCAAAAAGCAATTTCAGGATTCGGGAAGCTGTAACCATTTAATTTTTTTACCATATAAGTTATGTAAGAAAATTTAAGTTTTTTCTCTTTGTCACTTATGTAGTTTTTATTTTTTTAGTTCTTTAATTCCCGAAAAGCCGTTGGAGAAACTCCAGTTTGTTTTTTGAAAACTCTCGAAAAATAAGAGTAATCATCGTAACCAACAGCAGATGCAATTTCGTTTATGCTCAATTGTTTATCGGTTAACATTCGTTTGATTTCAAGAATAACCCTATCCATAATCACTTCAGTAGCTGTTTTTTGTAAAATTTCATTGCAAATTCGGTTCAGGTGTTTTAAGGTAATATTTAATTTTTCTGCATAAAATGAGGGAGACTTTTCTTGTTTAAAATGCTGTTCCAGAAGCTTTTCAAATGTATTGATTTTTACATTGTAGGAATGCGTTTGATGGGAATACGTTTCGCCATATTTTCGGGCAATTTCAATGTGAATGCAATCCAGCAAATTCAGCATTTTATCCAATTGAAAATTATTTGGCTGGATATTTTCTTCAGTTAATAATTTAAAATAAGGCAAAATCTTTGGAATTTCTTCAGCTTCAAAAACCATTTCAGGACGATTGTGAATCGAATGATAAAAAGTATAATCGTTGATTTTTTTCTGTCCGAAATATAAATTATAAAGTTCTTGCGAGAATATAATCACAAAGCCTTCAATATTATCAGACAAACTCCAATGATGCATTTGTCCGGGCTGCAAGACGAATAAACTTCCTTTTTGGATTTCAAACCGGTCAAAATCGATTTCATGAATTCCGGATCCATCCGTAAAAAAAACCATCAAATAGGAATCATGCCGATGAGGTTCTTCGACAAAACTGTGGCTTTTTAAATGCTCCTTAAAAGTATTCACATAAAAATTACGATGAATATCATTACAGCTAAAATTCTGTACACTATAGACCGGATACTTTTTCATAATGAAATGTCTTTATTGTGCTATAAGTGGCGAAGATATAAAAAAGGTTTTGATAGAATCTCATTTACCTTTGTATAAATATAAAACAACAATATCATGTCTGGTGCATTAACTCATATTTTAAGCAACGAATGTCCGGTTTGTCATAAAGGAAAAGTTTTTAAAGACAAAAACATCTTCCTGAATTTTGGTCTCCCGAAAATGAATGAAACCTGCAGTCATTGCCATTATAAATTTCAAAAGGAACCTGGATTTTTCTTTGGTGCCATGTATGTAAATTACGGATTAACAGTAGCTCAGGGAATTGCAACATATTGTGTGGCTCAGTTTTTCTTTGAAAAGAATTTCGATTTAAGAATCATTCCCATTATTGCTATTGTCATTATCTTATTTACTTCTTTCAATCTGCGATTCTCACGATTAGCATGGATTTATATGTTTAAGGATTATTCAAGCTAAAAAAAGTGTTATTTTTGCCTTTCAATTGAAACTAATTTTCAATTTATTAAATAGCAATCTTAAATTAGACAAATGAAAGCATACGTATTTCCGGGTCAGGGCGCACAGTTTACAGGAATGGGCAAAGACTTATATGAAACATCGGTATTGGCCAAAGAATTATTCGAAAAAGCGAATGAGATTTTAGGTTTCAGAATCACAGATATCATGTTTGAAGGCACTGCCGAAGAACTAAAAGAAACAAAAGTAACACAGCCAGCCGTTTTTTTACATTCGGTTATTTTAGCTAAAACATTAGGTGATGATTTTAAGCCTGAAATGGTAGCGGGACATTCCTTAGGCGAATTTTCAGCTTTGGTTGCCAACGGATCTTTATCTTTTGAAGACGGACTGAAATTAGTTTCACAACGTGCTTTGGCGATGCAAAAAGCCTGCGAAATAACGCCTTCAACAATGGCTGCGGTTTTAGGATTGGCAGACAATGTAGTCGAAGAAGTTTGTGCTTCAATTGACGGAGTTGTAGTAGCGGCAAATTATAACTGTCCGGGACAATTGGTAATTTCAGGAGAAACTTCTGCAGTTGAAAAAGCGTGCGAAGCCATGAAAGAAGCCGGAGCAAAACGTGCCTTGATTTTACCTGTTGGAGGCGCATTTCACTCTCCAATGATGGAGCCTGCTAGAGAAGAATTGGCAGCAGCTATTGAAGCGACAACTTTTTCAACTCCAATTTGTCCGGTGTACCAAAACGTAACGGCAAGTGCAGTTTCGGATGCAAACGAAATAAAAAAGAACTTGATAATCCAATTGACAGCTCCTGTAAAATGGACACAATCTGTACAGCAAATGATTGCTGACGGCGCTACTTTATTTACAGAAGTTGGTCCAGGAAAAGTGTTAGCTGGTTTGATTGGAAAAATTGATAAAGAAGCCGCTACGGCAAATGCTTAATTTTTAGCATTTAATATATCCTAAATAATGAAACCCTTCTTAACATTATGTTTAAGAAGGGTTCTTTATATGTGAATATTCACTTGCAGACTGAAAGCATGCCAGGTTGCAGCACTTATTTATTAACCACAAATTACACAAATTAGCACTAATTAATTTGTGAAAATTTGTGTAATTTGTGGCTAAATATTTTTAGAAGCTAAAAATAGAATGCGCTAAGTGCATAATAAACAATAGATAACAATTACGCTTGTTTAGCAAACTGCAATTCGATGTTCAGTTTGACTTCTTCTCCAACCAAAACACCACCGGTTTCAAGAGCAGAGTTCCAGTTTAAACCCCAGTCTTTACGGTTGATTTTTCCTTCGATACTTAAACCTACTTTTGTATTTCCCCATGGATCTGTCAGGATTCCGCTAAATTCTACCGGAAAAGTTACTGTTTTTGCAATACCTCTGATGTTTAAATCTCCTGTGATTTCATACTTTTCATCATTGATTTTTTTAAATGACGAAGCTTTGAAAGTTAATTTTGGATGGTTTTCAGCATCAAAAAAATCTGCACTTTTCAAATGACCATCTCTGTCTGCATTGGCAGTATCAATAGAAGCGATATCGCCTGAAAATTCAATAGCTGCATTTTCGAAATCATCACCTTCTGTTGTGATGGTTGCATCGTACGTTAAAAATTTTCCTGAAACATTGGTAAACATCATGTGTTTCACTTTAAAACCAATTTCTGAGTGAGTGGGGTCAATTGCCCATTTTGTAGTTGCCATAATTTTATTTTTTAAATATTAATTTCATTTTGATAAGACAAAGTTACGCCTGTTATAGGGAAGGAGCACTTAACCTAGATTAAGTAATGATTTTTTTATAATTAATTCTTGTTCATATAATATGTCAAAGCTCCCGAAGGGCATTTGTGTATGGTTTCGATAATTTTATCAGTGGTAGAATTACCAGCCTGAATCCACGGTTTTTCTTTTGGATGAAAAACGTCCGGATTATTTTTTACGCATTGGGCGGCATGAATGCATTTTCCCGATTGCCACACTATGGTTACTTCACCGTTTGTATATTCTTTTGTAAGGTTATCTGGGTTCATGTTTAAAGTTTTTGGAATTGGATTTTTGGTTTAAAAAAGATCAATTTTTATCTAATTTAAGCTTTCTTATCTGGTTTTAGAAAAATTTAGATAAAAAATAAAAGGTAATAATTTGAAATTCAAAATATTACCTTTTAAAAAGTAAGATTGTTTATTTAATTCTCAAAATTAATAATTCATCGGAATATCCATTAAAAGAAACTCTGCGTCAGTATTTGCTTTGATATTTAAGGTTTCAAAATCTGAAATTCCCAAAGCATCACGAGTGTTTAATTCCTGACCGTTGATGGTTACGTTTCCTTTTAAGATGAAAGCATAAACGCCATTTCCTTCTTTTTTTATTTTATATTCGGTAGCAATTCCGGCATCAAAATTTCCCATATTGAACCAGGCATCCTGATGAATCCAAACTCCTTTATCATCAGCATTTGGTGATAAAATCTGAGAAAGTTTATTGTGTCTGTCCGCTGCATCCAAAGTGATTTGCTGGTAGCGTGGATCGACATTTCTTTTGTTTGGAAACAGCCAGATTTGCAATAATTTAGTCTGCTGATCCGCATTTGGGTTAAACTCACTATGCTGAACTCCGGTTCCTGCACTCATGACCTGAATATCACCATTTTTGATGATCTCCGTATTTCCCATACTGTCTTTATGCGCTAAATCGCCTTCTAACGGAATGGTAATAATTTCCATATTATCGTGAGGATGTGTTCCAAAACCCATTCCGCCAGCAATCGTGTCATCGTTTAAAACTCGAAGTGCTCCAAACTGAATCCTTTCCGGGTTATACCAGCTTGCAAAACTAAAACTGTGATAAGCGTTAAGCCATCCGTGATTTGCATTTCCTCTTGTTTCTGCTTTGTGTACTACTATATTTTCCATGATGTTATGTGTTTTGTTATTTATAGTACAAATTTACAGCGAACATCAATGAAAAGCACTTAATGTAGATTAAGAAAGATTCTTAGGAGCTAATTTACTAAGATTCTAAGGTTTATATGGTGGTAATTTTTCTGGAGCAGTAATTTTAGTTTTCAAAAGACCTGTAGTCCTGCTATCCACTATATCTATTGTTGCGAACCCCGCAACAACAGGATACCGCTTCTATCAGGGCTAGATAAGAAATTTTATTTTCATAAGGTCGTGCATGCCTGAAATGAAGCAAATTATTTCATCAAATAAACGTTTATATTTTTCTACTTCTTGCTATTCTGCATAGCCCATATCAGCAAGGCATTTTTTTCTTTAGGCAAGCCTAATTTTTCGATTATTTTGCTACGGTGTCCTTCAACTGTTTTTTCAGACAGGAATAATAATTCAGCAATTTGTTTTGTCGTTTTTTGCTGTGTAACGAGTTCAATGATTTTTCTTTCAGACAAAGTTAGATTTGCCAATTCAGTATCATCATTTGGTGTGTCTGTTATCAAATCATTTTTAAGTGAAATACTCGTATATTCATTTCCTTTTTTTACTTCCTCCAGACATTTTTGCAATTCGGTTTGTGCATGCTCTTTCAGTATGTAGCCGTAAATTCCGTATTCTTTCGCCTTTTTATATATTGTCATCTCCTTGTGCATCGTCAGCAAGATTATCTTGGTTTTAATTTTGCTTTCCTGAACCGCTTTAGAAACATCAAGACCATCCAGTCCTGGCATATTAATGTCAAGAATCGCAATATCCGGCAAGTGGAGTTTAATTAAATTCAATGCAGAAATCCCATTTGAGCAGGTATCCTCAACAACATAACCGTAAGATTCTACAAAACTTTTTGTACCCTGAAGCATAAAAGGATGGTCGTCTGCAATTAATATTCTCATGGTTTCTTTTTTATTTCTATGGTAATAATGGTACCGCTAGTATCAGATAAAACGATTGCTTTTCCGCCAATCGCCCTGCTTCTTTCAATAATATTGTGCAAACCAAACGAAGATGTATTGTTTAAGGTTTCCTCTACATTAAATCCTTTTCCATTATCTTTTATTTCAATATTAATAGTGTTTTCAGTTTCAGTAATAGAAATTTTGGCTGCAACTGCATCAGCATATTTTATGATGTTAGAAAGTGCTTCCTGTACGATACGATATATTTGTAATTCATGTGAAGAAGATAAAACGTAACTATAGTCAATCTCGGCAGTCACCATGAAATTATTCACTGATTCAGCTCGTTCTACCATTTGATTGATACTTTCTTTTAATCCAATTTTATCAAACATTATAGGGTGCAAATTTCTGCTGATACTTCGGATATCATTGATAATGTTGTCAATTTTTTGATTCGTGATTTCTCTTTTTTCTTCCAGGGAGTTTTTTAAACTCAATAGTTCATGGCTAACGCTGTCATGCAAATCACTTGCAATTCGCTTACGTTCTTCTTCTGTTTTTTCCAAAAGTTGCTTGGTATACAACTGTGCACTTTGCTTTTCCAGACGTAATTTTTTTTGTTTTTGTATTAAGTTGAATGCGAAACTTATAAAAAGTATTCCTATCAAGCTTGCACCCAACAGTGCAATTGTTGTGTTTTTATTGGTAATGGTCTGCTCTTTTATTTTTAATTGTTGGGCTTTCTTTTCAGTTTGGTATTTTTTTTCTAGCTCAACAGTTTTTATTCGGGTAATAATGTTTCCTATACTGTCTGCAATAATTTTCTTTTGCGCTTCATATCCAAAAGCACTTTTGTAATCATTATTCTGAATGGCATTGTTTTGTAATAAGCCATAAAACATATTCACTTTTTCGTATTGCTGATTGCTGATTAAAGTGGGTAATGCCTTTTTTATATCTGTAAAATTAGAATAACCCGGGTTCTTTTTTATTTCATACAGTGCAGCTGTTAATTTGTACTCCTGAGTTAAATCATCTGAATCTATTTCTTCAACTACTGGTTTTAAGCCATCAAGTAGTTTTTTGGCTTCAGGCAGCTTGTTCTCATGAATTAGATTTTCTGCCTTAAAGTCAAATATTTTGATTTTTAATATTTTACTCTCGTCTTTACTGCTAACAAAAGCCTGATAAACAGAATCGATTAATGGTCTTTCGCGTTTATCTTTTAAATATTCATAAATCGAAATTTTATTAATCAAACCGATATAAACGTTATAAGTATTGTCAATTTTTTTATATGCCTGAATAGCTTTATCTGCGTTTTCAATGGCTCTTTTTTTGTCACCAATGGCAGTATAAATATTAGCATAATTAGAATAAACAAAAGCAAGGCCCTTCGGATTATCTATTTTGCTGAAAGATTCGAAAGATTTCTGATTAGCATCCAGGCTTAAATTTTGCTTCCCCATTACATAATAAATATAGGACAAATCATAGTAAGCCCTGGCAATGTTGTAACAGCTATCATAATTGTCGGGTTCTAATGCGGTTATTTTACTAAAATAATCGCATGCTTTTTTTAAATTGTACTTATCATAATAATAGTTGGCCAGATAAGCATCTACAAAAGTGGTTTTTAATACAGGTACTTCTTCCCTGTATTTGGTATCAAATTCTTTGACAGTTGCCATAAACTGATCATTAAAATCATATGAATCCGCAAGATATACGCAGGCTATATCTAAAACTTCAGCTGCATTTAAATATTTTTTCTCTTTAATTTTTTGATTGTAATACTTATGAAAAACTACTAAATAGTTATCGCTTTTTTTATAGTTTTCTACTTTGTGCAGCCATGCTTTAACTGCGTCTTCTTTAACTGGTTCTTCTTTTACAAAAACAACTTCGCTGTCTTTGTTACTATTACACCCTAAATACAGAATTGACATTACAATTAATAGAATGCACACAAATGGATTCCTCATTTCAAATATATTTTCAGCAAATGTATCTATTTCAAATGAATTTCAACTCCTGAATAAATATTCAGGGGTTACCCCTTACATGATTTTATTTATTATAATACCAACTTTGTTGCTGCATATTAATAACAATTAAAATTAATCTATGAAAAAAAAATTACTCTTTCTGAAAAACAGCAATCATTTAATGCTTATCTTAATGTTCTTTGCTTTTAACTGTCTGCAAGCGCAAGTTACTTCCATACCAGATGCTATTTTTGAGCAATGGCTGATAAATAATGATATTGATACCGATGGTGTTTTAAATCATCAGGTAGCAACGGCAGATATTAGTGGTGTTACCGAATTGGATCTATATTATGTAAATATCAGGGACTTTACAGGTCTTCAGGATTTTAAAGCTTTAACTAATCTTACCACTGGATATGCTCCTGCAACGAGTATGGATTTGTCAGCACTAACGGAGCTGGTATCATTATCACTTTATGGTAATAGTTTAATTACGATTGACCTTTCACACAATTTACAATTGACCAGTTTGAATTTGGGAAATTCCGGAAATTTGAGAATGGTAGACGTATCCGCTAATATTGCACTAACAAAAATAGAAGTCAGCGGTTACAAATTAGCTAGTTTAGACCTTTCGAATAATATAGCATTAACAGATATATCCTTAGGAGGTGGGTTGGTAAACTTAAACATAACCAATGGTAATAATCATAATGTTACACGTTTTTGGGCTGCAAATTGCAGCCGGTTATCTTGTGTAAAAGTAGATGCAGGTCTGGATACTTCTGGTACCATTTCTGACGGAGAAGGAGGTTTTTATCCTATCTGGCAAACATACACAGATGACGAAGGTAATCATAATACGACTTTTTCTGAAACAGATTGTGGTGTTTATACGGCAATACCGGATGCTGGTTTTGAGTATTATTTGACACAAAACGGCATTACAGTAACTGACCATAAAGTGTTGACGTCTGATATTGCTGGTATAACAGCTATTGATTTAACAGGTGATTATAATGCTGTTGGTGATTTTACGGGGATTGAGGATTTCGCTGCATTAACTTATTTTAAATATAACAGAGGCGGAAAAGGTGTTTTTTCTGCAATAGATTTGTCACAAAATACCAATTTGACTTTTCTGGAAATTAAGGAAAATGACAACTTAACGACCATAAATATTTCTCAAAATACCAAGTTACAGGAATTAAATATAACGGATGGCGCATTAACAAAACTGGATATTTCTAAAAATCCATTAATTACTAAATTGTCTTGTTCCGGAAATTCTAACCTGACTGTTTTAAATCTTAAAGGGAGAGCTGATCAAACTGCATTTGAAGCTGGAAATACTTTCAACAGCAATCCAAAACTGAGTTGTATTGAAGTTGATGATATCGACTATGCTACAACAAATTGGCTTAATAAAGATGTTACTTCAAGTTATTACACTACTGGCTGTCCGTCAACGGCAATACCGGACCGCAACTTTGAACAAGTATTAGTAAACAATGGCTATGATGACGTGATAGACGGTAAAGTGATTACTGCTAATATTACTGGTGTTACAAGTCTAAACGTTGTATATACCACAGTAGAAGATATTACAGGTATTGAAGATTTTGCCTCTTTAAAAAATCTTACAGTTTATAATACAGGTTTAAAAAAAGTAGATCTTAGTCAAAACAAATTGCTTGAGTCTATTAATTTTGGATATAATAATTTAACAACTTTTGATTTATCTCAAAATACAGCTCTAAAAACGGCTTACATAAGCGACAATACACTTGCAACTTTAGACTTTCATAACAACACTAATCTTGAAGATGTTTTTTTAGGCGGTCCATTATTAAACTTAAATATGGCGAACGGAAACAATGAAATTATTACTCGATTTTCGTCTCAGAATTGTAATTTATTATCTTGTGTAAAAGTTGATAATCTTGAAGTAGCTACAGCTCCTATTTGGCTAACTAAAGACGGTTCCAATACGGTTTTTTCTATAACGAATTGTACGCAATATACTGCGATTCCAGATGCAGCTTTTGAGCAATTGCTAATAGACAACGATATAGATTCTGGAGTTGTTGACGGTAAAGTATTAACACATGAAATTAATACTATTCCAAGTTTAAGTATTTATAGTACTACTATTGCAGATTTTACAGGATTACAGGATTTTACGGCCCTAACTTCATTAGATTTAGTAAATAATGTCAATCTAACCCAACTTGATATCTCAAAAAACACACAATTAACGCATGTTTATTGTAAAAATAATAAACTGACAAATATTGATGTTTCAAAAAATCCAGAGTTAGTATCCCTTCTTTTAAATAATAATGCATTGGTTAGTTTAGATGTAACTAAAAATACCAAACTTGTTGTTTTACATTGTGTTGGTAATCAGCTGACTTCTCTGGATGTTTCTCAAAATACAACTTTAACAACTTTAGATTTGGGTAATAACAGTGTAACAACATTAGATGTAAGTAAAAATCCTGAATTAACATACTTAAAATGTTATTCGAACCAGCTTGTTACACTTGATTTGTCTACCAATACGCAATTAACCACTATTAATTGCCAGAATAATCAATTGAAATCAGTAAATCTGAAAAATGGTAATAATACAAACTTACAAGCATCCATCCCTTCTAAAAGTGTAAAAAATAAATTGGTAACATATCCTATCGGAAACTTTGGTTTTCAGGCGAATGATCCTGCATTAGTTATTTTGGTTGATAATAAAGTATATTCAGATGATAACTGGATGAGTTATAAAGATGCTTCTGCTGTTTATTTGGAAAATATTTCTTTAGGAACTGGAGAAAACAATTTTGAAACTGTAGCAATAACTCCAAATCCTACTCAGGGAGAATTGTACATTAGTAATATAACTTTAGAGAAGGTAACTGTTTTTAGTTTGCTTGGAAATGTTGTAAAAACAGTACAGTTTAATTCAGAAAGTTCAACTAATACAGTTGATTTGTCTGATTTGACAGCAGGTTTATATCTTGTAAAATTATCGTCAAACGGTTTGGAAAAAACAGTAAAAGTTTTGAAAAAGTAATGAGATAAAATTTAATTTAATTAGTTTTAAAAGCTCTAAAATTCAATTGTTGCAATTGAGTTTTGGAGCTTTTTTATTGGATAAATTTTAAAAATTGCAAACTGGTTATTTCTTTAAAAGACGGGCCTTCATTTTACTAAAAAATTCCGGTGTCACGCCAATAAAAGAAGCAATTTGTTTTTGAGGAACTTTATGCACCAAAGTTCCGTATTTTTCGCAAAATTTCTCGAAACGTTCTTCTGCAGTCAAACTCAGATTATCCAATAATCTTTCCTGGTTAGCAACCAATGAGTTTTCGATTAATATCCTGAAAAAACGTTCCAGTTTTGGGATCTCGAGAAACAGTTGTTCCTGATTTTCCTTGGATAATGAAACGACTTCGGCATCTTCTAAAACTTCTATGAAAAGCTGTCCCGGCTTTTGCGAAAAATAACTGTACATATCACTCATCCACCATCCGGTACAGGCAAATGCCAAAACATGCTCTACAATATTATCGTTGATGTTTAAACTTCTTAAAATCCCGGAATTTACAAAATAAGAATGTTTGCAGATTTCACCGGCGTTCAATAAAATAGTTTTGGCTTTGTAAGTATGGGTTTCTGTTTTGGATAAAAACAACGCTTGTTCATCCGGAGTAAGCGAAACATGTTTGGCAATATTTTCGAGTATTAACGCCATTATTTTTTTTCTTCTATTAAAGTAAAAGAAGTCGCCTTAAAACGATTTTTTTCGATGGTTCCCGTTACAGAAGCTTTTCTTATGGCTTTGCAAAAACCGTCTTCGGCATGTGCATCTCCGTGTTGGTCAATTTTTGTTCCGTCAACAAAATAAGTTTTGCCATCGATACGAACGGCTAAATCACAGCTTTCACCTTTCATTCCAAATTTACATTCTCCACAGGATGCTTCCACGATTTGGGGTTTGTCAATTACTTTTTTGCTTTGAGCCTGAGTTGAAATTCCGATTAACAGGAAAATCATAAATGCTGTTTTTTTCATTTTTAAGAGTTTACAGTTATTAATTTAGAAGTTACTTTTGCACGTTCCACAACTTCTTCAATTGGGGTTGAAAGAGAATCATAACTCAAAACAACCCCCATTCGGCGATACGGTCTTGAAGTTGGTTTCCCGAAAATCCTGAAATCGGTTTTGGGTAAAGCAGCTACTTTTTTTATTCCTGTAAAAGTAGGGTTTTCTGAATTTTCAGAAGCTAAAATTACAGCACTTGCGCCTACTTTTTCTAAGGTAATTTCAAAAATTGGAAGACTTAAAATTGCCCGTAAGTGCAATTCGAATTCATTGAAATTCTGCGTTCCTGCTAAAGTTACCATTCCCGTATCGTGCGGTCGGGGAGAAAGTTCAGAGAAATAAACACCGTCATTGGTCAGGAAAAATTCGACCCCAAAAAGCCCAGCGCCTCCAAGTGCTTCGGTAATTTTTTCGGCCATATCCTGCGCTTCGTACAAATCGGCTTCAGCAACTTGTGCCGGCTGCCAGCTTTCCTGATAATCACCGCGTTCTTGTCTGTGCCCGATTGGAGCACAAAATAAAGTTGGATTATTATTTTGGGTAATCGTCAAAAGTGTAATCTCCGAATGGAAATTAACAAATGCTTCTACTATCACTTCTATAACATCGCCACGGGATCCTGCGACAGCATATTGCCAGGCTTTTTCAATATCTTCCTGAGTTTTAATTGTCGATTGTCCTTTTCCCGAAGAAGACATTAAAGGTTTTACCACGCACGGAATTCCAACTTCCTTAACGGCTTTTCGTAATTCTTGGGCTGAGGTTGCGTATTGATATTTGGCTGTTTTTAAACCTAATTCTTTTGCAGCCAGATCACGAATGGCTTTACGATTCATGGTAAAGTTGGCTGCTTTCGCTGAAGGAACCACAGTAATGCCTTGTTTTTCGTAATCGTAAAAACGTTCGGTTCTTATGGCTTCTATTTCAGGAACAATAAAATCGGGTTGGTGTTTGGCTACAATGCGGTCAAGTGCTTCGCCGTCGAGCATGTTTATTACTTCAAAACCATGTGCAACCTGCATTGCCGGAGCATTTTCGTAACTATCGACAGCAATAATGGTTTGTCCGATTCGTTGTGCGGCAATGACAAATTCCTTGCCTAATTCACCTGAACCAAGGAGTAATATTTTCATTTTTTAATTTAGTTTTAAGGTTTTGATTTGCTTTTACAATTATTAAAGAGCTAATAAAAGTTAGGATCATTAATGCAAACGATAATAACAAAATCATTAGTATGGAAAATAAAATTTGATACGAAATTTGTGAATGTAAAACAACTGATGTTCCGTTCATGAATAATCCGATTATATAAATTATAACAAGAGTTATTATGATTTTTGAACTGACTCCAAAAGAAAATTGAGAGCAAGCTTTAAAATAAGTTATTTGATTTAGTGAAAAACTAATTTTTTTTGCTGTGTTCCAAAAAAGAAAAACAATGAATAATGGAAACAGAATTCCCCAGAAAATCGAATTCCAGAAAATACCGAAATCACATATTTGGATGCATTGAAAGATAAAATAACTGTCTGAAAAAATTAAAAATGGAAAAAAAGAGCAAACTAAAATTCCAGCAATAATTGAATCTTTTTGAATACTGTTTTTGAATTCCATTTCGATTCTGTTTAGAGAGTAAAGATAAATAAATTGAAATTTATTCTCACGCAGATTTTGGAGATTTGGCAGCTTTATATTGTAAATGATAATTTTCTCTTTGCGCTATTTGCGTGAGGGATAGAAGCGGATAGCCCACAGCCTGACAAAGGAAGTGCGAGGACTTGCAGCGGATAGCCCGACCCTTGTGGTCACGCCCAAATAGTTTTATGGAGTAAATTTTTGTTAATAATTATAATATAACTTCATGGTTCGTTGTTTGGAAACCTTTTTCTAAGCTGTACTATATTTCTATATTTGCCCTCTTACAAATAAAACCCAACAATGAAAATCAATTTTTTTATTATAATGAGTGCTTTATGCATTACATCGCTTTTACAAGCACAATCGGCAGGAATAACATTTAAATTTGGAATGGGAGAACAAAAAGCTGATGCGATTCTTTTTAAAAAGGACAAGCAAAAAATAAATGGAATAGTAAAATTTCCCGGATTTGCTGATAAAAAAGTAAAAATAAAGGTAGGGGAAGAGAATGGAAAATACGAAAGTAAAGACATAGATTCCATTCAGGTTTTTGACGAGAATAAAAAGCTTTCTTACACTTTTGTATGGACAAAAACAAAAGTATATAAAAAGAAAGGTACAGAATTTAAAATTATTGATGAAAGGTGGATATGTAAAACAATCAATGGAAAGATTTCTTTATATATTAGTGGTGAAGAATTGGGAATAAAAGAAGTCAAGGAAGAAGATGAAAAGACTAAACAGAAAATAAAAGAGAATAAAATGCAAGTTGTCTCTAAAGATGTCAACCATTATATGAAAAGAAATAAGGAGGATTACCCAACATTGGTTTCAGTAAGTTCAAATGCTTTTTCTGCTGGTTATAATGTTTTTTTTAAGGAGTATGGGGTTTATTATTTTAGTGATAGTCCGGAAATCGCTAAAAAAATTGAAGATAAAGAATACAAGTACGATGACATTGAGAAAATTGTGAATTTATATAATGCGAAACGAGAGAAAAAAGCAGAACAAAAAACTACAAAAACTAAGGAAGTAACAAAGCCGGCATCCAAAACAAAAACCACTAAGAAAAAATAAAAAACAAAAAGCGATAATTTAAACTATCGCTTTTTTTTTAATGAAAATGATCTTCTTCGATTTCGAATTCGGCATCTTTTTCCCAGATTTCCATTTCGCAGGGCTTGCAGTTAAATTTTAGTTTGTATTCTAATTCGCCCTGTTTTAAAACCAAAGGTTCTTTTACCTTGACCCCTGCAATATCTTTTTGGTGTATAGGACATTTTTTTAATTCGTATTTGATGCAATATTTAGTAGTCATTACGCGGGATTTTCCAGGATCCCATTGTAATTCAAATGCTTTTTCGATTTCGGTAACACCGTGACGTTCGTAGAATTTACGGGCTGTTTTGTTCGAAACGTTATACATGAAATCCAGTTTGGTTTCAGGATATGGGTGAGAAGTTTTTACCAATTGATGTTCTTCACGCACATAATTTTTTAAACGAATTTCTGTTAACTGATCGAAAACATTTCTTCGCATTTCGTTGATTTTAGAAATAGGAAGGAACCAGTTTTGAGAAAACATTACGTTAATTTCATCGGCAGTGTAAGGTGTAAAACCTGTTTTTGCCAAATTGATTTTAAAGTTTTCTGCGATAGATTCGTTGTTTTTAGTTTGCTCTTTTGGATGAACTAAATTCACAGTACTTACATTCCCGTCTTCGTCTGTGGCGATTAATTCAAAACCATTTTCGTTTTCGGTCAATAATAAAGTTGTACTAATTTTACGTACCGCACTGTCTTCTCTTTCTACTATTTTAATGAAAGCCGCGTCGTTATTTCGATAAATAAAAGTTCCGTCTTTTATTTCTTTTAAAACATTAGGATAAGCTAAACCATTTTCGGCTTTGTTAACGTAAATTCCCTCTGCTTCATTATTTTCGTTGATAAAACAAAGTCCGTCACCATTATTTAATAATTCGCCGTTCTCGATTTCGTAGGCGTTTCCAATAGTTTTAAGAAGTTTACCAATGTATTGTCCTTTTGATTTTGGGCTTTCCCAGGAACCAATTGAACTGTGTCTTTCGTTTACAAAATAATCCGTGTAACCACGATTGAAACTTTTATCCAGAGCCGAATCAAAAGTGAAAGTACATTTTCCAGAAGAAGCTTTAGTGTATTTGTCACTTCCTTCTAAGAAACCATCTAATTTTTGACGTAAATACGAAACATTATTTTTTACATAAACGATATCCTTAAGACGGCCTTCGATTTTGAAAGAAACAATTCCTGCTTCAACCAGATTTGGAATTTGATCTGAAACATCAAAATCTTTAATAGAAAGCAAGTGACTGTTTTTGATTAAAGTTTCTCCGTTTCCGTCGATTAAGTTGTAAGGTAAGCGACAGTTTTGGGCACAGGAACCACGATTGGCGCTGCGCTCCCCATTAGCCACACTCATATAACAATTTCCGCTAAACGAAACACATAAAGCTCCGGTTACAAAAAATTCTAATTCTACATCAGCTTCGTCATAAATCGTTTTAATTTGATGCAGGTTCAATTCGCGGGCCAAAACCACACGTTTGATTCCAG
>NZ_JBDTTP010000033.1:0-41069 GCF_039930565.1 Flavobacterium sp. | reverse complement strand
GTCGTTTGGCAATATGGCGGGATTTGGCTTAATTTGAAGATGGTTTTGTACTTGGGAAATTAGTCATTAACCGAAAGATTAGGCTTTCTTAATCCGCCAAGCGACCAAAATTTAGCGTTAAGGCTAAAAAAAAGCAGAAAACAATGCAATTCAATACATGTAAAACAGAAAATATAAAATAATACTTATGATAACACATTTTGAAAATTTAATTAAAAAAGCATATCCAGCTTTTAATTCAAGAGATATTGACACTGCACTTTCTACATTTCATTCAGAAGTTGAATGGCCAAAAGCATTTGAAGGTGGTTATGTAAGTGGACACGATGAAATAAGAAATTATTGGACAAGACAATGGACTGAAATAAATCCAACTGTTGAACCAATTGAATTTAATGAAAGACCAAATGGAAAATTTGAAGTGTCTGTTCACCAAATAGTAAAAGACTTGGAAGGCAATGTTATATTTGACGGAAAAGTAAAACATATATACACATTAGAAGACAGCTTATTGCGAAGAATGGATATTGAAATTTAATAAACATAAATTATGCAAATTTTAAAGTAAAGAAAAGTCAAAAATTAGAAAATAATTCAAAACAACTTATTAATAATTTAAATATTTACTAAAGCCCGAACCGCTAAAAGCAGTTTCAGGAAATTAAAAGCAGTTTCAGGAAATGACGAGAAATGTGGTAAATTCACGTTTTTCTTGTGAAAGAAAAACTAGCTTAGTGTAAAATATGCGGTTACAAAGTTCGCCAATTCTTGAAGCCACGAAATATTCGCGTTATTGTAGAACGACACACTAAAATAAACTCAAATATTTGAGAATGAAACAATCAATAGTTCATATAGCCATAGTAGTAAAAGACTATGATGAAGCTATAGATTTTTATACAAAATAACTACGTTTGATTTGGTTGAAGATATTTATCAACCAGAACAAGACAAAAGATGGGTCGTAGTAGCACCACCAAATTCTACAGGGACAACAATTTTATTGGCAGGAGCTTCAAAACCAGAACAACAAGAATTTATTGGAAACCAAACGGGTGGAAGAGTATTTTTATTCTTAAACTCTGATAATTTTTGGAGGGATTACAATGAAATGGTAATTAAAGGAATTGAGTTTGTTCGAGAACCAAAAAAAGAGGACTTTGGAACTGTAGCTGTATTCAAAGACTTATATAGAAATTTATGGGACTTATTAGAACTCAATGAAGTAAAAAACTCCATATTATTCCATCGCAGTTTTAAGAATAAAAGAAATAGAAAAAACCGCACTTGCAATAAGTGAACTTAAAAAATTACAGCAACTTACAATACTTGAAAAGGGAAATATCAGCTTCGATATACAACAAGAAATTGAAAACCCAACAAGAATAATAATTTCGGAGTGTTTTGCCAATGACCAAAATTTTAAAGAACATTTAATTTCTAAACACTTCCTGGCCTTTATGAAATTTGACTTAGTTGAACTTCAAAAAGGCTACTCAACGAATAAAATTCAATAGAAAACAACGAACCGCTGACAAGGATTTAGCAAAAAAGGCAGAATTGCTAAATTGAAATTTGTACTTCTATAAAACATTTATGCATTGAAACCCCCTTTTTCGCAAAACCTAAGACGTTAGAAGAAATATTATGAAGAAACACACATCAGTATTTGTATTATTTAGTTTCAACAATGATATTCTAAAAGAATTATTTACGAGATTTGGGTTTTAGGCTGGATTTAAAGATAGTTTTATAGTTGGTAAATTTGTATTTAACCGAAAAATCTAGCATCTTTAATCCCAAACGTCGCATTCTATGGCAAAATCCAAATAAAAAATGCTAAAATTATGCTGCAAATTTTTGAATGTTTGCATAAGGTGTTCCGTGGTTAGTGGTGGAGAAAATTCGTCCCAACTGCCAAGACATTACAGGCAAGCATAAAAAGAAGAAGCCTAAATATGAAAAAAGATAATCCTGATTTTGATGCATTTTATAAATCTTAAAAAAATATAGTATGATTATTACGAAAACTTCCTTAAAATTGATTTCCACAACTGTCCTTATTGTGAGTAGCCTTTTATGGAGCTTAACAATCAAAGCTCAGCAAATTACAGGCCCCGAAACTGCTTTCGATGCAAAAGAGGCTAAAGCCCTTTTAGAACCCGGCAAGAGTATTGTTAAAGGTATTTCTTACTACGCACCCAAAGCAAAAATTGGTATTCGGAACATGAATAAGAGCACTTGGAGAATGAATGTAAATGAAGAAGTATTTCTTTATCCTATGACCAAACACTTAGAAGAATGGGCAAAAATGCGAAAGAAAACAACTTATGGAAACAAAATTTATAAACTTTCCAATGAGTGTATGGAATACTACAAATCAGCAATCATTAATGAATATGGAAAATTTGAAATTAAGAATATTAAGCCCGGAAGATATTGGATTTTGACGAATTATGATTGGAGTGGAAATGCATATGGTGATGAAAAAACTCTTAGGTTCGAGAAATTTATCGAAATAAAATCGGATGGAGATGTATCAGATATTAAGCTAACAAATTAAAAGAATAAATGAAAAACAGCAATTTATACTAAAATTTAAAGCAGAAGACCTACCTATAAAAATGACTTTACGTCAGGCAGACTAAGTGCATAATTCAACTTTAGTTTTTTCAATTGAACTTTAGTAATAATATCTACTTTTTTGCTTCGATTTCCTGCCCGAACGCAAAGCTCCAAAATATTCACATTCTATAAAAACCAAAATGCACAAAACAAACTCAAAACAAATTCTAGTCATACTTTTTTTGACTTTAACTGTAAATTTCATTTTTGCACAGAAAAAAGAGTTTAGGGAAACCACTGTTGATAGTTTAACTTTCGCAAATAACAGAAAAATAGTAAACAGCCTCAATACAGATGGCTTTGTAAAAAAAATATTTATTAAAGAAGATATACAAATTCCTTATAGGCTCTTAACGCCAAAAGATAATAGTAATAAACAAAAATATCCTTTAGTAATTACTTTTCATAATTCGACCCGAATTGGAAATGATAATGAAAATCAACTTGAACCGTTTGCCAAAATTTGGTTGCGGCCTGAAATTTACACTCAATATCAATGTTATGTTATCGCCCCTCAATTCAGCAAACGTTCTTCCAATTATGAAAAAAACAGCGATAGTATTCCAATCTCAAAACCTTCAAAAGATGTTTTTGCCTTATTGGAATTAATTCAAAATGTCGAAAAAGAATATTCCAACATTGATACAAACAGAATTTACCTGATTGGTTATTCTATGGGTGGTTCAACAGCACAAAATTTACTCAATATGGCGCCAGACAAATTTGCGGCTGTTGTTTCTGTTGCTGCAGTTCCTGATTTTTCTAATCTTAAAAAATTAAGCAGCAAAAATATATGGCTTATTCACGGAGAAAAAGATGATGAGAATCCTTATGCAGGAAGTGTTGAATTGTTTAACAAACTCTCTTCAAACAAAAAAATGGTTTTTACCACTTTAAATAATCTGAATCATAATAACATTATTATTCCGTTTTTAATAACAGAGGAAATTCCAAAATGGCTGTTTGAAAAGCGTAAATAAAAATACTAACGTTTAAAAAAACGGTCAGCTAAGTGTGCAATCTGACACAGTTTTAATCAAAAATGAACAGAATCTATCTACATGCAATTATAATCATCCTCTTATTTGATAATTGTGCAGTTGAAAAATAGAAAATAGCAAATAATCAGACCAACCCTGATTATATGGTTAAAATAGATAATATAATCCTACACGACAGTTCAAGAAACCGTGAAGTACCAGTTACTTTCTACATTCCGGATACCAACAATAAAATAAAACAACAGTTAATTATTTTTAGTCACGGTTATTATGAAAACAAAGGAGGTTCGAATTTAAAATATTCCTACCTGACCAAATTCCTGGCATCAACAACAACTTCCGCCTGGAGTGCAGGAATTACCGCTATCCGAATTTAATTGGGTCAGTTTCAATTTTGTTTTTTCGGCAGGAATTCCACATTGCTCTTGAGCCAGACAAGCAGTTTGTTTGTTTATTAACAAAAAATCTTTTCCATTAAAACCTAAATCATATTTTCCAATAGTAGTATTCTGATATTCAACCTCAATTTCAAAATCTTCTATTCCTAAAATCTTTTCCGAAAGTTCGATAATATGAATCAGTTTTTGGGGTTTTAAACGATGTTCAAAATCATTGGCATCCCAAAGCTGAAAATTCACAACAGTTTCGTTACGAATCGTTCCTCCGCAATCAATGAAGTTTTTGGTAATTAAACCGACTTCAGTAACATGAAAATATTCCGGAACATAGCTTCCGTTTGGTAATTGAAAATTTACTGCTTCAACAATATTCAGTATTTGTTTAATTTCTGAAAGTTTCATAATTTTAAGTTTAGTTGTTTATTGCAATATTGCGATTTAATTGGCTAAAAAAATGTTTAACAGCATTTTTGATTGGTAACCGTTATAATAATTTTAGAAAAATAATCATTCAAAACAGCAAAGGCTTTTTCATCAATGCAATAACAAATGGCATTACCTTCGATATTTCCTTTAATAAGTCCGGCGTTGTTCAGTTCTTTTAAATGTTGGGAAACAGTAGGCTGGGCAAGAGGCAGCTCATTGACAATATCACCGCAGATACAGGCATTTACTTTAAGCAGATATTCGATAATGGCAATTCTGGCAGGGTGTCCCAAGGCTTTTGCAATTATGGCAATCTGATTTTGTTTGTCTGTAAAGTGATCTGTTTTAGTTGCGCCCATTTTAATATTTTTATATTGCAATATTACGATAAATATTTTTATAAAAATAAAATAATAACATTTTTAATATTTAAAAGGAATCTTAATCACAGTCCTTTTTTAAGATGTAAATAATAATAACAAATATCATTCAAAACGCATTCTTCACATTTTGGTTTTGGTCTGCATATTTCCCTTCCATGAAACGATATTGCCATACCTATTTCTGACCACATTTTTTTAGGCAATACTTCCATCAATTGCTTTTCAACCTTATTGCCATCTTTGCTTTCTTTTGCGATTCCAATTCTGGGCGCAACCCTAATTACGTGTAAGTCGGTAATAATTCCTTCGGCTGGCTGATGGGTTTCCCTTAAAATGACATTGGCAGATTTTCTTCCCAGACCTTTCAAAGCGGTCAATCCATTCATGGTTAACGGAATTTCGTTATCATTTTGAATTGTTTTCGCAATTTCCAAGAGCCATGAAGTTTTGGTGGCATGATTTCGAACCTTGCTGACATAGGGCATAAAAGTTTCAGAATCTGTTTTTGAAAGACTTTTTAAAGTTGGAAATTTAGCGAAAAGGGCAGGAGCAATATTATTTATATTAGCATCGGAATCCTGGGCTGACAATACAACCATTACCAGCAATTGATATGTATTTTCATAATCCAAAGGATGTTTCTTTCCCTTATATTCTTTTAAAATGGGTTTTAAATCGTTTTCCCAATTTTTGTTTTCCTCAAATAAATTCATCTTTACAATTTTAGGGTTGAATGAATTCAACAATTTTTTGAATAACAGTCTGATTTCCTAACAGCTTTCGATGTCCTAAACCTTCTGTTAAAAATAAGACACCGTTTTTTAGATGTTTATGAATGTGAATTCCCGCTTTTACGGGAACTTCCGGATCATCATTGTCATGAATTACCAAAACCGGAATTTCAATTTTTTCTACTGCTTTGTAAGCTGAAAAATCATCCATCTTAACCTGATATTTGTTTTCAAAATAATCACGCAGTCGAATACTAATTTCGGGTTTTAATCCCAATTTAAAAATAAATTCATTCAAAATATCCTGGACAATATCACCACTGCCAATAATAACTGCCTTTTTTACATTCAGGCCATTTTTAATTGCATTTAAAACCGACATTCCGCCTAATGAATGGCCAATAGCAAACTCAAAAGGGCCATATCGCTTTTCAATTTCCAGAACTGATTCAATAAATTCAGACATTATGGTTGTCTTTCCTTCTGATTTTCCGTGAGCCGGAGCATCAAAACTCACAGCAGAAAATCCATTTTCTATTAAAACATCGGCAATTTTAAACAATTGTGTTCCCCGTCCTGACCATCCGTGTACAAGCAAAACTTTTTTCACACTTTCTCCATATTCATACACCACAATCTTTTTATTAATGGATGGAACATGTAAAGTATTTTGACTGCTTTTTGAATCCATATCCAATTCTCTTTTAGGAATCTTATGTTTTATTGGAGTTGTAAAAAGCTTTGCCGCATATTTAGTAACTAATTTAGAAGATATAAGAGCACATATCTTGGTTGTAACAATAATAAATTGTGGAATTTTTAAAGATTGCGTAGGATTAGGCTTCTTTTTTGGCATATCAATAAATTTTATTTGGAGTCTCTATTTTATTTTATTTTTCCTAAATTTAAAAAACATAAAAGTACCACAAATATGAAAGTGTTCGGTATAATTTAAATTACAATTTATTCTAATTATTTGATTTCTAAATGGAAATATTTCACATAAGTGCAGAATGTTACCCAATGGCAAAAGTGGGAGGCTTGGCTGATGTTGTCGGAGCATTGCCAAAGTATCAGAAAAATGCAGGGCATCAGGTCAGGGTAGTGGTTCCGGGTTATGATACAAAGTTTAAAAAAGAAAATGTTTTTGAAAATGTATATTCCGGAAATGTCAAATTAGGAAATTTTGACTTTCCATTTAGTGTATTAAAAGAAAGCACTGATAAGTTGGGTTATGAATTGTACCTGATTGAAATTAAAGAATTATTTGACCGCCCCAATGTATATGGATATGAAGATGATATTGAGCGGTTTTTATCTTTTCAAATTGCGGCTTTAGATTGGATTTTGGCTGAAAATATAATTCCGGATGTCATCAATTGCCACGATCATCATACGGGATTGATTCCATTTATGCTTAAATACAGTTATAAATATGAAGTCTTAAGTAATGTAAGGACGGTTATTACCATTCATAATGGTTTGTACCAGGGTTGGTTTGATTATGATAAAATGAATTATCTGCCTGAATTTGATGTCCGTCATGCCGGATTTTTAGAATGGAATAATTCGTTGAATTCATTGGCTGTAGCAGTTAAATGTGCGCATGCCGTTACGACTGTTTCGCCTAGTTATCTGGATGAAATCAATGTTTCAGCAAACGGACTGGAATCCTTATTTAATAAGGTACGCAGCAAATCAATAGGTATTTTAAACGGAATAGATATTGAAGTCTGGAATCCATTAACCGATAAAATGCTCGAAAAACATTTTTCTATTGAGGATTTTAAAACTGGAAAACAAAAGAATAAAGAAAAATTATGCGAACGTTTTGACTTAGATCCAACACAACCATTGTTTAGCTTTATTGGGCGATTGTTTGAGGAAAAAGGCGGTGATCTTTTGCCTCAGGCTTCTGCATTAGCTTTATCTGAGAATTTACAAAAGATCAATATTCTGATTTTGGGGTCCGGAAATCCGGAAATTGAAACACAATTATTACAATTAAAAGAACAATATAAAGGAAATTACAATGTATTTATCGGATATAATGAAGAATTATCGCACCTTATTTATGCAGGCTCTGATTTTATTTTGATGCCATCCAGAGTAGAACCATGCGGATTGAACCAGATGTATGCCTTACGTTACGGAACAGTTCCGATTGTGAGGAAAACAGGAGGTTTGCGTGATACGGTAATTGATTTTGGGGATAATGGAAACGGAATTTGCCACGATCAGGCATCGGTGGGGGATATTTTTTATTCTATTAACCGTGCCGTAAAATTGTATGCAGATGCTGAAGAATTCAATAAAATAAGAGAAAAAGGAATGGCAATTGATCATTCGTGGGAAAGAGTTTGTCAGGAATATATAGAAATATACAATCAAATAATTCAGAAAAATGAAAACTAATAAAAAAGGAGTAGTAGCCATTATTTTAGGAGGCGGTCAGGGGTCGCGTTTGTATCCTTTAACAGAAACAAGGTCAAAACCTGCTGTTCCAATTGGTGGAAAATACAGACTGGTAGATATTCCGATATCCAATTGCATCAATTCAGATATCTTTAAAATATTTGTATTGACTCAATTTAATTCAGCTTCCTTAAATGCACACATCAAAAACACCTTCAATTTCAGCATTTTCAGCCAGTCATTTGTAGATATTTTAGCAGCTGAGCAAACTCCTGATAATCCCACCTGGTTTCAGGGTACAGCAGATGCCGTTCGTCAGTGTATGTCGCATTTTTTAAAACATGATTTTGAATACGCCTTAATTTTATCAGGTGATCAGTTGTACCAAATGGATTTTAACGAAATGCTGGAAGCCCATATTGCAGCTGACGCCGCAATTTCTATCGCTACTTTACCGGTAAATGCTAAAGATGCTCCTGAATTTGGAATTCTTAAAACCAATCATGAAAGCTGTATTGAGGCTTTTATCGAAAAGCCAAATGCATCGCTTTTGCCTCAATGGGAATCTGAGGTTAGCGAACAAATGCAGGCTCAGGGAAAAAAATATTTAGCCTCAATGGGAATCTACATCTTCAATCGTCAATTGTTAGAAGATTTGATGGCTGACCCCGATACAAAAGATTTTGGAAAAGAAATCATTCCGCAGGCCGTGGGCAAACATAAAATCCTAAGCTATCAGTACGAAGGATATTGGACAGATATTGGAAATATAGAATCATTTTTTGAAGCTAATATTGGTCTGACAGCAGATATTCCTGAGTTTAATCTGTTTGATAATGAAAATAAGATTTTTACCCGTCCAAGATTATTACCTCCTTCAAAATTCAGAGACTCTAATATCAATCAATCCTTAATTTCTGAAGGTTGTATCATCAATGCACAGGAAATCAAAAGTTCTGTAATTGGTATTCGTTCCCGAATAGGCAACGGAACTGTAATTCAGCATTCGTATGTAATGGGTAATGATTTTTATCAGGATCTTGATGAAATGAATCAGGACACACATAATAATAAAAATCATGTTGGAATAGGAGAAAATTGCTTTATAAAAAATGCTTTGGTTGATAAAAATGTTCGCATTGGAAATAATGTTCACATTAACGGAGGTAAGCATCTGGAAAATTTCACCAATGATTTGTATACCATTAAAGATGGTATTGTTGTGATTAAAAAAGGCGCTGTTCTCCCTGATAATTTTAGGATAGATTAATTTTTAGTCCTTAGTAATTAGTCCCTGGTGATTAGTTCTTAATCTTTAGCTATTTGTTTATAGCAAATTAGTAAAGAGTAATTTGGGATTAGTCTTGTGACCTTGATCATGAAAATTCATTAAATGTTCTTTAAAAGAATATTAATTACTTAATAATAATTGCCGAGAATCAAGAACTAAGAGCTATTATTAAAACTAATTACAAGGAACTAAACTAAACTCATATAATTACCAATGACTAACAGCTATTAACTATCAATTAAGTACTAATTAATAATCACGAGGTACTAGCCACTAATTACTAAGTACTAAGTACTAATCACTAAGAACTAAAAACATATGTCCAACGTTATTACGCATTCTCTATTTACTGATTTTGATATCGACTTATTCAAAGCAGGGAAACACTTCAAATTATACGAAAAGCTGGGTGCACACTTAGTGGAAGTTAATGGAGTGAAAGGCGTTTATTTTGCAGTTTGGGCACCTACTGCACAATCAGTTTCAGTAGTTGGAGATTTTAATTACTGGACACAAGGCGAGCATTTACTTCAGGTACGTTGGGATTCTTCGGGGATTTGGGAAGGTTTTATTCCGAATTTAGCCAAAGGTGCCGTTTACAAATATAAAATCCAGTCCAGTATTGACGGAGTTCTAACCGAAAAAGCAGATCCTTTTTCTTTATACTGCGAAAAACCGCCTCATACAGCTTCTGTAGTATGGGATTTAGATTATAGCTGGAAAGATGAAACTTGGATGCAGTCGCGGCAGCAGCATAATGCGTTAGACAAACCCTATTCGGTTTACGAAGTACATTTAGGCTCCTGGAAACGTGGCGATCATAATCGTTTTTTAACGTATTTGGAATTAGCCGATGATTTAGTAGCTTATGTCAAAGAGACAGGTTTTACGCATGTAGAATTTATGCCGGTAATGGAATATCCATATGATCCTTCATGGGGTTATCAATTGGTTGGATATTTTGCACCAACCTCCCGTTTTGGGAAACCTCAGGATTTTATGGTGTTGGTAGATAAATTGCATCAGGCAGGAATTGGTGTGATTTTGGACTGGGTGCCATCGCATTTTCCTGATGATGCGCACGGTTTAGGATTTTTTGACGGCTCACATTTATATGAACATCCTGACCGCAGAAAAGGCTATCATCCGGATTGGAAAAGCCTTGTTTTCAATTACGGGCGTAATGAAGTTCGTGCCTTTTTAATCAGTAATGCTGTCTTTTGGCTGCACTATTATCATATTGATGGTCTGCGGGTTGATGCTGTAGCTTCCATGTTATATTTGGATTATTCCAGAAATGAAGGCGAATGGGAGCCTAATATTTATGGTGGAAGGGAAAATCTGGATACGATTAGTTTTCTTAAAGAATTCAATGAAGTTATTTATGCCAATTTTGATGGTGTTCAGACAATTGCAGAAGAAAGTACGTCATTTCCAATGGTTTCCAGACCAACATTTACAGGAGGATTAGGTTTCGGAATGAAATGGATGATGGGATGGATGCATGATACTTTACAATATTTCCAAAAGGATACCATATATAGAAAGTACCATCAAAACGATTTGACTTTTTCGATGACATATGCCTTTACTGAAAACTTCATGCTGCCTTTTTCACATGATGAAGTGGTTTACGGAAAACAATCGATTGCTAATAAAATGCCCGGAGACGAATGGCAGAAATTTGCTAATCTAAGATTGCTTTACGGCTACATGTTTACGCATCCCGGAACTAAATTATTATTCATGGGTTCAGAATTTGGACAAACTGCCGAATGGAATTTCGAAAATAGCCTGGATTGGCATTTACTGCAATACGACTATCATATTGGAATTAAAAAAGTTATTACCGATTTAAATGCACTGTATAAATCGCAACCGGCATTGTATGAAAAGCAGTTTAGCGGTGAAGGTTTCGAATGGATTAATTATTCCGATCATCAGAATGCTGTTTTATCGTATATCCGTAAAGGGAATAATTCACAGGAAAATTTAATTATTGTATGTAATTTTACTCCTGTTGTCCGTGAAAATTATAGAATTGGAATTCCTGTAAAAGGAAAATTAAAAGAAATATTCAACAGTGATTCACCAATTTATGGAGGAAGTGGGGTTGGCAATTCAGGAATATTGAACATTGATTCATCGCCTTATGATGGCAGGGATTATTCTGTTGAATTAATTTTACCTCCATTAAGTGTTACGATTTATTCTTTTGAATAGTGAAGTCACGTATTTAACACTTGTCATTTAACCAATTTTTAAGTTATAAATTACTGAATTATTGATTTTTCTATATTGAATTTATCACTAAATCAAAAAAAACGTTTTCGTGAATAAACCTAATATTCATAGGGGCTTACTTAGTTTTTTTGTATGTTTGAAAACAAACTTAATTCGGCTTAATTAATTCATCAGCAATATGATTGTAAATACACAATTAGAATACAAAGGAGATTTATATCCATCAAAAATTGTGTCGTTTGAACATCAGGGTGATACCATTTTTTTCAATACGGACAATAAAGTAATCCTGAAAGTTACTGTTCTTAGGGATAGTTTAATTCGTTTCCGATTTACAACTAAAGGTTATTTTAGCAACGATTTTTCATATGCAATCGATAAAACCCAGCTGCATGGCTATAATTTTCTTGAACTTACAGAAGAGGAAACTTTTTTTCAGATCAGAACCAGTAAGGTAAAATGTAAAATTCAGAAAATAGATCTTCGATTATCAATTTTTAATTTGGATGATCAGCTGATTCTGGAAGATGAACTTGGATTTCATTGGGAAGAAAGCTATGAATATGGTGGGAATATTGTAAAAATGAGCAAGTCTTCTAAAGACGGAGAATGTTTTTACGGTCTTGGAGATAAAGCTACTCAAATGAATTTAAAAGGCAAAAGAGTAGAAAACTTTGCTACTGACCAATATGCTTATCAAAAAGACCAGGAACCTTTGTATAAAGTAGTCCCATTTTATATCGGTTTGCAAAACAAACAATCTTACGGTATTTTCTTTGACAATACATTTAGGACTTTTTTTGATTTTTGTCAGGAAAGACGAAATGTAACAAGCTTTTGGGCTGAAGGCGGTGAAATGAACTATTATTTTATTTACGGTCCACAAATGCAGGATGTGGTAACAACTTATACCGATTTAACTGGTAAGCCGGAATTGCCGCCACTTTGGGTTTTAGGATACCATCAATGTAAATGGAGCTATTATCCTGAAAGCAAGGTCAAAGAAATCACTTCTAAATTTAGGGAATTAAAAATTCCGTGCGATGCCATTTATCTGGATATTGATTACATGGAAGGTTTTAGATGTTTTACCTGGAATAAAGAATATTTTCCTGATCCAAAGAAAATGGTGGCTGAATTAGCCGAAGATGGTTTTAAAACCGTTGTAATCATAGATCCGGGAATTAAAATTGACAAGGATTATTGGGTGTATCAGGAAGGATTGGAGAAAGATTATTTTTGCAAAAGAGCCGATGGGCCTTATATGAAAGGAAAAGTATGGCCGGGCGAATGTAATTTTCCTGATTATACAAATCCGGTTGTCCGTGAATGGTGGGCAGGATTATTCAAGGAATTAATTTCGGATATTGGCGTAAAGGGAGTATGGAATGATATGAATGAACCAGCTGTTATGGAGGTTCCAAATAAAACTTTTCCGATGGATGTTCGTCATGATTATGATGGTAATCCTTGTAGCCACAGAAAGGCACATAATATTTATGGTACCCAAATGGCCAGGGCAACTTATCATGGTGTGAAGCGGTTTGCTTATCCAAAACGCCCATTTGTAATTACCCGATCAGCCTATTCAGGTGCTCAGCGCTACACTTCATCCTGGACAGGAGATAATGTAGCAACCTGGGAACATTTATGGATAGCCAATATTCAGGTACAAAGAATGTGTATTTCCGGAATGGGTTTTACCGGTTCTGACATTGGAGGTTTTGCAGAACAGCCAACAGGTGAATTATATGCACGTTGGATTCAATTAGGCGTTTTTCATCCTTTTTGTAGAACACATTCATCTGGCGATCATGGAAATCAGGAACCATGGGCTTTTGATGAAGAAGTAATTAACATAACTAGAAAGTTCGTGAATTTACGTTATCAGTTGTTACCTTATTTGTATACCATGTTCTGGCAATATATTGAAGAAGGTATTCCAATGCTAAAACCTTTGGTCTATTACGATCAGGATGATATTCAGACACATTATCGCAATGATGAATTTATATTTGGAGAACAAATATTAGTATGTCCTATTCTGGAACCTAATTCCTTAGGAAGAAGAATGTATATTCCAAGAGGCGAGTGGTATAACTACTGGACAAATGAATTTTTATCCGGCGGAAGGGAAGTTTGGATTGATACTAAATTCGATGAAATTCCACTTTTTGTAAAAGCAGGAGCCATCATTCCAAAATATCCGGTACAACAATATGTTGGGGAACTTGAATTTGATGAACTGACTCTCGATTTGTATTATAAAAATGGTAAAGAAAAATCGGTAGTGTATGAAGATGCTCAGGATGGCTACGATTATAAAAAGGGGCGCTACAGTTTTTTATCTTTCAGGACTATTGGAAAAGAAAAAGAACTGATTATTCAATTACATAAGGAAGGTAAATACGACACAGCTTACAGTAAATATAAAATCAATTTAATTGGATTGCCATTTAAAGTTACTCAAATAGAAATCGATAATGAAATAGTCGAATTTGATTCGGGTAGTTTTGAATTGAATCACTTCTTAATTGTTGACAAAGAGTTTAATGAACTTCATATCAGCGGAGAATAAAGGATTATTTTTAAGATTATTATAAAAGGCGAAACATCAAAAAATGAAGTTTCGCTTTTTATTTTTTTGAAGCTCCTTAATTATCATATTTTGATAAAATACTATTAATTCCGGTACACCAAAAATGATATCTTTATCAACTTTGCTTAACTATCAAATTAACCGGAATTACTATGAAATCTATTTCACTTCATCAAAGCTGGCTTTATTTTATTTGTTTAATATTCTCTTATACACAGGCACAAAATAAATCTGAAAGGGATTTACTTTTAATTGACAAAGACTGGACTTTCAATTTTGGTCATCAGTACGATACCGAAAAAGATTTTAGTCATGCCACAGGTTATTTCTCTTACTTAACTAAAACAGGATATGGGGATGGGCCTGCAGCACAGGGATTTGATGATCGCGCCTGGAGAAAATTAGATTTACCTCATGATTGGGCAGTGGAACAATCATTTAGTGAAAAAGCAAGTTTTAGTCATGGTTTTAAAACAGCAGGAAAAGGTTTTCCAGAAAAGAATATTGGATGGTACCGAAAAAAAATAAATATTCCCGAAACAGACAATGGTAAAATAATCTCTTTAAAATTCGATGGTGTTTTTAGGAATTCGAAAGTCTTTTTTAACGGATATTATCTGGGAACGGAACAAAGCGGCTATAACGGATTTGAATATGATGTTTCTGCTTATGTAAATTATGGTGGAGAAAATACCATTGTCGTTCGTGTTGATGCCTCAATGGAAGAAGGCTGGTTTTATGAAGGTGCTGGAATTTACAGGCATGTTTATCTGCAGAAAACCAATCCGATTCACATTATGACAAACGGAACTTATGTTACTTCTGAAATTAAAAATGATAATGCAGAAGTTACTGCACAGGTTACAATCCAAAACAAAGGAAACTACAAAGGTACAATTGAACTAATTCAGTACATATATGATGCTTCGGGCAAGCAAGTTGCAACAACTACAGAAAATGTAGCAGCTCCCGAATTTTATAAAACAACAAATTATACTTCAAAATTGGAAGTGAAAAACCCGTTATTATGGGATCTTGAATCCCCGTATTTGTATAAACTGGTAACTCAGATTCAGCAAAACGGAAAAATAATTGACAGTTATGAAACGCCTTTCGGAATCAGAACGATTCGTTTTGATGCAGAAAATGGTTTTTTTCTTAACGGAAAATCAGTAAAACTAAAAGGTACAAATAATCATCAGGACCATGCAGGAATAGGAACTGCCTTGCCGGATGAACTGCAGTATTTCCGAATCAAAAAACTGAAAGAGATGGGATCCAATGCCTATCGTTGCTCACATCATCCTCCAACTCCTGAATTGCTTAAAGCTTGTGACGAATTAGGAATGCTTGTAATTGATGAAACACGTTTAATGGGAATTAACGATTACCATTTGAATGATTTAAAAAGAATGATTGAGCGCGATCGTAATCATCCAAGTATTTTTTGCTGGTCGGTTGGAAATGAAGAATGGAATATTGAAGGCGGAATTGTTGGTGAACGGATCACAAATGTGATGCAGGGATTTACAAAAAGTATGGATACAACAAGACCTGTAACGGTTGGAATCAGCAGTGGTTTCAGAAGCGGAATATCTTCTGTTGTAGAAATTATGGGGTATAATTATCTTGGAAACGGAGATATTGATGCGCATCGAAATCAATTCAAACAACAACCAGGAATGGGAACGGAGGAAGGTTCTTCTTTTGCCACCCGTGGAGTTTATTTCACTGATGATGCCAAACATTATCAAAGTGCCTATGACAGAAAACCTAGACCAAGTTTTTACAGTATCGAGGAAGGCTGGAAGTTTTATGATGAACGGCCTTATTTAGCAGGAGTATTTTTTTGGACCGGTTTTGATTATCGGGGAGAACCAACTCCATACGGCTGGCCATCGGTTACATCCTATTTTGGAATGATGGATGTTTGCGGTTTCCCGAAAGACAATGTTTATTATTTAAAATCCTGGTGGGGAAGTGATCCTGTTTTGCATATCATGCCACATTGGAATTGGAGTGGGATGGAAGGGAAAGAAATCGATGTCTGGGTACATTCAAATTGTGACGAAGTGGAACTTTTCGTGAACAAAAAAAGTCTCGGAAAAAAGAAAATGGAACTCAACAGCCATTTAGAATGGAAGGTTAATTATACTCCTGGAACTTTAGAAGCGATTGGATATAAAAACGGAAAAAAGATTTTAACGGAAACTAAAAAAACAACAGGAATTGCAGAAAATATTCAGCTTTCTTTGGATAAAGAAAATAATTTGAATACAAATGTAAGCGTTGTAACAGTTGAAGTTATGGATAAAAAAGGTTTTCATGTACCAACAGCGAATAATGAAATTATTTTTTCTATAAAAGGTGGAAAAATCTTGGGAGTAGGTAATGGTGATCCAACTTCATTAGAAAACGATAAATTTATTGATGACATAAGCCTTGTTGCCATAAATAATTTTGAGGAGAAGAAATTAGCTTCTGCTGATTTGACTGATCAAAATACTAATGATCCAGAAAACAATTGGATGCCGGCTTTTAAAGAAAGGGATTATAAGAATCAGGCCCCTTCTTATGTTTACAGAGGCAAATTTGAACTATCAAATTCTATAAAAAACTCAACTGTTAGTTTTTTTTACAAAAAAATTGGTCTAAATGCAGTAGTTTTTGTTAACGGAAATAAAATTGCTCCAAGTACTGAAGATCCTCAAAAGTATATTTTTAATTCTATTTTTTTGAAGCAGGGAACAAATACTATTCAGATTATTGCCCCACCTTTGCAAAAAGCAAAAGAATGGGATGTTATGAATACAGATCCCGGAATCATTCAGGTAATTACGCCAGCTGAGCAGTGGAAAAGAAAATTATTTAATGGTTATGCCCAAATTATCATCGAGAAGGATGAAAATACTTCCGAAGTTATATTATCGGCTACAGCCAAAGGACTAAAAAAAGGAACCTTAGTTAAAAAATAGTTTAAAGTTTCAGGTTCGCAATGTTTGTTGTAACTAACCTGAAACTTTAAACAAAAAACTTATTTTATTCTTTGAATAGCATAAGCCGACTGACTTTTATCTCCGGATAAAAGTTTGCCTAATTTTGAACTGATGACATACACATTTCCATCTGAAGCTAAAGCAGCTGTTGTTGGAAAATCCTCTTTTCCAATAGTGGTTTCACTTATTTTGACAGCACTTGTCCAGTTATTTTTGCCTGACAAAGTATATGTTTTGCCTAATGCTAATCCATTTTCAACAACCACCAAATTATTATTTTTATCAAATTCGATACCATCCGGAGCACTAAATGTAGTTCCTTCAACCTCAGTAATGCTGGCGGGATTTGACAGTGATATTTTCAATAATTTAGAAGTATCGGTTTTGGCAACCAACAGATAACCATCCGGATGAAAAACTATTCCGTTTAAACCAAATTCATTTGGTTTGGGCTGAAACAAAGTATTGGTTGCAAATATGGAAGCAGCATAATTTGAATCTAATTTATAAATAACAGGAGAAAATGAATCAGTAATGTAGATATTACCTTGTAAGTCTACGGCAATATCATTTGGGCAAGAACCTGCATTAGGTGTAAAATTCTTCAAGTCTATTTCTTTGATCAATTCACCGGAAGTAAGGTTGAAAACACTCACAGTAGCTATTGAACCAGCGCTTGTTGCTGTGCTTTTTTGCGAGATACCCAAATCGGCATTAGCCACAATTAATCTGTTTCTGGCTTCATCTGTATAAACTCCTGTTGGTAAAACGAGTTTGCTGCTTGTAGCAAAAACCGAAAGTTGTCCTTTTGTATTCATTGCATATACAGCTCCCTTCTGTAAGGAACTAAACAGAAATCTTTCATTTTTAGAATCGTAATCAATTCCCTCCGGATAAAGTCCGACATCCGTTATGATATATTTGTTTTGGAATGAAACCGAAGTTTCTGTTGATTTTTTTTCACTGTCACAAGACAGGAAAAGAATTGAAAATGCTGCAATCAAAATTGTATTTTTCATTTTTATTAATTTAAATTATTTGTCGGTATTGACATTGCAAATTTGTGACAGAATAAGAAAAATAAAAATGAACTGGTTTAGGAAATTAAGTTGAACCAGTTTAACTTTTTGAATTTTTGCGATTGCGTATTTTACTTAAATATTCGGTACTGAAACCAAGATAAGAAGCTAAGGCATATTGTGGAACACGTTTGGCAATAGCAGCATATTTTTCCATAAACTCATCATAACGCTCTTCGGCTGTTTTTGTAAAATTGGATAACAGTCTTTTTTGCTGAAGAGCAAGTGAACGCTGGGTTATAATGCGTTCAAATTTTTCAAGTTTTGGAATTTCCTCCAGAAATTTTTGCTCGTCTTCGTATTCAATCTGAATAAGAACCGAATCTTCCAAAGCCTCAACAAATAAAGTGGCAGGTTCCTGGTAAATCAAACTGCTGTAATCAGAAATCCACCAGTCTTCGATAGCGAAGGATAAGGTATGTTCTTTCCCTTCATTGTCTACCAAATATCCCCTGAAAGCACCTTTTACCACATAACTTTTATGTTTACAGACAAAACCGGGCTGTACGATGAACTGTCTTTTTTTTACTTTGGTAATTTTCAAAAAAGTGGCCAGATGTTTTTTTTCATCATCTGTCAAATCCACATATCTTGAGATATAATCTATAACGGGTAATAAATCATTCATTTAGCAAAGATAAAATTTATTTAAGGAGAAAGTAATATGCATTTAAATATTTGATTTTTTAGAAGTGATACTATTATTTGATTTTCATAACTTTGTAAAATGAAAAATGAACCCCGCGTTTCTGAAGTCGGTACAAATGACTTAAAACTAAAAGGTTTTAAGGTATATGAGATAAATGAAAATATTAGTAAAATTCCAACTTACAACAGGAGAGATTTTTACAAAATTTGTATTTATACAAGTAAAAGCCTGTTGCATTATGCGGATCGAGGTATAGAAACGGATGGAACAGTATTATTTTTTGGAAATCCCTATATTCCATATTCCTGGGAAACTATTTCCTCTTCTTACCAGGGTTATGCCTGTGTTTTTACAGAGGAATTCTTAAAAGTAAATGACCGCTCTGAAAGTCTTCATGAATCGCCTTTGTTTAAAATAGGAGGAACTCCAATATTTTCATTATCAGCTGACCAAAAGCTATTTATAGATTCATTATTTTTAAAAATGATTGCAGAACAAGATACTGATTATGTGTTTAAGGATGATTTAATTCGGAATTATATCAATCTGATTATTCATGAATCAATGAAAATGCAACCTTCCGTGAATTTTTTTAAGCATAAAAATGCATCTTCCAGAATTACATCCTTATTTTTAGAATTGCTAGAAAGACAATTTCCAATTGAAAATAAAACTCAGCCATTAGTATTAAAAACACCACAGGATTATGCACAAAGTCTCGCTGTTCATGTAAATCATTTAAATCGTTCCGTAAAGGAAATTACAGGAAAACCAACTACGGCACATATTACAGAAAGAATTATTGGGGAAGCCAAATTATTACTGCAACACACAGACTGGAGCATCGCTGACATTGGATATTCACTCGGATTTGAATACCCAAGCTATTTTAATAATTATTTTAAAAGACTTACCGGAACAATTCCAAAATCGTTAAGAGTATAAAATGTTTCATATTCATAATTTTTTGTTTGATTTTTATTATTCGGAAGTGTCGTGCTTAATGTAATTTTGACCTAATGCAATATCTTAATCAGGACACATGATATAATATCGGGTTAAAATGGTCCTGAAAGTGTAAATTTTCAGAAGAATTAACAATAACTAATCTAAAACTATATGTCAGTACATTACACAACCGTTACAGAAGAAGGTAAGATTCCCAATACATATATGACCGGAGAGGTATTTTACAAAAAACAAACAAGTAATATTCATCCGGAAAATACCGTTATAAAAGAAGTAGTTTTTGAGCCTGAATCAAGATCTAACTGGCATATTAACTCCAGTCTGCAATTGCTTATTGCAACAAATGGTGAAGGTTATTTTCAGGAAAAAGGCCAATGCATACGAATACTCTGTAAAGACGAGGTCATTACTATTTTACCTGGAGTAGAACATTGGTATGGTGCAACACCTTTTAACAGCTTTTCGTACATTACCATCATTACAGAGATTGATAAAGGTTCTGGACAATGGCTTAAAAGCGTAACAGATAATGAATATTATAGTTTGATAAATAGCGTGGTTAAAAAATAAATTCTTAATGAGTTTATTTTTTAAGCTGTAAAAAATAGTTTCATTCCTTCTTCAATTGATTAATTAGTACCGAAGAAACTTTTAAAACAGTTCCATGACGTGTACCTTTAGGAAAACTAACCTGTTCAGAAATGTCTTCCCAGCCTTTTGAAGTCTGTTTTATCGCTCCATATTTTTTCAGAGTGTATTTGTCAAAATAAACAATCCATTCATTATTTACCTGAATGGCTGTCGGACCTTCTGCCCAGTAATTTCCTGTGATTGGATCACCAGCTTTTGTATATGGGCCTTCAAGATTTTTACTTGTGGCAATTTTCAAATTTTTCTGTACAGGAACTTTTGTTTCATCTTTAAGGTACATCGTAAATCCATTATCTGTTTTTACAATTGAAGCATCGATAACATTAAACCCCGGATCGTAAAGCAATTTGGTTTTAGAGAATTTTTTGAAATCCTTAGTTTTGGTATAATAAATTCGATGATTGTATCCTTTTTCTTCTTCCGATTTGGTTTCCGGAAATTTACTATCAATTGTTGAAGCCCAGTAGATCATGTATTCTTTTGATTTTTCATCATAAGTGATTTCCGGTGCCCATGTATTTCTCGTTTTTTCTTCATGCGCCATAACCGGAATAAATTCTTGTTTCGACCAATGGATTAAATCTTTAGAAGAAGCATACCCAATTCCTTTATCTGTCCAACTCACAGTCCAGACCATGTGATACAATCCATCGCCGCCTTTTATGATACAGGGATCACGCATTAATTTGTCTTTACCCACTTCTGGAGTCAGGAAAGATTCCTCTTTTTTTAAGGCTTCCCATTTATAGCCGTCTTCACTGTAAGCCAGATGCAGGCCATCTTCACCATTTCCTTTAAAATAAGAGAAAACATAACCATCCGGTTTTAAAATATAATCATTTGCTGCCAGCCATTTTGCACAGGTTTCAGGCCAAAATTGATTTGTTCCCTTAACTCCTAAGCCAAAACCATGTCCGCCATTTTCGTAAATATGCATTTCAGCAGGTACTTTTTCCCTTTTTAATGCGAGGTAATAATTGATAATGTTTTCAACAGGAACCGCTTTATCATCTGTAGCATGAATCAAAAATGCTTTTGGAGTATCGGCAGTAATTTGTTTTTCATTTGAAAATTTTTCAATAAGCTCTGATGAAGGATTTTTACCCAATAAATTATTTTTGGAGCCTTCATGTGTAATACTTTCCTGCATTGAAATTACCGGATAAATCAAAATAGAAAAATCAGGTCTTGCACTTGTATTATCAGTTGATTCATATACTCTTTCATTATAATGTGTCGATAGAGTTGAAGCAAGGTGACCTCCGGCTGAAAATCCCATAATTCCAATTTTATTTGGATTTATTTTCCATTTTTCAGCATTTTTCCTTACCATTCTAACTGCTTCCTGAGCATCCTGTAATGGTCCAACCGACTTGTTTTTCATAATTAAATCGCTTGGTAATCTGTACTTTAAAACAAACGCATTTATTCCTAAAGTAGTAAGCCATTCGGCTACTTTATGTCCTTCTTTATAGTTGGATAAATAGCTGTAACCACCCCCTGCACAGATAATGACACAAGAGCCGTTCGATTTTTCTGCATTGGCAAAATAGAGGGTAAGTGTAGGCTTAACTACTTCTTTTACTCTTTTTACGTTTCCGTTGTCTTCATAATCGGTTTTTTCAGTATATTCTTTAGACTCGATTGCATTGGGAACTTTATCCCACAATTGAATTTCTTTCTGTTGGGAAAAAGCATTAATGCTTATCCAAAAACATAGAAAGGCTATAGCAAGTTTGGTATTATGGAAGTTTTTCATGAATTCTATTTCGATAATGTACAGTATTCCTGTAAAGTTGCACATTTTTTTTATTTCATCTTATAAATTTCTGAACCAGCCAGTAAAAAACAACCTAATCCGTAATCTTCAAAATCAGGAATTTTATCATACGATAAGGGTTGTCCGTCTTTGGGCTCTTTTCCTGTCGATTGCAGGTAACCTAAAAAACCATTATCATGCAAAGCATCTTTAGTAATGGCATCCCATGCTTTTTGAATCACAGGTAAATACGTTTCTTTTTTCAAAATTCCGCTGTTGATTCCGTATGCTATTCCGTACACAAATAGCGCAGTTCCTGAGGTTTCTTTTTCGCCAAAATTCGTAGGATCATGTAAACTTACATTCCAGAACCCATCCGCTCTCTGAATCGGAACTAAAGCTGCTGCCATCGCTTTTAAATCTTTTACATATTGTTCTCTGTGAGGTGCATTCTTCGGAATTATCGTCAATACTTTTGCCAAAGCACCAATAACCCATCCATTACCGCGGCTCCAATAGCAATCTTCGCCGTTTGGTTCTTTGTACGGAGGATCAAAATCGGCATCACGCCACCACAAACCGTCTTTTGGATTAAAAAGCCCGTTATCACCATGTTTATTTCTTGAATACATATACATTTCGTACATCTTTTTATAGTAATGCTCATCATTTTCAAGAACTCCCAATTTAGCAAAAACCGGCATTCCCATCTGAATAGCATCAATCCATGACCAGTCATCAAGTTGAGGCGTATTCAACAGCATGTTGATATTGGCTTTTGTGTTTTTTATTTTTTCAGCATCCGGTTCTAAATTGTACAGATCAATATAAGTTTGAGCTGCGCAATAATTATCGGCATTACGGGTAACGTTTCCGCCGTTAAAACCCCATTTGTGAAATTCTGACCAGTTGTATGCATAGTTATAATAGGCTTCCTTAGGAAAAATTTCATGTAAAGCCATCAATCCTTCATAATATACTGCACGTGTCCAAATGTTGCTGGGGCGTTCTTTATTAGTAACGATTGTTTTTCCTGTTTCAGGCCATTTTTCCATAAAATAATCATTGGCTAAAATCATCTGTTTTAGTACTAATTTTTTATCAAATGATTTTTGTGCGTTTGTAGTGTTAGTATAGGAAAGGCATATAACGAAGAATAAAACTATTTTTTTCATTTTTTAATTTATTATTTTGGGAAATTAATTTTGCTGTTTTAAAGGTGTAATTGTAATAGGGCCTAATAATCCGGAAGGCATTGGCGCCCATTTTGTGGCATCGAATTTTTGATAGTCTTTGTCAACCATATTGATTTCATAAAAAATCTTCCATTCTTCTCCTTTTAATTCTTTATCACGAATCCGGTTGGCAGAAAGGTTTGTTACCTGAATTTTTAAAGTGTTTTTTCCTTGTTTTAATTTACCGATGTTTAATTTATAAGGAACAGACCATGCTGTACCCATGAGTTCGTCATTTAGCCAAACTTTTGCACTTTCACGGACATCGCCTAAATTTAAGTTCCACGATTCTGTTTTAGAATTTGGATTATCAAATTCTAAAGTGTATGTTGCTGAGCCTGAAAAAGCTTCTGCATCCGGGCTAAATTTTGTCCAGGACCCTAAATTTGAAACTGATGTATTTGAAGGTAACTTAGGACCTCCTTTATCAAAAACAATTTTCCAGTTTCCTTTTAACGCAATTGCATCAGCGGTTGGTTCGTAATAATTCCATTTTTTTTGCGAAGCAGTATTTTCAGTTTTTAATAAGAATGATTGTCCGGGTTCCATTTTTATTTTTACCAATGTCTTATTAGGTGATTTCTGTACAATTGCATTTCCAAATTCTCCATTTAAAGGATTTAAGAGTATTACCTCCTTATTACCGATTTGTAATGGAATAAAATCATCAATAGTTTTTGGAGTATGATTAACCAAATAATATATTTTTTCGCCCTCAACATTTCTTCTGATGAATTTTAGTCCGGTATCGACAAGTGTTTCAGGATATATCTGAGACTTCTCTAAAGCTTCAAAAATATTAGAAACAGGTTTTACGGATTCTTTATTTTCAGTTAAAACAGATTGAAGTTTTGTTTCCTGAATTTTATAATCATTAAAACCGGGAACAGAATCCGGTAATCCCTGAAAAATAATTTTACCCCCGGCTTTTTGTAATTCTATCAATTTTTGCAAAGTTGCAAGAGGCATTTTTTTACATGAAGGAACAATTAATGATTTAAAAGTACCCCCTGAAAGAATAATTTTTCCATTAATTACTTTGGCTTCGGCAATAAAATTATCAGAAATAAAATCGACTCCGTAGCCTTTTTTCATCAAGTCTTTTGTGGTGTCATAAAAGGAAGTTTCAGTTAGCCATTCAGATAACGAATGTATTTTGAACTGAAAAAACAAAGTTCCATTATGATATTTGTCCCAAGTATCAAAAATAGGCCAGTAAAGCAATATTTCATTATCTGATTTTCCTTGTTGCAGCATCGATTGACAGTTTGCTATATAAGAAAACAAAGCAGGTGCATCCTCCCAAATGCTATTAGTTTCATTAAAATTTACTGAAGCATAAAATTTCCATCCCGGCCAGGCGGCACTTTCAGGTGAATAAGTAGAGCCATGAAGAAAAATATGATTGACACCGTTTAACATTAAATCCTCCGCTTCTGGTTTGCATTGTGACAAAGCTGTTTTAAAATGCTCTCTTAACCAGGTAAATGTTTCTGATGAAACCAGATTTTTTCCCGAAATATGTGCAGCTGAAGATGAGAATTTAAGCATTACAGGATCAGCATCGCCTTCCCTAATATCCTCTTTATCACGTCTGAAACCGGGAATATCAAATGGCATAGAACCAAAAGTTTCACATTCAGGAATATCTGCAGAAGCATATAAATCAATTAAATTTCCAGGAGATCCATGTGCCTGAAGTTTGGTTCTGAAGTTTTTTGAATGTGCCCATTGCGTCCACGCATTATCAAATTTATTCAATAATAAGTCGGCTATGGTTTGTCTGTAATCGCTTCTTATTCGGTTAGCAACTTCATTGTCGGTTTCATTTAATAATAATGGTAATTGTTTTTTAAGGTCATAACCTCTTCGATTTTGAAATTCTTCGAAGAAATTAGAAGTAAAATCAGTACCGTAAACTTCATAGCTATCGTTAAAAATAGCCCTGATTTTTCCTTCACGTCCTTTTAAAGCATCGTTGAACGGAAGCACATAAGAATTTAATGCTTCTTCTGAATAATGATCTAAAGTATAGCCTTTGCCACCAGGAGCAGACCTTTTTACCTGTTGTCCGGTTTTGCCACTAAAAACAGCATATATAGTATAATCTGTTTTTTTTGCTTTCCATTTTAGTTTGTTTGGTGCTGATATGTTGGGTAGGGTTACAGAAGATCCTTCAATGCCTTTATCACTTAGCTTTGAATTTTTGTTTTTTAACTGATTAGTCAGGTTTATGTATCTCCCATCGCTGCCAAATGCTATTACATATAAAAGTTCCGAAGGAGTTTTTTCCTTAGTGTTTTCAAGTTTAATAGTCTTATCTATTGTTTCATTTTTTTTTAACTGATATTTTTCTACAATGAGTTTTGTAGCTGCGTTTGGTAAAGTAACATGAGAACCACCGTAAGGCCAGCCAGTTCCTAAAACCATATCGACCTGCATATTAAGACTATCTGAAATATGAATTGTATAATCCAGCATTTCAATCCATTTCGGAGACAGATAATCTATGAAAGTATTTTCTTGTCCTTTTACTCCATATATAGGAGTAATTTCAACACCACCAATTCCGGCTTTATGAAAATTAACAAGGCTCTTTTTTAAGTTGTTTTTATCTACGGCACTTCCCATCCACCACCAACGGGTCCAGGGCTGGTTGATATTAGTTGATTTTGGCCATGGTGATATTGTCTTTTCTTGTGTGTAAGACCTGAAGCTGACTAAAATAAAAATTAGAAGAATGAATGTTCTTATAGTATGTTTCATTGTAATAGGAATCATTGTTTATTAATAAAACAATTATTTGGATATTTTATTTAGCTGATAAGTAAAAATAGAAGTAGTTTACCAAATGCCTATCCTGTAGCGTCCTGTTTGTTTATTGATACTGCAATTTAAATATATCAATTTATGGTTTTAAATAACTATTACTAAAGATGAGAATTCATATTATGTTATAATAGAATATTTTATATTGATAATCAGTTTTTTATATGTTTTATTATCCCTTATCACTAAATAATGATAATTAAAATATAAGTAAATCACAGGATACTACAGGATGCTGGCAATTTCTGTTCTCTATAGATTTGAATATAATAAAATTTGCCCCAGATTTTTATTTTTTTTGAAGCAAAAAACCATCTCTTTTTTGAGATGGTTTTTTTATGTGTAAATAATTCATTAATGTTGATAATCTTAATATTTATTATTTCTTAATTGTTAAAAATAAACAAAATTATCCTATTATTGTTTTAATATTCAAGCTAAAAAAACATAATATTTATAAAATATATATTTTTTTTTAAGTTTTAATATTTAGTAATTTCCTAATTGTTTTGACTTATAAATCAACTTGTTAAAGGCTATATTCAATTTTATCAATTAAAATTTTTATGTAAAATATTGATAACTAAGACTATAAAACTTAATATCTACAGGATAGTACAGGATAGAGCGAAGACTACTTCTGGATAAATTTGAAACAACTAATAAATTAACCAAAAATTAACTTTTTATGAAAAACAAATTTAGTCTTCTGTTATTATTTACCTTGTTTGCGTTTATGCATACATCGGTTTATGCGCAGAACAAGGTGGTTAAAGGTACAATTACTGATGCTTCAGGGTTACCAATACCAGGAGCAAATGTACTTCTTAAAGGAACAAAACAGGGTACAAGTACAGATTTTGATGGTAAATATTCTATCAGTGCAGCTACAGGACAAGTTTTGGTATTTTCATCTACTGGTTCAAGAACCGTAGAAATGACAGTTGGCCAGAATTCAGAGATCAATGTAAAGCTTACAGAAGAAGTATCGCAACTTAATGAGATTGTTGTGGTAGGTTATGGAACACAAAAGAAATCTGATTTGACAGGAGCAATTGGAAGTGTAAATGCTCAGCAATTAATGAATCGACCTGTAGCCAATGCGGTAGAGGCATTGCAAGGAAAGGTTGCGGGGGTTGATATTACCACTAATGAACGTCCGGGAACTGTTGGTAGTGTACGTATTCGTGGTAATCGATCTTTAACAGCAAGTAATAATCCTCTTTATGTTGTAGATGGAGTTCCTTTATTATCCGATTCTTCTATTGAAACGCTAAATCCAAGGGATATTGAATCGATGGATATTCTTAAAGATGCTTCTGCTACAGCTATTTATGGATCACGCGGTGCTAACGGAGTTATTATTATAACAACTAAACAAGGAAAAAACGGCAGATTTAACTTAAATTATGCAGGAACTGTCACTACTGCAGATATCGTAGACAGGTCACCATCAATGAGCGCATCTGATTTTATTACTTTCAGACGCTGGGCTGCATACAATCTTGATTCTACTAAATATCCACACCCGGATTCACCTACTCTTGCCAATGATAAATTAATTTTTGACAGTGCCTTAGATGGCCAGACATCAAGAGATAATGTATTGAAAGGATGGGAAAGCGGTACATGGGATCCTTCAAAGGTGACCAATACAGATTGGACTGATTTTGTAACCCAGACAGGACTTAGTACAGAACACGTTATAAGTGCAAGTGGAGGATCTGAAAAAATAAATACATATGGTTCAATAGGTTATCTGGACAATACAGGTACACAAAAAGGGCAATGGTATAAACGTTATACTGCAAAGCTTACTTCTAACATCACTCCCGTTCCATGGTTTAAAATGAATGCTTCCATGAATGTTTCCTGGAGTGAGCAGGATTACGGTATGTCAACTTTAAGTGCAAGAAGCGGTACATCTCCAGATGCCATTTATGGTACAGCTAAACAAATTTATAATATTGCTGTTCCTTATGACGCAAATGGTAATATAATTATTAATCCGGGTGGTGAGTCAGGTGTATATACAATAATGGATGAATGGAACAGAAGTACACAACAGTCTCAAACATTCCGTGCTTTAGGTAATTTTTCTGCCACTTTTGATTTTGGAAAAATATCAAAGCCATTAGAAGGACTTACTTACAAAATAAATTTTGGACCAGATTTTCGTCATTGGAGAGAAGGTGTGTATATAGACGGAACATCATCACTTAAAGTAAATTCAAACGGTAGTGCGGGAACTAATTTTGCACGTCTTCAAAACCGTCGTGATTTATCATGGACAATAGACAATATTATTAGTTATGACCGTACATTTGCCGCTAAACACAAAGTAGGTGTAACGTTACTTCAGACAGCATCATCATGGGATTATGAGACTTCTTCAATGAGCGCTAATAATATTCCAAAACCTTCTTTTATCTGGAATGCAATGGGTTCTGTAGATGCTACAAATGCAGCTAATAATGCTCGTATGGGCTCAGGTATTAATCAACGTGGGATTAATTCCTATATGGCCCGCGTAAATTATGGATTTGATAATCGTTATTTATTGACCATGTCAGGACGTTGGGATGGAGTCACACAATTGTCTGAAGGACATAAATGGGACTTTTTTCCTTCTGCTGCATTGGCCTGGCGTATCAATAATGAAGAATTCTTAAATGATGTTACCTGGATTGAAAATCTAAAACTTCGTCTTGGTTTTGGTTCTGTAGGTAACTCGTCAGTTAATCCTTATGGGACTTTAGGAAATATCAGTCAAATATTCCTTCCTTTTAACGGTATGAGTAACCAAATAGGTTTTACAACTAATGAACCATATTACACCGATACTCAAACAGGAATGCCTAATCCAAATTTAGGATGGGAAAAAACAACACAATACAATTTTGGCGTTGATTTTAGTTTCTTAAACAATAGAATCAGCGGAAGTATAGAAACTTACAGATCTAATACCGATAAACTATTATTGAGAGTAGATATACCGCCTGTATCTGGTTATCCTTATATAGTTTCTAATATTGGTAAAACAAAAAATCAGGGTTATGAGCTGACTCTTAATCTTATTCCGGTTCAGACTGCAGGAGGATTTACATGGGAAACCAATTTAAATGGTGCATGGCAGAAAGATGAAATTGTAGAATTAGCGAATGGAGCAAATGATATGGTAGGAAATTCATGGTTTATTGGAGAGTCTATTGCTGTTCGTTATGGGTATGATAATCAGGGACTTTGGCAAAATACACCGGAAGATCTTGCCGAAATGGTGAAGTGGAATGCTAACGGAGCCAAATTTACACCAGGAAATGTACGCCCTAAAGATCAAAATGCTGATTATAAAATGGATGCTCAGGATCGTGTAGTTGTTGGTAACAATAACCCTAACTGGACAATGGGATGGAATAACAATTTTAGTTATAATGGTCTGGAGTTAGGCGTAAATATTTATGGACGTATGGGATATACGGCTTCTTTAGGTGGAGAAGCTTTGACCTCTCATGCCAATCAAAGAGAAACAGATTACTGGACTCCTGATAATCCAAATGCTGAATTTCAAAAACCAATCCTTGGTCAGGCAACATCTGGTTCACAAGATCCTTTTTCAGGACTTCTTGGGTTTCAAAAGGCATCTTTTGTAAAAATTCGTAATATTTCTTTGGGTTATAATTTATCTAAAGATGCCTTAAATCAAATTGGACTGGCAAACATGAAACTTTATGTTCAGGCAGTAAATCCAGGCAGTATTTATCAGTCTTTAGACTGGTATGATTTTGATACGGACAGAACTTATTTCAATCGCAGTTTTGTTATGGGTATTGAAGTTGGATTTTAATAAAAAATATTGTGACGAATTGAAGTATAACAATAAAAGTAAAAAAATGAATAATATTAAAAATATAGGAATTGGTCTTTTATTAATCGCGGGGTTGTCTTTTACTTCGTGTACAAAAGATTTTCTGGATGAAGAACAGACAAATGCATATTCGACTGCTTATTTTGATACCCCCGAAGGTCTTCAGGCTTTAACAGTATCTTTATACGGAAATATTCGCTGGCATTTTGGTTTTGAATGGTCTTACGCTAATACACTTTATGGAACTGATGAGTTTACTAATGCTAATGACCTTACTAACGAGATGTGGAATACCTATGATAACAGGTACGGACCTGCTGGAGCCTCACCAGCTACTGGTGCAGCTAATGGAAATTCAACTTCTCCGGCAGCACTTTGGGATGAAATGTATTATGGAATCGCATCTGCAAACACCATCATAGCAAAAGCAGAAACAGTAATCCCAGATTTAAAAATTAGAAATCGCTGTTTAGCGCATGCTTATTTTTTAAGAGGGTATAATTATTACAGGCTTACGGCACAATATGGCGGCGTTGTTCTGCAGACGAAACCTATTGTTGGGGTTGTTCGTAATTATACACGAGCTACTGATGAACAATGCTGGGAACAGGTGACTTCAGATTTCCGCAAAGCTTATGAACTTTTTGAAGGTGAAGTTTTTACTTACGGTAAAGGTGTTACCTGGACAAAAGCGACTGCTGCACATTTTCTGGCAAAATCATTACTTTTCCGTGCTTCTGAACGAAATAATTCATGGAACAGTTCTTATAAAGATATGGATCTTAAGGAAGCTATTGATGCTTGTAGCTACGCTATTACATCTCGTGGCGCTCTAACTTCTAATTATAGTGATCTTTATGCTAACTGGACAGGAATTGATTGTCCAAATGAGCAACTAAGTGAAATTTTAATGGCTGCTGCCCATAATGGTGATGCAGCTACTGTAGGACGTTTTGGAAACCGCACGTATAGTTATTTTAGCCCACAATTTTCCAGTTTTGCAGGAGGATGGGTGGCACGTGGAGTATGGATAGGTGCTATGGACTTTCAGCGTTGTCGTCCTACCGAATATAGCTATGCAGTTTACAATCACGTCAATGACGCCCGAATGTGGAAAACATTTAAAACTGTTTATGGTGTAAATAGTGTAAGAACTCCTAATCCTAATGGTGTTAAATTAGGTGATCCGGGTATTGTAATGATATTGAATACTAAAAACGACAATACTTATAATGCCTATAAATTTGGCGCAACTGTTCAGGCTCCAAACTGGAAAGATGATGCAGGGCGTTTACCTGAATGGACAGTAGGAATCAGACAAACTCCAAATGCCGGTAATTTGACAAGTAAAGTAGGTCAGTTTGTTCCTAACTCCTTAGTTCTTTACCAAAATGGGGCATATGTTGCTCCTACATTTAAAAATCAGCCAATTGCCAATTTCTTTGCAGGAATTAATAAAACTGAAGATGGTTCACGTACTGCGGAAAGAGGAGATGCTCATCGTGATGTTATTATGGCCCGTCTTGCAGAAACTTATTTAGTCCGTGCAGAATGTTATGTTCGCTTGCAGGATTATGGTAAGGCAATGATAGATATTAATGTTGTAAGAGCAAGAGCCCAATGGAAAAGCGGAGAAAATAGATCGTATTATAGTGATGGTTCACAGGCATTTAAAGTGAATCCATTAAATACTGGTTCTGCAGCAACAAATTTTGTAAATTCAAATTTAGACATGAATACCTATTATTTGTCTAATCCCGGGGTTCCGGTTACAACAGCTGCTTCAGATTTGAAGTTAACAACATTTCCTGCTAATCTTCCTGCTGAAGATGAGGACGTTTTAACTAAAGTAGGTGCTGCAAGTAATTATGAACGTGCATTGCATTTTATTTTAAATGAACGTACACGTGAATTATTAGGTGAATTCCAACGTTGGGAAACGCTTTCGCGTACAGGAACATTGATAACACGTGCGAAAGCATTTAATGCAGAAGCAGCACCTATGATTACTGCCGGTAAACATGAACTACGCCCAATTCCACAATCATTTATTGATGGATTGTTAAATGAAGACGGTTCTAACTTATCAGCGGCACAAAAAGCAGCGTGGCAAAATCCAGGTTATTAAAATATGTTTAGTTTTTTGTTTTTTTAAATTGCCGTCTCATAAAATGAGACGGTTTTTTTTATGTAATTGGTTAAAAAACAGGGAAGCACAGGATACCTATATTTATTAGTTACTTTACATTTAAGGTTCTGGCATAAAATTCAATTCTAATGATTTACATAAGGAATCTGTTTCTGTTTTTAATCTTTTTTTTTAATCTGAAATTCATAAATGCTCAGGTAAAATTACCAGCTTTGGTAAGTGACAATATGGTTTTACAGCAAAATGCAAAAGTTAATTTATGGGGCTGGGCTTCTCCAGAAGAAAAGATAAATATTCAGTTAGGGTGGCAAAATGCTACGGTAGAAACAATTGCAAACTCAACCGGAGATTGGAAAGCAGCTGTAGATACTCCAAAAGGAAGCGAAAAAATGTATTCAATAACAATTGAGGCAAGCAATAAAATTGTCCTCAATAATATCCTTATCGGAGAAGTCTGGATCTGTTCCGGACAGTCAAATATGTATTTCCCTGTTGGGAAGGAAAACGGAACCTGGAAAACGGGCGTAAAAAATTATACAGAAGAAATACAAAATGCCAATTATCCTAATATCAGATTATTTACTGTTTTAACAAATACTTCTCCAAAACCACTTGACGATGTTAAAGGAAGCTGGGCAGTATGTTCGCCCAATACAATCAAATCATTTTCAGCAGTAGCCTATTTTTTTGGAAGGGAATTAAATCAGAAATTAAAAATCCCAATCGGTTTAATTTCAACTTCCTGGGGCGGAACAAAAGCCGAAGCCTGGACTTCACAAAATATTCTTGAAGCTAATCCGGATTTTTTACCTATTTTGGAAGATGATGCAAAAAATGAAAAAGTATATCAGGAAAAACTGGAAAACTATTATTTGAATTTAAAGAACGAGCGATTAGCTAATAATAACGATTTATCAAAATCAGAACTTAAAAAACCTAAAAAAGAAGATAATAAAACTTCCTACGTACTTTATAATGCGATGCTGCATCCATTGATAAATTATACAATGAAAGGGGTAATCTGGTATCAGGGCGAGAGCAATTCCGGCAAAGCATATTTGTATCAAACATTATTTCCTAACATGGTTAAAAGTTGGCGTGATGATTGGAAACAGGGAGATTTTCCCTTTTATTATGTGCAGATTACACCACATAAAGGACAAACTCCTGAAATCAGGGAAGCACAATTATTATCATTAAAAAGAATACCAAACAGCGGTATGGTTGTTACTACTGATATCGGCGACACAAACAATATTCATCCAATAGACAAACAGACTGTGGGTTATCGCCTGTCGCTGATTGCAAGGGCAAAAACTTACGGAGAAAATAAATTGGTATGTTCAGGACCAATGTATAATCATTTTAAAATTAAAAAAAATCGTATTCAATTGTTTTTTGATGATGTAGGTTCGGGTTTTAAAAAATCTTCCGAAAATTTAAAAGAGTTTGAAATTGCAGGTGCAGATAAGATCTTTTATCCTGCCGATGCCAAAATTGATGGGAAGATAGTTTTTGTTTCGTCAGAAAAAGTAAAAAAACCTACGGCGGTTCGTTTTGCATGGAAACCTGTACCGGAGCCCAATTTATTTAATGCTGAAAATTTACCGGCATCTCCTTTTCGTACTGATGATTGGATAGATGAAAATCCTGTAAAATAATTGTATCTAAATTTATTAATTTGTTTAAAGTATAAATGTCAAAAACATATCTAAAATATTTTTTACTACATATCTTCACCATATTGATTTGCTTGACAATGTCAGCACAAAGGGATATCAAAAAAGATAAAACACATATTGCTGATAAACCGTTATATCGCGATCCTGTTTTTGACGGAGCTGCCGATCCCAGCATTATCTGGAGCAAAGAAGATAAAAAATGGCTGATGTTTTATACGAACCGAAGAGCCAATATTGGTGGAAATGGTGTGAGTTGGGTACACGGGACACCTATTGGTATTGCCGAATCATCAGATGGTGCTCATTGGAAATACAAAACCAATTGCAATATCGGTTATACTATGAATGATGCTACCTACTGGGCTCCCGAAGTTATCTATTACAAAGGAAACTACCATATGTACTTAACTATTGTGCCAGGTATTTTTGAAGATTGGTATCATCCGCGTTATATTGTTCATTTGACAAGCAAAAACTTAATCGATTGGAAATTTGAATCGCAATTAAAACTGGCTTCCGAGCGTTGTATTGATGCTTCTGTTTTTCAAACGCCCGACGGAAACTGGCGCATGTATTACAATAATGAAAACGATGGAAAATCTATTTATTATGCTGACAGTAACGATTTATACCATTGGACAGACAGCGGAAAAAAAGTAATAAAAGACAGAGGGGAAGGCCCTAAAATTTTTAGGTGGAAAGGAAAAAACTGGATGATTACAGATCCATGGAAAGGTTTGGCTGTTTATTCTTCGGGTGATTTTATAAATTGGAAGCGACAGGAGAAAAATATTCTTCAAATTCCGGGAATGGGAGAAGATGACAAAGTAATTGGCGGACATGCTGATGTTGTTGTAAATAATGACAGGGCCTACATTTTTTATTTTACACATCCCGGAAGAATACCCGGAAATAAGGGCATCGACAGTTTTGAAACCAGAAGAAGTTCCATACAAGTCGCAGAATTAGAATATATAAATGGCGAGATTACCTGTAATCGTGACAATACAGTTAAAATTAACCTTAAAAATTAAAAAATGGCAAACATAATTAGAAATGCTTTTAAAATGAAGTTGAAACCAGGTTTTGAAGCAGAATACAAAAAGCGACACGATGAAATCTGGCCGGAATTATCCCGTTTACTTTCTGAAACCGGAATACAGGATTACAGCATTTTTTTGGATGAAGAGACTTTAATTCTTTTTGCAGTTCAAAAAATAAGTGCTGATTTTGATGAAACTCTTCTCCCAAATCATCCAATCGTAAAAAAATGGTGGGAATTTATGGGAGATATTATGGAAACAAACCCTGATAATTCACCAGTTACAATTGTTTTGAAGGAAGTTTTTCATTTAGATTAATTACTTTTGTAAGTATCATTAATAAACAAAACAGTAACAATGCATTCCCAAAAAACTTTCTCTTTTATTCTTTGTTTTTTACTAATTTTTTCAGGATTGTATGCTCAGCAAAGAACCATTACTGAGTTAAACAAAGGATGGAAATTTTTCAAAGGAAAAAAAGAAAATGCTTTTCAGAAAGAATTCAATGATAACAAATGGGAGAAAGTTACCATTCCTCACGATTGGGCTATTTACGGTCCTTTTGACAAAGAAATAGACAAGCAAACCATAGCTATTATTCAAAACGGTGAGAAATCAGCAACTGAAAAAACCGGCAGAACTGGTTCACTGCCTTACATTGGCGAGGCTTGGTACAGAAATGAATTTTCGGTTTCTAATTTTGATAAAAACAAAAAAGTCATACTTCTTTTTGAAGGCGCCATGAGTGAGCCAAAAGTATTTGTAAACGGCAAAAAAGCAGGAGAGTGGAATTACGGATACAATTATTTTTACCTTGATGTAACCGATTTTGTGTCTGGTACTGAGAAAAACAGTCTGGCGGTTCATGTTTCTAATTTAGGATTATCATCAAGATGGTATCCCGGAGCAGGTTTGTACAGAAAAATAAAATTGATTGTTAAGAATAAAGAAAGTATTGATCAATGGGGAACGTTTATTACAACGCCGGTTGTTACAAAGGATTTGGCGAAAGTAAATATTAAAACAAAAGTTACAGGTGAAAATCTTAAAATTGTCATCAAAATAAAAGACGCAAATGGAAATCAAGTGGCTGAAAATAAATCGGATGCCATTTTCGGAAATGAATTTGAAGAAAATATTGCAGTAAAAAATCCGAAATTGTGGAGTCCGGAGACGCCTTATTTATACACAGCCGTTACTCAAATATATTCCGGTGATGTTCTGAAAGATCAAACTAGTACAAAGTTTGGAATTCGTACCATAAAATATGAACCTAATAAAGGATTTAGTTTAAATGGTGAAATCCGAAAATTTAAAGGAGTTTGCCTGCATCATGATTTAGGACCTATTGGAACAGCCATTAACAAAGCAGCTTTACGCAGACAATTGACCATTTTAAAAGATTTGGGTTGTAATGCGATTCGTAGTTCTCATAACATGCCATCACTGGAACAGCTTGAATTGTGTGATGAAATGGGTTTTATGTTTTTAGCCGAAACTTTTGACGAATGGGCAAAACCGAAAGTTGAAAATGGTTACAACCGTTTTTTTGAAACCGATGCCGAAAAAGATATTATCAATCTGGTTCACGCTACCCGTAATCATCCTTCGATTGTAATGTGGAGTTCAGGAAATGAAGTTCCCGATCAATGGGGAGCAGAAGGTGTAAAACGTGCAAAATGGCTTCAGGAGATTTTTCACAGAGAAGATCCGACCCGACCGGTTACCGTAGGAATGGATCAGGTAAAAGCTACGATGGAATCCGGATTTGGTGCCTTGATGGATATTCCGGGATTGAATTATCGTGTTCATTTATACGATGAAGCTTTTAAAAAATTCCCGCAGGGATTTATATTAGGTTCAGAAACTGCATCGACCGTAAGTTCTCGTGGGATTTATAAATTTCCTGTAGAAAAAGCAGTATCTAAACAATATGACGATTTCCAAAGTTCTTCTTACGATTTAGAATATTGCAGCTGGTCTAATTTGCCAGAAGATGATTTTATTCTTCAGGATGATAAACCCTGGGTAATTGGGGAATTTGTATGGACAGGTTTTGATTATTTAGGAGAACCAACTCCTTACGATGAAAAATGGCCTTCGAGAAGTTCGTACTTCGGAATGAGTGATTTAGCTGGTCTGCCAAAAGACAGATTTTATTTGTACAGAAGCCGTTGGAACACTACTGATAAGACTTTACACATTTTGCCTCATTGGAATTGGGAAGGAAGAGAAGGACAAACAACACCGGTTTTTGTTTACACCAATTATGATAGTGCCGAACTTTTTATGAATGGAAAAAGCATGGGAATTCAGAAAAAGAACAATTCAACCCCACAAAGCAGATATCGTCTGATGTGGATGGATGTTAAATATGAGCCGGGGACATTAAAAGTAGTCGCTTTTGACAAAGAAGGAAAAGCTGTTGCTGAAGAGGAATTGCATACTGCGGAAAAACCTTATCAGATAAAACTCGAAGCAGACCGAAAGAATTTGGAAGCCAATGGTGAAGATTTATCTTTTATAACGGTTTCAGTCGTGGATAAAAACGGAAATCTTTGCCCAACTGCCACTGAGCAATTAAAATTTACTGTTACAGGAAAAGGAACCTATCGCGCGGCTTGTAACGGAGACGCTACTTCACTAGAGCAATTTCACTTGCCTACTATGAAATTATTCAGCGGTAAATTGGTAGTTTTAGTACAATCGACTGAAGAAGCCGGTAAAATAGAATTATCGGTAACGGGTAAAGGACTGAAGAGTAGTAAAATTGTTTTGAATTCGAATAAAATGTAAACAGCAATGCATGAAGCTATATAAAAAAAGTACATTTTTTTGGTTGATACTGCTTTGCATGTCATTTCAAACCTGGTCGCAGGACAACAGAAGCTTTAAGGTTTTTCAATTTCCGGCTAACAGGATTCCAACAATTGATGGAAACCCGGAAGACTGGAAAATGGTTCCTGAAAGTTATACTGTCGGTATGGATCAATTATGGGAAGACAGCGGAAAACATACCAAATCAGATTCAAAAAACCTGGATGTAAGCGTTAAAGTTGCCTGGGTTAAAGGATTAAATCGTTTGTATTTTTTATATGAAGCGTATGATGATTATTGGGATTTTTCTTCGTCGGGTCTGCATAATGATACTTTTGAAGTTGTTGTAGATGCTGATCAGTCTGGCGGACCGTTTATAGACAGGTTTCATCCTAATCCATCCTTGACAAACACGATGGATGCCTATTTTTCCTATCATGGAGTTCATGCTCAAAACTATCATATTTTTACTCCTTCCGAAGGTAAAGACTGGACTTTGGTTTGGGGAAGCCAGCCGTGGATTAAGGAATTGCCGTATGCAAATGCTGCTTCCAATTATAATTTTAAACCTGGGGAATCAGGAAAATTGACGTTGGAGTTTTGGATAACTCCTTTTGATTATGCAGGAAATGATCAGTCCAGAGCTGTTGAATCTGTTTTGGAAGAAAATAAAAACATAGGACTTTGTTGGGCAATTATTGATTATGATGATGTTACTAAAGAAGCCAATAATGGTTTCTGGAATCTCTCCAAAGAACACAAAATGTACGGTAATGCTTCCTATAGCCTTACTTTTAGATTAATGCCTTTGGAAGAACAATTTAAAAAGGCGATCAATGCAAAATGGACGTTCAACGTTATTGATAAAAATAAAAGGACTGTAGCATTTATCAACCAGTCTGAAGGTGAAATTGAATCTTGTAAATGGGATTTTGGTGATGGTACAACCTCATCAGAAAAAAATCCAATACACGAATATAAAGAAGCAGGTAAATACATTGTTGTTTTAGACATCTCAGGTTCAAAAGGAAAATCAAGACTTTCTAAAATCTGGGATGTAGCAGTAAAATAAGTATAATAAATAAAACTAATAATAATGAAATCTAAACTATGTCTGTCGATAGCATTGTCAGCAATGATTTTTGCAAGTTGTAAAGTAGCACATAATTCTTCGTCCACTAAAATTGTTTTAACAAATGATTCGGATTTGAAATTGTCACAAAAAGCAATTTTAATAAAAAGAAGTGCACTCCATGAAAAAATAGTTAAAAATTTGTTTACTCTTATTCTTCAAAATTCGGACACGATTCCAGCTCAGGTAAATGACCTTGATGGAGACGGAAAATGGGACGAGTTATTTTTTACTACAGATTTTTTGCCAAAAGAAAAGAAAACGGCATTGCTTAAATGGTCAAATACTGATCCTGAATATACAATTAAAACCAGTGTAAGATTTGGTAAAAGAGAAGCTAAAAATTCACCCGTGCAACCTGCAATCCAGGAAATTTTAATGGCTGACCAAGTGCATAAAAAATTGGGGTTTCAAAAATATCAAACTGATGGACCAACCTGGGAAAATGATAAAGTTGGTTTCAGGCATTACTTGGACGGAAGGAATTCAAAAGATGTTTTTGGTAAAAGAACTCCCGGAATTACACCTGAAAATGTGGGTATTAACAGCAAAGGTGGCGTAGAAGATAATTACCATCAAATGTACGATTGGGGAAGAGATATTTTTCCTGTTGGAAATTCAGCCGGGTTAGGCGGTTACGGACTGCTTGTTGGAAATGAAATCAACAGACTTGGAATTATAGCCTCTGATACTTTGAATAATATTGAAAAAACGACTTTTAAAATAGTGAGTGAAGGCCCGGTTAATTCGGTTTTAAGTTATCATTACCAAAATTGGAAAGCTTCAGGAAATAAATATCAGGTACAGGAAACGGCTTCTATCTGGCCGGGAATGTATGGCTATAAAAATACAGTTGCCCTAAATGGATTAAAAGGAAATGAAACTTTATTAATTGCATTTTCTAATCTCAATAACCAGAATCCATTGCAGGTGATTGAAGCAGGAAATTACGTTTGTTTTATTCTGCATGATAAATTAACATATGAAAGACAATGGGTACTGGGAACGGCTATTATCATTCCGAAAGAAGGCTACCAAGGCTATATCGAAGCTCCAAAAACTGGCAAATTGACAGATTCATATTTAATAAAAATAAAAGTACAAAATAATCATCCAATTAGTTATTATCCAATAGCCGGATGGGAATTAAGTGCAGATCCTAACTTTAAAGACTCTGCTTATTTCACCAACTATGTAACCAATTTGGCAAAACAGCTTTCTACCACAATATATGTAGAAATAAGCAGATAAATCGGTTACTATTAACAAAAATACCAGTCATGAACTATAAATCAACCAAAATTGCAGCATTATTTGCTTTTGGTATTTGTACAGCCGTAAATGCTCAGACAAACGATGCTACAACACCTTTGCACTTAATGCAGCCTGATTACCCAACACCTTATATTATTCCTGAACAGAAAAACATAAAAGCAGTTTTGGACAGAGTTTATTTTTTTCTGGATAAAAATTCGGCTTCTAAAATTGTAAACGCAACAACAAAGGCTGAAATTACTGACTATAAAAAAAATAAGGAAGATGTTATCTTCGAGCCGGGAGCTTTCAGGCTGACCAGTTACGAATGGGGTGTTACCTATGCCGGAATGCTTTTGGCTTCTAAAGCTACAGGTGAAAAATATTTTGCCGATTATTCGAATAAAAGAATAAAGCTAATCGCTGATGTAGCCGAAAATATTCAGGAAAAAAACATCAAAGACAAAGACATGCTGAAAACGCTTCATCCCGAAGCATTGGATTTTGCCGGAGCGCTTTGTGCAGCTTTTATCAAAGCCAAAAATGACGGATTGAAAGCCAATATCGACCCTTTGGTAAACAATTACATCGACTTTATCAGCAATAAACAATTTAGATTAAAAGATGGAACCTTAGCACGAAACAGACCGCAGGATAATACACTCTGGTTAGACGATATGTTCATGAGTGTACCTGCTTTAGCCCAAATGGGAAGCCATACCGGAGAGGTAAAATATTTTGATGATGCCGTAAAACAAGTTAATCAGTTTTCTAAAAGAATGTTTAACGAACAAAAAGGGATTTACATGCACGGCTGGGTAGAGTCGATGGAAGTTCATCCACAGTT
>NZ_JBDTTP010000032.1:0-42091 GCF_039930565.1 Flavobacterium sp. | reverse complement strand
ATACAACAAATTTAAAAAATTAAAAGTGTTGCATTAAGTTATTGAATTTACGAAAAGAGGTTTTTTCACAGCCTGACGTCCTGGCGCTTGGCGAGGTTGGGGAGTAAAGATGCGAGATTTTTCCATTAAACACAAATTTTCCAAGTACAAAACTATCTTTAAATTCAGCCTAAAACCCCAATCTCGCCAAACGGCTGTTAGCAGTAGCCTTTATTGTTCGTATTCTAAATTTATAAAGTTCGGGATTTTTTCATCATTTCTATTTTCCCAACTTTTGAATGTGAAATTTTCAATTTTTTCCATTTCAGTATCATCTAATTTTAAATTTGTTTGTTTACAAAAAGCTAAAATTGTTGCAAAACCGATTATTGTTGGATTTGTGTCTGTTGCAATTCTACCTTCTACTTTTTTAATTTTGATTTTCCATTTTTCATTACTTTTTGAAAAGGCAAATTCCAATCCATTTATAACTCCTTTTTTCCAATCTTCATAACCTTTCATAGGAACACTTTCTATATCTCCTTGTCTTTGCCAACCATCTCCACAATATTCTTCAATAATTTCGTTTCGTTCTTCATTTTTAATTATTTCAAGATTTATTATTGCGAAAAAAGGCTTTCCGTTTTTTATTTTCAATAATTTATAATCTAAGTTTTCATCAATCATTATAGTTCTTTAGGTTGTTGAATTCTCTGTTTTTTTCAAAGGTTACTGCTAACTAACTTATAGCTGCCATAAAATGGCTTCTATACCTCCATTTTTGGTTGGCTTTGTGCCATAAAGTAGCTTTTTTATCTGGCTAATATAGGAATAACTTTGATTAATCATTAAATATTAGGGCATTTACTAAAAGACTGTGAACGTTCAGTCCGATAGTCATTTTTAATTTATGATAGATCATTAATAATAAAAATACTATGAAACCTTAATTTTTAGCCCAGATGGGAACGGCATCCTTTTATGGCGGGGTTCGCCACAAAAGATAAAGTGTACAGCTGGATTAAGCTCCTGAAACTATTTAATTAGTTTATTAAGCATTCCGTTGAAAATAAAACCGTGAAAAGGAAGAACGGAATACCAGTATAATTTTCCTAAGATTCCTTTAGGTTTAAAAGTTGCCGCCTGATATAACGTATTGTGAATGATCTTAAATTCGAGCCAGGCTTCACCAGGTAATTTCATTTCGGCGTATAAAATCAGTTTTCCTTCTTTTTTATTGGCATACAGAACGCGCCAAAAATCGAGTACATCACCAGCATAAATAGTATGTTTATTGGTGCGTCCGCGTCGGGAGCCAACACCTCCAAATAACTTATCGATAAAACCTCTAAAACTCCAAAGCCAATCACCATAATACCAGCCAGTTTCACCTCCTATCGACCAGATTTGATTAATCGTATAATCGCGATCGAGAATTTCTTTTTTCCGTCTGTCAATGTAACAGCCTTTTTTAGGGACTTTTAAATATCCTGAAATATTGTGACTAAACCTGCCGCTAATTAGGGAATCTTTCCAACTTGAAACTACTTTATCTTCATTAACTTTTAATAAAGCCCTCGAAAGCGCTTCTTTGTAAGGAATTGGCTGAACACCTAAAAGTTCGTTGATACGATGATCACTGCAAATAACCTCAACTTTCATGCTGCTCACCAGAGCCGTTGCCAGTTTATAGGAAGTTGACGTTACAAAATACAGCCAGTACGATGACAGTTTAGGCGTCATAACCGGAATGGTAAAAATGTATCGTTTCAGATTTTTTGCTTCGGCGAAAGCCAATAACATTTCCTTGTAGGTTAAAATATCCGGCCCTCCAATATCAAAACTTTGGTTGTACGTAAGCGGATTTAAAAGCGATTTCGAAAGGAATTCCAATACATCATTGATCGCAATGGGCTGGCATTTTGTGTTGAGCCATTTGGGCGTAATCATGACCGGAAGTTTATTAATCAAATCACGGATTATTTCGAAAGAAGCACTTCCCGATCCTACTATAATTCCTGCTCTTAACGTGGTCAGCGGCACTGTTGATTTAGCTAAAATACTTTCGACATTTTTGCGTGAAGACAGATGTTTAGACAGTGATTTATCATTTACGATTCCGCTTAGATACAAGATTTGCTGTACCTGGGTTTGATTGATTCTTTCTGAAAAATTAGTGGCCGAAATACTTTCCAATTCATCATAATTTGTATCAGATCCCGACATGGAATGAATAAGATAAAAAGCAGCATCAATATCTGTTGGAATACTAACCAAAGTTTCCTTATCTAAAAAATCAACTTCGATGACCTGTACTTTTTGTTGAAACTCTTCCGGAATATAAAATCGGTTTTTATCTCTTACACAGCAAATTACATCATGATCTTGCGATACTAAAATAGGCAAAATACGTTTTCCTATGTAACCTGTAGCACCTGTTAAGAGAATTTTCATGGTTCGTTAGATTTTAAAAGTCACCAGACCATAATCCATTTCGAAAACCTGACCTGAAATAGAACTTGCTTTTTCAGAAATCAGAAAATCAACCATATTGGCGACTTCATCAGGTTTTAAATAGCTTTTCATGGGATGGCGTTCTATCATATTTTCTTTCATACGATCATTCCGCAGAATTGATGCTGCGAGTGAGGTATCGGTAATAGTAGGCGCAATAGCATTTACGCGTACTATGGGAGCCAGTTCAGCTCCAAGTGATTTGGTCAGGCCTTCGACACCTGCTTTTGCAGTTGCTATACTGGCGTGAAAAGGCATTCCTAATTTTGCCGCTACGGTGCTGAACAAAACGATTGAAGGCTGGTTACCTTTCTTTAAAACAGGCAAGTATTTCTGAATCACTTTTACGGCACCAATAACATTAATTTCAAAATCATTTCTAAAATCATCAATGCTTAAACCAGAAATTGGTTTTAGATTAATTGATCCAGGACAATAAATCAAAGTATCTATATTTTCGATATCAGGAAGTTCGTCCTGCAAAACGTCCAAACTAAAATGAGTCAGGTTTGAATGGCTAAAATTGGGTTCTGTCCGACTTATATTGAAAACATTGTTATGTTCTGATTGTTGCTGCAAAACAGCATTTCCTATGCCTTTACTTCCTCCAATGATGAGAATATTTTTCATTTTTATGTTTTATTTTATCATCATAATGATACTGAATTAATATTTTATATAATTAGCAACCACAATTTTCGCTTTTAAATCGAACATCAGATTATATAAGCCGAAGAAAGTACGATTCATGTAAATAAAATGTTTTGATCCGCGATTACCGTTCATTTTTTTGAGATTGGTATCATTAGAGAAACGTTCTCCTAATTTGGCAATGTTTTCGAAAAAGGTGGCATCGGCAAAGTCGAAATTTTCTTCCTGAAATGGTTTTGTAAAAAGGGATAATAAATCATGGAACATCTCGGTAAAATATTCAATTTCTGCAGGCGAATCATCGGTACGAAGGATCTCCAATTCGAATAATTTTTCGTTGAATCGATTTTTATCCGTAATCACATTTTTATTGATAAGATCAAAATATGGTACATAAAACTCATTTGGAATTTGTTTCATGCAGCCAAAATCAATTGCAATTAAATGGTTTTGATTGTCTACCAGAAAGTTTCCGGGATGGGGATCAGCATGCACTTTTTTCAAAACGTGAATTTGGTACATATAAAAGTCCCAAAGCGCCTGACCGATTTTATCACCGACTTCCTTGTCTGCATTTATTGCCGTAAATTCAGAAAGATGAATGCCCGTCATCCAGTCCATAGTGATGATTTTCTCTGATGAAAATTCAGGATAATACTTAGGAAAAAGAAGGTTTTCAATTTTACTGCAGGCTTTAACTACTTCCTCGCTTTGTTGGAGTTCCAGTAAATAATTGGTTTCCTCAATTAATTTATCTTCGACTTCCTTAAAATATTTATCGGAATCTTTTCCCTGCAGATTAAACATTCTGACAGCGATAGGTTTTACCAATGCCAGATCAGAAGAAATGCTATTAGCAACGCCTGGATACTGGATTTTAACAGCCAGTTTTTTATTGTCTTTAACAGCCAAATGTACTTGCCCAATACTTGCCGCGTTAACCGAATTAGCATTGAACTCATCAAAAACTTCATAAGGTGTTTTACCAAAATTAGATTTAAAGGTTTTTAAAACCAAGGGCGCTGAAAGTGGTGGAACTGAGAATTGCGACAAGGAAAATTTTTCAACATAGGCCTGAGGCAAAAAGTTCTTATCCATGCTAAGCATCTGAGCTACTTTTAAAGCACTTCCTTTTAGGCTTTTTAATCCGTCATAAATATCTTCGGCATTATTTTCATTGAGTTTATCGCGTGTCAAATCAGGATTGACTATTTTTTCAGCATAATGTTTTACGTAATTGACGCCTATTTTTGCTCCGGTTTGAACCAATTTTCCGGCTCTTTCAATTTTTGATGTTGGTATATAATCGATTGTTTTCATTATTTGCTGTATATTTTTTCTTTAAAGAGGAATTTCCCTAAATCTATCAGATGATTGAGTGGTGCGACATTCATTAATTCGAAAGAAGCGTTGACGGATTTTTCAATAAAAATATCTGTCTTTTCAAACGCCGCAGATTCATCATCCATCCAAAATTTTATGGTCATCATTAGCTGCAGCCAGGCACTTTCCTGAATGGCTTTTTCCTGAACTTTTTGAAGTTTCTGCTGTTCCAGTCTGTAATCATCAGTCAGGATTTCAGAAACATATCCTTTAAATGCTTCCCGAAGCGTGGTCAGCTGTACTAGATTTTTCAGCGGATTTCTGTCCATTTTTAGTGATTGCAAAACGTAACTTCTGTTCACGGTCAATATTTCGAAAAAGGTGAAATAAAAACTAAGCATTTTATTCTTCATATCATATTGCGCATAGTCCTCGTGCTGATGCAACAGATTGACAGCATTTTCAAAAAACAGCCTGAATATTTCTTTTTCTAAACTTTCCAATGTTCCAAAAAAAGTATAAAATTCAGCTTCCGTAAAGTGATAATGCTTAGCAAAATGATAAACAGATTTTGGCTTTTCGCCTTTTTCCAAAACCTCATTCATGTATTTTGAAACGATATCATCCTTTGTAATCATCTTTTTTTTAGTTGCCATTTCATTAAGTTTAGAATTTGCCTTAAAGATACGGAATGTTTAAGTATCTTTACTTATCGTTAAACAAAATCGAATGTTAAATATATCGTAAACTATTATGGCTAAAAATATCTTATTAACTGGCGGTAGCGGATTCATTGGCAATTACCTTACTAATATCCTGATTGCTAATGGATTTTCAATATCTGTACTAAGCCGAAGCAAAAGAAAAAACACCGATACCATTACCTATTACAAATGGGATTTGGAAAAAAATTACATTGATGAAAACGCCATTTTAAAAGCGGATTATATAATTCATCTGGCCGGAGAAGGAATTGTGGAAAAACGCTGGACGCAAAAACGTAAAAAAGAGATTATCGAAAGCAGAATACAGCCTGTTGAGCTTATTTATTCTGTATTACAAAAACATAATAAATCATTGGATGCCTTTGTTTCTGCATCAGCAGTAGGAATTTACGGAGCCGTAACCAAGCCTGAAATCTGTACGGAAAATACACCTCCAGAAAATGACTTTTTAGGAACAACATGCCAGCAATGGGAACAAGCTGCTGATAAAATTGAATCTTTAGGTATTAGAACCGTAAAAATCAGAACTGGAATTGTCCTGGGAAGAAACGAAGGTTTCTTAAAAAAATTAAATCCAGGTTTTAAAATGGGCTTTGGTACGATTTTAGGTTCCGGTGAACAATACCTGCCCTGGATTCATATTGAGGATTTGTCTCAGATATATCTAAAAGCAATATTAGACAGTGAAATTTCAGGGTCTTATAATGCTGCTGTAACAGATGACACTACCAACAAATCTTTTTCAAAAACTCTTGCCGGACTGTACGGTTACAAAATCTGGCTTCCGAAAACACCTTCTTTTATACTTAGAATTGCTTTGGGAGAAATGAGCCTTGCCATTCTCGAAGGAAGAAGAGTTTCCTCTGAAAAGATACAAAAAGCAGGATTTAAATTTGAATATAGTGATTTAAAAGAAGCACTTTCAAATTGTATCTCATAAATTATTTCAAAGTCAAATAAATTTGATCGTTGCTTTTAACTATTCCTGACAGCTTTGTATTTGCAGTTTTTGAAATCTTTGCAGTAACTTTTTCCGGAATTGAAATATTGAAATCGGAAATTGAAATTGGAAAATTTGAAGTAATCAGAAGCCCTTCATTAACTTTTTTAATTAATAGTTTAGTTTCTATGTCCTTAAATTTACCATGTATATACAATTTTCCATGTACTACATATTCCTTTTCTGAGGCGTTGATATCTTTCAAATCAAAATTGGTGATTTTTCCCTTAAACACTGCTTTTGGGTATCGCTCACTTTCCAGATAATTTTCATTAAAATGCTGCTCCATCAAATCCAGATTAAAATGAAAATCTTTAATCATAACAACACATAAAAATGTATTTGTTTTAGGCTCCAGCGTAATAGCAACTGTTCTGTTAACTGCTTTTATCTCTTCCAAAAAAGGTACAGTTGCTTCAAAATTAATTTCCCCTGAATTTGTTGTCAATTTTTCCTGTGCAATGACAGTATATGTAGTAAGCAATAAAATATATAATGTTGTAATTGTTTTCATAATCGTCAGCAATTAACAATTATGTCATCCGATAAAAAAATTAAATTAATGATCGAATGGCAGCACTCAGTGAAAATCTCCCATAATCAAATAATTATATTATTAGATGATTAGTTTTAAATTTACGAAAAATTCCAATGCTTAGTTGTCACTTATATGCTAAACTTTTGTGAAATCTTTAATGAAAACGATTTCTTAAAATTTAAACTGTGCTATTAAACTTACTTAAATATCCATTGAAGTACATATCTCAATCAAAAACCCATCCAAATCCCTTACATAAGAAACCATCTGCCCCCATGGTTTTTGATGAGGTTCACTTACCAGCCGGGCTCCAAATGAAGTGGCCTTCTGCACTAGCTCCGCTACATCATCAGTTATAAAACCCAATTCAATTGCAAATGGCCTATCAATTAAGCTGCTTTCTATAAACCCATCTTTTAAATTGGATTTTGCCAATGTTTTTGAGGCAAATGAAATTGTAGTTTCTCCAGTAACCAGATCTCCATAATCATTATCGGGAGTGATGAATTTTCTTGAAAAACCAAATGCATTTTCATAAAATGCGATCGAATCTGTTACATTTTCAACATATAAAATTGTATATCCAAACTTTACCATTTCTTTTTATTTATAATTACATAAGATGTTTAAAAATTACAATTATGCAATTTCAATTAAAACATTGTATTTTTCAAGACTTGCCAGATCCTCAATAGAATTTACCTTGGTTAACTTGGCATGTTCTTCGATTTCCTTTTTGACTTCAATTTGCTTGATGCATTTTCTAAAGCGCCGGACTTCATTTAAATCTGATAAAATAAGTCCTGGAACGGGTACACTATTGCCTTCCTTATCTTTTGCAACCATTGTAAAATAGGACGAATTACAATGTTTTACAATACCTGTCTGAATGTTTTCTGATTCAACCCGAATTCCTACTACCATTGAACTCCGGCCTACATAATTTACTGAAGCTTTCATTGTCACCAACTCCCCTACTTCTATAGGTTTTAAAAAATTTACTGTATCAACTGAAGCTGTTACACAATAATTACCAGAAAATTTTGATGCAGAAGCAAAAGCTATCTGATCCAGCAATTGTAAAATATATCCACCGTGAATTTTTCCACTAAAATTAGTGTGCGATGGTAACATAAGCTCTGAAATACTTATTTTTGATGAAGTAACGGTTTTAAAATCTGCACTCATATTGTTTATTTATATTTAAATGGAGAAGGCTCTTTTTCAACATCTATAACAAAAAATCGGGTATCACCCCACCAGCTAAATGTCTTATATCGTTCTACGTATGTTAATTTTACGTATTGACCCTGAAGGGCGTTTAGATCCTCAATTACTTTTTTATCGCTGTCAAGTACCGAAAAACTAAAAATCTGAGCACCTGAAATTCCCTGACTCAACTCCCCTTCCCATGTTTTTAAAGCTACCCCTTTATAACTCAGTTTGATTAATTCTCCTGAACGAAAGCCCTGACTGTAAGGAACATAATAAATATAAGCGAAATAAATTGACAGAATCAGCACCGAGGTTCCTGCAAGTATCAGTAAAATTTTTTTCATTGATTTTAATTTAAAGATTGATTTTCATCTGAATTTTCCGCTCTGGTAATAATAGCATCGGGAAGTGATTTTTTAGCCTTTGCGCCCATTTTCTTTAGTTTTTCCACACTTGAAATTAAATTTCCCCTGCCATCGACCAATTTGCTCATGGCACTTTCATATTCTGATTTAGTGTCTTTAATTTTATTACCAATCCTCAACAGATCCGCCACAAAACCTTCAAACTTATCATAAAGTGCACCAGCCTGTCTGGCAATTTCAAAAGCATTTTCCTGCTGTTTCTGATTGCTCCACATACTGTCAATTGTTCGTAAAGTGGCTAATAAAGTTGTTGGGGTAACAATCACAATATTTCGATCAAACGCTTTATTGTATAAAGTAGAGTCTTCATTTAGGGCAATGGCAAAAGCGGGTTCTATCGGAATAAAGAGCAAAACAAAATCAGGGCTTTCTATTTGATATAAATCATGATAGTTTTTATTACCCAATTGTTCAACATGTCTTTTAATTGAACTGACATGTTCTTTTAAAAAATCAATTTTAAGAATATCTGATTCTTCATTGATCCATTTTTCATAAGCGACCAAAGAAACTTTAGAATCGATAATCATTTTTTTTCCATCTGGCAGATTGATAACAACATCCGGAAAAACCCTTGAGCCTTGTGTATTTGTAAAACTTTGCTGTACTTCGTATTCCCGGCCTTTCTCCAGACCGGATTTTTCCAGAACACGTTCTAAGACCAATTCTCCCCAATTTCCCTGCATTTTACTATCTCCTTTGAGGGCTTTGGTGAGATTAAGTGTTTCTTTGCTCATTTGGGCATTCATTTCACTTAAGCCCAAAATCTGCTGGCGTAAAGCGGCATGGTAATCAATACTTTCTTTGTGCGTTTGCTCTACTTTTTGTTCAAAACCCTGAATTTTATCCTGTAATGGCATCAGGATATTTTTCATGTTTTCACTATTCTGTTCTGTGAATTTTGCCGACTTTTCTTCCAGGATTTTGTTGGCTAAATTTTCAAATTCTTTGGTAAATTTTTCCTGCAGGTTGGTTATTTCATTCTTTTGCTCCTTGTGTCTTTCCCATAAATTTTCAAAATCTACTTCTTTTTTGGAGAGCTGAATAGCCAGACTATCTTTCTCTGTTCTGATTGTTTCTTTCTCAGCATTGATTACATGAAGCTGCTTTTGAAAATTATTTCTATCAACATCAAACTGTTCCTTCTGTAATTGCAATTGATTCTGAAGTGCATTTAATCGTTCTTCCAAACTCACTTTTTCAGATTGGGATTTAGCAGAAAACAATATTCTCCCCAAATAAATACCGATGAATAATGCCACCAGGAAAATAAATAAAAACGAAAGTAAATCCCACATAACTATTTTTTAATTTATTTTTTTAAGTAAAAGTACGCAATAATACGTAGTACTTAATTTTAAAATTAAAATTTCACGAATTATTGATATTCTTAAATTAAATCAACAACTAAAGCTTTTTTTTTTAAAAGATTATGAGATAAAAAAAATACACGCAACCATTTCAATACGATGTCATCTTATTAGTATAACCTATTATAATAATATTATGAAAAAATTTATGTTTGGCTTATTTATAGCTTTTGGAATTAGTGCCTGTTCATTAGGTGATAATATCTCTGAAGATACATGCGGAGAATATACAAATGTCGCTTTCAGCGGTTTTCCTCTTTCGTGTAATTATACTCTTAAAAATCCCCCTCTCAATCCTATAGCATTTGTAGCAAATACACAAGAAAAAATGGATTCGTATTTTACAAAACATGCGAATAGTTGTCCAAATCCAAGTGATCCAACCATCGATTTTACAAAATACGTATTTGTTGGGATTTTTTCAGGAGAAAAATCAACTAACGGTTATGGTATCAAAATTACTTCTATAGTAGAAAACAGCTGTAATTTAGTGATCAATTTTTACGAGCATGGTCCGCAGTCAGGAGAAGCAATAACACAAACACCAACAAATCCTTCTGATTATGTACTGATTCCTAAAACAAGCAAACCCATTTATTTTAATAAAACATTAGAAAGTCCGGATAAGATAATAATTGGAAGTTTTGACGGAGCCTGTACAGGATCAGCAGCATGCCAGCAATTTTATCAATTAAATGATTATAATATCATGAATTACCTTAATGTTGTTTATGGAAGTTATGAATTTACACAGTACAAATACAATGCTGTAATAAAAAGAGGCGATTACACTCTGTTTTTAAAAACGATTCCAACTGAAATTTTAAATATCAAAGGACAAACTAAAACGTATGGTTCTCCTGATAGTGGTGATAAAAAAGGCGTTTATTTTGAATTACGCCAAGGATCCGTGGTAACAAAAATTTATATTGATAACGATGATACAGAGGATCAGAGTGCTGAAATAAAAGCTTTCAAAAAAGCAATTCAGGATAAAATTACAGCGCTAAAATAATATCTGATGCTAAAAAAACGAATGCTGTTTTTCATTATCTTTTGTGTATTTACCACTGCATATTCTATAGATTCAATTACCTATGAAACCAGCAAAATAATTAATACATGGGTTTGGGAGAAGTCAATAGGAGGATTGAACAATCCTTATATTGCTACTCCTCGAACAGCTGGTTTTAAGAAAAAAATTGTTTTTACGAATCAAGGAAAGGTAATTACCTATAAAAATGATATCGAAATTAGAATCAGCACCTATGAAATTAAAAAAGGGAATTGTGTTTCTGATAATATTGAGAATGACCTGATTACGTTTGAAGGCAAAACATACATTATAGAAAAGCTTGATAATCAAAACCTAATCCTGTTAAGCAATAACGAAGAAGGCTCCCGGACAATTTATAAAAAATAGTTTAGGCGCTTTAAAAAACTTATTTTTGTTAAACCAAATTAAACCACTTTTTGAAAAACGATTTAGAAATATACATACAACAATGCATCCAGAATGACAGAGCAGGACAACTGAAAATTTATCAGTTGTTCTCTCCTGTTTTATATGGTATTTGTTTAAAATATATGAAAAATGAAGACGATGCCAAAGACGTTTTTCAGGAAGCTTTTATTATCGCTTTTCAAAAAATTCATCAATATAAGTTTGAAGGAAGTTTTGAGGGATGGTTAAAGCGGATTTTCATTAATAAACTAATCGAAACTTTAAACAAAAAGAAAAAGGAAAGTTTTTTTCTGGATGTTTTTGATCCTGAAACTGATTTTACAGAAGAAGAGGAACTCGAAGTCTGTACTGTTCCTCAGGAAAAACTACTCGAATATATTCAGGATTTACCTGACCAATACCGATTGGTCTTTAATTTATATGTTTTTGAAAAAATGAAACACAGGGAAATTGCCGAACATCTGAAAATTTCAGAAGGAACATCAAAATCAAATTTAAACAGGGCCAGAAAAATTCTGCAAAAAAGAATTTTGAGTATAAAAAATTTTAAGACAGCATGAAAAAGCAAAAAATAGAAGACATTTTTTCATCAATGGAAAACTTTTCAAGTGTTCCTCCACCTGAATTATGGAATAATATTGAAGAAAAACTGCATGAACCGAAAAAGAAAAAAATAACTATTATCTGGTGGTCTATTGCGGCCAGCCTTTTAATTAGTTTGTCAATTCCGTCTGCCTTATATTTTAACTCTGATTCTGAAACGTCCAATCATAAAATTAATAGTTTACAAAATAATTCGTTGGTTAATGAGGAAAACAGCCTTAATACACGAAAAAATAAAACCCGTTCTATAGAAAACAATAGTTTAGAAGAAACTATAAAGCCGGATAAAGATACAGGTAACGATATCTTTTCTCCTGAGGAAAATGAACTTGTTAATTCAGATAATAATCCGTCTATTTCAAATGAACACAAAGCTGCCAGCATTGTTTCAAATGATAAAAAAGACTGGAATAGAAAAACAAATAATTATACAATTTCAAAATCAAAACAGCATCAGAATTCTAATTTACATGATGACGAGAATTTGCTTATACGAAATAAGAAAGAAATAGCAGGCAATGAGAATACAACAGCTAATACTCTTTCAGGAGAAGAAAGTCAAACAGATAAAAAAATTGTTATAGGAAATTCAAAACAAAATCACAATTCTGATTTACATGATGACGGAAATCTGTTTATCCGAAATAAGAAAGAAATAGTAAGTAATCAAAACACAGTTGCAAATACTGTTTCAAGAGAAGAAAATCAAACAGATCAAAAAATTGTGAGCGAAAATTTGAAACAAAGTCAAAAATCTGATTTTCATGATGACGAAAATCTGTTGATACAAAATAAGAAAGAAATAGCAGGCAATGAAAAGACAGCTGTTACTACTCTTTCAGCTCAGCAAAATCAAACAGATCAAAAAATTGTTAGCAGAAATTCAAAACAAAATCACAATTCTGATAATCTTGCTTTCAAAAATAAACTTTCAAAAAATGAAGCACTAGCATTCAATACCAAAGAAAAAGATGCGGAAAACATTTTTAATCAAAAGGATACCACTATAATTGCTTCTAATAAATTTGAAAAACACACAAACACAACCGATAAAAATAATGAGAAATTAAAAACTGAAAACTCATCAACCGAAAAAGCTATCGCAATTAATTCCGGAAACACATCTCAATCTGATGTTTTATTAACTGTTGAAGATTCTGTTCAGTTAGCAGAATTACAAAATCTGGAAAAAGCCGTAGCAGAATCCAAAACCAAAAAAGACGAAGAAATCAAAACGGTTTCAAATGCTGAAAAATGGTCACTAGAAGTATTCGCAGGAGTGGCCAACTCTGAAAATTTAGGGAAGGATAAAACTCTGGGAAATGTTAACCAGTCTAAACAGACTAATACGTATGGAGTAAAAACAAATTATAAACTTAATAAGAAATGGGCAGTCAGTTCAGGCTTAAAAATTAATGAATTAGGACAGAGTGTTGCAAATGTTTCCTACATCAACAACCAACAAGCTTTATCATTTCCAAGTACAAGCGACTATTTAAATCAAAGTTCCGTTTTAGTTAAACAGAATATAACAAACAATTCAGCTTATGTATTTGTCCCAAACAACACAAAAAATTCATTAAAAAGCGATAATTTTCAAACCGGAACTATAGATCAGAGTTTAAAATATATCGAAATGCCTTTAGAAGTTTCTTATGCTATCTTTAATAAAAACAAAACCAGTATCAGCTTAAACACAGGAGGGTTTGTAGGGAAGTTGATTTCTAATAATGTATCGCTGGACGGAACATCTATAGGAGATAATCTTGAAGCTAATGATTTTGTTTATGGATCGCTGTTAAGCAGTACCCTGCAATATCGTTTATATAAAAAAACGCATATTTTTGTAGAACCGGGAATGAATTACTATATCAATCCTTTAAGTAGCCAATCTTTCAATCAGTTTCAATGGGCTTTTAATTTTGGACTTAATGTTTCGTTTTAAGTTGTAATTTTACTCCTTAAACTCAATAATATGACTAATTTGAGCATTTGGCGTACTGCTGAATTGATTCCTTCTGATTTAATTTCAGCCAAAAAGCTGATTTACGACATTTGTAATCTGCAATGTTCACAACCTGAAGCTGAGAATGAAAGTACTGATTATAGTGCTTATCGTTTTATGATAAACGGAAAATCAATTTGTTACCGGATTGCTAAAACTACTCCAACAAAAAATGGGCAGTTTGTTACTTTATGGAAACGAAACCCTTCCGGAATTATTGAACCTTTTGATTCTTCAGATGCCATAGATTTCGTTATCATAAGTGTTCGAAAGGAAAATAATTTTGGACAATTTATTTTTCCAAAATCAGTTTTATTGCAAAAAGGAATATTTTCAGGACCAAATAAAGAAGGTAAAAGAGCCACAAGGGTTTATCCGCCCTGGGATGTAACCACGAGTAAACAAGCGCTGAAAACACAGCAATGGCAGCTGGATTATTTTTTAGACCTTTCTGATAAAGAGACCATAATTTCAAGAACAAAATTATTATTTAGTTTTGAATAAAGCTTTTTTAATGATCATAAAAAAAGGCAGTTCGGATTGAACTGCCTTTTTTTATGATCACTTTTTTTATTTTTTAATTACTTTTCCTTTAAATACAACTTTGCTGTTTTCTGTCAAAGTATAAATATAAATTCCTTTTTGTAAATGACTTAGCGGAATTACAGTAGTAGTTATATCCTCATTTGATTTAACATCAACAGGACTTGCTGTCAAACGTCCGTTAATGTCATACAACCTTAATTTCAAATTTTTCTCTTTTTTACTTTTGACAAGTATGTTTACCACATCAGTAGCAGGATTAGGAAATGTTTTTATTGCAAATCCATTATTTTTATCAAAATCGATTGTAGCCAGATTATCTTCTTTCAGATCAAAACGGGCTATTACCGGACCGTGATCTGAAGTTGTATTTGTGTAGTTTGAAATATCAGTACGCGGATCATAAACAGCAATTGAATTGGGGATATATTCATCTGTTAATTCATTTGAAATAACAATATGATCCAAAAATCCGCTTGAACTCAAATAGCTGTAAGCACCAGCCTGACTAATTCCTAATGTAAGTGCATTATAATTATTGGCATCATTAACAAATGCTTCATAGGATGAAGGATTTGGTGTGATGACAGATGCTTTTACATCATCATTAAAATCTCCTAAAAGCATAAGGTTAGCATTTGGATAATGAACATCCAGACTGTCTTTTAACAATTCGGCGTCATATTTACGCATATTGTATCTTGAAATATCAGAACCGCTGTTGGCACGTGCATGAAGATCAATTAGTGTGATTTGTTTTTTAACACCGCCAATATTCGTTTCTATTTCTACTAAATACGGTAAACGTCCTGATGAGAAAAAACTGGATCCGTTACCACCTGGATAATTTGATAAAGTTGTAGTTCCGGCACGAACATCATCATATAATTTTTTAAACATGACACGGGTCTTTTTTACAGTAGTAGTTTGTGTATTATAAAGTACTACTAACTTCTGGGGAGGGAAATTAGGGTCGGCTGCGTTAAAGGAATAGGACCATGATGTAGAAATGGTTTTATCAAATGTTTTTCCGTTGATATTTAGTTTCTGTATCAACAAATCTAATGATGGATCATCAGAGACTTCCTGAACCACATAAACATCTGCATTTAATTTGTTCATCACTTTTGCAGCATTATCAATTTGCAGGGCATCATCAGTTGGACCAAATTCAACCCCATCAGTCCCTTTTACATCCGTCCCAAAAAATTCTAAATTGTAGGTTGCAACATCAAAAGTGTCTGCTTTTGGGAAAGAAGAACCAGTTAAAGATCCGATTTGTTTGTTTAATGAAGTACCGGTTACAGTTAGTGTACCAGAAATAGCTAACGCTTTTACAGAAGGTGTAAATCTTGCGTAAATAGTTTTTCCTGCTGATGCATCAAGAGCATTTACAATAACATTTGACTGAAACGAATTATCATCTAAAGACAATTCATAATCAGAAGGAGCCGTAAGTGTAACATCTCCATAACCTTCGGCTTTAAAAATAAAAGACTGACTGGCAGAAATACTATTTGCATTGACATCGCCAAAATCTAAAGTAGGGTTTGAAGCGACATAGCCTGTCTCATTTGTAATAGCAATATCATCTAAAGACCATTCTGCAGCAAAATTGGTTCCTCCTGCTGTGGTTTCATAAACCCATGCCAAATACGTGTGACTCGTTTTATAATTTCCTAAATCTATATATTGTGACTGCTTATATGTTCCTGTTGTAGTGGGAAAATCACCTTGTAATTCTGTCCACGTTGCCGTTTCAGGATTGCTTTTACCATCATAATCTACTGAAACCATTAATTTTAAATCGTTCCCTGCATAAAACTTACGCGAATAAAAAGATAACAACGGAAATTGACCAAATGTATCCAAATGTAATTTTGGTGAAATCAGCCAGTCTTTACTTGCTCCGGTATCAGAATATCCGTTCATTATAACGGCTCCTGCTCCTGAATTTATATTTCTGGCAACTGTTGTAGTCACCCAGCTGTTTACATTTCCGGCAACATTATATTGTTTCCATCCACTATTATTTAAAACATTGACATCATTAAATCCTTGCAAATATGGATTAATTCCTGTACCTGATAAAACAACATTTTTTGTTGCTGCACCTGTTGATTGATGTGTTATTTGTCCTGAAAAAATACCAGTTGAAGTTGGTGTAAAACGAACATATACTATTTGCGAGGTGTTTCCGGTAAAATCAATTGCATCATAAGTAACAGCAGAGAGAAAATTGATATTATCTTTAGAAACCGTAAAGTTTGCCGATGCAGTAACCAATAAATCATTGGTAAGGTTTTTTCCCTGAATTTGATAAATAAAAGTGTCAGAAGTAAAATTAGTTTCTGAAAAGCCTAAATCAAGTGAAGCAATTGTTGTTATTAAGGATGGTGTAGCAACACTTGAAGTCGTTACATCTACTTGATTAACGGTTGCCTGTATATTTCCGGCTAAATCTTCCGAAACGGAAAAAACTGAATAAATTGTATTAAGGCTCAAACCAGAAAAAGTCTTCACATAAACCTCTGAATTATCTGTTATGTCTAAAAATCCTGATTCTAATGGAGCTGAATTGTTAGCATCAGTACCCGCTTTTATTTGCGTTGCACTTGGCGCGGTACTTCCTGAAGGCAACAGCACATAATATGTTTTTCCCAGTTCATCTATTTTATTCGAAAAATCAAAACTGTCTGATAAAATATTATCTGCTTTTGGGTAACCGCTTTCACTTAAGGGAGCAGTTTTATCACTTTTAATATCAATATTATCAATGGCAAATGAAGGACGGGAACCTGCCGAACCCGCATATTGCCTTGCAATCCATCTTATTTGAATTATTGGCTGATTATTACATTCTGCCGGTAATGTTACTTTTATTCTTTGTGGGTTTTGAGGGGTGGTAATACCCGATCCAACTTGCAAAACTGTTCCGCTTAAATATGCAGAAGAAGGAATTGTAATAAAAACGCCCGAAGTACCTAAACGATATTGCAAAGCCATTTCTAAAATACGGTTATTCGAACTGGTTCCATCGTAAGGATTACGAATTACCATTGCATCATATTGAACCTGTATTGCTGATTCTCCAGTGCCCGACAAAGCAAAACCTAAAGCAAGATCAGCACTTCCACTGTCTAAAAATCCAAGTTTTCCATTATAATTGTGAATATTACCACTATTAGTAGAAGCACTACTATTGGCAATCAAATTTCTATCACCAGTTAAGGCTGTACTATATGCTGTTGCAGGTGCTGTAGCAGTTGCTGCCCAACCCTGAAATCCAGCCGGATATGTTGTTACTGATGCAGCAAACGAAAAATTCTGAGTATAAGGCAACGTTTGGGCCGTAGGCATCGTCTGGGCAAATAGACTTCCAGTGAAGCAACAATAGAAGCTTAAAAAGGCCATTAAATTACGTAAAGTGTAAATATTTCTCATAAATTAAAAATTGAGTTTAAGAGGCTAAATTTATAGTCTTTAAAGTTAAGCGAATATTATAAAACTATAAAGTTATTAAACGCATTTTTATAAGCATTTATCAAAATAATTTAATTATTTTCTGATTCTTTCCATTATTCTCACACATAAAGCCATTTTAGAAAGATTTTTCAATATTTAAAAATGGCTATAATTTCTGTTTTATAAGATCGGAAACACCTTTTTTAACGGCAGGTTACTGCTCATCTAATTTCATATTTCCTCTGTCTTCATGATTATCGGGATTAGAATTTGGATATCGATTTGGCGTTATATCCGAATTTAGATCCTTGTTTTCGACTGTTTTTTTCGCTTCTTCATCTGATGAAACACCACGATTTGCATTAGCATTCTCCACATTTACATCACCTTTTACTTTTTGGATATCCTCGTTTTCATTTCGTGCCCTTTCTACTGTTTCTTTATTCCCTTGTTTGTCGGCAACAACTTCTTTTTTTAAATTTGCATCTTCCGATTTTACGTCATGCGAAACATTTTTTCCTTTAGATTCGTCTGTATTTTTTTGTACTCCGTTTATCTTTTTAGAGCCTAAATTATTCGTTTCCATATTTTATTTTTTAGTATTAATACTTAATATTACGAATTTTGAAGTTGAAAATTAATTCCTTTAACATAGCTTTTGGTTTATTAAGGAATAATTTTCAATGCTTATCAAACAAGACTATCTTTGCATTCAAAAAAAAATAATATGCACCAACACTTTATTCTTTTTAAACCTTACGGCTATCTCAGCCAATTTATTTATGAATTAAAAAGGAAGAAAAAGCTTTTGGGAGAATTATATGATTTCCCCAATGGAACAATGTCCATAGGAAGGCTTGATGAAGATTCAGAAGGCTTGCTTTTTCTGACCACTGACGGAAAAGTAAGTGAACAGATAAGAAGTAATAAAGTGGACAAAGAATATTATGTTCAGGTTGATGGTATAATTACGTCTGAAGCGATTGAACAATTGCAAAAAGGAGTTGAAATTGGTTTTGATGGTGGTAAATACACCACCAAACCTTGTAAAGCTTTTATAGTCTCTGATCTTCCGGATTTTGGACCAAGAGCCAAAAAAATCAGGGACGAGCGACACGGGCCAACTTCATGGGTTTCGATAACAGTTAATGAAGGAAAGTTTCGCCAGGTTCGAAAAATGACGGCCGCCGTTGGTTTTCCGACTTTGCGTTTGGTGCGTGTTCGGATAGGAAATGTACATTTGCAAAATCTGAAAGCAGGTGAAGTTTTGGAAGTTACTTCCTTTCAATTAGATAATGTGTCAATTAGATAATTAGATAATTTAAAAATATGTCAATTAGATAATTTATTTTAATCTTTTAATCTTTTAATCTTTTAATCTAAAATAATGCTAAACGTTGTTCTTGTAGAGCCGGAAATACCAAACAATACCGGAAACATAGGAAGATTATGTGTGGGAACTGAAAGCCGATTGCACTTAATTCATCCTTTTGGATTTGTGATTAACGATAAAAACCTGAAACGTTCCGGACTGGATTACTGGGTACATCTTGACGTGACAGAATATCAGAATTTAGAAGAATGGATTCAGCAGATTCCGGATTTGTCACGTGTGTTTTTGATGAGTTCGCATGCTGAAAAGTCATATTTGCAAACTGATTTTCAGGATGGAGACTGGCTGGTTTTCGGAAAAGAAAGTGTGGGTTTAAGCAAGGAAGTTTTAGCTCGTTTCGAAAATCATTTAACGATTCCGATGTCGAAACTAATCCGTAGTTTTAATATTGCTAATTCTGTGGCTTTTGTGGTTGGGGAAGCTAAAAGGCAGATTGGATTGAAAAGATAATTATGGATAAGATTGTTACCGTTAATGAAGCTTTAAAAAAAGGTAGAGCAAAACTAGTTCTCTTGCCGACGATGATCATTGTAGGAACTATAAGTTTAGGCCTTTTGTTATTTTATCTGGAAATAATTACCGGATGGATTATTCCCATAACTTTCATTGTTGGTTTTTTATCTGGCTGGCTAGTGTGGAGCTATTACGTAAATAAATGGAAAATTTGGGCTTTTGAAAATGTACGGAATGTACATGAGTTAAAGCAAAAGGCAATAGACGAGAAACTAATTTGGCAAAGTGGAAGCTGGTTTGAAAAAAGTGAGTTCAAAAGTGAAGAGCAAAAATCAAAACTAAAATTATTAGAAGGAAAATTTCGTGAAAAGGATATCTTCACAGATGACAATACCGTACCTGAGGAAACAATTATTTACTATTCAACTATTACATTAATAACTAAATTGTCAATTTATCTTTCCTCTCTTTCTGCTATAACTTATTATTTTTTCGAAAGTATTTGGATGATAATAATCTCCTCAGCTATAGGCTTTTATCTAATCTATGATCTAACTAAAAAATTACGAGATGAAAAGCCTCAAATTATAATAAACACCAAAGGTATTCAATTGAAAAATAAAAAGTTAGTTTACTGGAATAAAGTACGTAATGATAGCATTTCAGGCAATTATCTAGTATTTAATAATGAGGAAATCGATGTCGAGGATTTTAATATAAAAAATCATGAACTGGAAAATGCACTTCATGTTTACAGAGTACGCTTTGAAAAAAACAATTCTTAAGTTACTATAAACTTCCCTTTTTCAGCATCAAAAACAATATTTTCATCCTTGAACAAAGTTGCAAAACTTCCTTTTGAAATTAAATTACAAGGTTCATCCTGCACTACCATTTCTGGTGTCATGATAATCATTTCATCGCTCAACTGAATCGCCAAATCGATATCGTGTGTCGAAAATAAAATACATTTTTGGGTTTCCTGAGTTAGTTTTTTCAGCAATTTAAACAAGGAAACTTTGTGCAATAAATCAAGATGTGTTGTGGGTTCATCTAAAATGATAAGTGGCGTATCTTGTGCCAATGCTCTTGCTATTAAAACCTTTTGTAATTGTCCATCGCTGATTTCGAAATGTCTTTTTGAAGCTAAATGTTCGATTTGTGTCAGTTGCATCGCTTCCTGAACTTTTTCGATATCGGCTTGGGATAAAGTTCCTATCCAGTTGGTGTAAGGCTGACGGCCCAAAGCGATTAATTCAAATACGGAAAGGTTGCTTGACGGGAGTTTTTCGGTTAAAACCAAACTTAGATTTTGCGCTAAATCTAAAGGTTTGTAGGTGTTTATATTTTTATCATTCAGAAAAACATTTCCAGATAAAGGCTGCTGAATTCCGGTAATGGTTCTCAGTAAAGTAGATTTCCCAATTCCGTTGGCACCAATTAGAGAGATTAGTTTTCCTGAAGTCAGATTCAAATTTAGATCTTGTGCAATAGTCACAGCTGTTTTACCGGACTTATAACCAATACTTAAATCTGTTGTTGTTAGGATATTTTTCATTTTTATACAGATACTTTTTTTTCTAACACATAGAAACATAGATACTATTTTAACTTAAAAGTTTAGTTTAGATTTACTTGTAAAATTCACATAGTCTTGACTTATAAGTTAGGTAATAATTTGAAATATTCGTTTACAAATGTTCTTTGCCCTTCTTTGAAGATATTAAAACAGTTGAAATTAATTATGATCCCTTTCGGAGCTTTTAATAGTTTCATATAAGTTAAAAGTTGAGCCTGGTGTATTGAATTGATTTCAGAAACGGTCTTCAACTCAACTACCAAGCAATTTTCAACAAATAGATCACATCGTAAATCTGCAGTCAATTCTTTATCTTTATAAAGTATTGGAACTTTCATCTCTGTGAAAAAATTTAATTTTCTTTGTGAAAGCTCTTCTTTCAAACATTGATGATAAACATTTTCTAACAATCCTCTTCCTATTATTTTATGGACTTCTATTGAGGCCCCAACAACTTCATACGTTAAGTCATTCAAATACTTTTGAGTAATCATTAATTATCTAATTGAAATAAAAACTATGTTTCTATGTGTTTAAAAAACTAATATAATAAATATTTGTAAGTTATTACGTAAAATTTCTTTTTCTTACCAATAACCAAATCACAACCGGAGCACCAATTATTGACGTAATCGCGTTTATGGGAAGCGTAATATCAAAGCCCGGCATTTGAGAAACTACATCGCAAAACAACATTATGATAGCGCCATAAAACAAGGTACTCCAAAACAAAACAGCATGATTACTGGTATGAAAAGTCAGTTTTGCAATATGCGGAACTGCTAATCCTATAAAAGCAATCGGACCTGCGAAAGCTGTAATACTTCCTGCCAGAATGCTGGTGGCAAAAATGATGATCAGTCTGGCTTTGTTGTAATTCATTCCCATACTTTTTGCATAATTTTCTCCCAAAAGCAAGGCGTTTAAAGGTTTGATGCTGGTAGCACTTAAAGCTAAACCCAAACAAACGCAAACTGCTAAAACACAAATAGATTTCCAGGAAAGATTTCCGAGATTTCCCAATGACCAAAAAGTAAATTTCTGAAGCTGTTCGGCAGTACTGAAATAGGTTAAAACGCTCACAATTGCCGTGGTAAAACTTCCAAACATCAATCCGACAATCAGGATTGCCATTGTATCCCGTAATTTTTGTGAAACTACTAAAACCAATAGCAAAACAAGTGTACTTCCAAAAGTAGAAGCCAAAACGATTCCGTAGGATGACAAGGCAATAATTTGTAGAAAAGGCGGTAAAAAACCTGCTCCCAAAATTACAAACGCCACTCCTAAACTTGCTCCGGAACTTAATCCCAAAACATAAGGCCCTGCAAGTGGATTCCGGAATAAAGTCTGCATCAGCAAACCGCTTATTGATAATCCGGTTCCCACTAAAACTGCTGTAATAGCTTTGGGTAAACGGTAGTTGATAATGATATATTCCCAAGTTGATTTAGTGGCCTGACCTCCGGTTAGACTTGTATATACCTCTTTAAACGGAATAGTGACAGAACCTAAACTAATGCTGGTAAAAAACATTAAAATAAGTCCCAAACCAAGGAGAATAAATAAAATCGTATTGCGCTTTTTGTCTGCCAATTTAATTCAGTTTTGAAGCAAAAGTAAACTCATAGCTTGGCAATAGATCCGGATGAAAAATCTTGATATAATCTTTTAGAACCAAATCGGGGCGGCTTGGAGATGTTTCATAATAAATGGTTCCTCCGGTTGCACCTAATTTTCCTTCGAACGTGTAAATGGTTTTATTTTTAAAAGCATCAAACTCGCTGTAATGTGGATTCATTTTTGCGAATTCATTCAATGATTTTACTGATCCTGTTGCAATCCAAAAATGGGCAGATTTGGCTTTGTCGAGTATTTTTTCGAAAGACAATCCCTGGCTTCCTGATCCTTCCAGGCTGGCCCATAAATAATTGGCCTGTGCATCTTTCATAAATTGTGCCACCCAGCTATTTCCTTTGGCGACGTACCAGACATCTTCGTACATGGAACCATATAAAACGGTTGAAATTGCCGGTTTTTCAGCTACTAATTTTTTCGCCTGATTGTAACTTGTCACGATTTTATCAAACAATTCTTTTGCTTTCTCTTCTTTGCCAAATAAGGCTCCGTAAAGTTTAACCCATTCGGCTTTTCCTAGTGGAGACTGCTCCATCCAATCGGCTTGTATCAAAACATTCAAACCGCTTTTTTTCAAATTGTCGAGCATTGGATTGTTGTTGTCCACCCCAAAAGTTACAATTAGATCCGGTGATAATTCTATTAATTGTTCTATGTTTAATTTTTCGTTCTGACCCACATTTTTCACTGAACCTTTGTCAATTAATGCTCTGGTTTTCTCTGATGAAATATAATCGGTATGTGGAAAACCTGTCAGTTTATTTTCGACATCGAGCATTTCAAGAAACGGAATATTAGTTGTGGAAGTTACTACAACCGATTCCAAAGGAACTTTGATTACTGTATATTCGTGTAAACTATCCGGAACTTTTGCGTCTTTCTCTGTTAAAATATAAGTAAAATTTTTATTGGCGTTCGGCCACGGATTTGAAACTGTTACTACAGAATATCCTTCGTGTTTTACAATAGAAAGTCCTGAAGCATATTCGATATAATTTTTTGCAATTTTGATTTCTGTAACTGCTTCAGTTTCATTTTTTTTACATCCGGTAAGAATAAAAAATGATATAAAGAATACTGATTTTGATAAAGAAATTTTCATATTTCATGTTTTGGGTAAGAACAAAGGTAGCGCAATTTCTAAATTTCCTGTTTATTTTTAATCGTAAAAAATTCAACAAACTGTATCTTTACATCATGAATGCAATAAAAACAAAGATCTGTTCGGGATGCCAATCCGCTTTTCGATGTGGTGATATTTCTGCTGAAGAGAAATGTTGGTGCAATGATTTCCCTCCCATTTTCGATCTTTCTGAAGAATCAGATTGTCTTTGTCCCAATTGTTTTAAGGAAGCCTGCGAAGATAAAATTGAGGCTTATATTGAGACAATTACACCTGAAACAGCTCTTGCAAATAAAGCAATATCATTGCCCAAAAAAGAAAAACTAATTGAAGGAATTGATTATTATATTGAAAATGGCAATTACGTTTTTAAAGCCTGGTTCCATTTGAAAAGAGGAAGTTGTTGCGGAAACAGTTGTCGTCATTGCCCTTATCAATTTAAAATTTACTAATAAACTAAATAACTGGTATACCGAATTGCGTTAGGGATAGCAGTGGAAAGCCCACAGCAAAATGAAATGGAATGGAATTTTGCGAGGACTTGAAACGAATAGCCCGACCGTAGGGAACGCCCAAATAATACTAAAAAATGATTTACTTAATTACCGGCGGTGAACGGTCCGGAAAAAGCAGTTATGCACAAAATTTAGCTTTACAACTTTCACAAACACCAATTTATGTCGCTACGGCAAGAAAATGGGACGATGATTTTCAGAACAGAATCGATCGCCATCAGCAGGAACGGGACGAAAGATGGACGAATATGGAGAAAGAAAAACAGTTGAGTGAAATTGATTTTTCAGGAAAAGTTGCCTTGATTGATTGCGTAACGCTTTGGCTGACGAATTTTTTTGTGGATACCAAAAATGACGTAACTTTAAGTTTGGAAGAGGCTAAAAAAGAATTTCTTTTGATGGCTGCCCAGGAAAATGCCACCCTGATAATTGTAACCAACGAAATTGGAATGGGCGTTCATGCAGAAACGCATATCGGCAGAAAATTTACCGAACTGCAAGGCTGGATGAATCAGTTTCTGGCTTCGAAAGCTGATGAAGTGGTTTTGATGGTTTCTGGAATTCCGGTTAAGATAAAAGGTTAATTGCTATGAGTTATTTAGATGATATTTTAAAATCGCGTCGTGATACCCGACACTTTACAACTGACGAAGTTCCGGACGATGTGATTCAGAAAGCTTTGCAGGCCGGACATTGGGCACCTTCTGTTGGTTTGACAGATGCTACGCGGTATTTTATCATCAAGTCGGCTGAAGTAAAAAGTGCAATTAAGGATTTATTTTTGGATTATAATAAAAAAGCAGAAGAACTGACGGATAATCCAGAGCAAAAAGAACATTATAAATCACTGAAACTGGAAGCAATTGAAGAAGCACCAATTGGACTTATTATTGCCTACGACAGATCAGTTCTCAACCAGTTTACGATTGGAACCGTTGGAAGTAATGAAGCGGTAAAATTCAGTTCGGTTTGTGCGGCACAAAATATCTGGCTTTCGCTAACAGAACAAGGTTACGGAATGGGATGGGTTTCTATTTTGAATTATTATCAATTTAAAAAAATACTCAATTTACCTGATAACATTGAACCTTTGGGCTATTTCTGTATTGGAAAACCCGCTACGAATTACGACAACCAACCGATGCTGCAGCAATTAAGCTGGAAGCAAAAATCAGAAACTCCGAATTGTACCGAAATTAAAAATATTGCGGAAAGTTATGTTGCTGAATTCAATTTAAAGGTAAAAACTGAAGCTAAGAATTCAACAAATTTCAATCAGCTTTTACAAGAAAAAATAGATTCTAAAACGAAACCTGTTGGTGCTTTGGGAACTTTGGAAACTTTGGCTTTTCAGTTAGGAACGGTTTTTGAAACTTTGGAACCAAAAATTACAAAACCAAACATTGTTGTTTTTGCAGCAGATCACGGTATTGCAAATCATGGCGTTAGTGCTTATCCGCAAGATGTTACGCGTCAAATGGTAGGCAATTTTTTGGAAGGCGGTGCTGCAATAAATGTTTTTTGCAAGCAGCATAATATCGAATTATCTATTGTAGATTCAGGAGTCAATTATGATTTTCCTACGAATACTAAATTGATTAATGCAAAAATCGCAAAGGGAACGCAATCCTTTTTGAATGCTCCGGCAATGAGTGAAACCGAATTGCATTTGTGTTTTGAAAAAGGAAAGTCAATTGTTGAAGCTATTGGAAAAACAGATTCCAACTGTATTGGTTTTGGTGAAATGGGAATTGGAAATACGTCTACAGCTTCGGTTTTGATGAGTCTTTTGACTGGATTTTCTATTGAAGAATGCGTTGGAAAAGGAACCGGAGTTGATGACGAAAAACTGATTCAGAAACAAAACCTGCTCAAAAAAGCGATTGAAAATTATTCCGGTCCTACCGAATTAATGCATCAACTTGCCTATTTTGGAGGTTTTGAAATTATACAAATAGCAGGCGGAATATTAACGGCTTTAGAAAATAAAATGATTATTCTGGTTGATGGTTTTATTTGCAGTGTGGCGTTTTTGATTGCTTCAAAAATAAATCCCGACATTCATAAAAATGCCGTTTTTTGCCATTGCTCAGCCGAAAAAGCACATCAAAAATTATTAGATTATTTACAGGCAAAACCAATTTTAAATTTAGATTTGCGTCTTGGCGAAGGAACCGGCTGTGCTGTAGCCTTTCCTATTTTAAAATCAGCAGAAGCTTTTTTGAATGAAATGGCGAGTTTTGAGAGTGCTAAGGTGAGTCGGAAATAGTTGTGAGCCGCGACTTTATTGGCAGCAACAGTTTGAATAGCCTCCTGCTTTAGGAAATTATTTAGATATCAAAAGGCTTTAGCCAAACTTTTACTTTTGGCACATTCCATAAAACTCAAACCTGAATTAAAAACAGAATTAAATTTTCAGAAATACATTTAATCAAAACTTTGACTCATGTCACTAATTAAAGTTTACATTCATTTTGTTTGGAGCACTAAAAATAGAGTTCCCTATTTGAACACATCAGAATTGCGTCAGAAAGTTTGGAATCATATTAAAGGAAACGCTAAAGAAAAAGGAATTTTTATTGATTTTATAAATGGATATTCAGATCACTGCCATTGCCTTGTTTCATTAGGAGTAGATCAAAGTATCCAGAAAATCATGCAATTAATTAAAGGTGAATCTTCATTTTGGATTAATAAAAATCAGCTGACCAAAGAAAAGTTTGAGTGGCAGGATGAATATTTTGCATTTTCTGTTTCAGAATCTATAATTGATAAGGTAAGAGATTATATTAAAAATCAGGAAGAGCATCATAAAAGAAAAACTTTTCAAGAAGATGAAATCTTTACGAAATTTGGACTCAACAAATAGAATTCGGCTAAAGCTTTTTCCATATATCTTACATTATCCTCCAGCTAAAGCAGGAGGCTATTCAAATAAAGATCTTTCAATCTTAATCAAAATAAAAACAAATCTTTCAATGAAAAAAGAACTACATATTTTCTTTACCTGCTTAATGTTTTATACCCGAATTCCCTGTCCAAAAAAAATTGATCATAATCCGGATTATTTAAACAAAGCAACACGCTATTTCCCTTTAATCGGCTGGATTGTTGGCAGTATTTCATTTTTAGTTTTTTATATTTCTTCGCTTTTTCTATCAATTGAAACCGCTGTTATCCTCTCATTTATTGCTTCAGTACTAACCACCGGAGCTTTTCATGAGGATGGCTTTGCAGATGTCTGCGATGGTTTTGGCGGTGGCTGGACCAAAGAAAAAATTCTGACAATCATGAAAGACAGTGCTATTGGAGCGTATGGAGCTATTGGTCTGGTTTTGCTTTTTTTATTGAAATTCAAATTGCTTTCAGAATCAATTTCACTTTATCAAATCAATACTACAATTGGCCTTTCTCAAATTTATCTATTGTTTGTTTCAGCTCATGCTTTGAGCCGTTTGGTAGCGATTTCTATTATTTTCACACATGAATATTCGCGTGATGACGCTTCAAGCAAAAGTAAGCCTATTGCAAAAAAACATAGTTGGAAAGAAGTTTTCGGTTCATTTTTCTTTGGACTGCTTCCGTTATTTGTGCTCTCGTATTTTCAATATAAAATTCTGCTTGTCCTACTTCCCATTTTCCTGACACGTTATTTTTTAGCACGTTATTTTCAGAAATGGATTGATGGCTATACAGGAGATTGTTTAGGTGCAACGCAACAAGTTTGTGAAGTTATTTTTTATTTAAGCCTTCTTTTTTTATGGAAATTTATTTAGTCCGTCATACGGAAACCATCTGCGAAAAAGGAATTTGTTACGGACAATCTGATGTGGATTTGGCTGAACCTTTTGAAAATACTTTTGAAAATATACTGTCGCAATTACCTAATGAAGCAATCATTTTTTCGAGCCCATTGAAACGATGCGTTACTTTGGCAAAATACATTCAAAACAAAATCAAGACCATTTCTTATCACGAAGATACCCGATTAATGGAAATGAATTTTGGCGATTGGGAAATGAAAAACTGGAATGACATTCCACCTGAACAACTTAATCCATGGATGGAAGATTTTGTAAATATTGGTGTTTCCAATGGAGAATCTTTTGTTGAATTACACAAAAGAACCGAGCGTTTTTTATCAGAGCAAATTTCAAAAAAAACAGATCAACCAATTGTTATTGTTGCTCATGCCGGTAGCATTAGAAGTTTTTTATGTCATCATACTTCATTGCCTTTAAAAGATGCTTTTCAGAATAAAGTTGATTTTGGGCAAGTCATTAAAATAGATTTTAAGCCTTGTTTTGTTTCGAAATTATTTTAAAAAGTAAAACAAATTTGAAATTTACATTTTTTTAACTTTATCTTTGCACCCAATTAAGGTTGTGTTTTGAATTTAAAAACACATTAAAAGGGAATCAAGTGACTGATTTTAAACATTTTAAAATTAAAAATCTTGAGCTGTACCCGCAACTGTAAGCTTAGTTCTTTTTAAGAATGCTTGTTGTTATCTACAAAACCACTGTCACGCTGCGTGATGGGAAGGTAAACAACAAGACGCAAGCCAGGAGACCTGCCTTTATAACAAATATCGAACTCTCGGGAAAAAGAGTGTAGAAATTATGACTTTAAAAAAACGTTTCGCTTTTTGCCTGCTTCTTTTGTGCCAGATTATTTTGGCGCAGCATGACTCTGTTACCAAATTAAAAGAAGTTGTAGTTTCTGACACTAATCTTAAAAATTTTTCCAATACACAATCTGTACAAAGGTTAAGCGATTCTCTTATAAATAAAAACCAGGCTTCCCTTACATCACTTTTAAATTACAATACTGTAATTTATTTTAAGGAAAATGGCTTAGGCATGACCTCTTCACCTTCTTTTAGAGGAACTACGTCACAACAGACAGTTGTTGTCTGGAATGGAATTAATATCAACTCCCAGCTTTTGGGCCAAACGGATTTTAATACTATTTCTACAAGAAGTTTCAATTCTATTGATGTAAAAGCTGGTGGCGGAAGCGTTGTTTACGGAAGTGGTGCAATTGGAGGAACGATTCATCTTAACAATGAGTTGAAATTTACCGATACCTTCAAAAATGACCTGCAAATTAATTATGGTGATTTTAATACCTTAAGTGCTATTTATGGAATTACTGCTGCTACAAAAAAAATAAGTTTAGACGTTAGTTTTACACGAAACAGCTCTGATAACGATTTTAAATTTGTTGGTCAGGAAGGCAGAAATACAAACGGCCAATATTATAATAATGTTCTTGATGTGGCTTTTGGATATAAAATAAACACTACAAACAGCATCAAACTTTACAGCCAGGTTTATGATGGGGAACGTCACTTTTCATTAACATCACCTAACGCAACCAAAACAAAATATCAGGATTATAACACCCGTAATTTATTAACCTGGACAAGTTCCTTTAGCAAATTTAATTCTAATTTGAAACTGGCTTACATAACGGAACATTACAACTATTTTGAAGACATCAAAAGAGATGGATTTACTTCAGGCGGTGTCAAAAGTTTTATTGGAAAATACGATATTGATTATGAATTATCATCAAAAATAAAAGTCAGTACTATTTTAGATTATACGAAAAATAGTGGAATTGGTTCAGGAATTGGAAAAAGCAGTCGTGAAATTGGCGGAGTAAGTGTTTTATTTAAACACATGCTGACAGAAAAATGGAATTATGAAATTAGTGGGCGAAAAGAAATATCGGATGTTTACAAAAGCCCTATACTTTTTTCTGTTGGATCCCGCTATAACTTTTCAGATTTTTATCAGTTTAAACTAAATTTATCCAGAAACTACAGAGTTCCAACTTTCAATGATTTATATTGGGAAGGCAGTGGAAATCCTGATTTAAGGCCCGAAAGCTCCTATCAGGCAGAAATAGGTAACCAGTTTAAATATAAAAACTTACGATTAAGTATTACCGGATATGCGATGAAAATTAAAGATATGATTCGCTGGCTGCCTAACAATAGTGGAAATTGGTCACCCGTAAATACCGACAAAGTATCAATTTATGGAGCCGAAGCTCTTTTGGGATGGCAAAAAAATGTAAACAAACATACTTTTGATTTTAGCGGAACGTATGCTTACACTGTTTCTTTGGATGATACTACTAATAAACAGCTATTTTATGTTCCTTATCACAAACTTACAGGATCATTATCCTATTATTATAAAAAATTGTCTGCCTACTATCAAATAATGTATACAGGAGAAATCTTTACCACTTCTGATAATAACCCAAAATACATTCTGGATGCCTATAATGTTTCGAATGTCGGAATAGATTATAATTTCAGCAAAAAGAAAATCTGTAAAATAGGCTTCAAAGTAGCCAATCTTTGGAACGAAAAATATGAAGCTTTGCCCAGCCGTTTTATGCCAGGGCGAAATTTATCTATTTATTTAAACCTTAATTATTAAAACATGAAATTAAAAAATCTTTATTTAGGAATTATTGCAACTGCCTTTTTATTTACTTCTTGCAGCAGCGATGATAATACAGAAAATGATATTCCGTTAGGAGCATATGACAATGGTGTATTAATTTTAAACGAAGGGAATTTTGGAACGCCAAATGCTTCAGTATCTTATATTTCGAATGATTTAGAGACTTTCCAAAACAACATATTTACTGTTGTAAACCCTGCAAAAGTATTAGGAGATGTAGCACAATCATTAAGTTTTAGTGATGATAAAGCATATATTGTAGTAAACAATTCTAACGAAGTAGAGGTTGTTAACAGATATACTTTTGCAAGCCTTGGAACCATTACTGAGAAACTTGAAAACCCTCGTTACAGTGTAGTTTTGAACAATAAACTATATGTAACAAATGCTATCTCTGAAGCAGTGACAGTTTATGATGCTACAACGTATGCTTATATAGCTTCGATTCCGGTAAACAAAACAATTGAGAAAATTGTGGTGGCAAATAATAAACTTTACGTTATGAACGCTGCTTATGGTTACGGAAATGAAGTAACGGTAATCAATCCTTCAAACAATACTATTTCTAAAACTCTTATTCTGGAAGACGGTGTAAATTCTATTGAAGAAAAAGATGGAAGTGTTTATGTATTATGCGGAAACGACACTCAAAGTAAACTATATAAAATTAATACAACAACTGACAATTCAACATCTCTGGAATCTACTACTTTAAAAGGGGCATCAAATATGGATATTGATGGAAGTAAAATTTATTACACTCAAGAAGGAGATGTCTATGCAATGGATCTGAATGCTGCAAGTTTTAGCACAACTCCCATATTTTCTACTACTTATGTACAATATTCTACTTTTTACGGGTTTGGAGTTATTGATGGAAAAATTTACTCCGGTAATGCAAACGGATTTACAAAAGACGGAATTGTAACTGTATATTCTTCAACAGGAACTGTTTTAAAAACAGTAAATGTAGGAATTGGACCAAACGGATTTTATTCAAACAATTAGAAAAACAAAATGCCCTTATAGTTTTTTATAAGGGCATTTAAAACTAATAAATATGATAAAAAAATTACTTTATAGTTTATTATTTACATCTTGTCTAATGACAGCACAATCCTACGCACCTGCTGCAGGACAAGTGGGTACTACCGCAATTCCTAAAAACAGCACCCTATTTGTAGAATGGGCAACTGGAATTACAGTAACAAGAGGCCTTCAGGACATCTCTAAACCAAATGGTCCCTATGCAAATGTTGGCGACAATAATAGCGCCATTGGCGGCTCAGGTACATCTGTAGTATCATTAGGAGATGGAGGCAGTGCTATTGCAACTTTTGCTGCACCAATTGTAAACGGATCCGGATATGATTTTGCCGTTTTTGAAAATGGATTTCTAACTGGTGGTCCCGGATTTGCGTTTTTAGAGTTAGCTTTTGTGGAAGTAAGTTCAGATGGAGTTAATTTTTTCAGATTTCCATCTCACAGTGAAACACAAACAGCTACACAGGTTGGCTCCTTTGCCGGAATTGACTGCCGTTACATTAATAATCTGGCTGGAAAATATATTAGTGGTTACGGAACTCCTTTTGATGTTTCAGATATTCCGGACAATTTACTGCTGGATAAAGACAATATTACCCATATAAAAATAATTGATGTTGTTGGAACAATTAATTCCCTTTACGCTACATATGACAGTAAAGGAAACATCATAAATGAACCGTATGCAACAGCATTTGGCTCAGGAGGATTTGACTTGAACGCTATTGGTGTAATTAATCAAAAAACAATGTTAGGCAATAACGATTTTGAAGAAAATTCAATAAGCCTATACCCAAATCCTGCATCAGATATTGTTTATATAAATAATAATGAACAAGAAAGTAGCATTACAATTTATAATATCACTGGTCAGATCGTTAAAAAACTATCTAATGGCTATCATAAGGAAATTGCGGTTTCTGATTTAAAAGCCGGAACTTATTTATTTGAAGTAAGTATTCAGGAAAGAAAAACTATTAAAAAAATAGTCATAAAATAATTCTTAGAGAATTAGTTTTTGTTTTTGGACTTTTGTTAAAAAGGCTTTCATTTCTGAAAGCCTTTTTTTAATATATTATTTTAATGCTTTTAAAAGCCCTTCGGGAACTTTATCAACATACATTTGGTTTCTTATACCTCCCATTGCCTTCGAGTCTATGAAAGTTGGTAATGATTGTGCTCTGTTCTGTTGTATTCTTTTTGCCGTTGCCCCGGTAATTTGAGAAATAGCTTTATTTAGCAAAGGTTCAGACTGATCTCCAAGAACACCCATAGTAGAAACATATTCAAGTTGCTGATATGTAGGTTCCAAACCATCAGTATAATCACCAAAATCAGATGCGTTTACTATTTTTAAAACTAAAGGCTGCATCGCATACTTATGGCTTGGATTAACATCTTTCTTATTAAATGTTTCCGAATCATATAAAGTGATTGAACCAACATTTTTCCCCACAGTTTTATCACCTATCTGCACTACAGTAACATAAGGCTTCAATCCGTTAATAACCAATTCACTTGCTGAAGCAGTACCATCAGTAGTTAAAATATATACTTTAGTCAAATTCAGACTATTGATAGGAGTTGCATTAATTTTATCCGTAAACCTATTATTAAGCAATTCTGAATCCTCACTTGCAAAATAGGCATTAATTTTATCATTCCATTTTTGCTTAGAAAAAATCTGGTCTTTAAATTGTCCCGTAATCATACTCGCCAAATAAGTCGCAGTCTGTACTGAGCCACCTCCGTTATATCGCAAATCTAAAACTAAATCGGTAACTCCTTCTGATTTCAATTGTGCAAAAGCAGCATTTAGCTGTAAATCATAATTAGCATAAAATCCATTGTACATCAGATATCCAATCTTATAACCTCCTGAAGTAATTACCTTATTGATGTAAACAGGGTTTTCATCTAAAATTGTTTTAGTCAATGAAACCGATTTTCCGTTGGGAGTTATTGTATTATTACTTAGATCAGCCATATTTAAGGTGTAGCTGTCTAAACTTAATAAACTTTGATAATTGGAGATTGTAAGTTTGGTTCCGTTAATTCCAGTGAAAAGGTCACCCCTCTTAATGCTTTTTGATGAAGCATCTGAATTTGGTAAAATGTAACGCACATACCCTACCAAATCATCTGAATTTTGAGAAACCCTACTCAGCCTGAAATCAATACCATCACTTTTTGAAGTACCCTGAAGCTCTTGTTCTAAAACGGTGTAGTCATCAACTATCCAGCTAAAACGGTCAATTGCACCTCCGTTAGGAAATTTACTATCCGGTTTATTTAATAAATCTTCAAATAAATCTTCTGGCTTTGAATATCCTGCTAAAAAAGAATTCAAAGCTTCCTGATTTGCAAAACGGTTATCAGCTAAATTCGGAACATCGGCCTGCCATAAATAATACTGATTTAGTCCTTTCCAAATAAAATCATTCACTTGTAAATCAGCCGGAGTATCAACATCATCCTGATCATCACAAGATTGCAAACTGAATATTGCTAAAAATAAAAGGATAAGACTTTTTAATATTGTTTTCATAAAATTGGTTTTCAATAAAGTATTAACGTAAAAATAGTACCTTTAGTTTTAACTGTAATAAATTTACGGTTTTTTTTACAACATTTTTTTAATGTGAATGTAACAAAAATAAAACTACTTCGTCTTGACTATATAAGTTAACAAACCAAACCTGGAATATGCAATGAATCCGACTGTAAATTAGTCGTAAAATCAAAATATTTTAATGCATCTGACTATAATAAAAAAAATAACCAGACATGAATCAAATTGCATTTATAGAATTAATTAATCCTTTTAAAGACAAAGTTTTTCGTCTGGCAAAACGATTACTTACCAGTACTGAAGAAGCCGAAGATGCAACTCAGGAAGTAATGGTAAAGTTATGGAACAAAAAAGACAACTTAGATACCTATAATAATATTGAAGCTGTTGCAATGACAATGACCAAAAATTATTGTCTGGACCAGTTAAAATCAAAACGGGCCGGTAACCTTAAAATAGTACATAACAATTATACCGATCGTGAACCGCAATTAGATAAAAAACTGGAAGACTCTGATAGTTTAGAATGGGTTGGAAAAATAATGAGCCAGTTGCCTGAACAGCAACAAATATTAATTCAGTTACGAGATGTTGAACAATACGAATTTGATGAAATTGCAAAAATTGTCAATATGAATGAAACTGCTATTCGTGTGGCACTTTCGAGAGCGAGAAAAAAAATAAGAGAATCAATGATTAATACACATCAATATGGAATTAGATAAAATAGAAATAATATTAGAAAAATACTTTCAGGGAGAAAGCACTATTGCCGAAGAAAAAGAATTAAAAGACTATTTTTCCTCACCAAATGTTGCGCAGCATTTACAGCAATACCAACCACTTTTTGGTTATTTCTCTCAGGTAAAAGAACAAAAATCGACGCAGGTACCCGAGAGCCTGGTCCGAACAGACAAAGCAATTCCACTACAAACTAAAAAACGAAATGTAGCGTGGTTATCAATTGCAGCTTCTGTTGTTGTTTTACTGGGAATTGGAACCTATTATGTAAGCGAAAAAAATACACCGCCGGTTGTAGCGCAAACAGAATTAGGAACTTATGATGATCCTGAAGAAGCTTTAGCCGCAACGCAAAAAGCTTTGGCATTATTATCAAACAAAGTCAATGTAGGTATCGAAAGTGTACAATACATTAAAGAATACGAACAATCAAAAAACAAAATTTTCAAACAATAAACAAATAAAAAAATGAAATCAACGATTCAGGAATACAGAAAAAACAATAAAAAAAGCATGACTAAAAATTTCATCATAACAATAGTTTTAGCTTTTTTTACCCATGCTTTTTATGCCCAAAATGCATTTGATAAATTTGATGGTCAGGATGACGTAACCTCAGTAATTGTCAACAAAAAAATGTTTGACATAATGAGTAAAGTAAAAGTAGACCCGTCTGATAAGGAGACACAACAATATATGGCTTTAATAAAAAAACTGGATAACTTGAGAGTATTTACTACAAAAAATGCTAAGATAGAAGCGGACATGAAGCTTTCTGCAGATAAATACATTAAATCAGCAAACCTTGAAGAGCTGATGCGTATTAATGATAGTGGCAAAAATGTAAAAATTTATGTAAAATCGGCTGTCAACGATACTAAAATAAAGGAGTTATTCATGTTTATTGATGGTGCAAAAAATGAAGATACTGTATTGTTGTCTTTAATCGGCAATTTTGATTTAAATGAAATATCAGTACTGACTGACAAAATGAAACTGCCAGGCGGCACAGATTTAAAGAAAGCCTCAAAAAGCAAAAAATAAGATGAAAGCATATTTTTTTACCTCAGCCATTTTAGGACTATTAACTTTGATAAGTTGTAATTCTGAACCATCACTACAAAAATATTTTGTAGAAAATACAGACAACAAGAATTTCATTGCACTTGATGTATCACCCAATATTTTAAATATTGACAAGACAAAATTATCTGCAGAACAAACTGAAGCTTTGAATTCTTTTGATAAAATGAATATTTTGGCATTCAAGGCTAATGATAAAAATCAGGCACAATTTGAAACAGAGAGAGCAAAAGTAAAAGCAATTTTAAAAAATCCAAAATACCAGGAATTAATGAAGGTTGGTTCCGGTAAAGATGGCGCTTCTGTAAGTTTTGTTGGTACTGATGAGAACATCGAGGAATTCATAATTTTTGCTAACAGAAAAGAAAATGGTTTTGCTGTAGTGCGTGTTTTAGGAAAAGATATGAATCCAAATAACATCATGACACTGATGTCAGTTTTGAAACAATCCAATATAGACTTAGAGCAGTTAAAGCTTTTGCAGGAATTTGTTAAATAATAACTGCCATATTAAATAAAAACAGCTCCACTATGGAGCTTTTTTTATTTAAAATATTTGAAAGATTTTACCTTGCAAAACCTGTTCTATTTATAATAATGTGAACTGAATTTAATTATATTTGTTGTCTAACCAAAAAAAGATTACTAAATAATTATGGTACAAAAAACATCAAATGCTTTTATAGCAGCATCATGGGTAGCTCTTGGAGCAGGAACAATAGGATTTATAGTTGGACTTGCAAGAGCGGAAATGCTGTTAAATGAAAAAGGATATTATTTCACAGTATTAATGTTTGGATTATTTGCTGTAGTTTCATTGCAAAAAAGTGTAAGGGACAGACTTGAGAACCTTCCTGTAACAGATATGTATTATGGCATCTGTTGGTTTGGAACACTTTTATCCATTGTGTTATTGATTGTTGGATTATGGAATGCAACCATTTTACCAAGTGAAAAAGGCTTTTATGCTTTTGCTTTTTTACTAGCTTTATTTGGCGCTATTTCTGTACAAAAAAACACCCGGGATAATATGTCGTTCAATCAAAACGAATAATATACAATAAAAAAGGCTTCATAATGGAGCCTTTTTTCATAATAATTACAAAACAAATAATACTTTATCTAACTTTTGATAAAATTAAAGTCATATTAAAGTTGATGCATTTTTGATATGAAATTAAATAATAAACTAAAGTTACGTTGAAATATATTTGGAAATTAATTTAAAACCAAAAAACCTCTTTTATGTTAAAAAAGTTAGCTTTCGCTTCATTCTTGTTAGGAACAATATTTTTCGACAATAATTATGCGCAGGTAAGTCCAAAACGCGGAATAGCGTATGGATATCATACTGTAGCTGATTTGAATGCTTTAAGACCTGGGATTTCCTGGTGGTATAATTGGTCGCCAGTACCAGATTCACAAGTTGATTCTGATTATGCCACACTTGGTGTCGAGTTTGTTCCAATGGCCTGGGGTAAGATAAATAATCCTGATGCGTTTATTGCAACCATAAAACCAGGAGCCAAATACTTATTAGCTTTTAATGAACCTAACTTTAATGATGGTGCAAGATTAACACCTCAGGAAGCTGTAGATGCATGGCCAAATATTGAAAAAATAGCCGCAGCAAAAGGGTTAGAGATTGTCAGTGCTTCTCCTGCCTTTAATGGCCCTTCCAATTATGGCGGATACCAAAGTCCAATTGCATGGCATGATGAATTCTTTAGTCTTTGTCCAACCTGTAAAGTAGATTATATTGCATTTCACACTTATGATGCTACCTCGGGAGATATTGTTGGAGTAACATCATTATTAAAAAAATACAACATACCAATTTGGGTTACAGAATTTGCAAATAGAGTAGTACAATCGGCTACTGATAAAACCAATTTCATGAAGAATGTTGTAACTGCTTTTGAAAATGATCCTGATATTTACCGCTATTCCTGGTTTACCGGCAGAGTGCCTGCAAACTGGACTGATATGCTCGAAGGGCAGTTGCTTGGGGCCAATAGCGGAGAAATAAAACCCATAGGGACAGCGTACCTTAACGTGCCTTACACTACAAAAAAAATGAATGTACCAGGCAGAATCATTGCTAATAAGCATTACCGCCGTAAAGGAACAGCATTACAAAACACAACCGACGGAGGAACTACTCAAAATGTTTGCTTTGCTGATGCAGGAGATTGGAATGAATATATGATAAATGTATCTAAAGCGAGTTCTTATAAAATGACCTTTAGAGTAGCTTCCTTACTTGAAGGCAAATTTGATATTAGCGTAAATGGTGTTGTAATAAAAACAGACGAAACTTTTCCGGCAACAGGCGGGTTACAAACTTACACAGATAAAATTGTCACCGGAATTAATTTACCCCAAGGTGAAAATTATATCAAACTGCACTATAAATCAAAATTTAATTTTAATTATATTGATGTTTTAGATGAAGGTGTCCTTGGAATTAATGATATCATTTCTGAAGATAAGACAATGGTATTTTACCCAAATCCTTTCACAAACGAAACTTCAATAAAAATTAAAAGCGAAACTACTCAACAAATAAATATGAAAATAATTGATATGAAAGGTTCGGTTTGTTTCTCCGGAACTGATTTTTATACCAATCAGGCTATAACTATAGGAAATCAACTGAGTACAGGAATTTACACTGTAGTTGCCGTTTATGGAAATACAAAAAGAACATTTAAGGTAATAAAGAATTAAAACTTAAAAAGAAACAAATATAGATTGTCAAAATACATTTAATAAAAAAAGCTCCATAAATGGAGCTTTTTTTATATCAGGATTTGAGATTATTTACTCAAATACATTTTTCTTCTGGAGTACAATTCATAAAACTGATCATCTTTTAAGTCATCTATAAACAAAATGCTTTCTCCTGTTGATTTCATCTCCGGACCTAATGCTTTGTTTACATTTTGGAATTTACTGAAAGAGAAAACCGGCTGTTTGATCGCGTATCCTTTTAATTGCGGGTTAAAATCAAAATCTGTTACTTTATTGTGTCCTAACATTACTTTTGTAGCGTAGTTCACATAAGGTTCTCCGTATGCTTTTGCAATAAATGGCACTGTACGGGAAGCTCTGGGATTTGCTTCGATAATGTAAACGGTATCATCTTTAATCGCAAACTGAATGTTGATTAAACCAACTGTTTTTAAAGCTCTAGCAATTTTTTCAGTATGATCTTTTATCTGTTGCATGACGAATTCTCCCAAGTTAAAAGGAGGCAAAGTAGCATTACTATCTCCGGAGTGCACTCCGCAAGGTTCGATATGCTCCATAATTCCGATAATATAAACATTACCGTCAGCATCACAAATGGCATCTGCTTCCGCTTCTATTGCTCCTGCCAAATAATGATCTAATAATAATTTATTTCCTGGAATCGTTTTCAATAAATTAATAACGTGCTCTTCCAGTTCTTTTTTGTTGATTACAATTTTCATTCCCTGACCTCCTAATACATATGAAGGACGAATCAATAAAGGGAAGTCCAAAGTATCAGCAAGTGCAGAAGCTTCATCAGCCGTTTCTGCGATTCCGAATTGTGGAAAAGGAATATTTAATTCTGTCAATAATTCAGAGAAACGTCCTCTGTCTTCGGCTAAATCAAGCGCATCAAAACTCGTTCCGATAATTTTCACTCCATATTTAGACAATTTTTCAGCTAATTTCAAAGCAGTCTGGCCACCTAACTGAACAATAACGCCTTCCGGTTTTTCATGTTGGATAATGTCATAGATATGTTCCCAGAAAACAGGCTCGAAATATAATTTATCAGCCGTATCAAAATCAGTCGAAACGGTTTCAGGATTACAGTTGATCATAATGGTTTCGTAACCGCATTCTTTTGCAGCCAAAACTCCGTGTACACAAGAATAATCAAACTCAATTCCCTGACCAATTCTGTTTGGCCCTGAGCCTAAAACTATAATTTTCTTTTTATCCGTTACAATACTTTCGTTATCTACATAACGTTCGCCGTTTGCTTTTTCGATTTCAGCTTCGAAAGTAGAATAGTAATAAGGTGTTTGTGCTTTAAATTCAGCAGCACAAGTATCAACCAGTTTAAACACACGGTTAATATTCTGTTCCATACGCAAAGTATGCACTTCACTTTCAAGACAATTCACCATGTGAGCAATCTGTCTGTCGGCAAACCCTTTTTGTTTGGCTTCAAGCAAAAGTTCTTTAGGAAGATTAGATACTTTATAGTTTGAAATTTCTTTTTCTAAAGTATAAAGTTCCTCATATTGTTTTAAGAACCACATATCGATTTTTGTGATTTCATGAATACGGCTCAATGGGATTCCCATTGCAATCGCATCATAAATTACAAAAACACGATCCCAGCTTGCAAAAGTCAGTTTCTCGATAATTTGTTCGTAGTTCGTATATCCTTTTCCGTCAGCACCTAAGCCGTTTCTTTTGATTTCTAATGATTGAGTCGCTTTGTGTAGTGCTTCCTGGAACGAACGTCCAATTCCCATTACCTCACCAACCGATTTCATCTGAAGCCCTAAAGTCCTGTCAGCTCCTTCAAATTTATCAAAGTTCCAACGTGGTATTTTTACAATTACATAATCCAAAGTAGGCTCAAATAAAGCCGAAGTAGATTTTGTAATTTGGTTTTGCAGCTCATCTAAATTGTACCCTAAAGCCAGTTTAGAAGCAATTTTAGCAATTGGATATCCTGTTGCTTTAGATGCCAAAGCAGAAGAACGGGACACACGAGGATTAATTTCGATAGCTACAATATCTTCTTTTTCGTCTGGCGAAACTGCGAATTGTACGTTACAACCTCCTGCAAAATTTCCGATGCTACGCATCATTAAGATCGCATAATCACGTAATTTCTGGAAAGTGGTATCTGATAAAGTCATCGCCGGCGCAACGGTAATCGAATCTCCGGTATGAATTCCCATTGGATCCATATTTTCGATCGAACAGATAATCACAACATTATCATTTTTATCTCTCAAAAGTTCCAATTCATATTCTTTCCAGCCTATTAAAGCTTTGTCGATCAAAACTTCATGAATAGGTGACATTTCTAATCCGTAGGTTAGTTTTTCGTCAAAATCTTCTTTATTATGTACAAACGCTGCTCCAGTTCCTCCTAATGTAAATGAAGGACGAATAACTAATGGAAACCCGAATTCCTGTGCAATTTCTTTTCCTTCAAGAAAGGAAGTAGCTGTTTTAGCTGGTGCAGTAGGAACATTTATTTTTTGAAGCAATTGTTTAAACTGCTCTCTGTCTTCCGTAATATTGATGGCATTTACATCAACTCCAATCATTTTTACTCCAAAATCCTCCCAGATTCCTTTTTCATCCGCTTCCAGACACAAATTCAAAGCCGTCTGTCCTCCCATCGTTGGCAAAACAGCATCAATTTGTGGATGCGCTTTAAGAATTTCAATGATCGATTTAGTCGTTAAAGGTTTCAGATAAATATGATCGGCCATACTAGGATCGGTCATAATTGTCGCTGGATTAGAGTTGATCAGGATAACTTCAATTCCTTCTTCACGGATAGAACGTGCAGATTGAGATCCTGCATAATCAAATTCACAAGCTTGACCAATAACGATAGGTCCTGAACCTATTATTA
>NZ_JBDTTP010000031.1:0-43418 GCF_039930565.1 Flavobacterium sp. | reverse complement strand
TTAGGAGAACTGACAAAAATTGCCTGGAAACATGATGTGCAGGTTTTTATTGAAGGTCCTGGGCACGTTCCAATGCACATGATAAAGGAAAATATGGACAAACAATTAGAACATTGCCACGAAGCTCCTTTTTACACACTTGGGCCATTAACAACTGATATTGCACCCGGTTACGATCATATCACTTCGGCAATTGGAGCTGCAATGATTGGCTGGTACGGTTGTGCGATGTTATGCTATGTTACACCAAAGGAACATCTTGGACTACCCAACAAAAAAGATGTTAAAGATGGTGTTATCACTTATAAAATTTCCGCCCATGCTGCAGATTTGGCCAAAGGTCATCCGGGAGCACAATATCGAGACAATGCCTTAAGTAAAGCCCGTTTTGAATTCCGCTGGGAAGATCAGTTTAATTTATCATTAGATCCGGATACCGCAAGGGAATTTCATGATGAAACCCTTCCTGCGGATGGTGCAAAAGTAGCCCATTTCTGCTCTATGTGCGGGCCGAAATTCTGCTCGATGAAAATATCTCAGGAAATTCGTGATGTGGCAGCTGCCGAAAAAGGCATGCAGGAAAAATCAGAAGAATTTATTAAAAAAGGGAAAGAGATTTATAGCTGAGAAAGAAAATAGAGAAAAGAATCAAGAGTATAGAAATAAATCAAGATTATGATCGTAATTACTAATCCTTGTGCAATTGCAAATGAAATCAGTATAATTGATTCCTTACTTGTAGAAGGATTGTCTTTGCTTCACATTCGGAAACCGGATTTTTCAGAAGTTGAAACAGCAAAATTTATTCATCGGATAAAACATGAATACCGTGAGAAACTGGTTTTACACAATCATTATGAAATAGCAGCTGATTTTGGAATTAACAGAATTCATTTTTCAGAAACAGTAAGAGAAAAATTTGGCTTTACAGTAATCGAAAATATGATTTTATCAACTTCCACACATTCTATTCAGGATTTTAATGCTTTGGAAAACATTTTTGAATATGCTTTTTTAAGTCCGGTTTTTAGAAGCATTTCAAAAGAAAATTATAACCCAAAAACCAATCTTTTGGAAGACGTAAAACAAAGAACAAATTTTGATTCAAAAATGGTTGCCTTAAGCGGAATACATTCAGGCAATATTGAAGAAACACTCCTAAAAGGTTTTGACAATGTGACTCTTTTAGGAACAATCTGGAATAATAAGAATCCAATAAAACAATTTAAATTATGTCAACAAATCGTCCATTCGCACTTAGTATAGCTGGTTTTGATCCGTCTGGTGGTGCTGGTGTTTTAGCTGATGTAAAAACATTTGAACAGCATCAGGTCAATGGTTTTGCCATTAACACAGCCAATACGATTCAGACCGATAATATGTTTTATGAAATTCAATGGACAGATTTGAGTTTTGTAATCCGTTCGATTGAAACCTTATTTCTAAGCTATGAAATCACCACTGTTAAAATTGGAATTGTCCCAAGTTTATATTATTTAAACAGAATACTTTCATCCATAAAATTATTATCACCTATGACAAAAATTGTTTGGGATCCGGTTTTAAAGTCGTCTACAAAATTCGAATTTATTGAACTAAATGATGATTTATTACTTAATGAAGCTTTATCAAAAATTGATTTAATAACACCAAATTACGATGAGATAATGATGCTTTTTCCGGATTTCGTATCTGAGAAGCCTTGGGTAAAAAATGAACTTCCATCAGCTATTTTGCTAAAAGGAGGTCATAATGAAGAAGCTTTGGGGACAGATTATCTGTTTATGAATAGCACGGTTACAGAACTCTTACCCACAAACATAAATTTCCAACCCAAACATGGATCAGGGTGTGTATTGTCATCAGCAATTGCAGCCAATCTGGCTTTAGGTCATAATTTAAAATCAGCATGTATTGAAGCTAAAATCTATATCGAAAAATATTTAAGCTCATCATCCACATTAATCGGGCATCATTATGTTTAACAAATTGCAATATATTTCACAAGGTGAAACCATCGAAAAACAACTTTACAATATCCATGAGGCTTTGGATGCCGGATGCGACTGGATACAAATGCGATTCAAAAATCAAAATTCTGAAAAAAGATTTGTTTTAGCCGAAGCTGTAAAAATTTTATGCAAAGAATACTCGTCCATTTTTATTATAAATGATGATGTTTTACTCGCTCAAAAAATTGCTGCAGACGGTGTCCATTTAGGCTTAGGCGACATGAGTATACCTGAAGCCAGAGCTATTTTAGGAGATCGGAAAATTATCGGTGCCACAGCAAATACTTTTGAAGATGTACTTTATCAGTCTCAAAACGGCTGCGATTATATTGGCCTTGGGCCTTTTCAATTTACCGAAACCAAAGAAAAATTAAGTCCCGTTTTAGGTGCTGAAGGCTATGTTTCAATTCTGAATAAAATGAGAACTGAAGACATTTTAACACCTGTTTACGCTATTGGCGGAATCACATTAGAAAACATAGAATATCTTCTAAAAACAGGCATTTATGGCATTGCTGTTTCGGGAATAATTACAAAAAGCCTTCAAAAAGAAAAACTAGTTCAACAACTTAACGACAAATTATATGCAAACGCCATTATTTAAAATTGGAGATAAAATCCTTACCTCCCGTTTATTTTTGGGAACAGGAAAATTCGGTTCTAACCTGCAAATGGAAGAAGCCATTTTAGCTTCAGAAAGTCAATTGGTGACCGTTGCCTTAAAACGCATAGATCTCGAAACCGACACAGACGCCATTTTATCACATTTACAACATCCGAATATTAATTTATTACCCAATACATCAGGCGCCAGAAATGCAAAAGAAGCTGTTTTTGCATCGCAATTGGCACGTGAAGCACTCGAAACCAATTGGGTAAAACTTGAAATTCATCCCGATCCAAAATATCTGATGCCCGATCCGATTGAGACTTTAAAAGCAACTGAGGAACTGGCTAAACTAGGTTTTTTTGTTTTGCCTTATATTCATGCTGATCCTGTTTTATGCAAACATCTGGAAAATGCAGGAACAGCTGCAGTTATGCCTCTAGGTTCTCCTATTGGCAGTAACAAAGGTTTAAAAACCATTGATTTTTTAGAAATTATTATTGAGCAAAGTAATGTTCCGGTAATTATAGATGCAGGAATAGGCGCTCCTTCTGATGCCGCAAAAGCAATGGAAATTGGCGCCGATGCTGTTTTGGTCAATACTGCAATTGCCGTGGCCGGAAATTCAAAATTAATGGCAGAAGCTTTTAAGGAAGCTGTTATTGCTGGCCGTAAAGCATTCGAAGCTAAAATTGCCAGTCATCAAAATCATGCTATTGCTTCAAGTCCTTTGACTTCTTTTCTATATGAATGAAATTTTTTCTCTCGCAGATTTTGTAGATTAAGCTGATAAAAAAAAATTACGCTCTTTAAAACCTGCGAAAAAAAACAAACAAAAGAAAGAAAATTCTTAAATTTATTATTTTTAATAATTTAAATTTAAGATATGTCTGAGAATGAAATTTCATATAGAGTAAGAGGATCAATTTTTAAAGTTTACAATACACTAGGTCCGGGATTATTAGAATCTATTTATGAAAGTGCATTATATTATCAATTAAAAAAAGATGGATTGAATGTTACTAAACAAATCGATTTACCGGTTAAATACGACGATATTATTTTAGACATTTCTTTTCGTCTTGATTTATTAATTGAAAATAAAGTAATCATTGAATTAAAATCAGTTGAAGAAATGAAGTCTATTCATTTTAAACAAGTAAATACGTATTTAAAATTAACTAATAAAAAGTTGGCTTTGCTAGTCAATTTTAATTGTACAAATATCTTAGATAATATCCATCGTATTGTAAACAAAATATAATCCGCTCAATCTGCAAAATCTGCGAGAAACAAAAACATGAAAACATTTAAATCGACATTTGAAAACTACGATTGGAATTCTATTCAAACCAGAATATACCAAACAACAACCCGGGAAGTTGAGCACACATTGGCAAAAACCAAACGTAATCTCGATGATTTTTTAGCACTGATTTCGCCCGCTGCACAGCCTTTTTTAGAACAAATGGCACAGCAATGCCATGAACTTACCAAGAAGCGTTTTGGAAAAACAATTCAAATGTATGCGCCGCTTTATTTAAGTAATGAATGCCAAAATATTTGTACCTATTGTGGTTTCAGTCTGGATAATAAAATCAAGCGGAAAACACTTTTGGACTCTGAGATAAAACTCGAAGTTGAAGCCCTGAAAAAAATTGGTTTCGATCATGTCTTATTGGTTACTGGTGAAGCTAATTATACAGTAAACATTAATTATTTTCTGAATGCAATCAATTTAATAAGAGAACAATTTTCAATTATTTCTGTAGAAGTGCAGCCGCTTTCTACTAAAGAATACCAACGTTTGCATGAATCAGGAGTTTATTCAGTTTTGGTGTATCAGGAAACGTATCATCAGGAAGTTTACAAAAAATACCATACGAAAGGTAAAAAATCAAATTTTGATTTCAGGCTGGAAACTCCTGACCGAATTGGAACTGCAGGAATTCATAAAATAGGCTTGGGTGTTTTGTTAGGTCTGGAAAATTGGCGAACCGATAGTTTTTTCAATGCTCTGCATTTGGATTACCTTCAAAAGAAATACTGGAAGACCAAATATTCGGTTTCATTTCCGAGATTAAGGCCTGCGGAAGGCATAATCGAACCCAATTTCATTATGGACGACAAAGACCTGACACAATTAATTTGTGCCTATCGTCTATGGAATGAAGATCTGGAAATTTCGATCTCTACAAGGGAAAACGAAAAATTCAGAAACAATATTATTCCGATTGGTGTTACAAGTATGAGCGCAGGTTCTAAAACTAATCCCGGCGGTTATGTTGTTGATCCGCAATCACTGGAACAATTTGAAATAAGTGACGAGCGTTCGGCAGGAGAAATTGCCGAAATCATAATCAATAAAGGATACGAACCCGTTTGGAAAGACTGGGATAAAAATTTTAGTCTGAAAAGTCGAAAGTCATAAAGTCTAAAGCTTTCAAACAGACTATTTCCAATAATTTATTCTTTACATTCTTATATTTCAAATTTGATTTTCCACTTTCGACTTTCCAACTTTAAGACTTACTTACAATGAGCATTATCCAAGAATTTTTACGTTATAACCGACAAACCATTCTTCCTGAAATTGGCGATGAAGGTCAGGAAAAACTTAAAAAAGCGCGAGTTTTAGTAATTGGCGCAGGAGGTTTGGGCTGCCCGATCCTACAATACATAGCAACAGCTGGCGTAGGTTGTATTGGAATAATGGATTTTGATACCGTTGAAATTCATAATTTACACCGTCAAATTTTATATACCGAAGACGAAATTGGTCAGGAAAAAGCAATTGTAGCTAAAACTGTTGTTTCAAAACTGAATCCTTTGATTTCAGTTGATGCAATACCTAAAAAGTTAACACGTGAGAATGCATCGAAAATCATTCAACAATATGATGTTATAGTGGATGGATCTGATAATTTTGCAACCCGTTATTTGATAAACGATACTTGTGTTCAATTTCACAAGCCTTTAATTTATGGAAGTATTTTAAAATTCGAAGGACAGGTTGCCGTTTTTAATCATAACGGAAGTAAAAATCTGCGTGATTTATTTCCAGAAATACCAAATCCAAAAGAAGTACCAAACTGCAATCTAAATGGAGTTTTAGGAACGCTCCCCGGAATTATCGGTACTATGATGGCACATGAAACGCTTAAATTAATTTTGGAATTACCAACTTTAAAAAATGAATTGGTGCTTTTTAATACTTTGAATTGGAACTTTACAAAATTGGATTTCTAAAAGACAATTTTGTCTCCTACTTTAATAATCCCTGAATTCAAACTCACAATATTAATTCCGAATAAAACAGAGTTATTTACATTTCGATACTTGCTTAAGGTTTTCAAAGGTTCTTTTTTAACAATGCCATTCTGGGGATTATTGTTAACCATAATACATCTTCCACAAGGTTTTATATTTTTAAAGTTGACTTCTCCAATTTTAAAAGTATCAAAATTATCTTCTTCATGTTCTTTTTGCGTAGTGATTAAAATGTTTGGACGAAATCTTTTTATTGTAATTTTTTCCGCTAATTTATGATTCAAAAAATCAAGACTTTCTGTGCCGATTAACAGATAGGGATAACCATCGGCCAGACTTACATTGAAGGTTTCTTTTAATCTTGAACTTTCATGTTTGCGATCTCCAATTTTCATGATCCTGACCAATTTACATTCAAAACCTAAATGTCCGCTAAACCATTTTGAAGTTGTTTGGTTTACCTCAACAACTTCGCTTTTATCCTCCCAAACATTTACTTGTATTGGATTATCTAAATGTTCGGTTGTAGAAAATTCATGCTTTTGATTCTTAAAAGTAATACTAATTTTTCTTTCTGATATTTCAGGATAAAACTGACTCAAAATTGGATATTCTCTTTGGGTTAGAGGCAGATTTTCAGCATCAATCAACATCCATCTGCGGTCATTTTGAAACCCCATTTCTTCGGCAAAAGCTTGTTGACAGCTAATCCCTGCAAGACTTTTAATTGGATAAATATAAATTTCTTTTATAATATGAATCACACTCATTTAATTGTTTTTTAAAAAAGACATAAATTCATTGCGGTCAATTTCACGACAGCCTAAACTTTCTAAATGCGGGTTATAAACCTGACAGTCCAATAACTTATAATTTTTTTCTTTTAAATAATTTACCAAAGCTATAAAAGCTACTTTTGAAGCATTAGGCACCATAGAAAACATGCTTTCACCACAAAAAACATCTTCTAAATCAATTCCGTATAAACCTCCAACCAAAACCTCATCCTGCCAAACCTCAACAGATTTTGCAATTCCTTCTGTATTTAATTTGCAATAGGCTTCAATCATTTCTTTTGAGATCCACGTTCCATTCTGACCCTCACGTTTTATTTTTTGACAATTTAAAATTACAGCTTCAAAGTTCTGATTAAAAGTAACTTTAAATTGATTTCGGTTCAAAATATTCCGCATACTTTTTGATATGATCAATTCGTCCAAAAACAAAACCATTCTGGGATCAGGCGACCACCACAGAATAGGCTCTCCTTCATTAAACCACGGAAAAATTCCGCTTTTGTAAGCCATCTCCAATCTTTCTGAACTTAAATCCCCACCAATGGCCAGAATACCATCTTCATCGGCTTCTGAAACTGGAGGAAAAAATAAATCTTTGAATACGTAATACATCTTTTATAAAAATTTCAATACAAAAAATTCCAAACTCCAATTACATATCTACTATGAATTGGGGTTTGGAATTTATAACCTTAATATTACTTTTTAGAAAGGTAAATCGTCCGGTTCATCTTCGTTTAAATTTGTTGCCGGGGCAAAAGCTTCTGCTGCTGGCATTGGAGGCGTTTGTCCAGGACCTTCTGGTGCTAATTTTTCGATTCTCCACCCTTGAATACTATTGAAATATCTGGTTTCTCCTTGTGGATTAACCCATTCCCGTCCTCTTAAATTGATTGAAACTTTTACCGCTTCACCTTGTTTGTAGCTGTTTAATAAATCGCACTTATCTTGTGTAAATTCGACTAAAATATGTTGCGGATACTGCTCATCTGTAGTAACAACCAATTCTCTTTTTTTGAATGATGCACTAACCTGCTGTTCCGGATTAATCACTTTTACTTTTCCTATAACTTCCATCTTCTTCTGTATTAATTATTATTTCGTTTCTTATTTTTTTGCTAAAAGCACTTTCCAAGCGGATACTATATCATGAATATCAAGATATTTTTTGGCTTCCAAATATATTTTTTCCTGATCATCAGCGCTTAAAACTCCTTTAACCGAAAAATTTTCTTTCACAAATATACTAACTTCTTCTGTTGTAGGCAAGGCTTCTATATTTCCTAATTTTCCAAGATCGTTTCCGTTAAAAATGGCACTCTCCTTAACTAAATTCGGAATTGCATCAACTCCCACTCCTAAAGTAGTCAATGGTTTAGCAACCTCAAACAGTCCCTGGTTTGATCTTGAATACCAGTTATTACCTAATCTTGAAACCAAGTCTATTTTATGCTGATCGATGGCTCCGTTTTCATCTAAAATGGCTTCATGAATATGAATTTTTATCACTTCGCAAAGAATGAGGTTTCCTGCACCGCCTTCATCCCCTAACGGAATAATCTGCGTAACCCTGCATTCAAACTGCACAGGAGATTCTTTTACCCGGTAAGGTTTTACTATATCTGAAGGTATTTGCGTTAATCCCGCTTTTATAAACTCATTAACTCCATCACCATATTCGGTACTCGCCAGGGAAGTTTGCTGAACCAGATCATAATTAACAACATTTATTACTACTTCCCGCGTAGCTTCGGCATTGATCAAAGTGTGTTTTATTGTATTATCGCGAACGCGTCTTGAGGGCGAAAAAACCAAAATTGGCGGATTGGCACTAAAGACATTAAAGAAACTGAAAGGCGACAAATTTGGTATTCCCTTTTCACTTATCGTACTCGCAAAAGCAATTGGTCTTGGACCAATAGCACTTTGCAGATAACCCTGCAATTTTGCCGTTGTAATTTCTTTTGGATTAATGCTAATCATAATTTTTTTTTAAACCGAAGTACGTTTAAGTAACTGCAAAAGTATTGAAATGGTTTATGCCAAAGAAATAGTTTTGGACTTAAAAATAAAAAAATCTTTAGATCTTAACAAAATATTAAGTATGTTTATTTCGTTATATTTATACCTCAAAAATTAATTTATGTTTTTTTCCGAAAGAAGAAATACAACGCGTTGGATTATTATTTTCATTTCCTTTTCAATCATTTCCCTGATTCTTTGGAATACCTATACTTTTTTTCAAATTTTTAAAAATGAGGAGCGTCTTAAAATGAATCTTTGGGCCAATGCCCAAAAAACACTGATTAATGCTGATGAAAATACAAACTTGGACCTGCCACTTGAAATTTTAAACAACAATACTTCGGTTCCGGTTATGCTGGTGATGTATGGAAAAATCATTAGTTCAGTCAATGTCCCGGAGCAAATACTGGAAGACAAAAAAAAATCAACATCTTATCTAAACAATCTAAAAGGAGAAAACGAACCCATTGTGATTGAATATACCCCGGGCAAATTTCAGAAATTATATTATGGAAACTCTGAACTTATCAATAAACTTAAATATTATCCTATAGCTTTATTACTGATTATTTTTTTATTCGGCGCCTTGATTTACAATTACTACAAAAGCACTAAAATGGCTACTCAGAATAAACTTTGGGCAGGAATGGCAAAAGAAACGGCGCATCAAATTGGCACGCCGCTTTCATCCCTTATTGGATGGGTAGAAATATTAAAAACGGAAGAAATCGATCCCTCAATCACATTAGAAATTGAGAAAGATATTGAACGTTTACAGACTATTACAGATCGTTTTTCTAAAATTGGGTCAGTTCCTGTATTAGAACCTCATGATATTATTTCCGAAACATGGAATACTTATGAATACCTTCAATCCCGTTTTTCTAAACAAGTCGCTTTTTCATATCATGCACCAAAAGAGCCTGTTTATGTTATGATTAATCCAATACTGCATAGCTGGACGATTGAAAATCTTATAAAAAATGCCATTGATGCCATGAAAGGAAAAGGATTTTTAGAGCTTAAGATTGAGCAGGATACTAATCATGTAAAAATAAATGTAAAGGACTCCGGAAGCGGAATTTCAAAAAAACAATTCAAAACTATATTTGAACCAGGTTTCACGACCAAAAAACGTGGTTGGGGACTAGGTCTTTCTTTAACCAAAAGAATTGTCGAAGAATATCATAGCGGAAAAATTAAAGTATTACATTCTGAAATTGGAAAAGGCACTACTTTTCAGATTTCATTAAATAAAAAAGTGTAGCAAATTACTTTACTACACTTTTTAATACCGTTTAAACGAGCCTATAAATTTGCCTGAATACTTTTGGCTAAAGTTTCAAACTCTTCTTTGGAAAGTGACACTTTATTTTGAAAACGCATTTCATCCATTTCGTTTAACGGAATCAAATGTACATGTGCATGGGGGACTTCCAAACCAACAACTGCCATTCCGATTCTTTTGCAGGGAACCGTTTTTTCTAAAGCAATAGCTATCTTTTTAGAAAATTTCATCAATCCCAAATACAATTCATCATCCAAATCAAAAATCTTATCAATTTCTTTTTTTGGAATACACAGTGTATGACCTTTGGCATTTGGGTTCACATCTAAAAAAGCCAGGTAGTTATCATCTTCGGCAATTTTATAAGCTGGAATTTCTCCGTTTACTATCTTGGTAAATATGCTCATTTTTTAGATTATTAAACTTTTGATTTAGAATTAATCTCTTGAAATCTCCAGAATCTCAAATTTCAAAATGCCATTTGGTACTGTAATTTCGGCCACTTCGCCAACCGATTTTCCCAATAAACCTTTTCCAATTGGAGAAGTAACGGATATTTTTCCGGTTTTCAGATCAGCTTCGCTTTCAGCAACCAAAGTATATGTCATTTCCATTCCGTTACCCTGATTCTTAATTTTTACATTAGAAAGCACCAACGCTTTCGAAACATCTAATTGTGATTCATCAATTAATCTGGCATTTGAATATACTTCTTCCAATTTAGAAATTCTCATTTCCAACAAACCCTGTGCTTCTTTTGCCGCATCGTATTCTGCATTTTCAGATAAATCTCCTTTGTCTCTTGCTTCTGCTATATCCTGAGATGCCTTTGGACGCATTACACTTTTTAAGTGCTCCAATTCCTCTTTTAATTTTTTTAATCCTTCTGCGGTATAATAAGATACATTACTCATAACTTCATTGTTTATATAAATACAAAAAATCCCATCGGAACGGGATTTTGTATTACAAATATACTATAATTTTTAAGAGTACATAATTATATGTTAATCATATAGAATTCAAAATCAAATAAATTATTTTTGCTTCTTTAATTCCAATTAAAACAATGAAAAAAATCTGCCTTTTAATTTTATTTGTATCTGCTTTATTTTCCTGTAGCGAGAATGAAACAAAAAACAACAATCCTTATATTCCCAATTACAATGTTAATTTTACGATAGACATGAACCTTCCGGCTTATTCTAACCTTAAATATGTCAGCAACGGAGTTATAATTTCTGCTTATGGTGCAAAAGGTGTAATTGTATTTAATGCGGGAAACACTTATAATGCTTTTGATGCTGCCTGCCCTAATCAGGAATTAACTTCCTGTATTCCTATGTCAATTAATGGCATAAATGCAGTTTGTTCCTGCGATGAGGCGCAATATAGTCTGTTTACTGGTTTAGGAGAGAAAAAATATCCTTTAAAACAATATCGTGTAGAAGTTAGCGGGACTATAATTCATGTATATAATTAAAAAAGCCTGAAAATTTTAAACTTTCAGGCTTCGTATTTTAAAACTTTAAAGTCAGTCCAACTAAAAAGTTGGTTCCAGTCTGAGGATAATAGCCAACACCTTCAACAGTTGTAATAGCAGGAGGATTTGAGTAATCATCATCAAACGTGTAGAAAAAACCATTGCTCTCATACTTTAAATCGAAAATATTATTGAGCAATCCTGATATCATGATCGATTTGAAAATTTTATCCGTTTTGATTTCGTAAGAAACATTCAAATCATTCACAAAATAACTGTCTAATTTTGAAAGCTCGGAATCTATATTGCCCATAAATTGTTCTCCTACAAATTTAGAAAGTAATGATAATTGTAAGTTTTTAACTGGCATAAAAGTCAAGCGATTAGCAGCGATAATATCAGGAGAAAATGCAATATTGGTTTCGCCCAGATTTTGTAAAACGCCATCTCGTGTAAAATAAAAATCTTTATTTTTGTTTTGGCTCAAAGTGATATTGGGCTGTAAAAACCATTTATCTGAAAGTTTAAGTGTTGCATCAACCTCGATACCGGCTCTGTAACTATCACCACTATTAGCACGCATTGGTGAACCTACATCATTTAATTCCCCAGTTAGCACCAACTGATCTTTATAACCCATAAAGTAGAAATTGGTATTCAGTTGAAAGTTATCCGAATTGAATCTCCACCCTAATTCAAAATCATTCAGTTTTTCCGGTTTAACGTTTCCTCCTTCATAATCGGTTCTGTTAGGTTCACGATTGGCTCTGGCATAAGAAAAATAAAGCGTGTTTTTTTGATTGATTTCAAAATTCAGACCTGCTTTTGGATTAAAGAAATTAAAAGTATCATCTACCAAACCAGTTTCCAGACTATTGGCTTTATACATAACAGTTCTGAATTGCAAGTCTCCATATAAACTTAATTTTTCTAATAACTGATAATTGGCTTTTAAAAAGATATTCCCGTCCACTTTTGTGGAAAAATCATCATAGTAATGGTCTCCCAATTCCGATTGTGAAGCATATCTCGCCCAGATTACTTTTCCGAAATGATTACCTTCATATTTATTCCAGCCTTCACCTAAAATAACATCCAGCTTTTCGTCCTTGTATTTTAATGAAAATGTCGCTCCGTAAAAATCATTGTCTAACCATTTTTGACGAACTAAATCAGTTGAATTAACTTGATTTCCATCAACTGTTATTGGAGTAAATCCTAAAAAATCAAATGAAGTTTCGTTACTAAACGCTACATTTTGAAAATACCAATCATCTGCATATTCTTCATAATAACCTTTACCTTTTGTATAATGAAATGCTAAATTGGTGCTCCATTTATCAGAAAATGATTCACTCCAATGCAACTGATAATGATCCTGTTGATAATTATCAGTTTGATTTTCATAAAAGCCTTCCGGATTTCCTGCATCATCATATTTTTGACCTATCGAATTAAAAGTACGATTCTTTTTTAAAGTTTCCCCATCAATACCGTTCCAGGATTGGTATGTTTTTTCGGTTCCGCCAAACACCAATGCTTTAATTAAAGTAGTTTTACCAACATACGTTCCCTGCAAAAAATAAGATTTTAAATCAGAACTCGCTCTGTCAATATATCCATCCGATTTTATTGTTGACAACCTTCCGGCCAATTCAAAATGATCATTTAATAAACCTGTACTGAATTTTACGGTATGCTTGCGTGAATTAAAGCTTCCAAAAGAGTTAGAGATTTCACCATTTGCTTTGGCTGCATAATTATCTGTAAGCATGTTCAGGCTGGCACCAAAAGCACCCGAACCATTTGTTGATGTTCCAACACCACGCTGTAATTGCAGACTTTCTACCGAAGAAGCAAAATCAGGCATGTTGACCCAAAATGTTCCCTGGCTTTCAGCATCGTTATACGGAATTCCGTTTATGGTAATATTGACTCTCGTTGCGTCGCTACCACGTACACGAATACCTGTGTATCCGAAACCGTTTCCAGCATCGGAAGTGGTAACAACAGATGGGAGATAATTCATAAGAATTGGAATATCCTGACCCAGATTTCTGGTTTTAATATCTTTTTTATCCAGATTGCTAAAGCTAACCGGAGTTTTTGAAGTAACACGAACTGCTGAAACTAATACATCATCCAATTGATTGACTTTAGTTGAATCCTGATCTTGTGCTGAAGATAAAAGAAAAGAGAAAAAAGAGAATAGAGTAAAGAAAATTAATTTGTGATTAGCCCAATTCTGGGTTTTAAAAACTTTGCAACTTTGAGACTTTGCAACTTTAAGATTTAAATAAATTTTCATCCGTAAAAGAATTACGAATAAAAGGGGGAATTATTCTTTTGTTAAATTAATAAATGTGTTTCACAACAATAAATAGTACAACCAAAATTGTCGTTTATTCCCTTAGCAACATTACTTGCTCAGGTTCTTTGGGTATGATCTCAGCTCGTTATTTAGAGCACCCCTTTGAGACAGTGCAAAAGTAGTGTTTAAAATTGCAAAAATCAAATTTAAAACAAGAGATAATTTTCAATTTTCATTTAGAAATTTTGATACTGCAATTACCCATTCATATTTATAAGGTCCGGATAAATAATTTTCATGTCCGGCGAATTCAAAAACTTTTTTGCTTTTTTTACCATTCAGGTTTTCAAAAATTTCATTTGTTTCTTCCTTACTCACATTTTTATCTAAGTTGCCATAAAACAACAAAGTTGGGCAATTTATTTTCTTTGCATATTGTGTAGGATTGTGTCCAAAAGCCCAAAATCCATTCTCAATTCCACCCCAAAAAACTAAAAGTCCTGCCATTGGAAAAACTGGCGCATTCATATTTCTAAATCTTGCGCAAGTAGTTGTATACATGGAACCAAATGGACATTCAATTAGTATTCCTTTTGGTTGTAAGCCATAGTCGCTAATTGCTTTTAAAATAGAAACAGCCCCCATGGAAGTTCCAAATAAGTAAATATTTTTTTCGCCTCTTTCAGTTAAATAATCAAATGCTGTTTTTACTTGTTCGGCTTCTTTAAATCCTAATGTTGTCTGATTTCCTTCTGAGCCGCCACTTCCCATAAAATCAACTAAAAATGTATTGTATTTAAGTTTTACAAACTCGTCATATTTATCAAGCATTGAAGATTTCTCTCCACTATACCCATGAAATATAATTATAGTTCCCTTAACTGTATCTGTTTTTACAGAATTATCTTTGTTAATGTACCAGCATTCAATTTTTATTGCTTTTAAGTACGATGGTTTCATAATAATCAAGCGGCCTTTCCTTATTTTCCGATCTGGGATTATTTAGACCAAACAAAACTGTTTTGAATTTATCAAGTGAAGATAGTTTATTAGGGCTTTTCGTTTTTATTTGACTACTATCTGCAAAATGCGTGAATTTATAAGCATGAAAACCTGCAACAATATTCATTAAAACAAATACAATTGTCAAAGTCCATACAATTCGTTTAAACATTTTGTTTTTTGTCAAGGGAATATTTTTAGGTTGCTACATTGAAATCGCTTAATGGATGATGCTAATCCAAATTAGGTTTCTTTCTTGATTGCTTTATTTCAGAAATATTCTTTTTATCCTTAATGCGTTTTTTAATAACAGATTTAGGAATTTTGGTCGCTTTTCTAATCTTTGGAACGAACAATCCTTTTTTGATAATTTCTAAAAAACGTTTTACAACAATATCTTTATTCTTAAGCTGGCTTCTGTCTTCGTCACAATTTAAGATTAAGATGTTTTCAGTTGTTAGTCGGGAACCAATATTGGTTTCCAAGAGTAATTTTTCTTCTTCAGATAAAGCCTGAGAACTACTCAGTTCAAAAGTTAAAACAACTTTAGACGATACTTTGTTTACATTTTGTCCGCCGGCCCCACTACTTCTGACAGCTTTAAAACTTAACTCTGATATGATTTTTTCGACATCCATTATTGTGGCTGATGAGCTGGTTTTAATAAATCATTTACGGTTTTTACCGGATTAAAAGTGATAATTGGCACAGCAACAAAAACCGTTAACCAGTTGGCCATTGCACCATTCCATAAACCGGGTAATTCGTAACTTTTTACAGTTTCTCCGGCGTTACTTTTTTCAACGATAAAACCACTATTCTTATCAACAAATTTTATAAGATCAAATTTTTCATTTTTATAATTTTTGATTCCGCATATTAAATCAACAGGATTAAAATACGTTGCATCAGATAAAATCGCTTCTTGCTTTTTATTCGACAAATCAACCTGCGAGGCTTCTACAATCTGAAGAGAAACTCTTCCTTTCTCATCCATAATCCAAAAAGGTCCTCCACCAGGTTCTCCTTCATTTTTTACCATCCCGCATACGCGAATTGGCCTGTCCAACAATTCTTTTATCTTGCTTATTTTATTTTCAAAAGTAAATTTATAGAAATCAGAAGTCAATTCTATATTGAGATTTTGTTTTAAAAATATAATGATTTCTTCTAAATTCCCAACATTAATCAGCTTTTTATCTATACTTTTTAAATAGCCAAAAACCTGTGCCTGCAATTCAATTAAAATTCCTGCCAGTGCTTTTTTATACAATGCAATCTTATCAATATGATTCTGAATTACATTATCAATATTTTTGATGAATATAATATCAGAATTCAGTTCATTTAGATTTTCAATCAATGCCCCGTGACCGCCTGGTCTAAAAATAAGTTTTCCATTTTCATTTCTGACCGGATTATTTTTCAAATCGACTGTAATTGAATCTGTACTTTTATTTTGATAGGAATAATTGATTTCTATTTTTATTCCAGATTCGGATTCAATTTTTCTTTTTACATCCAAAACACATTTTTCAAATTGGTTTTGGTGTATTTCTGAAACTGTAAAATGTAAATTAGATACAGAATTTGAAGTGGCATAATGTACACATTCATGCAAATGTTCCTCAATAGGGTTTGCAATATGCTTTTTGTAATGATGAAAAGGTAATACCGCTTTTGGCTTATTGGCAAAATCAAAATAATCTGACGACAATAGCAGCTTTATAAAATAATAGTTTTTATAATCCCTGTTTAAAGAATCGAAATCATGATATATCTCTTTTAGTTTTTTATATAGTACTTCAAAAAAAGGAAACTTGTCCATCCCTACTATGAAAAGAGACAACTGCGCATCTTTTTTTCGGTTTATGTAAGCATTTATACTTTCATTTTCAATATCAAAATCATTTAAAAAAGCTGTTAAGAATTTAAACATCCTAGTGGCAGCACCAGATGCAGGAACGAATTTTTTTAACTTTAATTTTGATTTATTGGCATCAAAAAATGCCGCTTTTATTTCAAAATCAGTTTCTGATAAATTCAGGATTCCATTTGAAGCTGCAGCAGGACTTATCAAATTACTTTTTGCAATTCCTTTTTTTAAAATAGATAATTGTTTCTGGATTTTTTCAAAAGGAATTCCATGTTCGTAAATCTGAAGAAAATCCTCTGAAGAAAATCCCATTTCTTTGGCAAGTGTCAAATTATCTATAATGTTTTTTGCCTTTGCTAAACGACTTTCTTCATTTCCGGAAAGCGTTATGAATGACTTTTTTGCTTCAATTAAAGTTTGCTTAAAAATAGAAAATACAGTTTCTCTGCCTTCCGGTTTATCTCTGATGTCATCCTTTTCCCAAGGCACGTCAATATCGGTCAGGAAAAACAAATCGTATTCATGTTCTATTGCAGCATCCGCCAAATGCGGATTACAAATACCATAATAAACTTCAGAAAAAACTTTAGTAACCATTAAATTTGTATCACAAAACAAGTATTTTTTTGAAGTGCCTAACTTTTCATTTTCTAATAATATCTGACCATAAGCAATAGGCATCATATCTTCTACAGTGCAAATTTGCTGGGTTTGTTCCCATTTCAACTGCAAATAATCACGCGCAAACTCTGGCACCCATTCTGTATTGTAATATGCAGCCAATTGTTTTGCCAATGTAGTTTTACCTGTACTTTCAGGTCCAAACAAGGCAATTTTTATGATAGATGTTTTTTGCTGTCTAAGATTTTTCTCCATTCTAAATAGGCTGAAACAGCCAAAATTGTAAAAATTAAATATTGCAGTGACAACATTCCTAAGCCTCTGTAGGCATAAAGAGGCACAACAATGATATCACCAATAATCCAAAGTGTCCAGTTTTCTATCTTTTTTCTGGCCATGTACCACATTCCGGCAAAAAATATTCCTGATGAAATTATATCCACATAGTTGTCAATCTTAATCTCATAGTCAAAATATTTATAAATACCGAAAACTACAAAAATGGTAACAAAAAAGAGTAAAATTCCGATTATTTTTTCATTAAAATTTGTCCGGGAAATGGGCAAATTTTCATCTGCTGTTTGTCCTTTTGCCCAAAAATACCAACCATAAATACTCATAATAGAAAAATAGGCATTGATAATCATATCACCTATATAGCCAGCAATGTATAAAAGATATACCGAAATTACAGTTGCAATTAAACCTGTTGGATATACCCAGATATTCTCTTTTTTCGCAAACCAGACACTTAAAATCCCAAATACAAAGACCAAAAACTCTAAGGCAATATGCCATAACGGAGCATTTTTATAACTGTCTAAGAAAAAATCAATCATCTATATAGCTGTTTTTGGTTATTGTTTTGAACTTTTATGATTCAAAAAAATAGTTATCATTTTCAAAAGCTGTTCCTATCACGACCAAATCAGCGCCGGCATTATGGGCTTTTTGAATTCCTTGTAAATTTACAATTCCTCCTCCAACAATGATAGGAATTTCAATATTTTGAGCAATTAGCTGAATCATTTCCAGCGGCACTGCTTGCTTTGCACCACTCCCAGCCTCAAGATAGATTAATTTATTGCCTAACATTTCTCCCGCTTGTGCTGTTGCCAAAGCCAAATCAAGGTTTTCCCGATTTAACGGTTTTGTTTTACTCACACGGGCAACGGCAGTTTCGTTACCGCTTTCAATCAAAATATAACCTGTCGAAATAACTTCGAGATTTGTTTTTTTAAGAATAGGCGCAGCCTGAACCTGATATTCTATTAAATAATCTGCATTTCGTCCAGATAACAGGGACAAAAACAAAATCGCATCTGCTTCCCGGGAAATCTGCGATGGATCACCCGGAAATATAATAACCGGCAAATCTGTATTTTGCTTTAATTGTTTGATTAAATCTTCAATAAGACTACTTTCAACTATACTTCCTCCAACAAAAATATGGGTTGCAGGAGACTCATTTATTTTACTCAATAAATGTCCAAAATTTTCCCAAACAATTTTATCAGGATCCAAAAGAATGGCCAACAGCTTTTGCCCATTTTTCTTAGCGTGTAAAATTTGCTGGTGAATGGTTAGTATTTTTTGCTCCATAACGGCCGTAAAAGTAAAAGTTTTTTAACGGAGAAGAACTATTTTGAATGAATTATATTTGTATGACGTCTTTCGATAACCAATGTACAAAATTATGATTACGACTGAACTACTTGAAAAATACGGCGCCTTAAAAAAGTCTTTCGAAAAAAATGAAACTATTTTTGAAGAAGGTAATCTGCCCGCGCATTATTACCAGATTATTTCAGGCGAAGTAAAAATGAGCAATTATAATGATGACGGCAGGGAATTTATTCAGGGAATCTTTTATAAAAATCAATCTTTTGGTGAACCTCCTTTATTCTTAAATCAAAAATATCCTGCAAATGCTGTAGCTATGGAGGATTCACAGGTATTTCTTCTTTTAAAAAATAACTTCATGAAACTATTGGAAGCAAACCCGGCAATCAGCATTAAAATAATTGAAAATTTAGCACAGCGATTATATTACAAATCCGTTATCGCTGCAGAAATATCAACGCATGATCCCGAGCATCGTATTTTAAAATTAATTGATCACGGAATTTCCTATTTTAATTTTAGAAAAGACGAAAACGGATATTTAATCAATTTTACGCGACAGCAGATTGGGGATTTAACAGGGTTACGTGTGGAAACGGTAATTAGAGCTATAAAAGCTCTCGAAAAAAAAGGCGAATTGAAGATAATCAACAGAAAAGTATATCGATAAAAGAGTTCCTGTTTTATGATTTAAGTCATAAATTGTAACTGTATCGTGCCTGTATCTTTGTGATATAAAATCTCAATATCATGACAGTATATCAAACAACATTCGAAAATTTCAATAAAAACTACATGGGTTCTGCAGCAATGGCAGTAATTGGTCAAAGCTGTTTAGGTGGAACAGCGGCCATGTATATTCTTTCACACGGAACGTCTATTGTACAAATGCTTCAACTTGCAATTATTGTCTTGGCTTGTGTTTTTGCCAACACTTCAATTTTAGCACAAATGAAACACAAAGTGGTTTTTAACCTTATTATTTTAAGCGCTGTATTAAGCATTTTATTTATATTTCTAAATAATTTCGTGCTATGAAAAAACAAATAGAAACCAGAGCTGATATTGCTTTTTTGGTTAATCAGTTCTATTCTAAAATAAGAGCCGATAAAGAAATTGGTTTTTATTTTAATACGATGATAAAAAATTGGGATTCGCATTTAGAAAAACTGACCGATTTTTGGGAAACGAATTTGTTTGCGACACAAAAATACAAAGGCAATCCGCTTGCTGTTCATAATGAAGCTGATTCGCATTTTAATGGTAAAATTACTTCTAACGAATTCGGAATCTGGCTAAATTATTGGTTTCAGACTTTAGACGAGCATTTTGAAGGAGAGAATGTGGAAACGCTGAAACGTCGTGCCAGAAAAATGGGGACATTTTTATTTATGAGCATGTTTGAGCATCGTAGAAAGCTGGCTGAGGATAAAGCTTCGGAGTAAATCACTTCTCAAAAGCGTAAACCAAAGTAAAATTTCCCTCAAAATTTTCTGAGTGTATATTCTTATAATGGACATCAAAATCTTTTATCAAATCATCAAAATGAAGACTTGCCTTTGTTTGAGGTTGGTTTAAAGAAAAATCATCCACGTAAATATGGTCTTTAAAACTGATCCCTTTTTCGTTCCTGATTTTGAAAATTGCTTCTTTTGCTCCCCAGATTACAGTTAATTTTTTTACATATTCTTCTGTCAAGTCAGGCTCCAGATAACTGCCCTCATAATCGGTGAATTTATCGGCGATGCGAATAATTTTTTCACGCTGCAGCTCCATGTCGATCCCAACTGTTTCGTGGCTGATGATAATCGCTGCAAAATGATAAGAATGGGTGATCGAAATATGGTTATGACAATCGAAATAGGGTTTCCCAAATTCATCATAATGCAGATCATGATCTGTAAAACCCATTTCCTGAATCAGCATCCGAACACTCAAAAAAGCACGCTGGTGTAATTGGGATTTCATTCCGTCAAGCCTCTTCTGTGTTTTCTCTTTTAAAACTACCTTGCTCAATAATTCCTCTAAAGATTCTGTTATTTCCCAAATTAAAATTTTGGTTGTTTCACTGCATTGTATGGTTTGAAATAAAGGCATTACTTCTTTAATTATAAATTATGAGTTTTAAATTATGAATTATTTTCTGTGTCTGAAAACTAAATTCTGTTTAATCCGTGATCTTTAGCCCTGATGGAAACGGCATCCTTTTGTGGCGGGGTTCGCCATAAAAGATATAGTGTACAGCAGGATTAGCTTCTTAAAAATACTAATCAGTTAATATTCTAAAGATTAAGAAATTAAACATTTCACAAATCTTACCGAAATTATTCAAAATTCAAAAGCTATTCCGTAAATTTGCAAAAAATTCTACAATACAAATATACTATAAATGAGTACTACAACTACGCCTTATGTGGCTTTCAAAGTAAAAGACATTTCCCTGGCGGCTTGGGGAAGAAAAGAAATTGAACTGGCTGAAGCTGAAATGCCGGGTTTAATGGCGCTTCGTGCTGAATATAAAGATGAGCAACCTCTTAAAGGTGCACGTATTGCAGGATGTCTTCACATGACGATCCAGACTGCAGTTTTAATCGAAACTTTAATTTCTCTTGGTGCTGAAGTTACCTGGTCTTCTTGTAACATTTTCTCTACTCAGGATCAGGCTGCTGCTGCTATTGCTGCTGCAGGAATTCAGGTGTATGCCTGGAAAGGTCTTGACGAAGAATCTTTTGACTGGTGTATTGAGCAGACTTTATTCTTTGGAGAAGACAGAAAACCATTGAACATGATCCTTGATGATGGTGGAGATTTAACTAACATGGTTATTGACCGTTTCCCGGAATTGGTTCCTGGAATCAAAGGATTGTCTGAAGAAACTACTACTGGAGTTCACAGACTTTACGAAAGAGTAAAAGCCGGAACATTGCCAATGCCAGCAATCAACATTAATGACTCTGTTACTAAATCTAAATTTGACAACAAATACGGCTGTAAAGAATCTGCAGTTGATGCGGTTCGTCGTGCAACTGACTTGATGTTAGCTGGAAAAAGAGTTATTGTTTGTGGATACGGTGATGTTGGAAAAGGAACTGCAGCTTCTTTTAGAGGTGCCGGATCTATTGTAACGGTTACTGAAATCGACCCAATTTGTGCTTTACAAGCTGCAATGGACGGTTATGAAGTTAAAAAATTAAACACTGTAATTGCTACTGCTGATATCATCATTACTACTACAGGAAATAAAGATATCGTTCTTGGTTCTCATTTCGAGCAAATGAAAGACAAAACGGTTGTTTGTAACATCGGACACTTTGATAACGAAATTGATATGGCCTGGTTAAACAAAAACCACGGTGCCTCTAAAATCGAAATCAAACCTCAGGTTGACAAATATACTATCGCTGGAAAAGATATCATCATTTTGGCCGAAGGTCGTTTAGTTAACCTTGGCTGTGCTACAGGTCACCCAAGTTTTGTAATGAGTAACTCATTTACTAACCAGACTTTGGCTCAAATCGAATTGTACAAAAACAGCGCTGCATATAACAATGACGTTTATATGTTACCAAAACATTTAGATGAAAAAGTGGCTGCTTTGCACTTAGCTAAATTAGGCGTTGAATTGGAAACTTTACGTGACGATCAGGCTGCTTATATTGGCGTTGAAGTTCAAGGTCCATACAAACCGGAATATTACAGATACTAATTTTTAGTACTTAGTGATTAGTCTTTAGTGATTAGTTACTAGTTATAATTCAGAACCCTTGCAGTGATGTGAGGGTTTTTTATTGGGGCGTGCCACCATCGCGATAAATGGGCAAACTTACATTACGGTTATACGCCCTTTTATCGGGATGCTGTCGGGCTATCCGCGCTACTTCGGTAGCCTGCTACTATCCCTCACGTAAAACCTATCTCCACAAATTTCAAATATAACAGACTATTTCGTTTTCAAAAACGTTGTATTATATTTACTGGAAATACTTTTTTATGAGACTTTCTTTTTTTATATATCTGTTTATTTTTTTCAGCTGTACAGCGTTTTCCCAAAACAAAGACACCTGGGTTTCATTTCAGGATAAAGATTCTGCCTACATCGGATTTAAAGACAAAAATGGCAACATCAAAATTGAACCAAAATTCATTGGACTGACTTTCGCCAGTAAATTTGACGATATTATCGCTGTAACAGAAGAAGACAATGAAAACTGGAAAAGTTATTATCTCACCAAATCCGGAAAAAAAGTGGGTATCGACAGTTTGTATACTTTTGATAATGGATCCGATTGTGAAAACGAAGGTTTCATCAGATTCAGGGATCCAAAAACCGATAAAATGGGAATGTTCAATGGCGAGGGAAAAATTGTTATTCCAGCAGAATATAGTAATCTAACCAAAGCCAAAAACGGAATGTTTATAGGTCTAAAAGATGCTAAAAAAGAATTAATTGGAGAACATTTTTTCTGGAAAGAAGGAAAGGAATTCTTAGTCGACACCAATAACAAAATCTTAATTGAAAATTTTAAATACAATGATGATTTGAATTTTTATTCTGTACAAAAATCAGCAGCACCAAGCAAAGATCCTATAAGAGAAAACTTTCTTGGAGTTAACGGACAATATTATTCTTTCATCAATTTTGATAAGGAATTTGAATTCTGGATCAAAAACAATCTGCTTACTGATCTATCAAAAGACAATTTATTGAAATCTTCTTTTGATAAAATCAGCTTTTGGAAAGAAGCTGATGGATGGATAAATGAATCAAAATCTAAATTCATCAACCAGAATTATACTTTTATACAACTAAAACTACAGGAACTTATTGATAACAAAACAGAATATTTTATTTCATCAGACGGTTTAAATCCTTTTATCTTTGAAACAACCGAATATGAAACGTATTTCAACAATTGCAATCAATCAAAAGAATGGTTATATCCGGTTAAAAACATCGTTATTTCACCCAAAAGCGAATCGGATTTCGGACAAGATCATTTTCAGTTTTTAAGAACGGATAACGGTTATAAATTAATCAGTATTTCGACCCCAAAGCAAATACTCAAATAAAATTTCACAAAATTAAAAACATTAGGAAATGGCAGCAGGCGGACCAGGAGATCATCCTTTAAAAGATATACTTCATTTTGACATGAACGTTTATGATACTGAATGTGACAATTTAATTAGGGAGCTTGCCAAGTATGTTCCTGAAAATATTCTATATCAGAGTATTGATTTGTCGACAGCTTTCAATATTGATGAAACTATATTAATTGATTTAAAAAAAGAACTTCTGGAGAAATTGAATTTTGAAAAGAATAAAGCAAAATCTTAATTAAGCTCCTTTTCAATTTACTCAAGTTAACGAGGATAAACTCAAATGACTTTCGCAAGTTTCGGATTTTATGACGATAAAAATCAGCCGATCTTTGCAATATAAAATTGAAAGAAATGAATACACAGGAAAATATCAATTACAGCCGAATTGCAGATGCCATTGATTACATCAAAGCTAATTTTAAGGAACAGCCTAATCTGGATGAAGTTGCCGAGAAAGTACACTTGAGTCCTTTTCATTTTCAGCGTTTGTTTACCGAATGGGCCGGCACTAGTCCGAAGAAGTTTTTGCAATATATTAGTCTCGAACACGCCAAAAATATCCTCAAAAATAATCAGGCCACTTTGTCCGATGCTGCATTTTATACCGGGTTATCAGGAACAAGCCGTTTACACGATTTGTTTGTAAACATTGAAGGAATGACACCGGCTGAATATAAAAATGGTGGTAAAAACTTAGCGATTAATTTCAGCTTCTCCAAAAGTCCGTTTGGGAATATTATCGTTGCTTCGACCACTAAAGGTGTTTGTTTTATGGCTTTCGCCGAAGATGAAGCAACCGGATTTGAAAATTTAAAACAAAAATTTCCAAATGCTGAATTCTCCCAAAAAATGGATTTGCCACAACAAAATGCACTTTTCATTTTTCAAAACGACTGGAGCAAATTATCTGAAATCAAACTGCATTTAAAAGGAACCGATTTTCAATTGAAAGTTTGGGAGACCTTGCTTAAAATTCCGATGGGGCAACTTTCTACCTATGGATCAATTGCACAACAAATTGAAAAACCTAATGCTTCAAGAGCAGTAGGAACCGCAATTGGCAGTAATCCTGTAGCATTTTTGATTCCTTGTCATCGGGTGATTCAATCTTCAGGAACATTTGGCGGCTATATGTGGGGAAATACCCGAAAAACAGCTATAATTGGCTGGGAAGGTGTTCAATCTAATCCTGAAATTTAAAAAAATAATGCAAAATATACAATCAAAAATTGCTTCTCAAAATTGGGAAAGCATCACCGAATCTATGCACGAAAATGGATTTGTAATTATTTCTAATTTACTTAATAACGAACAATGCGAAGATTTAAAATTCGATTATGATAATCCAAATTTATATCGAAAAACAGTTGTAATGGAGCGTTATCGATTTGGTTTGGGTGAGTATAAATATTTTAATTATCCGTTGCCTGATTTAATTCAAACTATACGTTCTGCCGTTTATCCAAAATTGGCACCAATTGCAAACGCATGGATGAAAGTATTAAACATCAATACAATTTTTCCTGAAACGCATGAAAAATTATTAGAGCAATGTCACGCTAATAATCAACTAAAAGCAACTGTTTTAATTTTAAAATATGGCAAAAGCGGTTTTAATACTTTGCATCAGGATTTATACGGAGATCTTTATTTTCCTATTCAAATAGTACTTTTTTTAAATGAACCAGATGAAGATTTTACTGGAGGAGAATTTGTATTAACACAGCAAACACCTAGAGCACAATCGAAAGTGATTGTTTTGAAACCTAAAAAAGGGGATGTTTTGGTTTTTACAACTAATTTCAGACCTGTTAAAGGTACAAAAGGATATTATCGCGTAAATATGAAGCATGGTGTGAGTGAAATTCATTCGGGAGAACGACATACCTTGGGAATTATTTTTCATGACGCTCAATCATGATTAAACATGACAAAATTCCTGACTCAGATCTCCGAAATAAAATTAAAAATGCTGAAATTTGCTTTGGTGGAAACCGAATACTAAAAATTTATGGAAGTTTGAAATGTTCTTCGGGAAAAAGAATGAAACGTGAAAACCGTGTCTTCTTTTTCTCTGAAAATGAAGCCAGAAAAAATGGTTACAGACCTTGTGGACATTGCATGAAATCTAAATATTTAAAATGGAAAATGGACTTATTTAATCCCGAAATAAACGAAACTACAAACTTGCTTCCAAAAGACGGAATCGTGAATTATTACGGAAGATTATTCTCCAGAGAAGATTCAAATCATTATTTAGAAGTACTATTAAATACTATAGAGTGGAAAAATGACGAGGCTATTATCTTCGGAAAACTAATTCTTACGAAACGGAAAGTTGCCTGGTACGGTGACTCGGAGTTTGAATATACGTATTCAAATACCACTAAAAAAGCACTTCCGTGGACAAAAGAATTATTAGAATTAAAGAAAACTATTGAAGAAAAAACAGGAGAAACATTCAATTCCTGTTTACTCAATTTATATCATTCCGGCGATGAAGGAATGGCTTGGCACAGCGATGCTGAAAAAGATTTAAAAAAGAATGGTGCAATTGGTTCCGTAAGTTTTGGTGCTGAACGTAAATTTGCTTTCAAACATAAAAAAAGTAAAGAGACGGTTTCTATGATTTTAGAACATGGAAGTTTATTGGTTATGAAAGGTGAGACACAAACAAATTGGCTACACCGTTTACCTCCAACAAAAACAACTTCCAAGCCAAGAGTAAATTTGACTTTTAGAACTATTGTCGGATAATTTAAAAAATTATCATGTTTTTTTGGAAATGACATTTTTATATGAATACTCTAATGCATCCTCAAACATGTCAGGTCTTACTTTTGAAAGTTCTATTATTGTCCAGCCTTGCTTGCCCCATTTATTTGGAAGTGGATAAAAACTCATTTCGCCTGAAGCACAAAAAACGGATTGATCTATTTCGTTTAATTTCAGCACTGCATGATTATTTTTTTTATCAAAAGTGGCAAATATCTTCTTATTGATCCGAAAAGATATTTTCTCAAAATGTGCTTCTTCATTGGTATCAGGGAAAGACATGGCTAATTTTCTGAATGTTTCAATTGTGACCATTAATAATGTATAAATTAAAATTGCTTTTTCTTCACCAAGCCTGGTTCATTCCATTTTTAAGGACTTTTTCGTATTTATCCATATCAAAAGAATATAAACCTGGTGCTTTGTGTGCAACGTTGTTCTTTTTTTCATCAAGTTTATTTAGAATCCCAATATTCGTTATTTTCCTAAGAAAGTTTCTTCTGTCGAGTTTCTTATCCAAAATCGTTTCATATAATTTTTGAAGTTCCGTAATAGTAAATTTCTCAGGTAATAAATTATAGCCGATGGGCATCAGATTTAATTCAATTCTTAAGGTATCCAAAGCTTTATCTAAAATTTCTTTATGATCCAAAATAAGTTCGGGCACTTCCTTATGATCAACCCATTCGACAACTTCATAGCTGCTTACATTCTCCGGAAATATTTTTAATAAGTCTACTAATGCATAATAACCAATAGTTACAAATCGTTGTACAAACCATTTTCGTTCCTTTTTAGAAATTTGAAGCAATTCTAAAACTTCCTCACTAAAATGATTGTCATTTCGTTTTACCTTTCCAAAAGTTGAAAATTGCCTGAGAAAAACACCTTTTACTCCCGTTCTTTTATTCAAAACTTCTATCGCTGCATCATCAATATCCTGACCAATGGGAATAAATCCACCTGGTAACGCCCATTTATTTTCATAAAGGGTCTTAATCAGTAAGACTTTTAAATGATTATCGTTAAATCCAAAAATAACACAATCTATTGAAAGTCCTGGTTGATAGTTATCGTTGCTTATTAAAGTTAATTCAGGCATTGATCTTTTATTTTGATTTGGTTATAATCTAATCAGTCAATAAAAATTTTAGAAATGTAAAAATCACAAATTTTACTTAAAATCAAAATTGAATTGGAAAAATAAGTACATTGCGTCACTATAACGCATTGCGGGAATAGTGTTTTGTATAATTTATACTACACCAATATGATTACAGATTCACTAAAAAATATTAATCAAAAAATCAGAAATAAAATCTGGACTTCATTTGGTTTCGTTTCTAAGACATACCTTTTAGAAGCATCTTTGAAATATAGCGAAGAACAAGAAAAAATTTTCAATGAGATGATTCTGGAAACAGGACTTAAGGATAAAAAAAAGAAAAGCGAAGCTTTTGACAAAGCATTATATGCTTCCTATAAAGGAATTGGCGCTATCGATTTTGTACATCATGTTCTCAAATAATTCAAATTTGAGTTTAGTTTTAAATATAATCCAGTGTTCTCTCTAGTGCCATGCCCCGTGACCCTTTAATCAATATAGTGCTTTCTTCCTTATATTTATTATTATTAAGATACATTATAAAATCATCGAAAGTTTCAAAAAAATGAATTTTTTCATTAGAAATTCGATTTTCAAAAAAAGCTTTTCCAATCAGATAACAATCTGATTTGTTTTGATTAACCAAAGTTTCTACAATAATTTTGTGTTCTTTCATGCTTTCTTCACCAAGCTCAAACATGTCTCCTAAAATCATTATCTTATTTAAACTATCTAATTGCAAAAAATTAGTAATTGCCACACCCATACTGCTTGGATTAGCATTATAAGCATCCAGAATAATTTGAAAAGATCCTTTCTTTAATAACTGGGATCTATTATTATTGGGAATATAATTTTCAATTGCTGATTTGATATGTTTGCTTTCAATGTTAAAATAAATACCTGTAGCAACCGCTGCATTTATATTATTGGCATTATAGAGTCCGATAAGATTAGAATTTATAAAGAAATTATTATAACGGACAGAAACTAGCGGATTGGCTTCAATTTTATGGACATTTAGATCTGCACGATCATTTAGTAATCCAAAAGTGTAGGATCTTATTAATTTTGACTTTTCAACCTGTATTGCATCATTTAAATTAACAAATGCCAATTTATCATTTTCAAGAAGGTAGTTATACATCTCACTCTTTCCTTGTATGACACCTTCAACACCACCAAATCCTTCTAAATGAGCTTTTCCAAAATTGGTGATGTAGCCATAATCAGGTTGTGCTATTGCACATAAAAATTCAATTTCTTTTTTATGATTAGCACCCATTTCTACAATTCCAATTTCGGTTTCATTGTTAAAAGATAACAATGTTAATGGTACTCCAATATGATTGTTCAAATTACCAACAGTCGCTTTCGTGTTGTATTTTTGCGATAAAACTATATTTATAAGTTCTTTTGTTGTTGTTTTTCCGTTGCTGCCTGTTAAAGCAATAATAGGAATATTTAAATACAACCGATGAAACTTAGCCAATTCCTGCAATGTTTCCAAACTGTTGTTAACAAGAATTGTTCTATCATCAATTAAAAAGGCTGGATTATCAATAACAACAAATAGCGCTCCTCTTTCAAGCGCTTCCTGAGCAAATGTATTAGCATCAAAGTTTTCTCCCTTAATAGCAAAAAACATAGAATCTTTTTCAATTCTGCGTGTATCGATTGAAAGAGATTTACATTTTAAAAATAAAGTATGAATATCCTGAATAGTCATTAGTTAAACATTTTTAAAAAATAAAAGCCCTAATTAAAGGGCTTTTATCTACAATTAAATATATTGTTAATTTCTTGGCGATTTCCTTCTCTCAGTTTTTGAGCCTACTCTCGACATAGCACATCTGAATCCTATATAATCTGTTGCCATATCCTGAGGAAAATATCTTCTTTGCGCAGGATCTAACCAATATGCTCTGTCTCTCCATGATCCACCTTTGTAAACTCTTGCATTATCATTTATCAAAGTTGTTCTTTTGCTTGAGCTGTCATATTTTCTAACCATGTTTCCTAAACTATCTGTCGTAACATTATGCTTTGGAGAATTATACATGGCTTCTTTACCATCTTTATCTGATGAATCAGATTCACCGAAATCATAATATCTGGACGATTGTTTGTCACCATCTCTGTAATTGATATTATCACTTGTGCTAAAGTTTTGTCTTAAATATGTTTCGTTTTCATCAACCGGAACCTGTGCAATTTCGCCTGGAAGGTTTCTGGCTACAACTTTACCATTACTTAAAGTATCGTATCTAATATTATCTTTCGTTACTATTTCGATTTTTCCATCTTTACCAATTTTGTTTTTACCGTAAAGATTTCCTCTAAAGTAATTAAAATCATTAGCTTCATTATCAATTATAGGTCTGTAAACATCTGCTACCCATTCTGCAACGTTTCCAGCCATATCATATAAACCGAAATCATTTGCCGGATAACTTTTAATAGCATTTGTAATATCAGCTCCATCGTCTGACCAACCTGCTATCCCGCCGTAATCACCATTTCCTTGTTTAAAGTTTGCCAATTGATCTCCTCTGTTCTTGCGTTTCGTAGAACGTGTATAATCACCAGACCAAGGATATTTCTTTTGTCCTTTATAGATATTATATTCTCTTTGTCCAACATCTGCTGCTGCTGCATACTCCCATTCAGCTTCTGTAGGAAGTCTGTATTCTGGCAATATAACTCCCGAAGAACGTTGAGCATATACGTTTTTCTGTTCTTCTACAGCACCATCTTTACCTTTCTTAGGCCTTTTACCATTAGGACTTTTCTTTAACACTAATTCTTCATTTCCTCCGTAAGTAGTAGAAGGAGACGCTAAATATGCCTCAGTACTAAATAAACTTTCTGCAGCGACATCATTTGATTTAGCTCCTTTTTTAACATACCCGCTTTTTTCTAAAACAGCTTCATTTACACGATCTGTTCTCCATTTGCTAAACTCAACTGCCTGAATCCAGTTTACACCAACGACAGGATAATTTGCATAGGAAGGATGTCTCAAATAGTTATTAGTCATCGTTTCATTATATCCTAAACGATTTCTCCATACTAAAGTATCAGGAGATGCTCCAGCATAAATATTTTTATAATTTTCTTCTGTAGGAGGGAAAACTTTTTTCAACCATTCCAGGTATTCTAAGTACATACCGTTGGTTACTTCTGTTTCATCCATATAAAATGACTGAACATGTTGTTGAGTTGGTGTGTTATTCCAATCATGCATAACATCATCCTGTACCTTACCCATAGTAAAGGTACCACCTTCAACAAAAACTAAACCAGGACCAGCCTGTTGTTTCTTTCCTGCATTTCTAGCAGCCGTTCCATTTTGACTGTCGACATCCCAACCTGTTGCTCTGGATGCATGGCTTGAACTCGATTTTTTGCTACAACTAGCCGTGCCTAACATCAATACCATTGACATCATTAATTGCAAGACTACAATTTTGTTTACTTTCATACTCATTCTTAGGTGATAAATTTAGGTGCTGCAATATAATAATTAACATTTAATTAGCAACATCTGTTCTAATAATTTTATTTAGCTGTTTTTTACCCAGAAAATAACCTATATTCTGAACGCAAAAATATACTTTTTATTATTACAATAACATTAAATACTATATTTTTACTTACTAAAATATTTTTAAATCTATTTCGTTTTCTTTTAACATGAAACAAGCTATAATCTTATCTTTCTTTTTGTCTTCAATTATCTCTTTTTCTCAGGTAAACAGAACCATATCTTTGGATTGGCATGATAAAAAAGAAATGAATATTGGAGATTCCAAAATAGTAATTCCTTATTTTTCGGGTAATGGTTTTCGTTTTGATACTACAAAAAAAAACATAACATTATTATTTAAGTTAGAAGAAATGAATTTTTCAACTACGAGTACGATAGAAATCACTAATGTAGTTTATGAATCGCTATCGATCTCCCAATTAGGTGATTTATCGCTTGAAAACATTCCTAAAAAGCCGAACGAAACACTTCAAACAGCAATTTCGAGGGATAAAAATCAATCTTTTATCGCTTTATCGCCAATAATATCTGATGGAAATAATTTCAAACGTATTCAATCTTTTGACTATTCCATTCGTAGTTCAACATCTAAAAACAATCCATCCTTATCGTCAAAATCAAGTATAATTTCAAATTCTGTTCTGTCATCTGGTGACTGGTATCGTTTTTATATTGAAAAGTCAGGAGTCTATAAAATTTCTAAATCATTTTTACAGAGTATTGGTTTTGACACGAATAAAGAAAATCCTCAGAAAATTAAAATTTACGGAAACGGCGGAAGAATGCTTCCATTAGCCAACAATATTTATTATCCTGAAGATTTGACTGAAAATGCAATTCAAATCATTGGAGAGAGTGATGGTGTTTTCAACAACGAGGATTACATACTTTTTTATGGCGAAGGAGTTGATAATTGGAATACTGAAAGCCAGACCAACTTAAATCTATACGATACCAGATCTTATTATTATATCACTACACAAGGCAGAGATGGAAAAAGGATGGTGAATATTAATCAGCCAGTCGGCAATAGTAATTTGGAATTAAACACTTTTGATGACCATCAATTTCATGAAAAAGATCTTACCAATATTGCTCATTTAGGCCGTCAGTGGTTTGGAGAATCTTTTGACATCAATCAGGAGCAGGAATTTGAATTTGAATTTCCTAATTTAGAGGTTTCAGTTCCTGTAAAAATTGAAACAGTAGTTGCTTCTGCAGCTTTTACTCCTACTTCATTTTCAATTTCAGCCAATGGGGCAACAGTCGGAAACATTGCTTTGAATTCCTTAAATTCAAATTCAGAAACAAAATTCTACACTGGAAAGTTACCTGTAAACAGTTCATTTACGGGTTCAGAAAAAATAAAAATAAAATTAACTTACAATAATAATGGCGTCCCGGGATCAAAAGGATATATGGATTACGTTAATTTAATTGCTAAAAGAAAATTGACTGGTACGGGGAAACAATTCCGATTTCAATATGATCTTGGTGGTTCTTCTGTCGGAATCGTAAATTACACCATTACGAACGCCTCTGGTATTTCAAAAGTTTGGGACATTACAGACATATATAATGTATCAAAAATTGAAAACACCAATCAAACTATTTTTAGTTTCAAAGCTCCATTAGGCGAAGTCAGAAAATATCTAATGGTTGACGCTTCTGATTATTATGCTCCATTAAAAGAAAACCAGTCAAAAATAACCAATCAAAATTTAAAAGGTACACTTTTAAAAAATAACCAAAACACTTTTCAGGATTTGGATTATGTAATTGTATCGCCAAAAATTTTACTTCCTCAGGCAGAAAAATTAGCAAATTTTCATAGAAATAGTTCTAACTTGAATGTAAGGGTTATCTCTTTGGAAAACATTTATCAGGAATTTTCATCAGGAAAACAAGATATTACCGCCATTCGAAACTGCATCAAATATATTTATCAAAATGCATCTTCATCAGAAAAAAGAATAAAATACCTCAATCTTTTCGGTGATGCTTCTTATGATTATAAAGCCAGAATTCCAAACAATAGTAATATAGTACCGGTCTATCATTCTTTAATTAGTAACAGTACTGGAGAAGCCGCATTTGCTTCTGATGATTTTTATGGACTCATGGATGAAAATGAAGGTAATGTTATTTCTTTTTTTGGTGGAATTGATATTGCAGTTGGCAGAATGTTAGTTTCGGATAATGCTCAGGCAGAAGAAATGGTCAATAAGGTTTTAGAATATCATAATCTAAAATCATATGGAAATTGGAGAAATAATTTTGTATTGATCAGCGATGATTCAGACAAAAGTTCTGATTCCTCACTGCAATCACGTCAAAACAATTTAGCAGATGTAATTATTGCCGAAAAACCTTTTTTAAACGTCAATAAAATCATTTTAGATTCCTATTCTCAGGAAGCTTCAGCAGGCGGGTCAAGATACCCAAAAGCAAAAACAGATTTTTTTGATGCATTCGAAAAAGGTGCATTAGTTTTTAATTATTTAGGGCATGGAGGAGAAGATGGACTAGCAGCTGAAAGAATTTGGGAAAAATCAGATGGTCAAAACTTGAGCAATCAATATAAGTATCCCTTGTTTATTACTATTACTTGCGAATTTTCCCGTTTTGATGACCCAACCAGACCTACTGCTGGTGAATATACATTCTGGAATCCAAAAGGAGGTGCGATTGCAATGCTAACCACTATACGTTCTATTGGACAATTTAATGCGGAAAATTTCAATGACAATTTGACTAAAAATCTGCTTTCTTTCGGATCCACTCAATATTCCACGATAGCAGAAGCGCTTAGAATTTCAAAAAATGAGAATCCCAGTTCTTCCAGCAATGTTGTCTTTTACATTGGCGACCCAGCTATTATGTTGGCCATTGCTAAACCCAAAATTAATTTAACAAAAGTTAATGATGCCCTTATTACAGGACCAATTGAAGATTTGAAGTCTCTTGCGAAGATTAAAATTTCAGGTGAAATAACAGATGAAAACAATAATGTTTTGAGTAATTACAACGGAGAACTTTTTACAGCAATTTTTGATAAACTAATTACAAATTCAACTCTTAACAATGATGGATATAGTCCGGCTATGCAATTTAAAACACTGGGACAAACGATTTTTAGAGGAAATGCATCAATAACCAATGGTCAGTTTGAATTTAGTTTTATAGTTCCAAGAGATATCCGAATTCCTGTAGATAACGGCCGAATAAGCTTTTATTCGAAAAAAAATGAAGTTTTGGAAAACCAATCAGGTTACAGTAATACTATTAAAATAGGAGGAATTAACGAAAATGCACCTCAGGACAATATTAATCCAAAAGTGAAGTTATATATGAACGATGAAACTTTTGTTTCTGGCGGAATTACAAATAATTCTCCATTTTTATTGGCTTTTCTTGAAGATGAAAACGGAATCAATACAGCTAGTGGAATTGGTCATGATATTGTTGCGATTTTAGATGGGGATGTTACAAATCCTATGATTTTAAACGATTATTACCAAACAGAATTAGATAATTACACTAATGGAAATTTACGTTTCCCTTTGCGCAATTTAAGTGAAGGCATTCATACAATAAGTTTTACGGCATGGGATGTATATAACAACCCTGTAACAAGCGAAATACAATTTGTAGTTGTTGGCGATGAATCACTAACCCTGACACACGTTCTTAATTATCCTAATCCATTTTCTACTTATACCCAATTTTGGTTTTCACATAATAAACCATATGAACCTTTAGAAGTTCAGGTTCAGGTAATGACTATTACCGGAAAAGTGGTGTGGACAAAAAATCAGATTATTACTACCGAAGGTTTTTTATCCAGGGAAATCAGCTGGGATGGAAAAGATGACTATGGAGATCGAATCGGAAAGGGGGTTTACATTTATAAACTGACTGTAAAATCCAGTTTAACAAATAAAAAAGCCGAGAAGTATGAAAAACTTGTCATTCTATAATATATATTTGCACAATTAACACATTATTCAGATAAATGAAAAAAATATCGCTTTTATTATTTTGTTTACTTATTATTACCTTTGCAACAGCACAGGACAGGCCAATTACAACTGGAGTCCCTTTTTTATTGGTTGCCGCTGATGCCCGGGCAGCAGGTCTTGCAGATCAGGGTGTAGCAACATCAGCAGATGTGTTTTCTCAACAATGGAATCCTGCAAAATATGCTTTTTCAACAGACAAACAAGGACTTTCTGTGAGCTACACCCCCTACTTAACTGATTTAGTAAATGATATTTCGCTTAGCCAGTTGACTTATTACAATAAAATTAATGAAAGAAGTGCTTTTGCCGGAAGCATACGATACTTTAGTGTTGGAGATATTGAGTTGAGGCAGAATCAAAACGATCAGCCAAATGTTGTAAAGCCCTCAGAATTTGCAATCGATGGTTCTTACTCCTTAAAGTTAAGTGAAACTTTTTCGATGGCCGTAGGGGCAAGGTTTATCAGTTCGAATTTAGGAATTACAACCGAAGGACAAAGTTTATCTGCCGCTACTTCATTTGCATTTGATGTTGCCGGATTTTACCAATCAGAAGAAATTGCCTACAGTGATTTCAACGGAAGATGGAGAGCTGGTTTTAATTTCCAAAACCTGGGTCCAAAAATAAACTATGATTTAAGCGAAGTAACAGATGGAGCAGGATCAAACTTCTTACCTTCGAATTTAAGAGTAGGCGGCGGTTTTGATTTTATATTAGACGATTATAATAAAGTAGCCGTTAGTGTGGAATTTGCAAAATTATTAGTTCCTACTCAACAAATTCCAGTGCCAATTGATCTAAATAATGATGGGGATTATCAAGACGCTGGAGAATCGAATGGTGTACAGCAGGCAAATAATGATTATAACTCTATTGGATGGGTACCTGGTATTTTCAAATCATTTGGAGATGCTCCTGATGGATTTAGTGAAGAATTAAAAGAAATCACCTATAGTTTAGCAGGAGAATATATCTATCAGGACTCATTTTCGATGCGGGCAGGATATTATCACCAAAGCCCTGAAAAAGGAGCCGTAAAATTTTTCTCTTTGGGAGCAGGTTTTAAATATAATGTGGTTAAAGTTGATGTATCGTACTTATTCTCTGCATCAAAAGTTAAAAATCCGTTAGAGAATACATTACGTTTCTCTTTAACATTTAATTTTGGTGATAAATACGACGAGTATTAATCAAAAAAACATACAATAAATATAAATCCAAATTTCTGTTTTAGGAATTTGGATTTTTTTTCCTCTAATACTAATGAAAGAAATAAACATAACAGCATCGTTTTTAGTTTTTGATTTTTTGGAAGAATTGCCAAATGACGTTCAAAACCTAATGAAAGAGGCAACAGAAATCCGTAAAAAAGCCTATGCCCCTTACTCGCAATTTAGAGTTGGTTCAGCTTTATTATTGGATAATGGTAAAATAGTTTTGGGATCAAACCAGGAAAATGCCGCATACCCATCGGGTTTATGCGCTGAACGTGTAGCTGTTTTTCATGCTGGAAGCGTATATCCTGAAGCTAAGATTTTAAAAATGGCCATTACAGCGGCATCGGATTTGAATCAGACTCAGTCTCCAATTCCGCCCTGTGGATCTTGCCGACAATCAATTGCAGAATATGAAATTAAACAAGATACCCCGATAGAAATATATTTTATGGGAGAAACAGGTGCAATTTATCAGTCTGCATCCCTAAAAAACCTCCTCCCTTTTATGTTTGATAAAAAGTTCTTGTAAAAAAAGCCAAAAAGTAGCTTTTAAATTTTAGTTCTTAAATGTAATGTCTTATTTTTGCATCCCGACCCTTCGGGCGCAAATTTGTGGGAGGAAACTATTTTGCGTTATAGGTAATAATTGATAACACAAAAAAACAACTTTAGCAAAAGAAAGAATTCAGATGAAAGAAGTTACAAAAGAGGTTTACTTAAAGTGGTATGAAGACATGCTGCTTTGGAGAAAGTTTGAAGACAAACTTGCAGCATTATACATCCAACAAAAGGTCAGAGGATTTCTTCACCTCTACAACGGTCAGGAAGCTGTATTAGCGGGAGCTTTGCATGCTATGGATCTGACTAAAGACAAAATGATTACTGCCTACAGAAATCACGTGCAGCCAATTGGCATGGGAGTTGATCCAAGACGTGTTATGGCTGAACTTTTAGGAAAAGCAACAGGAACATCTAAAGGTATGGGAGGTTCTATGCACATTTTCTCTAAGGAACACCGTTTTTATGGAGGTCACGGAATCGTTGGCGGACAAATTCCTGTAGGAGCTGGATTGGCTTTTGCTGACAAATATTTTGAAACCGGAGGGGTTACTATGACCTATTTTGGTGATGGTGCCGCCAGACAAGGTTCATTACACGAATCTTTCAACATGGCTATGTTATGGAAATTACCAGTCGTATTTATTGTTGAAAACAATGGTTACGCAATGGGAACTTCGGTAGAAAGAACCGCCAACCACACTGACATCTGGAAACTTGGTTTAGGATATGAAATGCCTTGTGGACCCGTTGACGGAATGAATCCTGTAAAAGTTGCCGAAGCAATGACTGAAGCTATTGACAGGGCACGTCGCGGAGATGGACCAACTTTCCTTGAAATGAAAACGTACCGATACAGAGGGCACTCTATGTCTGATGCACAATTATATCGTTCAAAAGATGAGATTGAAGAATACAAAAAAATTGACCCAATTACTCAGGTTTTAGATGTAATTATGGATCAAAAATATGCTACAGAACAAGAAATTGAAGTAATTGACCAAAAAGTAAAAGACCTTGTTGAAGAATGTGTGAAATTCGCTGAAGAATCTCCATATCCTGAATTACAACAATTATACGATGTAGTATACGCACAAGAAGACTATCCATTTACACCTCATAAACTATAGAAATATTATGGCGATAAAAGTAACAATGCCTCGTTTGAGCGATACTATGACGGAAGGAACGGTAGCGACTTGGCTTAAAAAAGTAGGCGATAAAATTAGCGAAGGTGATATCCTTGCTGAAATTGAAACAGATAAAGCGACTATGGAGTTCGAATCTTTCAACGAAGGAACTCTTTTACATATCGGAATTCAGGCTGGAGAAACTGCTCCGGTTGATTCGTTATTAGCAATTATTGGAAATGAAGGAGAAGATATCTCTGCACTTTTAGCAGGTGGCGATGCTCCTGCTGCCAGTTCCGAAGTTTCGGAATCAAAAGCAGAAACTACAGAAGCTCCTGCTGCTGAAGCTAAAACCGAAACTGTTGCTCCTGCAAAAGCTACAACTGAATTACCAAAAGGGGTTGTCGTTGTAACTATGCCACGCTTGAGTGATACAATGACTGAAGGAACAGTAGCAACCTGGCTGAAAAAAGAAGGAGATGCTGTTGCAGAAGGTGACATCTTAGCGGAAATTGAAACGGACAAAGCGACTATGGAGTTTGAGTCTTTCAATGCCGGTACATTATTATACATCGGAATTCAGGAAGGAAACACTGCTCCAGTTGATAGTTTATTAGCTATCATTGGGCCTGCTGGAACTGACATTTCTGGAATTGCCGACAATTATACTGCCGGAGGTACTGCAACTGCAAGTGCTCCTGCAACTGAAGAAAAAGCTGCTCATGCTGCTGAAAAAGCAACAGAAGCAACCACTAATAATTCTAACACTTCAGATGGAAGAATTTTAGCTTCGCCTCTAGCAAAGAAAATTGCTTCTGACAAAGGAATCCAGTTAAATCAGGTAAAAGGTTCTGGAGAAAACGGACGTATCGTAAAAAGCGATATTGAAAACTTTACTCCATCTGCGCAAGCACAGCCTGCTGCAAATGCAAATACTGACGGTCAAAAACCTGAAACTGCTGCGCCAAAAGTATTTGTTCCTGCCGGAGAAGTTTTCACAGAAGAGATCAAAAACTCTCAAATGCGTAAAATTATCGCAAAACGTTTAGCTGAATCATTATTTACAGCTCCTCACTACAACCTTTTGATCGAAGTGAGTATGGATGATGCAATGGCAGCCAGAGCGACAATCAATACGGTTCCTGAAACAAAGGTTTCTTTCAACGATATGGTAATCAAAGCTTGTGCTTTAGCCTTGAAAAAACATCCAAAAATTAACTCTCAGTGGAAAGAAGATGTTATCATCATCAATCACCACGTTAATATTGGTGTTGCTGTAGCGGTTGAAGACGGATTAGTAGTTCCTGTATTAAAATTTACAGATGCTATGAGCTTATCACAAATCGGAGCTTCAGTAAGAGATCTTGCCGGAAGAGCAAAAAACAAAAAATTAGGGCCTCAGGAAATGGAAGGAAGTACTTTTACAGTTTCTAACCTTGGAATGTTTGGCATCACTGAATTCAATTCAATTATCAACCAACCGAACTCCGCAATCCTTTCTGTCGGTGCAATCGTGGAGAAACCAGTAGTTAAAAACGGTCAGATTGTAGTTGGGAACACCATGATGTTATCATTGGCTTGTGACCACAGAACAATTGACGGTGCAACTGGTGCTCAATTTTTACAAACATTAAAACAATACATCGAAAGCCCGGTTACCATGCTGGCATAATCGATCATTTTATATCTTTAAATCCCGTTTTGAAAATTCAAAACGGGATTTTTATTTTATTTATTTTTAGCCTCTATCCATTTCGCCATGTACTTGGTGCTTTTTAAAGTGTGATGCTGTAGTAAGCTTCCCATGAAATTATAAAGTCGATGACTTTCTGAATCGTTCAATAATAAAGTAACTGTCTTGATTATTTCTTCTGAATATTTATCTTTTTGATAGCATTCATTTACAATTGCAATTCCGTTTTTTTGAGCTTGCTTCCAAAGATTTTCATTCTGATACAACTCAATTGAATGTTGAGCAAATTCTTGAATATCATTAGTAATAAAACCATTCCAAGGCAAATTAGCATGCATTGCTTCAGAACCAATTGTTGAAGTTACACTTGGCGTTCCACATTGCATGGCTTCTAATAATTTTCCTTTTAGACCTGCTCCAAAACGAATTGGCGCCAAAACAATTTTGGCATTTTTCACTATTTCTTTAGCATCTTCTGCCCTTCCCATAATAAAAAATCCATTTTTAGGCTGATGCAATTGCAACACTTTTTGTGATGGATAAGCTCCGTAAACTTCCAAAACAGCTTCCGGAAAATCTTTTTTAATCAAAGGCCAAATTGTTTCTTTTAAATACTGAACGGTATTCCAATTAGGCTCATGAAGAAAATTTCCGATGAAAACAAAATTTTTTCTTTCTTCAAAAGATGGCAATTTCAAAAGCTCTTCTTCATACATTCTATCAGCCAAAAAAGGAAGATAATGTAATAAACTGAGATCGATCTTAAAAATTTCATTCAAAATTTTCATTTCAAATTCAGAAATAATAAAAGACAAATCGCATCTTAAAATACTGGCAATTTCCCGTTTTGCTACTTCTTCTGAAAGCAAATCATTTAATTCAAAAATTATGTTTTCCTTAAAAGCTTTTTGTCTTGCAGTTCTCAAACAATGCAAATCTTCTGTATCTAACAATCGAATTGCTTTTGGACAATTTTCAGAAACGCGCCATCCGAACTGTTCTTCAATCATGAAACGATCAAATAAAACAATTTCCGGATTTAATGCAATTATAAAATCATCAAAATTGGAATTATTCAATTCGATTGATTTTTTCTCCACTCCAAACTCAGCTAGATCAACCATGAAATCACTATCTAAAGCCGGACTCGCAAATGTAATTTCAAATCCATTTTCTTTAAAAATAGAAATCAATTGCATAATACGTCCTCCAGCCGCAGATGAATTGGGTTCGGGCCAGACAAAACCAATTATTAAAAGTTTTTTTGTTTGATTCATTTGATTTGTTTCGACATACAAAATAATACTATTTTGATCGGATTTACACAATATTTACTGACTTTCGGTTATAAAAAAAACACTAATTTTGCATCATACCTTTGAACAAAATTATGTTAGGATTAAAATTAGCCACAGACCCTCGATGGGTAAATATAGTAGAATCGAATATTGAAGAAATTTTAACTGATCACGCCTGGTGCGAGCAGAAAGCAGCCTCGAATGCAATTAGTTTAGTTACTTACAATTCGGAATTAGAAGAATTAGTAACCGAAATGCTTGTTATTGCAAGAGAGGAACTGGAACATTTACAAATGGTTCATGACTTGATAAAAAAAAGAGGTCTAACATTGGGGCGTGAAAGAAAAGATCATTACGTAAATGAACTTTTCAAATTTATGAAAAAAGACGGAAGCAGAAAAGATGCACTTTGTGATCGTTTATTATTTTCTGCTATGATTGAAGCCAGAAGCTGCGAGCGTTTTAAAGTACTTTCAGAAAATATAAAAGATGAAGAACTGGCTAAATTTTACCGCGATTTGATGATTTCGGAAGCTGGACATTACACCACTTTTTTAGGTTTCGCCAGAAAATATGCCGATAATGTAGATGTTGACAAACGCTGGAAGGAATGGATTGAGTTCGAGGGTTCAATTATTACCAATTATGGAAAAAACGAAACCGTACACGGATAGTTTGCATATTTGTATTGATGTGAATCAAACGAAAACTTGGAAAGGTTCCTAATACTACTATTCTGTTCTGACTGAAATTTATTGAGTTGCTTTTTATCTCTTTGAAACCCGAAAAAACAATAACCTTGATATTACATATAACATTACGGTTCTTATACACAGATATAGAAATGCACCAATTAATGCCAGTATAGATCCTACTCCCGTTGGCAGAACAACTCCAAATGTAAAAGTCATGCCGATTACAAAACCAAGAATATACTCTGCTTTGTAAATCGGGAAAAATAATGCCAATAAAAAAGCCCCAATAAGCATATAGGCAGGAATATCTGAATAGCCTAATGTAAAAAAGACTGAAAGCAGTATTCCATAAATTAAGGCAGAAAGAAATCCATAAATTATAGCTACTGGAATAGTTGACTTTTGTGATTCTTGATTTTTGTTTATCATTATTCTTTTTTTCATTCGATGTAATAAAAAGAAAGTAAGTAAGGGAAGTAAAAGACCGCCCCACCAATTAGAAATCTCCGGCAAATCTTTATCGGCGAGTATATGATGACTTGAGACTCCCCCATGATAATGCGCCCACAGCAACAATCCCCAAATCAAAATAAATATCATTCCTGTACAATACAATTGGAAGGTAGTAAACATCTTTTTATTCATAAATTTGATTTGCGTTTCTTTATTATTTAATTTGATTACAGCATAAGTAGTACAATCTTATAAAATGTTACAAAATCTTCAATCCTAATTGATGAACAACTATTTAAATATATTGGAAATAACTAAATCTAAAATATAAAACAAAAAACCCGCTCTTTTCAGAACGGGTTTTGTAATAAGTTATCTAATGATTATGCTTCGAATGGAAGTATAGATACATAAGATTTGTTATCTTTTTTCTTTTGGAACTTAACAACTCCAGGTACTCTTGCATGAAGAGTGTGATCTTTACTGATGTAAACGTTTTCACCTGGATTATGTTTTGAACCTCTTTGTCTAACGATTATGTTTCCAGCAATAGCAGCCTGACCACCAAAAATCTTAACGCCTAAACGTTTTGATTCTGATTCTCTACCATTCTTCGAACTACCGACACCTTTCTTGTGAGCCATGACGTATGAGTTTAAATATTGTTATTATTCTTTAGTAGCTTCTTTTTTTGCTTTTGGAGCTGCTGCTTTTTTCACTTTAGGAGCTTCTACTTCTTCAGTAGCTGCTTCTTCTGCTACAACCGCTTTTTTAGCTGCTGCTTTTTTAGTTCCTCCTGCTGCAGTAATACCTTCAATTACAATTTGAGTAAGATATTGTCTGTGACCATTTCTCTTTTTGTAACCTTTTCTTCTTTTCTTTTTGAAAACGATTACTTTATCTC
>NZ_JBDTTP010000030.1:0-43561 GCF_039930565.1 Flavobacterium sp. | reverse complement strand
CTCCGTAAGCCTCGAAAGACTCTCTTAAATCTGCTTCCTCAATACTGAATGGAAGGCTTCCAACAAAAATGTTCATATGTACTTATTTATAATAATACAACAAAGGTACTCTTATTTTTTTGTAATCTACTATAGATTAGATTATTTATGATTTTATTTTGATTTTATGATACTATAATCAGTAAACAATCAAATAAAAGAACAAAATTCATCTTCAATAGATTTAATAAAATTTAAATATACTATTCAGAAAAAAATTATATCTTTGCGCCCTTAATTAACAGAGGTCGAGTACCTCAAAATTTAATCATACGATTATGTCAGTAAAAATTAGATTACAAAGACACGGTAAAAAACAAAAACCTTTTTACTGGGTTGTAGCTGCAGATGCACGCTCAAAAAGAGATGGTAAATACTTAGAGAAAATCGGTACTTACAATCCAAACACAAACCCTGCAACTATCGAATTAAACATTGATAGCGCTGTAAAATGGTTGCACAATGGTGCTCAGCCAACAGATACTGCAAGAGCAATCCTTTCATATAAAGGAGCTTTATTGAAACACCACCTTGATGGAGGTATTCGTAAAGGAGCTTTAACTCAGGAACAAGCTGATGCAAAATTAGCGGACTGGTTAGATGCTAAATCTGGAAAAGTTGATGCTAAAAAAGACGGTTTATCAAAAGCGCAAGCTGATGCTAAAGCAAAAGCTTTTAAAGCAGAACAAGAAGTTAACGCTAAACGTTTAGCGGCTGCAGCTCAGGCTGAAGCTGATGCTATCGCTGCTGCAACTCCAGCAGTTGAAGAAGAAGAAGTTGCTGAAGTTGAAGCGGAAGCTGCTACTGAAGAAGCTCCTGCTGCTGAAGAAAATAACGAAACAACTGAAGCATAATTTTAGTTAGCGATAATGCGTAAAGAAGAATGTTTTTATTTAGGTAAAATCGCTAAAAAATTTAGTTTCAAGGGTGAAGTTCTGGCTTATTTAGACACAGACGAACCTGAGTTATACGAAAATCTGGAATCAGTGTTTATTGAATGCAATAAACACCTGGTTCCTTTTTTTATTGAAAAAAGTTCCTTGCATAAAAACGATTTTCTTAGAATTCGTTTTGAAGACATGAATACCGAAGAAGATGCAGACGCCATTATGGGAAATGCAATTTATCTTCCTTTAAATATGCTGCCAAAACTTACAGGCAACAAATTTTATTTCCACGAAGTTATTGGGTTTGAAATCGAAGACCAGCGTTTAGGCGTATTTGGAAAAATAGCAGCCATAAACGATACTACTGCACAACCTCTTTTTGAAGTTTTAAATGGAGAAGTCGAAATGCTCATTCCGATGATTGATCATTTCCTTGTAAAAATTGACCGCGACAATAAAAAGGTCATCATGAATCTGCCGGAAGGATTGGTTGAGATGTATCTTTAATAGACTTTAGATCAATTAGGTTTTAGTCTTCTGGATTGTTGGATTTTTAGATTTATTAAAAAATCTTAATAATTAATTTTCAATTATAATAAATGTTCCAATTTAAGCAATTCTCTGTTCAACAAGATAAAACCGCTATGAAAGTGGGTACTGATGGCGTTTTATTAGGAGCTTGGGCTCCTATAGATCACAATCCTTATAGTGTTTTGGACATTGGTGCCGGAACCGGAGTTATTGCTCTAATGCTGGCGCAGCGAACGCATGCTGAGCAAATTGATGCCCTTGAAATTGACGAAGAAGCTTATGAACAAGCGGTTGAAAATTTTGAAAGTTCACCGTGGACCGACCGTTTATTTTGTTTTCATGCCGGCTTAGATGAATTTATTGACGAGCCCGAGGATGAATATGATTTAATCGTCTCCAACCCTCCTTTTTATTCTGAAGATTATAAAACTGAAAACCAACAACGTGATTTGGCAAGATTTCAGGATTCCATGCCTTTTGAAGAATTAATTGAAGCTGCTGATTTGTTACTTTCTGAAAATGGAATTTTTGCTGTTATCCTTCCATTCAAAGAAGAAGAAAATTTTATCACTTTAGCCAAAGAATCAGAATTATACCCAATAAAAATTACCCGTGTAAAAGGAACTTCAAAATCCGAAATCAAGCGCAGTTTATTGGCTTTTAGCCGAAATCAAGTTCGGAAAATTGAAATCGATGAATTAACAATTGAAATTTACAGGCACGTTTATACTCCTGAATATATCGAATTGACAAAAGACTTTTATTTGAAAATGTAATAGTTATATTCATTAGTTCAAAATTACAATTAAAATAATATAACAATTATGTTTTGTTTTGTTATATTTTTATTGCGTAAATTTGTTTTGTAAAACTACAAAAAATGAGACCAGACCTATTTCAAGCTCCCGATTATTATAACCTTGACGATTTATTGACCGACGAACACAAGTTAGTTCGAGAGTCGGCGCGTGCATGGGTAAAAAGAGAAATTTCTCCTATTATTGAAGAATATGCCCAAAGAGCAGAATTTCCAAAGCAAATCATAAAAGGACTCGGAGAAATTGGCGGTTTCGGCCCCTATATTCCCGTAGAATATGGTGGAGCAGGTTTAGATCAGATTTCTTACGGTTTGATCATGCAGGAAATTGAACGCGGAGATTCCGGCGTAAGATCTACCTCATCTGTACAATCATCTTTAGTCATGTATCCAATTTGGAAATACGGGAATGAAGAGCAAAGAATGAAATATTTGCCAAAACTGGCTACAGGAGAATTCATGGGTTGTTTTGGATTAACAGAACCAGACCACGGATCTGATCCCGGAAGTATGATTACCAATTTTAAGGATATGGGTGATCATTATCTTTTAAATGGTGCCAAAATGTGGATTTCGAATGCCCCTTTTGCAGATATTGCTGTAGTTTGGGCAAAAGATGAAACAGGAAGAATTCACGGTTTAATTGTGGAACGCGGTATGGAAGGTTTTACAACTCCGGAAACTCATAATAAATGGTCGCTTAGAGCTTCATCAACTGGAGAATTGATTTTTGATAATGTAAAAATCCCCAAAGAAAATCTATTACTAAATAAATCAGGATTAGGAGCGCCACTTGGCTGTTTGGATTCTGCCCGATATGGAATTGCCTGGGGTGCAATTGGAGCAGCAATGGACTGTTACGATACTGCTTTACGATATGCAAAAGAAAGAATCCAGTTTGGAAAACCAATTGGAGGCACTCAGTTGCAACAAAAGAAATTAGCCGAAATGATTACCGAAATCACCAAAGCACAATTGTTAACCTGGCGTTTAGGGGTTTTAAGAAACGAAGGAAAGGCAACTACTGCACAGATTTCGATGGCAAAAAGAAATAATGTTGACATGGCAATAAATATTGCGCGTGAAGCCAGACAAATGTTAGGCGGTATGGGAATTACAGGTGAATATTCGATTATGCGACACATGATGAACCTTGAAAGTGTCATTACGTATGAAGGCACACACGACATTCATTTATTAATTACCGGAATGGACGTAACGGGAATTTCTGCATTCAAATAATATTACTCTATTAAAATATATTGAAAATCAATACAAAAAGCTTCTTCTAACCGGGAAGCTTTTTTATATTTACAAAAAATACCACATCATGAATATTGAAACTATCAACAATCGCATTCACCCTCAAAAGGAAATGCTATTACAGCATTCATTGTACAATAAAATTCAAAGCATTGATGACTTACATCGTTTTTTAGAAAGCCATGTTTTTGCAGTTTGGGATTTTATGTCTTTATTAAAAGCCTTACAGACTAAACTTACCTGCACAACTACACCTTGGTTTCCAACAAAAAATCCTGAGACCCGATATTTAATCAATGAAATTGTTCTGGCTGAAGAAACTGATTTGACCATTGACGGAAGAAGACAAAGTCATTATGAAATGTATCTTGAAGCAATGGAATACTGCGGTGCTGACATTAGTATTGTCAATAAATTTTTATCTGAAGTACATTCGCTTCAAAATATTTTTGTCGCTATAAAACAAAGTTCCCTACATCCTAATATCAAAGCATTTTTAGATTTTACTTTTAGGGTTGTTGAAGAAGGAAAGCCACATGAAATAGCGGCGGCTTTTACCTTTGGAAGAGAAGATTTAATTCCGGCTATGTTCACTGAAATCCTTACAAACTTTCAAAAAAACTTACCTGAAACCGATTTAAGCAAATTGCTTTATTATTTTGAAAGACATATTGAACTGGATGCTGATGAACACGGTCCGATGGCGATGCAAATGATTTCAGATTTATGCGGCGATGACGCACAAAAATGGTCAGATGTTGAAGAAATCTCCATTCTTGCTTTAGAAAAACGAATTGGACTTTGGAATGCTATTGAAGAGGAAATTTTGATGAAAAGTGAAATGGTTTAAAACCTAAATTATTTTTTTACCGTAACTATTGTTTGGAATGACTCCAAAAACTTCATTAAAATATAAGTTATGAAACTGCAATTCAAACAAATAGTTATCGTTTTATTTACAAGCTTTCTTTTTAGTTGTAGTGCTGAAAATTCTATAGATCCAAATCCTATTACAACCCCAATTGTTGTTACTCCGCCAACAACAATTCCAACACCTAATAATCCAATTGCCAAAACAATTAATTATCTGGCTTTAGGAGATAGTTATACCATTGGTCAAAACGTTTGTGAAACCTGCAGATTTCCTGAGCAGCTAAAATCAAAATTAGCCACATTGTATCCTAAAAGCAGTTTTACATTAAAAATAATTGCAACCACGGGATGGACTACCAGTAATTTAATTTCCGCAATAAAGTCTCAAAATCCCGAATCAAAATATGATTTGGTTACCTTGTTAATTGGCGTGAACAATCAATATCAAGGCGTGCCTTTTTCAGTATATCAAAAAGAATTTCCCGAATTGATAAGCAAAGCAATCACATTAGCAAAAGGTAATAAAAAAAATGTAGTTGTACTTTCGATACCGGATTATGCTTACACATCTTATGGAAATAATATGTCGCTAAATCAATCAGAAAAAATCACAAAAGAAATAAACGAGTATAATTCTTTTGCAGAGAATTATTGCAAAAGCAATGGAATCGTTTTTGTTGGAATTACAGATATTACCAGACAAGGACTCATCAATCCTAATTTAGTCGCTTCTGATGGTTTGCATCCTTCTGAATCTGCTTATATGTTATTTGTGGAGCGAATGTTACCTAATGTAAAAGTGGCTTTGCAGGATTAAAAAAAATCTGAGAATAAATTTTAGAATGTTTTTATTTTTCCTGAAAGAGAAGAATTCAACTCCATCATGACATCTTTTTTATCAATTTCTAAACCTTATTTCATTCGCAATTCATAATTTCGTTCCATCCTATATTTAGTATGTATAGAATGAATATCTTAGTTCTAATATAACATAGAAAATCAGATGATAAAGCCAAAATCCAAAAGAAATATTGTACGCATTTTACCATTTGCTATCATATGGCTTGTATTTAGTTTGATTTATACTATTCTTGAAAGAGGTCTGCTAGGTAATCTGAGCTTTTATCCATCATCGCAAAATCCCTATATTTTTGGTCGCAATATCATAGTAATTCCACTATTGGCTACTACATTCGGAACTTTAATCGGTATACTGGAAATCCTGTACATTAATAAATGGTTCAGCCAAAATTGCTTCTCAAAAAAGATTTTATATAAATCTTCTATTTACCTGGTTATCATTTTATTTTTACTCTTCATAATATTCCTGACAACGAACAATGAAATGTTCACAGCAATTTCTAATGAACTCTTTTGGCGGGGAATGTGGAGCTTCTTTACCGATTACTCGTTTCTCGGAATCTTAACATACCTGGCAAGCATTATCGTTATGACTCAGTTTTATACGGAGGTAAGCGAAAGTATGGGCACAGGCATGCTTAGTAATTTTTTTCTGGGAAAATATCACAAGCCTGTAGAAGAAGAGCGGATATTTATGTTCCTGGATATGAAATCATCAACCCAGATTGCGGAGAAGCTTGGACATGTAATGTATTTTGAAATGCTCCAACAATATTTTTCAGATTTGACAGGTCCCGTAATTGATTATGGTGGTGAAATATACCAATATGCCGGCGATGAGATGATCATATCCTGGAAATTGCAAAAAGGACTAAAAAATAATGATTGTATCCGCTGCTTTTTTGCCATGAAAGAATCTTTACTGAACAAATCAGCTGGGTATAAAGAAAAATATGGATTATCTCCACAATTTAAAGCAGGACTTCATTGTGGAAAAGTGACAACCGGAGAAATTGGAGTATTAAAAAAAGAAATTATATTTACTGGTGATGTACTTAACGCGACTGCCAGAATTGAAGGACTTTGTAATCAATATGATGTAGATATTCTGGTATCTGACTCGCTTGTTACGCAGCTTAACCTTGATGCTGAATATAAAGTGGAATCCGTAGGCAAAAACATCCTGAGAGGTAAGGACGGACAATTCGAATTATTTACCTTAGTGCAAAATTGAAAACATCAAATTTATGGTACTGGACGATAAAAATGGTATGCTTTACCTGATTGAAGGAAACCTTAACGAAGTTGTTTGTGAGTCATTATTATCACATTTACCATACAGGATCAGAAAATGTCCTTAAACATTTATCACCCAGCATGGAAATGTTACTGATATTTAACTTTGGCACGACCGTTCCCATATCCTTTAACAATTCTTCGCTTTCACAAGATGTTAAAAAAGGCTGTGCAGTAATCGGTCCAATTAAGAAAATGCTGAATTATGAACTTAGCGAAGGTGCTGATGCAATTATTGTTAATTTCAGGCTTAGCGGTTTTTACAGACTCTTTAAAGTGCCCTTAAATAATTTTGATTGCGAAACAGTTTATAATCCTGATGACTTAACCAACATGTTCTCCTTAAATGAGTTATGGAAAAACACTTTCAGAAATTAGTGATATTAAAGTCCGCTTAAGCATAATATCCAGCTACATTACACACTATATTCATGAATGGATGATGCTGCCCCAAATATCTTTTGAGAGAATGAATTTTCCAATTTCAGAATCAAAAGTCATCAACACCTCATCATTCATCCACAAATCTACGATATCTATCATTTTAGGTTTTATTTCGGCAATTGCATTTAGGAAATCAGAATTAAAAGTTTCACTTTCTGCACCGCCAAAAACATCAATTAAAAGATCTTTTGATTGATAACCCGGACGAAAATGGTAGCTGTATATTTTATTCATTTTTAGAATTCGTTTAATGAATCTATAATTATTTTGAGTTATTTGAATTACATAGAGTTTCAATTGGCTCAGGAAATTAATACTAATATAAAACTTAAAATGTAAAATTTTATTCGGATAAGAAAAATGCAACTATCAAATATTAAGGAAAAGTAACTTTATAATTCAGTCAAAAAAGGAAGTACAATGACTTCCTTTTTTAATTATAGCCATTTTTTTAGTTCAAAAAATAAAAAAAATTAACTTTGAATTTTAAACTATCGACTTTATATAACTACACCATGAAATATAAACCACTCTTTGCCCTTATCCTGATTCTCGTACTAAATACTGCTTATGCCAACAGCGAAGTCGATTCTTTGATAAACGTACTTAAAAAGGAAATCAGCAACAGCAAATTTTATATAAAAACGAAGGAAGATAAGATCCGGAATCTAAAATCATTGCTAACAGATGAAAAAGCGAGTTTAAACAATCAGTACTTTATAATCAACAAGATAATTGATGAATACCAATATTACAGTTTTGACAAGGCATTACTTTTTACCGAAAAAAATCTTGATATAGCCAAGAAACTTAAGGATAAATACAAAATATCAGAATCACAATTAAAGTTAAGCCGCCTGCTTGTTGATTCAGGACGATACAAGGAATCATTGGATATTCTGAAGGATATTAAACGCTCTAATCTTAACGACAATTTACTGAATATTTACTATTTCAATCAGAAGGAAGCTTATTCAGGCCTGAATTTTTACACAATGGTAAAAATCAACAAGTACGAATATAAAGAGCTTTATTATAAATACGAGGATTCACTTTCTAAAAGGATTGCCCTTACTTCAGCAGAAAACCTGGCACTTCTCGAAAAGAAATACCGTGACGAGAGAAAGATGTCCAAGGCATTGGAAATAAACACCCAGCGACTGAAAAATACAAAAATTGGAACTCGGGAATATTCTATGGTAACTTTTGAACGTTCCATACTTTATGAGCTTCTTAATGATGTTGATAATCGGAAGAAGTTTTTAATCCTTTCTGCCATTTCAGACATAAAATCAAACGTAAAAGACAATGCCTCATTAGCTAATCTGGCCATGATTTTATATTCTGAAAAGGACATTGACCAGGCACATCAGTTTATTTCTTTCTCTATGGAAGATGCGAAGTTTTATAACTCACAATTAAGGCATGTAAACATTTCCAACGTCCTGACATCCATTACAAAGGCTTATGATGTAAGAAGCAGCGAGCAAAAATTAAAACTAAAAACTTTCCTGATTCTAATAAGTTTACTCGGATTGTTGTTATTAGTCGTTGTTGTATATGTTTACAAACAAAAAAACAAAATTTCTCTGGCCCGAAACAATTTGAAAGTGGCTAACGAACAATTAAATTCATTAAACCAGGAATTGAATATCAAGAATGATGATTTAAATAATCTCTACGTTCTATTATCGAAGTCTAATGATATAAAAGTTCATTATATTGGAACTTTCTTAAATTTATGTTCTGAATACATTGACAAACTGGACGTCTACCGAAAGTTGGTTACCAAATATATCGTGGCAAACAAATCCCGCGATCTATTAGATTTGGTTAAATCTAAACAGGTAATTGATACGGAACTAAAATTATTCTATAAAAACTTCGATGAATCTTTCCTTCAGATATATCCCAACTTTATCCCGGAATTCAATAAGTTATTAAAAGAAGAAGACCGAATTATATTAAAAAACAATGATGAAATCCTGAACACAGAATTAAGGATTTATGCCCTGATCAGATTGGGAATTACCAATAGTTCTAAAATATCAAAAATACTGCGTTACTCCGTAAACACTATTTATAATTTCCGGGTTAAAATTAAGAATAGCGCTATTAACAGAGAGGAATTTGAGAATCACGTAAAAAAAATAGCGTAAAATTATTACATTAACATAAAATTAACCTATTTAGTAGTTAAGAAAAGCATACATTTAACCACTTTTTTTCGTTTAAAAAAAAATACTAAATAACTATTTATCAGTGTTTTAAATTAAAAATATTCACTCAAAAATCTACTTTTTAATTACCACGTAAATTCATCTGCACCTACAATATGTATTTTTGGAATTGTAATACTAATTCATTTAGTTAACATAAAACTAACAGTCTACAAACCAAATTTTACACATTATTTTATGAATTTAACCAGCCAAAAAATTAAATTTTTATCTGTATTATTTACATTGGTAAGCTTTACTATGTCTTCACAGGATAAGACAGTTAAAGGCGCAGTTAAGGATGCGTTTGGAATACCAATTCCCGGAGCTTCGGTACTTATCAAAAACTCCCAGTCTGGAGCAAGAACCGATGTCGATGGAAGCTATGCAATAGAAGTTGCCGACAAAAATGCAATTTTAGTTTTCTCCTATTTAGGATTGAAAACTGTAGAAATACCAGTAAATGGTAAAACCGTAATAAATGCTACACTTGTTGATGATGTACAAACATTAAACGATGTAGTTGTCATAGGTTACGGAACACAAAAGAAGAAAGACTTAACCGGTTCGGTATCATTAATTAAAAGTGATGATTTAAAAAACAGGACCAACACACAAATTGGAAATTTAATTCAGGGACAGGCTACAGGAGTTCAGGTATTAAACAGTTCCGGAAAACCCGGACAAGGATTAAGCATCCGTATTAGAGGTACGAGCTCGATATTATCCGGAAGCGAACCCTTGTATGTGGTTGATGGTGTGCCAACAACAGATACAAGATCAATAAATCCGGCAGATGTGGAGAGCATCACTATTCTTAAAGATGCAGCATCTGCAGCAATTTATGGAGCAAGCGGCGCAAATGGTGTTGTATTGCTTACTACTAAAAAAGGAACTTCTTCAAAGCCAAGAATTACTTACGAAACCTATACTGGATTTTCTGAAGCATGGAAAACATTACCTGTTTTAAATGGAGAACAATACAGAGATTTAGTTGAAGAATTAGGTCTTTCAACCGACTGGAATCTTTATAACAAAAATACTGACTGGCAGAAGGAAATTTTTCAAACAGGCCATTCAAGCAGTCATCAAGTGTCAATTGGAGGAAAAAGCAATGACACGAATTACTACCTTTCTGCAGGTTATTTATCACAGGATGGCGCGGTAAGAAGTTCAGAAATGAAACGTTTGAACTATAAAATCAATCTGGACCAAAAGGTCAACGATTGGCTTTCTGTAGGAACCCGAATTGCCTATACAAAATATTCTGATGTTGATATTAAAGATAACACCAATGTAAATTCTGGCGGGGTACTTCTTGGATCTTTAACCACGCCTTCGGTGATCGGTATTTATAATGCAAACGGAAGTTTCACAAGCAACCCGTTCCAAAACTGGGAAAACCCATTCGCAAGTACAGATGGTTTAGAAAGAGGCTTCAAAAGCACACGATTTTTAGCAAATCTGTTTTTACAGGCTAAACTTTCAAAAGATTTTACTTTCAAAACTAATTACGGAATAGATAATTCAAGCGGCGTTTACGAATCGTTCCTTGATCCGTTTAGAACTGGTTATGGAAAAGCGCTTAAAGGACAAGCCATTAGAAATTCGAACCAAACTGATTACTTCATTTTTGACAATACGCTAACTTACGCTAAAACACTAAAGAGCCATAAATTTGATGCATTGGTTGGAACTGTAATTCAGAAGTTTGAATATGAAAATTCCAGTATTGAAACCAGAAATTTTGCAAGTGCAACGATACAAACCCCTAATAACGGGTCTGAACTTTTTGCCGCTACTGCAAACAAATCTGAAAAATCAAACACTGCATTTATCAGCAGGGTAAATTATAGTTTTGATGATAAATATTTATTGACTGCCAACTTTAGAGCAGATGGTTCAAGTGTTTTTGGACCCAACAACAGATGGGGTTATTTTCCATCAGTTTCTGTGGGCTGGAAAGTTTCTAAAGAAAAATTTCTCGAAGACAGCAAATACATCAGTGACTTAAAATTAAGAATGAGTTACGGAATTGTAGGTAATGATCAAATTACAAATTATGCTTATTTAGGGCGAATTGGTTCAGGTGCCAATTATCCAATTGGAGGAACAACTCAGCCAGGTACATTTCCTTCTACAATAGAAAATCTAAGTTTAAAATGGGAAGAATCAACACAGGCAAACGTTGGTGTCGATTTCGAATTATTCAACGGAAGAATACGATTAACGGCTGACGCTTATACAAAAAAGACAACCGATTTATTACTTAATGCGCCACTTCCTACCACATCAGGATTTGATAAGGCAATTCAAAATGTTGGAGAAGTTCAAAACAGAGGATTTGAAATAGGTTTAAAAACAATAAATTTTAATTCTGCCTTTAAGTGGGAGTCTGGTTTTAATATCTCTTTTAACAAAAACGAGGTTAGATATTTGGTTGGAGAAGAATTGAAGCTTGAAAACATTTCAGGAAGAGGAGAAGCCATTTTAGTTAAAGAAGGATTACCGCTGGGAAGTTTCTTCGGGTATGTTTTTGGAGGTGTTGATCCGGCAACCGGGAACAGTTATTATATTGATAAAAATGGAGTATCAACCTTTACTCCGTCAGAAGATGACAGAAGAGTGATTGGGGATGCAAATGCTGATTTCTTTTACTCAGTTAACAACACTTTTTCTTATAAATCATTAAGCTTGCAAGTCTTTCTTGAAGGCTCGTATGGAAATGATATGCTAAATGCAACAAGAATAGAAACGGAAGGTATGATTGACGCAAAAAATCAAAGTACAGCAGTATTGGATCGTTGGAGACAACCCGGAGATATTACTAACATTCCAAGATCTACTTTTGGAAATACTGATAACTCAAGAATTTCTACCCGTTTTATTGAAGATGCTTCCTATTTAAGATTCAAGGCAGTTTCTTTAGGCTACACTTTTAATGAAACAATCACCGATAAGCTGAATTTAGAAAACTTAAGATTTTACGTAACTGGTGAAAATTTAATAACCATTACCAAATATTCCGGATTTGACCCTGAAGTAAATGCTTTTGGCGGAAGCAATACGGTAAGAGGTGTTGACTACGGTACATATCCGCAATCAAGAACAATAATCTTTGGTTTTAACGTATCATTCTAATAAAATAATCATGAAAAAAATATTTATTTTAAGTGTAACTCTTTCGCTTTTTTCACTGACATCATGTGAAGATTTTCTGGATTTGCAACCAATTTCAGAAGAAACAAGTGGTAATGGTTACAATACAGCAAGTCAGATTGAAGCAGCTTTGGTGGGTTCATACGAATCCTTACAATCTGCCGAATATTACGTTTGGGACAATATTAATTATTCTGACGTAAGAGCAGACAATGCGTATGCCGGCGGTGATAATCCTGAACTTTTCGCAGTTGATAAATTACAAATTACACCTACAAGCGGAAGACTATATAAAAACTGGAGCAATCTTTATAATGCTATTGCAAAAGCAAATTTAGTTTTGCTAAAAGTGGATGGTGTTGATGATGTAAATTTTACAGCAGAAAGAAGAAAACAAATAAAAGGTGAAGCGTTGTTTTTAAGATCCTACCACTATTTTTCATTGGTAAAACTTTGGGGCGGAGTTCCACTTGTTACTGCTTACAGTACTTCTGCAGATGCCGGAAGTGTCAATGTACCAAGAAACACTGTTGATGAGGTTTACGCAAAAATAATTGAAGATTTAGAACTTACAGCAACATTGCTTCCTGACACTTACGGAGACAATGCAGCTATCAACAAAGCAAGAGCAACTTCCGGAGCAGCACATGCTTTATTGGCAAAAGTGTATGCACAAAAACCAAATCCGGATTACCAAAAAGTTTTAGACCATATTACAGCATTGGAAAAAAGTACCGCCAATTATACTTTAATCAATTATAATAATCTTTTTAGCGGAAGTGATTACAACAATGCTGAATCAATAATTGAAGTACAATATACTGGAGCAAACGAAGGAAATTATGGCCCACAGTTGCTTTTGCCTCCATCAGTATCCGGTGATACCTGGAGAAAATTTGTCACTCCTTCTAAAAACTTAATTGCAGCATTCGATGAACAATCAGATAATGTGAGAAAAAATGCTTCTATAAAATATGAATCAGCTCCATGGGTTGATGAATATTGGGGAAATGCTTCCGGAAGTGTAATTCCTTTTGCCTATAAATGGAAAAGTGCCAGCGGTTTTGCAAGTACTAACCGTCAGTATTTATTACGATATGGCGATTTGGTATTATTAAAAGCGGAAGCTTATAATGAATTGAACAATATAGGAGCAGCTACAACAGAAGTCAACAGAATCAGAGAGAGAGTTTTACTTCCAAAATTAACTGCTGCCCAGACAAGTTCTAAAGAAGTAATGAGAGAAACAATCCTAAAAGAAAGAAGGTTGGAATTGTTTCAGGAAGGGCACCGTTGGGATGATTTAGCTCGTTTTAATCTATTGGTTACAACCATGAATACCCTTGTTGAAACCGACTTAAGAAACGGAAATCAAATTAACTATAACATGACACCGGCAAAAATCCTGCTTCCGATTCCACAACAGGAATTAGACAGAAATCCAGCTTTAGTCCCAAACCCACTTTAATAAAAAATAGTTATGAAAAACATTAAAAAAGTAATAGCCCTTTTAATATTGGCAGTTGTCGCTTTCTCTTGTGAAAAGGATAATCTTGACGCTTTGGGAAATTGGGATTTAATTGCTGCTGTAATTGAACAGCCGGCAAATGAAACGAGTATTGTTTTAAATGAAGCAAAACCAAATGAAACAGTAACATTCAGCTGGCTTCCGGCAAAATCTACAGCAGGTTATGCCATCACCTATTCAGTAGTTTTTGACACACTTGGTTCTGCCGGTTTTGACACGCCCATTATGGAAATACCTTCCAGTAATGGAGGAAAAGATTTATCAGTATCTCTTTCTTTCGAAAAAATAAATGAATTTTTATCTTACAGTGGCTATTCGGTAAACGATTTAGCAACTATTTCCTGGGCTGTAAAAGCTAAAAGTTTAGATAAAGTTGCTTATGCCCAAAACAAGATTTCGTTCAAAAGATTCCCGACAGAATTGATCCCGACAAAATTATACGTTTCCGGATCAGCAACTGAAAACAACAACGTTTTAAGCAATGCAATAGAAATGCAGCGGCTTAAAAATTCAAGTGGTACGTTCTCTAACATTCATGAAGTATATACAAGTTTAACTGCCGGAAACACTTACAAATTTTATAGTGAAAAATCGCTTCCAAGTCATCAATATGGAGGTTCTAATAATAAATTAGTAAAATCCGGAAGTCCAATTACAGTTAAGGAATCAGGACAATACAGAATATCAGTAAACCTTGATGACAATTCGTACACCTTATTGAAAATTGACAGATGGAGTGTTGTAGGAGATCCAATCAATGGTGGCTGGGGTGGAGATGAACCCTTAACTTATCAGGGTGGCGGAATTTGGAAAGCTTCAATTATGCTTACAAACCCTGGGAATTTTGTTTTCAGAGCTAACGGAAACTGGGATTATTTACTTAAAAAAGTAACAGGTTCTACCAATAAAGTAATCATGGAGTCTCAGGCTGCAGCGCAAGGTGCCTCTTTTCAGGATATAAATTCTACAGGTATCGGAAATTATTTTGTAACATTAAATCTTTCTGCAACAGGATATACTTATACAATAGAAATTGACAATACTGCTCCAGCTACAATTGTTACTCCAAACGAACTTTACCTGTTAGCAAATGGAGTTTCTATTCAAAAATTTACTAAGTCCGGAGATACATTCAGTTCACCTAACTTTATTCCGCTGCAATCTTCTGTAAATTATACGTTTAACTCACAGGAAAATGGTTTTGGAACCAGTTATTCAATTAATGGCCAGCTTGGAGTTTCAAGTTCACCAGATGGAGATAAGGTTACAGGATTTAACCTTTTAAACGCTAATAATACGGCAATTAAAGTTGCAAGTGACAGAGGTTTGAGATTAAGTATTGATTTCAGTCAGGCCAGAGTTAACTGGACTTACTACAACTTTAAATTATTTCATTGGCAGGTTTATGACAACCGTGATGAATATACAATGACGTATCAGCATCCAAATAAATACACGACAACAAGAACAATTAATGCAAATTATGAGATGAAATTCATAAGCCCATGGGATTTTGACATAGGTTCTTCAACTCCTAATACAATGACAGGAAGTCTTGTTAATGGTTCCGGAGGTTCTAATCTTAAGCCTGTAACGACAACAGGAAGTTACAAGGTCACCATAACATTGAACGACACGTATCAAGCCGGGACTTACGAATACATTTCACAATAAATATACATAACCATGATATCAAATAAAGCAATGACATCTTTAAAAATTATACTATTCGCTTCCTTTATTTTTTTACAAAATAGCTGCGATAACAAGGATATGCCTAATTATCCACCACCAGTTGCCGGAACTACAGACGCAAAATTCTATCTTACAACACCGTCAAAAAGTAGTTTACTGCAATTGCAGACTAACGGAATAACGCCTTTAACAACCAACAATAATTTTACAATTAATGTTAATGAAGGTACTACTTACCAAAAAATGGATGGATTTGGTTATAGCCTGACAGGCGGAAGTGCTATGCTGATTAACAATATGTCGCAATCCGCAAAAAATAATTTATTGCAGGAATTATTTGGCCAGGGCGAAAACAGTATTGGTGTAAGTTATTTAAGAATTAGTATGGGTGCTTCAGATTTGGATGCTTCCGTGTTTACATACAATGATTTGCCTGCGGGACAAACCGATGTAAACCAGACAAATTTTTCAATTGCACCGGATTTAACGCATTTAATTCCTGTTTTAAAACAGATTAAAGAAATCAATCCAAATGTAATACTGTTGGCAACACCATGGACAGCACCATCCTGGATGAAATCAAACGGATCAAGTATTGGAGGATCATTAATGCCAACTTATTATGCATCGTATGCGAATTATTTTGTAAAATACATTCAGGCGATGCAGGCAAACGGAATCGCGATTGACGCCATAACAATCCAGAACGAACCGGAAAATCCGAATAACAATCCAAGTATGGTTATGACTGCTCCACAGCAAAGGGATTTTATAAAAAATAATTTAGGACCGATTTTTCAGACTAATGCTATTACTACGAAAATTATCCTATTTGACCACAATCTTGACAATGTAAATTATCCAATTTCTATTTTGAATGATCCTGCGGCAAAAGTTTTTATCGACGGTTCAGCGTTTCACCTTTATTCGGGACAAATTGACAACATGAGTCAGGTTCACAATGCACATCCTGATAAAAATGTATATTTCACGGAACAATGGGTTCAGGCACCAGGAAATTTCCCGGAAGATATCAAATGGCATTTCAGGGAATTAATAATTGGTGCGCCAAGAAACTGGAGTAAAAATGTTCTGGAATGGAATTTAGCTGCTGATCCAAACAGCAATCCTCATACACCTGGCGGTTGCACGGAATGTCTTGGAGCCATTACAATTGACGGAAGTACTGTAGTTAGAAATCCGGCCTATTACATAATTGCCCATGCTTCTAAATTTGTACCATCCGGTTCTACCCGCATAGAATCCAATACATCTGTAGAGCTTCCTAATGTCGCTTTCAAAACTCCTGACAATAAAATTGCTGTAATCGTTTTGAATAACACCGGAACACAAAAATCATTTAACATCAATGCTGGCGGCAAACCAGTTTCTACCATCCTTCCTGCAGGATCAGTTGGAACTTACGTTTGGTAAATTTAAAATTATTCCAAACCTCTGCAAATGAAAATACAGAGGTTTGGTTTTTACATTTTTCTCCTGTTTACAATCAAATTATACAGCAAATGCTAAAGATGCTGATTATTAAGAACTTCAGGATTTTTATACAATCAGAAAAAATCAAATTTCAGAATAAAAGAAACCGATACTATTAACTAAAACCGCAAACATGAAAAAAAACTACTTTTTATTGAGTTTAACTTTACTGGTAAGCTTATTCTTTTCTGCAAGTTCCTCCGCGCAGATAATTGCAAACGGAACTTATAAAATCTTTTCTTCGGTACACAATGAGGTCATGACGGTAGCAACAACTGCGCCCTATGATGCCAATATGGCTGTGCCCAATGCTTCGGACAATTATCAGTTATGGGCATTTACGCATCAGGGAAATGATATTTACAAAATCGTAAATGTGGGGAACGCAAAAAACCTTGGGATAAACGACAATTGGTGTGGCAACTTTGGTGATGCAAAAGCCAACTTTACTTCAACGGATACCAATAACTTATTGAAAATTTCTGCAACTCCTACCGCAGGAAAATATACGATTGAAATTGCTTTTACAACCTGTAATTTTGGTTCTGTAAATTCCCCGGTAAGAGCATTCGATATTCAGGACGGAAATGCCGGCGCACAAATTCAGACGTATGAAGTCAGCAGCACCAATTCGAACCAGCAGTTTTCAATTGTAACTCCTGAATCACTTGCAACAAACAGTTTCTCACAGGTGGATAATTTCAAGGTTTTTGTTGACAATAACAAATTTCTGAACATAAACAGTGCTGGTTCTTCAAATGAGATCAAGATTGCAATTTATGATATTAGCGGAAAATTAGTGTCAAATTCGGCACATTCAGTTTCAAATAATTCAGCAAAAATTAATTTGAGCCATTTATCAAAAGGCATTTACATGGTACAGCTTTCAGGAAGTGATGTATCAAAATCTACACACAAGATTATAATTTACTAATTTTGATAATTGTGAATTAGAGTTTTACATCTAATTAGAAATTATAAAGTAAAAAACCGCAATTTCATTTATGATGAAGTTGCGGTTTTTATTTTGACACAAATTTTTTTGCAAAAAAACAAACGCATTTTATTAAAAACGAACGCTAAAGGATATATTGTAATAAAAACATACGCTTTTGTGTTTATAATTATCTCATACGGATATTTTAAGAAGCACAAAATCCGTTTTCAAAATACGTTTTGTCCCGCTATTCACTTTATCTTTTGTGGCGAACCCCGCCACAAAAGGATGTCGTTTCTATCGTGGCTAGATCAGAGGTTTTGGTTTTTAGATCATTGTAATCGAGCTACAAATACTAATCATTAAAAAACGTATCAATAAAATTCAAAAACTTACTTAAAATTGTGTCACCGATAGTAGAACGCTGTAAAATAGAGGGCTGATTTTCCAATACTGAAACAACATCCTGTTTTGTTGGAATTCGTTGCGAGAATAAATAATCTTCGGTTAGTTTTTTTAATTTTTCAGCATTTAGTTTTTCTTCGGCTACGAATTGATTAAATGCTTTTTGCTGTTCAATAATCATAAATGAATTGTAACCTTCTTCAATGTTATCATCATGTATTAATGGCAAATTTTCTTCTATAAAACGTTCAATCAATTCACGTTTGCTTCGTAATTTCACATCGCCGGATACTAAATCTAAAACCTCCTTTTTCTTCTTTTCCTTTTCTTCAAAGGTTATTCCTTTTAATTTAGACAGTAATCCTAAAATGTAAGAAACTGTTATATCATCACGATGTATTAATTCCAATTCAAAATCAACTTCATTCAAAATAGAAGTTTTAACTTTTTTTCCTTTTTCTGACAGATCGAGATATTTTGATTTATAATTATCAAACTCCTGTTCCTCTAAATCGATATCATCAAAACTGAAATCTACAAAGGAAGCGATAATATTTTTTAAACGAATAATTTCCCGAAATGCTTTTACAAATTCAAGCTCTTCATCTTCTGTGTACAAGTCATCAACTGCTTCATGTGTAGGAACAATATTTTTTAGTTTTTCATAGGCTTCATTAATATCCTCTACATATTTTTCATAAGGTTGCAGAATAATGATTTCTTTGGCATTTTTGTCTGAAAACAAAGCAATAGCATCATCGGTAGCTTTTTTAAGATTTCTAAAAACTACAATATTACCCTGCGATTTTTTGTCTCCTAAAATTCTGTTTGTTCTGGAATACGCCTGAATTAATCCGTGATATTTCAGGTTTTTATCGACAAACAATGTATTTAATGATTTGCTGTCAAAACCCGTTAAAAACATGTTTACAACAAAAAGTAAATCGATTTGTTTAGCTCTTACTCTTTGGGCAATATCCTTGTAATAACTGTAAAATGATTCACTATCTTTTGTGCTGTAATTTGTTCTAAAAGTTTGATTATAATCTTGTATATAATTTTCTAGTTTATCTCTTTTATGGTAGGATTTATAGTCCTCTATAGTATCTGCAACTTTATTAAAATCCTGCTCATCAAAATCAGTTACGTCGCTAATCATTTCATCATTGGCTCCAAAACTAAAAATGGTAGCGGTTTTTAAATCATGTTTATCTTCTTCTTTTAATTTGAGGAACAAATCATAATACTTAATCAGCATTTCGACACTGCTCACACAAAACATAGCTGTAAATGTTTTGTTTTGTGTTTTAACCGGATGTTGTTGAATAATATAATTGGCAATTTTTTCGATACGCTCACTACTTTCCAATAATTCCTGCGTATCAATTGCCTCAACATCAATATCTATTTCATTTTGGGAATCTTGTTTTTCTTTGTATTTCCCAACATATTCTACAGAAAAACGCAAGACGTTTTCATCTTTTATGGCATCAGTAATTACGTAATGGTGTAATTTATCGCCAAACAGACTTGCCGTAGTTTGATTTTGTCTTTGTTTGGATAAAGCATTTTCAACAAAAATTGGCGTTCCGGTAAAGCCAAACATTTGATAATTGTCAAAATATTGCGTAATTTTTTTGTGCGTATCTCCAAATTGACTACGATGACATTCATCAAAAATAAACACAATCTTTTTATCCTTCAGATTATCCATCGTTTTCAAATGGTGCTCGCGGGTAATGGCGTTGTACAATTTTTGTATTGTCGTAACAATTAATTTATTGTTGTGGTCATTAAACTGACGAACTAAGTTTTTGGTATTGTTTGTTGGATCAATACAATCCGGTTTAAAGGCATTAAATTCTTTAGCTGTCTGATAATCCAGATCCTGTCTGTCAACGCAAAAAACAACTTTATCCACTTTCGGCAATTGCGATAATATCTGACTCGCCTTAAAAGAAGTCAGTGTTTTTCCAGAACCTGTTGTGTGCCAGATATAGCCGTTTTTATTAGAATTTTTCACTCTTTCAATAACACGTTCTACGGCATAAAATTGATATGGCCGCAAAATCATCAGCATTTTATCAGTATCGTGCAAAACAATATATTTCGTAATCATTTTAGACAAATGACATTTTTCCAAAAAGATATTGGCAAAATCTTCCAGTTTAGAAATACGTTTGTTATTGTCGTCTGTCCAGTAAAAAGTTTGTTTGAAGTCCGGTTTTTTGTTTCCGAAATTGCTAAAATATTTGGTATTTACACCATTGCTGATAATAAACAATTGCACAAAATTGAATAATCCTGTATTGGCAGAAAACGAATGTTTTTGATAACGGTCAATCTGATTGTATGCTTCTTTTAATTCAAGTCCCGTTTTCTTTAATTCTATTTGTACCAAAGGCAGACCGTTAATCAAAACCGTAACATCATAACGGTTTTTATACGTTCCTTCAACCGTTATTTGATTCGTAACCTGATATTCATTTTGACACCAGAAATCCATATTCAGGAATTCGATATAAACCAATTCGTTTGCCTCGTTTCTAAAAGCAAACTTATCCCGAAGCAATAATGCTTTTTCAAAAACATTATTCGATTTGGTCAAATGATTCAAAATCTGTTTAAAATCACTCTCCGAAAACACTTTGTTATTGTGCTTCTCTAATTGGTTTTTAAGATTAACCAGCAAATCAGTTTCGTCTAAGATAGTCACTCTTTCGTAACCATTTGAAGTTAATTGATTGATTAGATTTTGTTCTAAAATTAGTTCGGATTGTGATGTCATATCTTGTAAATAGTTCGAGATTCTATAAAAATCTCGAAGTTTATTTAATTTTGTTTTTAATTAATAAAGAACTGAAATTGTCTGAGCGAACAAAATTCTGCTTGACTTTATTTACTTGTATTATTTCTAAAAAACCAATTTTTACAAGTCCTAACAAATCTGTACGAGCTGTAAAATTGGATATTAAAAAACGATTTTCCACTTCTTTTACTGTAAAAATACTTTCTGGTTCATCATACAGTATTTTTAATAGTTGTGCTTGTCGTTCATTTACTCCTGGAATCTTTACAAAATTTGCAATCTGTAAATTTTCTTTTTGTTTAAGTTGGATATATTCTTTTAAGGCTTCAAATGATTTATCCATTACTTTCAAATGATAGGTCATAAAATAAGTCAAATCATTGGCATCTGCTTCAGTATATAAATAAGCCTTTTCGTATTGATTTTTAGTATCCTGAATAATTTTTGAAATAGATAAATATTCTGTCAGCCAATATCCTTTTTTTAATAAATACCAGTAAAACAAGGCACGGGCCGTTCTCCCGTTTCCATCTGTAAAAGGATGAATATAACCAATCATAAAATGAATTATTGTGGCTTTCAGGATTGGATGTATAAAAGTTTCTTTTTTATCAGTATTAAAAAAATTGCATAAATCTTCAATCAATTTTTCTAATTCTTTATTACCCGGAGGTGTATGAACCACTTCTCCATCAACATGATTAACCACATGCACATCATCAGATATTCTGAAAGCCCCTTCTTCCTTTTTATCATCCAAAGTGTCACAGGATATTAAACCATGAATATATAATAATTTCTCTGGTGTTAAATCATCATTTCTATTTTGGGTAATATGTTTGATTGTTACGTAATTATTAACAATCATTTGTTCTGATTTTGTTTTAGGCTTTACTTCTTTACGAAGCATTTCTTTTGCTTTCTTTCGAGTGGTATTGGCACCTTCAATCTGACTGCTCGAAATGGCTTCTTCCATAATAGCACTCACTAAATATCTGGTTTTGTCTGCATCGGGAACCACATTTTTGGCTCCCATATAACCGCCAATATTCATATCAAAATAATGAAGCGTTTTTTGAATATAATCAGTGCTTATATAATTGAATTGATATTTACCAAAAGTTACGATTTTATAATTTACAGCACGTGCCATTTTCACGGCAGACCATACTTGTGAAGGCTCTAAATCGTCAATTTTTTTATATTTTACTTTATCCCAATATAAATATTCATTATTTATCTCTTTAATTTTAATTACGACATCAGGCTTGTTTGCCAGAACAAATATCTTCTGTGTAAAAATCATTTTTGGTGCTTCTTCAATCATAAGAGAATATATTAAGATTAACCAAATATAATAAATTCTTCGAGATTCTTTATGAATCTCGAAGAATTTATAAGCTTTATGTTCTATCTAATTGAAAAAGACTTAGAAAAAATCAAACGCATTTCACAAAAAACGAACGCTAATTATCATTTTACATTAAAAACGCACGCTTGCTTAAAACTACAAACTCAACTTACACAAACATTTGCTGCAACAGTCCTTTTTTATATTCCTGCGTATCTTTTATTTGAGTTGTCACCAAAGCTATTTTTTCATCTATGGCTGAAAGAAAATTGGCGATTTTGGTTTGTTCTTCTAAACATGGCAAAGCAAATTTAATCTCTGCAAATCTTGTCGGGGAAAGACTTAACACTTTAGTTCCTTGAGCCATTATTTTTATTTGAAGTTTGATATTATCAGATTTCATTAAGTAGGCAAGAAAGCCAGTAGACAAAAAATTATTTGAAGGTCTTGCTACAAAAGTATGCAGTCCTGCTAAAACCTTTGCATTATTCAAATTTATAATTTCAATACTCTTGCCAATATCATCATAATCTTCAGAAGCATCGGCAATTTTTAAATAATTATCTAATGGTATTTTTTCAATTAAAACATCATTATTTATAAATGGAACGTTTTCTTTTTCTAGATAAAAAAGTGTTTTAAACTTTGTATGAATATCTCCATAATGAATATTTTTGACGGTTCCTTCTGAATAATTTAATTTATCTCTAGATAAAGAATTTGTACTTCTAAATGAAAAAATCTCTTTAAAAATTTTCTCCTCCCAATCCTCAAAATCATTTCCATTATCATCTTTAAACCGAATCTCCTGATTAAAGATTTTCTGCATCATTCCTTTTTTATATTCTTCTAAAAGGGCTTTTTTTTCTTTTAATAAATTGATTTTTTCATCTATTGACGAAAGGAAATTGGCGATTTTTGTTTGTTCTTGTTGAGAGGGATGTCCAAATTCTATCTTATAAAAGTCTGAATGATTTAAATCTGGTATTGTTGAAGTTCCAGCCAGGCTTTTAATCAAATTTTGAGTTTTGTCGAGAATCAAAAAAAAATACAAAAATCCTTTGTTAATACTTTCTGGAAATCGTATTTTAAAAAAATTATTATGAAAAGCTCCTTTTACATTTGTAACAACCATTCCTGTATTACCAGTTCTGGTCATTAAAATATCATCTTCTGTACAAAGAACAGATTGAGTTGGATTTTTTATAAAATATTTTTTTTGAGAACTTTCTTTTAAAAACTCATTAGTAATGTAAAAATGTGAATCTTCAACTTCTTCCAAAAATCTTTCTGATATTGGTATTTGTAAGCCTTGATTAATTTTAACTAAATTTTCAAAAACATTTTTTTTCCAATCCCCTTCAAACTCAGGAAACCGTAATTTTGGCTGTAAAGTTTGTTTTGCAGTCATTAGTTTCGTTTGTTTTTAAGTTGGTCTTCTAATTGTTTTAATTCTTCGAGATCCTGTTCATCTGCTTTTTGCGCTTCTAACTGTTTACGCTGTTTATGGAATGCATCGTAAACAGCATCTACTTTTTTTTCCATTTGCAAATGGGTCATATTGCCGTTATGATTCAGGACTTCTTTATCGTTAAACGCTATAATTCGATCCACATTTGTTTTCCAGAAATCCATTGTAATATCCTGCGCATTTTTTGCTCTTAATTCTGCTGTTTCAAGAAATACTACTACAAAACGATTAAGTAAATCTATCTCATCTGCAGTAAGATAATTTTTTGCGGTATAAATATCCTGTTTGCGTACAATACTGCCTTTCCAACTAGTAAGTGCCATATTTGGAGTATCGGCATTGGCACGGGAAACAATTATTTCTGCAGCCGTTTTTCCTGTAATAGCATAAAGCATTTTATTTTGTGTATCGGCAAAAAACATTTGGGTTGCTTTGTCTGTTGCATCATAATCACTGCTTAAAGTAAAAAGATCACGAACTTTTTGATAAAATCTTTTTTCAGAAGCTCGAATATCCCTAATTCGTTCGAGTAATTCATCAAAATAATCGGCTCTTCCGTTTGGGTTTTTAAGACGTTCGTCATCCATTACAAAACCCTTAATCATATATTCCTGCAGGTTTTGGTTTGCCCATTGTCTAAATTGGGTACCTCTTATGCTTCGCACCCTAAAACCAATTGCCAAAATCATAGCTAAAGAATAAAACGCAACATTATATTTTTTACCGTCAGAGGCAGTTGTCAAGTAATCCTTTACAACTGAAAATTCGTCTAACTCCTTATCTTTTAAGATATTTGCAATATGCAGACTTATATTTTGTTTAGAGGTGTCAAAAAGTTCTGCCAGTTGATTTTGGTTCATCCACACATCTCCGTCTTTGGCAAATAGAACCACATTTGCTTTTCCATCTACAGTGTTGTAAAAAATAAATTCCTGCTTTTCCATCTTAAAAAGGCGTTTTTATATTTAACTCTGCACAAAAAGAAGCAATTGTTTTATCAACCGTTTCCATTTTACTATCAATACTTTGCAGTTTTTCTGCAATTGCATTTACATCTATGCTTTTGGCTTCTTCAAAAGTATTAACATAACGAGGAATATTCAGGTTGTAATCGTTAGCTTTTACTTGTTCTAAAGTCGCAGTATTCGAGTATTTCTCAATTACAGCACGTGATTGATAGGTTTCGACAATTTTATTAATATGTTCCTCACGCAATACATTTTGGTTTTTTACTTTTTCAAAATCGTTGCTGGCATCAATAAACAAAATATCATCCGGGTTTTCTTTGCATTTTTTAAAAACCAAAATACAAGTCGGGATACTCGTACCATAAAACAAATTGGCCGGCAAACCAATAATAGCATCTATATAATTCCGGTCTTCTATTAAAAACTTACGAATATGTCCCTCGGCGGCACCACGAAACAAAACGCCGTGCGGTGCAATACACGCCATGATTCCGTTATCGTCAAGATGGTGCACCATATGTTGTATAAAAGCAAAATCGGCTTTAGTTCCCGGTGCTAATCTTCCGTATTGCGAAAAACGTTCTTCGTTCGAAAACAATGGGTTGGCACTCCATTTTGCTGAGAAAGGCGGGTTCGCTACAATTGCCTCAAATTTTAATCCTTCGTGTTGTGGGCGTTCCAGCGTATCTTCGTGTTTAATATCAAATTTATGATAATTGACATCGTGCAGAATCATGTTCATTCGTGCAAGGTTGTAGGTCGTACGGTTTTGTTCCTGTCCGTAAAAATGACCAACCTCATCGACTTCTTTTGCCACACGAAGCAACAACGAACCACTCCCACAAGTAGGGTCGTAAACTGATTTTAATTTGCTTTTTTTGGTGGTTACAATTTTCGCCAAAATAGTCGAAACTTGCTGTGGCGTATAAAACTCTCCCGCTTTTTGTCCCGCTCCTGCTGCAAATTGTGCAATTAGATATTCGTAGGCATCTCCTAAAACATCACCTTCGGTATTGTCCAAATCAAAATCAATTGCATCCAGCGCGGTTAAGATTTTCACGATAACATCGTTTCTGTCTTTGGTAGTTCTTCCAATTTTGGTTGAGTTTAAATCGATATCATAAAAAAGGTTATCAAAATCATCCTGGCTTTCAGAACCCATTGTACTTTTTTCTATGCTATTTAGAACATTGGCTAAATCTTCTAGTATAAAAGTACTTTGAATTTGTTCTTCGTCATCTTCATTAATTACTTTGGCATTTCCTTTTTTGGCAAGTGTTCCAAACAACTCAGATGGTTTTAAGAAATATCCTAAAGCATCAACTGTAGCTTCTTTTAATGCGCCTAAAATTTCTTTTCCCTGCTCGCTATTTTCATCAATTTCAGCGAAAATCAAATTATCTGGCTTCAGAAATTCATTGGCTTTTTTCTCCAGTTTTTCCGAAAGGTATTTGTAGAAAATAAAACCCAATATATAATCCTGAAATTGGTTGGCACTAATTTTTCCTCGTAATATATTCGCAATATCCCACAGCTTTTGTTCCAGCAATTTCTTTTGTTCGTCTGACATTATAATGTTGATTTGGTAATGGGAGAAAGTTAATAAAAAACCCCGAAATACAGATTCCGGGGTTTACTATTATTGGAGTTAAAACTCGCAGAGAGGAAGGGATTCGAACCCTCGATACAGTTACCCATATACTAGCTTTCCAGGCTAGCTCCTTCAACCACTCGGACACCTCTCTATTTTGGTTTGCAAATAACATGAAAAAAAATGAGTTAGAAAAACTATTTTGAAGAATCCTTTCTCAGTTTTCTGTTATTTTATAAAAAAACTTTCCTAAAGTGAAATTTCACCTCTTAACGATGTTTCAAAAATAGTTTTAAATTCAGTTTGCGGAATCGTAACCGAATGTCCCAGCAAATACATCAGTTTTGTGATGGCCGCTTCTGTCGTAATATCTTTTCCGGAAATAACGCCTAAAGATTTTAAAACAGTACTGGTTTCGTATTGTCCCATATTCACGCTTCCGCCGGAACATTGAGTAACGTTTACTATATGCAAACCATTCTGAATCGCTTTTTTTATGAGGTTTAAAAACCAGACTTCCGTTGGTGCATTTCCGGCTCCGTAGGTTTCCAAAACAATTCCTTTTAAATCTTTTATTGCCAGAATTGATCCTAAGACAGTTTCGCTCATTCCCGGAAACATTTTTATAATGGCTACATGATTATCCAGATTTTTATGAACAATCAGTTTTGCATCTGTTTTTACAGGAAGAAATAAATGCCGGTTTAGTTTAAGATGAACTCCGGATTCTACCAATTCAGGATAATTAGGTGCTGTAAAAGCCCTGAAATGTTCTGCATTTACTTTTGAAGTTCGGTTACCTCGGTATAATTTATATTCAAAATACAGGCAAACTTCAGTAATAACAGGCTTTCCATTTTCCTGAAGAGAAGCAATCTGAATGGCTGTAATCAAGTTTTCTTTTGCATCAGTACGCAAATCTCCAATTGGCAATTGGGAACCGGTAAATATCACAGGTTTGGTTAAATTTTCGAGCATAAAACTCAATGCAGATGCTGAGTATGACATAGTATCAGAACCATGCAAGACTACAAATCCGTCAAAAACAAGATAATTTTCCTCGATAATGTCGGCAATTTTAGCCCACATTTCAGGATTCATATTAGAAGAATCAATTGGATTTTCAAATGAAACCGTTTCGATTTCACAATCCAATTGTTTGATTTCCGGAATATTTTTCAGCAATTTGCCAAAATCAAAAGCTTTGAGTGCTCCTGTTTCAAAATCTTTACTCATTCCGATTGTTCCACCGGTGTAGATCAAGAGTATTTTGGCTTTAGATGACATCCTGGTATTTTAATTTACTGACAACCGGGTTGGCATACATGGATAAAAATCCTTGTCTGGCAACACCATTATCACAACCAATTCGCATTTCTAAACGGCGCTCGAAAAGCAGCTTCTCGTTTTCCTTATATAAATGTGAATATTTATTGGTTTCATTTAAGATATCGTAAGCAATAAAATTGGTTGGCCATAATTGGTAATTCTGCAAAATGGAATCATCAATTACCTGAGCCAAAGCCTGAATTTGTTTGTTCGAATTATCATTTTCTGCAACAATCTGATCAATTTCAGTATCCAGAACATCTCCAACAGAAATATGTATTCTTTTTTTAGTTCCCATGATACCGCTTAAAATGGTCATGAAATCTTCATTTTTATCTTTAACATAAACTTCATTATTGGCTTCTGCCATTAACTGCGGCATTTTTAAAACATCGGTCGGATCGTATTCGTAGGAAATAGCAACCGGAACAATTTTTAATTTTTTGAAGTAGTCCATCAGATTGGCTTCGTCAGAACCCATTCCGATCATTTTTAAAACACCCGGATTGGTTTCGTCATTTCCGTCTTTGGTACGGCCTTCCCTTTGTGCAATCCAAACTGAACGATTTTCGCGAAGCAATAATTGCCCCATATATTCTGCCAATAATTTAGAACTTTGTAACATTTCCCTTGGTGTCAGGCCTCTTAAAACCAAAAAGTTTCGGTTCAGTTTTGCCAGTGTACTCAGGAATGCTTTTTTAACCAGATTATCTCCAATTGCAGATGCTGTCATTACTAAGCCATGTTCAAACAAGCAAACATTCAGTAAAGTAGTATCCAGAAGAATATCCCTGTGGTTGGAAATGAATAGATAAGGTGTATTTTTTTCTAACTTTTCAAAACCTGAAGTCGTAAGTCCTTCAGAACTTTTGTCGAGTACTTTTTGAATTGTCTGATAGATAAAGTTGCATTGAAAATCACGAATAGAGTGTGTTTTCTTCAATTGCTCTTTCCAAACCTGATCTTCTAATTCCGGAAAAGTAAAATTCATCATGGTTTTCATCATCGGATGATTGACAACACCATGAAGTGCTTCATTTACTTCAGAATCATAAAATGGACGAATGGCATCAAATTTCTGCATTATAAATATCTATTTAGGAGCGCAAAAGAACAAAAAAAAAATCAAAGTATTGTAATCAGGATATTAAATCCCAAAAACGTCTTTAGAGTTCTGTGTCGTGGCTTCTGCAATTTCAGTTTCTGAAAGTTCGTAAATTTCAGCCAGTTTTGCAATTACATTTACTAAATAACTGCTTTCGTTTCGTTTTCCTCTGTATGGAATGGGTGCCAGATAAGGTGAATCGGTCTCTAAGACAATATGTTTCAAATTGATTTGGTTTAAAAACTGGTCAATTTTTCCGTTTTTAAAAGTCACTACGCCTCCAATTCCCAGCTTCATATTGTATGAAATTGCCTGAATTGCCTGCTCATAAGTTCCGGTAAAACAATGAAAAATCCCAAACAAATCATCTGATTTTTCTTCTTCCAGAATCTCAAAAATTTCATTAAAAGCTTCTCTGCAATGAATTACAATAGGTAATTTATATTGTTTTGCCAATTGAATCTGCCTTCTAAAAGCAATTTGCTGTTCTTTGAGATGCGTTTTGTCCCAATACAAGTCGATTCCGATTTCTCCAACGGCATAAAATTTTCTCTTTGAAAGTTCTGTTTCAACATGTTGCAGCTCATCCAGGTAATTCTCTTTCACGTAAGTGGGATGCAGCCCCATCATCAGGAAAACATTATCCGGATAATTTTGCTCTAAATCGTACATAGATTGTGTAGCGGAGGCATCAATGGCGGGAATAAAAAAACGCGTTACTCCGGCATTTATGGCTCTTTGTATCATTCCGTCACGATCCTGATCAAATTCTTCAGAATATAAATGTGTGTGTGTATCGGTTATTATAATAGTTGTTTCCAAGTTAAAAGTTTAAGACTGCAAAGTTGCGAAGTTTTTTAAAATTTAATCATTTAAAAATCATAAAATAAAAAAGACACTAAGGAAAATTCCTTGTGTCTTTTACACATCTTAAAAAGTGGCTTCCTATCTTATTTCACTGTTTCAAAAAATCACTAATCCAGCTCTTTCAATAATTTCTCAACCTGATCATAATGCTCAAAATCCGAAGGAATTGTCAGTAAAATTTCTTTGCAGTCCTTGTAATCTTTTTGTTTTAATTTGGATAACGCCAGACTCCAGGTTGCTTTATTTTTATAAACGGATGTTCCGGATTTTAGTTCCTTAAATACAGTTTCTGCTTTTACAAACTGATTTTCCTCCAATAAAGAAATTCCATAAAAATATTGAATCTCAGTTGTTTTATTTTCTTTCAGAATGGTTTCAAAAAGAGGAATTGCAGTTTTGTAATTTCTACTATTAAAAGCATCTTCCGCTTGTTTTAATTCTAATACAGTATTCCCTCTTTCTGTAAAATAAGCTTGTTCCGGATGATTATAATCAGCAAATTCAGGATTTGAATTTTGATTAAAAAAGAACAATCCAAATAATAATGCTACTGAAGCCGCTGCAGCATAATACCACGGCTGTAACGATATCACTTTTGTTTTGTTTTTATTGAAATGGTCATCAGCAATACGACTCAGGTTTTGCTTAAATGCTTCACGTTCCTCTTCGATTCCAAATTTGCTGTCTAATTGAAATTGTACTTCCTTAAAAGTATTGAATTCTGCAGCCAGTGCTTCATCATTCAATAACCGGCTTTCAAAAAGGTTGCGCTCCTCAACTGTCATTTCGTTTTGAAGATAGTGATCAAATTGTATGTATTTTTCCTCGTTCATGACTAGTTAGTTTTTTAGCGATTTAAAGTTTTTCGATTCCTGAATCCACTGTGTCAATTGCCCAATACATAACGATTTCTTCTTACGGACATAACCGTAGGTAACATTAAGTTTTTCGGCTACTTCCTCCATTGATTTAATCGCGAAACTTAATTTTAACAGTTCCTGGCATTTATCGCCTAACTTTAGAAACATAGCATCAAAAAGTTGTTGTTTTTCATCAAATGTTTCGGCTTGTTCAACCAATTCAAGAGCAGATTCATTTATAGATGCTGCATCTTCATTAATTGTTACCCCTTTATTGGATGTTTTTTTCAATTCATTCAGCCATTTTCTTTTGCATAACAAAAAAAAGTAGGCATCGAACGGGCAAGTGAGCTGCAAAGTATTGGCTTTAGCCTGATTGAAAAGCAAAATCATAACTTCCTGAATTACGTCCTGAGCCTGATCCTTGTCACCGGAATTATTCATTATATAGTTAACCACTTTGGGTACAAACTTTTTATAAATAGTCTGAATAACTGCAGAATCATTATTTGCGAGTCCTCCTATAAACATTTGGTCGGGATGAATTGTACTATTTGCCATATTAAAAATTATATGCGAATGTAAAAAAAAGAATCCAATATAAATTCAGATAAAAGGGGTAACAATTATAAGATGAGGTTGATATAAGGGAACAATAATCTTTTTAGGAATTTAAATAATCTCAAAATGAACAGGTATCAATTTACAACAGAAAAAGATTTTACCAAATTTCAAAAAACGCTTTCGGCCAAAATTCGCAATGGATTTGTAATTATAGAGCAAAATGACAAATTGCCTTACGCAGTTTTATCCCGAAAGAAAAAGCAGATTGATTCTTCATTTCATCTGGCGATGGTTTTTGCAACTCTTGGGATTTGGTCCGTTATCTGGCTTTATCAGTTTATTATTTCCCATCATAAAAAAGACATTCTTGTAGCTGTCGATGAAGACGGAAATATTTTTGAAGAAAAATGCCTTTCCCTATAAATCAAAAAATGGAGGGTAACAATTTCTTCACTTTCAACATCTATTATAAATCTTTAAAACCAAAAATTATGAAAACTATTAAAACTCTTATATTTTGTTTTGCATTCGTTTCAATATTAGGTTGCGACAATGACAACGACCCTTCAAACAATGTATGCGACACAACATATGTTTCTACTCTGATCACTACGGCGTTTTCTACAGCCAATAGTTATGATGATCTAACAACAATGGATTTGGAGACACATGAATATACGATTCAAATCAATGAAGATGGGGAAATCTGCAGTGTGGGCTATCAAAACCCCAGTACGTATACCGGAGGCTATACGATGACAGTAACCAATACAACCACCAATACAAGTTATTCAGGTGTGCATACATTTTCTCAAACAGCATTGGATTATCAACCTATCACACCTGTAATCGTAAATAACGGAGATATCATCAACGTAAAAAGAACCATTCTTCCCGGCTATACCATGTTAAACCAAACTGTGGGGCGTTTACTTAGAAAATCAAACGGCTCAACTGTTCCATATCCAATTACGCAGGGAACTGCAGTCTTTCTAAGTTCCTCGTTTTATGGAACCGGCGGACCAGCCTTAAATTTTGCACAACCTTACATCGCATTGGGTTTTAAAGTAAACTAAAATTCAGGGGTAACAAATTATTCAGTCAATTGATATAACCCTATAAATAAAGATTAAAAAAAAATCAAAAACAGGGGTAACAAATTATTTACCCAATTGATATACCAGTAGAAACAGAGATTAAAAATAAATTTTGAAATAAAGGGTAACAATATCAAACCCGAATTGATATAAGAACATAAGAATTAAATTAACAACCAGAATCTGAAAACCAACTGATAACGATCAGCTCAGATTTATAAAAATTAGAAATCATGAATACAAATTTTAAAAAAATCGGATTATTATTTTTAGCATTAGCAACTTTTGCAAGTTGTGATGATAATGACGGAGAAAACGAAACTATGATTACGCCTCCCACTGCTGCTGCATTTAAAGGAATAAACGAAGCAGGAATTAAAAAGAATACACAGAATTTTACCGTTACAGCCGGAGCGGGTCTAGTAACATTCACATCTGCTAAAGGAGTTAAAGTAAACATCAACGGAGATTGCTTAACAAAAAACGGAGTTGCAGTAACAGGAGCAGTAAATATTGAATATATCGAGCTTTTTGACAAAGGAAATATGCTTATTACCAACAAACCTACAATGGGTGTAACAGCTGATGGAAAGAAAAATTTATTGATTTCAGGTGGTGAATTCTTTATCAAAGCAACACAAGGTGGTGTAGCACTTGAAACTTCCTGCTCAATGAATATGATGGTTCCTGCTGCCTTAACTGATGGTGTCGACAATACTATGACTTTATGGAATGGTTTAATCGATGACACAGGAGAATTAGCATGGAGAGAAGCAAAAGCGGGTGCTGACGGAAATGGTGGAAAAGGGGGTGTACAAGGTGAAGGAAACAACTATTATGTTACTTTTGGAAACTTTGGATGGACAAATGTTGACCGTTTTTACAGCGATCCAAGACCTAAAACAACAATTCTTGTAGATGCTCCTGAAGGTTACGACAATACAAACAGCGCTGTTTATTTATCTTACGATGGAGAAGGCCAAAACGCACTTGCCAAATTAGACACTTATACTGCAGAAGGTTTATTCAGCGAACACTACGGACAAATTCCGGTGGGATTGGCGTGTCACATCATTTTCGCTACAGAAGATAACGGTAACTGGCGTTATGCCATTAAAGGAGTGACTACAACAGCTAATGCAGTTTATACGTTTACACTTGCTGAAACAACTGTTGTTACAGAAGCCCAATTGGTAGCCGCAATAAATGCTATTCAATAACTTACTAAATACTTTTTTAAGAAAAAGTGGTGATTTGCTCATCACTTTTTTTTACATTTAAAACTTATTTGAACTCATTTTAATGATTTTTATACCATTTAAACTTAGAATTTATAGTAAATAAAATTTGATTTTTTTTCTTTATTTCAAAAAAGAAAAATAAAGCATAGCTGGCTACGGTTTCTTTTTATTTTGAAGAAGAAAGGAAAAAAAGTTATTTTATTGCTGTAAATTCTAAGTTTAAATGGTATTATAAGCTAATCCTGCTGTACACTATATCTTTTATGCCGAACCCCGGCACAAAAGGATGCCGTTTCCATCAGGGCTAAAAAACCTCCTCGACCATGAAAAAACTTTTATGCTGTTTCCTTCTTCTTTCATCAGTAATGGTGTTGGCGCAGACCAAAGTAAAAGACACCATCACCCGAAGAGCCACTATCAGCTACAATCAAAAAGCAAATACGGTAACGTTTAAACCCGAAACCCCGCCACTAATACCAATCGCAGGCGCACCGAAACCAAGCTACTCCTATTTATGGGAACTCGGCGATGGTCATTACAGCAAACAGGCAGAACCCATACATGTTTATAAAAACAAAGGAACCTACACTGCACGTCTAGCCGTTACCAATAATTACGACAACGGAAAACCTCCTGCTACACGTCCAAAAAAAGTAGCCGTCAACGAAATAGCAGACGATCCCTATCAGGACATCGCCTCAATTGCCGGCCAAAACGGATTTGCAATTCAAAAAAACTGCGATCCCATTCCGGATCAGGAAATGGTAGTCGTAGTCAGTTACCAAAACCTGGAGAATTATGTTGCCAACGGAAAACTATATCTTTTTTACAACGAGAAACAATTCAAAAACAACAACTTCGAATTACTTGATTTTAGAACGTACGCAGGCGAACGCGAAGTAAAAGAAAATACCATTGCATCAGTTGATGATCTGGACGATTCTAAAAATTATCTGGCTTCCGCCGAAAATAGTTTCAAAACCAAGAAATACAAAAACACCACGACAGAAGAAGATCTGGAAGCTAGTTTAAAAGAGGCACATTCACTTTACAATAATGTATCAATTCTGGAATTTGACGACAGCAATCCAACAGAAACACGAAATGTTTTTTACACTTTCAAAACCACTCCGGAAATGATTAAAGATACCAGTGCAACGGTTACCATGCGGGGTATTTTTGTCCCGAACCGAAGTTTTAAGAATCATAAAATAAAAAACCTTGAAATGGAAATTGTAACCTCCCACGATCCCAACAAAATGGGCTCTAACGGAAATTTGATCAATTACAGATTGGTTCGTTTTAAAAGAGTAAAATTCAAAACCCGTTTTCAAAACAACGGTGAAGGACCTGCAAGAAAAATTCGCTTAGAGACGGATATTCCGGATATGTTCGACAAAAAAACGTTTCAAATTGAAGGCATGTATCCCGAATGCCCGATTTGTCCAAAAGGCGAGGAACCCACAGTAAGCTGTCTGGATACCATCATCAAACAAAAACAAATCATTTTTACCTTCAAAAATATTTATCTTCCGGGAACGGAGCAAAAAAACGTACAGGAAAAAGACAGTACAAAAGGTTTTGTAAGGTATTCAATGAAATTCAACGAAGACTTTCACAAAGTAAAAACCAAAAGCAGAACCGCGATTATTTTTGATAAAAATGAACCCATTATTACCAATTATGCCACGACCCGGTTTTTACCCGGAATATCCATTGGAGTTAAAGCCGGATATAATTTCTATCCTGATCTGGAAAAATCGACCAGTTATTTCGTAGGAGCTACCATTTCACCTTTCAAATCGTATCGCTTTTACTGGCAGGCAGAATGGGTGAATAGTTTAAATAAATATGACAGTGCAATTAATGTGCTTGATGAAACAATTGCCAATCCAAACGGTGTCAAGCAAAGACAACGTACGACAACGAGTACTGAAAATAAAAGCCTAAATTGGGAAGTACCGGTTTTGATTCGGTACAACATTAACAACTACATAGGAATTGGTGCCGGCTTTCAGGCTAACATAAATATTACGCAAGAACAAAACCAGACTAAACAAATCGATCTTTTTGAAGGGGATTCCGATAAATTCATTATTAATACAAGAACAGAATCTAATTCAGTTAAAAACTCATTTACTGACGTAAAAACCGGTTTACTGCTGGATTTAACCGCCGGATTTGCCAGAATTGGCCCAAGTCTGGGTGCCCGTTATGTAATTAATTTTGAACAGAATTTTAATTATTTCCAGTTGTATGGGATTTGGAAATTTTAGTTTATGACACAGAGATTCAGAGAGACTGCACAAAGATTCGCAAAATTATTTTTACCTCTTTGCGTGCCTTTGCGAAAATCTTTGTGAATCTCAGTGAAATAAATACGCACAAACTAATATGAACTTATATTACTTATATGGTTTAATCTTTCTTTTTGTTAACCTGAATGTTCTTGGACAAAATCAGGAAGATAAAATATACAATGCAATTGATGTTTTTGTCGCTCGTCCTTCCGCGAAAGCGTTACAAAATCTAACAAATAAAGAAACAGCTTTTTGGCGAAATTCCAGACCCAAAACTAAAAATGAATTATTGGCGATTGTAGTTTTAAACTGCAATAAAGCCTATTATGAAAATCAATTTGGGCAATCTCAAAATGCAATAAAAAGCTACGAAAAGGCCTGGCAGGTTTATCAGAAACACCAACTTAATAATTATGATATTACTGAATATTGCCTAAAACCTTTAGGCAACTTATACACGATTTTGGGCGATTATGACAGCGCCGAAAACACCATTAAACAATATTATTTTATTGCGAATCTCGAAAAAAATGAGCCCCATAAAGTAGCTGCAATTCTTAATTTATCGAATGTTTACCAAAATACAGGAAATGTTTATAAAGCAATTGATTTAATCGAAAAGACACTTCAGACAGAAAAATTAACCCCAACTCAAAAAGGTATTTTATTAAACAATTTAGGAACTAATTATTTCCTGACAACAAAGGGTTTTTTAATGCAAAAAAATGCTTTTAGCAAGGCTGAAAATGCTTTTCTGAAAGCCATTTCATTATTAAAAAATTATAAATCACAAACTGAAACTTTATCCAATTCTTACCGGAATTTAGCAAAACTAAACCTGGAACGCAACGATTTAAAAATGGCTTCGGAATATTTCGAAAAAGCTAAAATTGAATTTAATAAAATCCCAAATCAGGAACCCCGGAAAATAGCGCAGTTTTATTATGAGGCTGCTTTTATTTGTTTCAAACAAGCAAAAATAACTGAAGCAAATACAAATATTACAGCTGTTTTTAAAACACTTCTTCCCCACTATTCGAAACTAAAAAGTATTTTGCCTAATCAAAATTCGCTGTATGCTGAAACTGTTTTGCTGGATGCTTTAGATTTGCAGGCTGAAATTTATCAGGCACAAAAACAGCCTGAAAATGCTTTAAAAAGTTACGCTCTTTCCTTTTATATCGAAGATTTATTCCAATCGCTTTTGGTATATGAAAATTCTAAAATCATCACGCAAATCAGAAATCGAAACCGAACTGGAAAGTGCATTGCTATCTACTACTCTCTTTTTGAAAAAGAAAAAAAAATGAGTTATATCGAAAGTGCTTTTCTTCTTTCTGAACAAACCAAATCTGTGGTTTTAAAAAATCATCTAAGCAATGCTGAAAGCATGACAAGAGAAGAAAAATTAATTCTGCAGCAACTTCAAAACTGGAATACAACTATCCTAAAAGAACAGCAAAAACTGGAATTAGCAGATATTTCTAAAATTAATGAAGCCATCAAAAAGCAAAATGAATTAATACTCCTTCTTAAAAATAATAAAAGTGAAGAAGCTAAAGAAACAAAAACAGAATTTGTCTTAGAAAAATTATATTCTAAATTAGAGAATGACAAGGCTACAATGATTGCGTATTTTTTTGGCGATAATTGCATTTATAATTTTACGGTCGAAAACAAAAAAATAACACTTCATTATATCTCTCTTGAAAATACCGGTTTTAGTAATCTGATGGATTTTATTCGCTTTTTTAGTAATCCGAAAGCGATTGCTGATGATCCCCAAAATTATAATCGGGTTGGAAATAAAATATACCGGAAGTTAAAAATTCCTTCTTCTAAAAAGTATAAAAACCTTATTATCATTCCTGATGGTATTTTGAGCTTCCTGCCTTTTGAAGCACTGATTAGTGAAGAATCTACAACTACAAATTTTGCAAAAATGCATTATTTGTTAAATGATTTTAAAATTGGCTATAATAATTCTGCTTCGTTTTATTTAAACTCGATTCCATTCTCAAAGAGTAAAAAAACAGTTTTGGGAATTTTTCCTGTATTTGAAAAAACCAATTTTGCTTTAACTTTTTCCGAAAATGAGTTACAATCCATAAAAAAGAATTTTAAAGGCAGGTTTTTTGAAAACAATACTGCCACATTTTCTAATTTCAAAAATAATGCTGCTCATTATTCTATTCTGCATTTAAGTACTCATGCTTCTTCGGGCGATATGGAAACTCCGGCCAGCATCAAATTTTATGATCAGGAAATACTGTATTCTGAATTGTACAATCTCAATATAAATCCGGATCTAGTTGTTTTAAGCGCCTGCGAAACCGGAATTGGCAAACTGTACAAAGCCGAAGGTGCAATGAGCATAGCAAGGGGGTTTCAGTTTGCCGGTGCCCAGAATTTATTGTTCTCCCTGTGGAAAGTGAATGATTATACGACTTCTGTATTTATGTCTGACTTCTATGAGAATGTAAAAAATAACCAAACTTATTTTGAAGCCAATACCAACGCTAAAATTGCCTTTTTAAATGATCCTGAAGTGTCAAACGATAAAAAGTCACCTTATTACTGGAGTTCATTTGTCTATTATGGTTCGATATCTACTCAGGAAAACACAACAAATTATATCGTTTATATCATTAGCTTTTTGGCTGTAATTGGCTTATTTTTGGTTTTCAATCGTTATCAAAAATGGAAAATCTTCACCTGGTTCTCAAAAAAGAAAAGTATAAAAAGATAAAGTTCAAAATCATAAAAACGCAGCATTTATTGATTAAAGCAAAAATCAATGGTGTTTCTGGAAATTTTATTTTAGATACAGGTGCTTCCAACTCTTGCGTGGGTTTTGAAAGTATCGAGCGATTTGAATTAACTTCTAAAAAATCCAAAACCAAAGCTGCAGGAGCAGGCGGAACCGGAATGAAAACCCAAATCTCCAAACATAATTCCCTGCAAATTGGTTCGTGGAAAACTACTGATTTTGGAATAGTAATTTTCGACCTTTCTCATGTTAATGAAGCATTAACGCAATACAAAGCAAAACCTGTTCACGGCATTATAGGCGCTGATGTTTTGATGGAAGGAAAAGGAATTATTGATTATTATAATCATTATTTGTATTTGAAGTAAAAAGTAAGTTTTTTATCTATATTTGCCAAATCTGTTTTTAACAAATATACTTTTATGAAAAAAACTCTATTTTGTCTACTTGTTTTTCTGCCTTCCTTATTTTATGCTCAGATTAGCAGTATAATACACTGTGCTGGAGATACTACTTTTGATTTAACAAGCCGATATGAGGAAATAAAAAATCAAAATTCTAATGTAACTATTACCAACATTAAATATTATGCAAAGGATACTTATGCCAGAAATGACGAGTATGCAATTACAGATCCTAAGAATTTTGTTTTCAATGAAAGCCAACTAAGTATTTATTATAAAATATATATTAGTACTGGAAACAGTATTATGGGTTCCTTTCTTTTGATCTTGAATTCTCCTTTGAATATTGCTTATGCTAATCTTACCTATCCAAGCTGTGCAAATTCAAAGTTAACCATTGGTGTTACCGGAGGTAGATCTCCTTATCAATATTCTTTAGATGGAGTTAATTTTCAAACAAATAATTTTTTTGAAAATTTAGATCCAGGAACCTATGCTATTTATATAAAAGATAATTATGGCTGTATAGTCACTTCTGAAAAAATCGTAACTCCTTTACCTTCACTTGCTGTAACATATTTAAAAATTGACAATACTTGTTTCGGTACTAGTAATGGAAAAATCGAGGTTAAAACAACTGGAGGAAAGTCACCTTATACTTATTCAATGAATGGTAGTAGTTACAAAACTTCAAATATATTTACAAATTTAGCATCTGGTACTTATAACATAACTGTAAAAGATGCTCTTGGATGTTTTGTAACTTACCCGGTATTCATAACCGAACCAACTATTTTAGTCGCAACAGCTACTGTAGAAAATCAAACCATAACAATTAATGCTACTGGAGGTAACGCTAATTACAGTTATGGATTAGATGGTGTTACTTATCAACCAAGTAATGTTTTTACAAATATGGCTTTTGGGGATCACAATATTTATGTTAAAGATGAGTATGCATGCGCTTTTGAGATGACTGTAACAGTAAATCCTCCTACTCCGTTAATAAATGGTAAAAACACATTAGCTGTAGAATTTACTCCAGGACAAACTTTGGGAGATATTGTTGTTGATGGTCAAAATATAAAATGGTACAGCTCACAAAATTCATTAACTGGTAAAACGCGTAAGTTAGCTGAAACAACTTTGCCTTTAACAACAGTTTTGATTGATGGTGTGACTTATTATGCCTCGCAAACCATTAACGGAATTGAAAGTAAGGAACGTCTTGCCGTAACTGCAAAATCAAACGGATCACTTTCAACTTCAGATTTTGTTTTGCCGAATTTAAAATATTACCCAAATCCGGTACACCAAAACTTGTGGATAAGCAACACAGAAGTTATTGATGAAATCGAAATATTTTCTATTGCAGGTAAATCTGTTTTAACTAAAAAAATAAACACTACACATTCTGAAATTGATTTATCAGGTACTTCAACAGGCGTATATTTCATTAAAGTGAAGTCAGAAGGAAAAATCAAAACACTAAAAATTGTAAAAGAATAAAGAATTAGATTCGAACCCTGAACTCAAAAAAATCCCAAACTCCTTAATGGAATTTGGGATTTTTTGGTAGTAAGGAGTTAATTATTTTGTATTTGAAGCAGCATGTTTTTTTAATGATCGGTAAGCGACAATACCGCTAATCATCATCAAAAAACCACCCAAAACAAATGGCATTCCCGCAAATTCAAAGGGTGCTTCTTTATGCGTAAAATAATAAAAAAGACCCGACATTACTGGCGGACCGATAATCATTGCCGCACTCATCAAACTCGCAATTGTTCCCTGAATTTCACCTTGTTCCGTTGGAAGGACATTCCCTGCAATTATAGCCTTCAATGCAGGTCCGGCGATACCGGCAAGACAATACGGAATCAAAAAAAGAAACATCATCCAGCCTTTTGAAGCAAAGGCAAACAAAAACATTCCGATAGTATACAATGCCATTCCAATATAAATGCTTTTTTCATTTCCGAATTTTCGACTGGTGAATCGTATCAATCCTCCCTGAACAAGACTTACCAAAACTCCGACAACCCCCAACGAAATTCCGACCATTTTTTCGTTCCAGCTGAATTTGTACATCGTAAAATAACTCCAGTTGCTTTCTACCGCATGCGATGCCACATAAATCAAAAACAAGGCAATCATTAATCCGTACAGCGAAGGGTATTTTTTTAAATTTAAAAAAGCCCCAATTGGATTGGCTCTTTTCAGATTCAAAGGTCTTCTGTTTTCTTTTGATAATGATTCCGGCAAAATAAAATAACCGTACAAGAAATTCAGCAGGCATAATATCCCTGCTGCGTAAAATGGAACCCTGGATCCGTATTGCCCCAAAAGTCCACCAATAACAGGTCCGATTATAAATCCAAGGCCAAAAGCTACCCCAATCATTCCGAAATTTTTGGCTCTGTTTTCTGGCGTACTCACATCAGCAATATAGGCCGCAGCAGTTGAAATACTGGCACCTGTTAATCCGGCAATTACTCTTCCTATAAACAGCCACGTTATTGTTGGGGCAAATGCAAGCAAAATATAATCGAGCGAAAAAGCAAAAAGCGAAATCAAAATTATGGGTCTACGCCCGAATTTATCACTTAGGTTACCAATCAAAGGCGCAAACATAAATTGGGTTATTGCATACGCAAAGGTTAACCAGCCACCATATTTTGCGGCTTCGCTGACATCGTCCTGAATCAGTTCTTCGATTAATTTGGGAATAACAGGAATAATAATTCCCCATCCTGTAATATCAATCAACATGGTGATGAAGATAAAACTGATTGCAGCTTGTTTTTTGTTGGATGCCATAAATAATGTTGGTCGTTAGTAGGGCAAATAAACAAAAAATCCGTCTCGTTTTAGAACGAGACGGATTTTTTTATTTTAAGAGTAAATTTTGACTACAACTCCAATGCTCTTTTAGCATCGCCGTTCATCAATAATTCTACTGGATTCTCTAAAGCTTCTTTAACAGCAACCAGGAAACCAACTGACTCACGTCCGTCGATAATTCTGTGATCGTAAGAAAGTGCTACGTACATCATTGGGTGAATTTCCACTTTACCGTTTACAGCAATCGGACGCTCGATAATATTGTGCATTCCTAAGATTCCTGATTGAGGAGGATTGATAATTGGTGTAGATAACATACTTCCAAATACACCACCATTTGTAATTGTGAATGTTCCGCCTGTCATATCATCAACTGTGATTTGTCCGTCACGTGCTCTTAAAGCCAGTCTTTTGATTTCGGCTTCAACTCCACGGAAAGTTAAATTTTCAGCATTACGAACTACAGGAACCATCAAACCTTTTGGTCCTGAAACTGCAATTGAGATATCGGCAAAATCGTATGCTATTTTATAATCACCATCCATCATTGAGTTAACATCAGGATATAATTCTAAAGCTCTTGTAACTGCTTTAGTAAAGAAAGACATGTATCCTAAACCTAAACCGCCATGTTTTGCTTTGAAAGCGTCTTTGTACTCATTACGAATCAGGTTGATTGGCGTCATGTTTACTTCGTTGAAAGTAGTCAACATCGCTGTTTCGTTTTTAGCAGCTACTAGTCTTTCAGCCACTTTACGACGTAACATTGATAATTTTGTACGCTCAGAACCACGGTTTCCTCCAGTTGGAGTTCCCATTGAAGGTACTGATGCGTTTACAGCATCGTCTTTTGTAATTCTTCCGCCTTTACCAGTTCCTGAAACTGTTGCTGGTGCTATATTTTTTTCGTCTAATATTTTTCTTGCTGCCGGAGATGGAGTTCCTGTAGCATATGTAGTTGCTGCTGCAGGTGCTTCTTTTGGAGCTTCTGCCTTAACCTCAGCTTTTGGTGCTTCTGCTTTAGCTTCAGTTTTTGGAGCTTCTGCTGCCGGAGCATCTCCTGCAGGTTTTACACCATCCGTGTCAATTAAACAAACTACGGCTCCTACTGCAACCGCGTCACCTTCTTCTGCTTTTAGCGTAATGATTCCGCTCATTTCAGCTGGTAATTCAAGAGTAGCTTTGTCTGAATCAACTTCGGCAATAGCCTGATCTTTTTCTACATAATCTCCGTCTTTTACTAACCAAGTTGCAATTTCTACTTCTTTTATTGATTCCCCTGGTGATGGGACTTTCATTTCTAAAATCATGTTCTGTTATTTTAAATTATGAATTTTATGTTTTTAATGTTCCGTGAAGAACTTTCTTATTTTTATTTTTCTGGCCCTGATAGAAGTGAAAATCCTTTTTATTTTTTCTTTAAAAATAAAAAGATTGCAACGAATAGCAGGAAATAGCTTCTAAAAATATTTATTTTAGTGTGATTGCTTCGTTCCTCGCAATGACTATCTGAATAAATCTTTATCAAAAACCATTCTGATT
>NZ_JBDTTP010000029.1:0-44450 GCF_039930565.1 Flavobacterium sp. | reverse complement strand
TTTAATGAAATTGCTTATCAATTCATTAAAAAAAGAATTGGTTACACTGCAAAAAAACAATATTAAGCTGAACGCAATTGGCAATCTTGAAAAATTACCAAAATCAGCACAAAAAGAATTGTTGGATGTTATAGAAAAAACAAAAAACAACACGCGACTAACACTGACTTTAGCTTTAAGTTACGGCTCAAGAGAAGAATTGGTAAGTGCAATTAAAACCATTTGTGATAAAGTTAAAAATAATATAATTTCAATAGACAGTCTTGACGATTCAATTATAAATGAGCATCTTTACACGCAAAATTTACCAGACGTAGATTTATTAATACGAACAAGTGGAGAACATAGAATAAGTAATTTTTTGCTCTGGCAGATTGCCTATGCAGAATTATATTTCACCAATGTCCTCTGGCCAGACTTTAAAGAACAAGATTTATATGAGGCTATTATTAGTTATCAAAAAAGAGAACGCAGATTTGGAAAAACCAGTGAACAAATTAAATAATTTTTTAGTGTTACAAAAAAGTATAAAAATAGTCCTTACTCTAGTTCTCTTGGGTAGTTTTTCTCAAATAAAAGCACAAGACAGAATCCCTTTTGACCAGGGAAAACAATACATTCTTGCCAAAGTTTCTGTTGTTGGTAAAATAAGTTTTAACGAACAAACTGTTGTAACATTTTCAGGGCTTCAAAAAGGACAGCAAATTACCGTTCCTGGTGAAGAAATAAGCGGAGCAATTAAAAAATTAGGTAAACTTGGTCTTTTTGACGAAATTAGTTTTTATGTAAACAGAGTTGAAAATGACAGTATTTATCTGGACTTAAACATAATAGAACTTCCTAAGTTAAATGAAGTAAAATTTGTTGGTATTAAGAAAAGTAAAGTTGAGGGACTCATAAAGGACAATAGTCTAACTAAAAGTAAGATTGTAAACGAAAACTTAATTACAACTACAAAAAACTATATCGAAAACAAATATAAAAAAGAAGGTTTTTATAATACAAAAGTTACTATTACAACTACTCCAACCGATTCTGTTTCAGGCCATAATGTCAATATGCTTGTAAGGGTAGATAAAGGAGATAAAGTTAAAATAAGAAGCATCGATTTCGAAGGAAACAAACAGCTGACAGATACCAAATTGAGAAGCAAAATGAAAGACACGAAACAAAAGAATGTATTTCGTGTTCTAAAATCTTCAAAATTTATTCCTGAAAAATACAAAGCCGATCTGGAGAAGGTTATTGCAGCCTATAAAGAAAAAGGATATCGTGATGCCCGAATTATTTATGATTCTGTTGTTTACAACAAAGAAAAAAACATGCTTGATATTAAAATTAATATGGAAGAAGGAAACAAATACTTCTTTGGAAATATTAAATTTTTAGGCAATACCGTTTACTCGGATCAATTATTAAATCGTTATTTGGGAATCAAAAAAGGAGAAACTTACAATGGTGTCTTACTTGAAAAAAGAATTGCCGACAAAACCAAACCTGATGCAGAAGATATTACGAATTTATACCAAAACAATGGATATTTATTTTCTAACATCAATGCCGTAGAGGTAAAAACTGTCAATGATACTATCGATTTTGAAATCAGAATTACTGAAGGTCCAATTGCTTATTTTAATAAAATATCAGTAGTTGGAAATGATAAAACGAATGATCATGTTATTTATCGTGAATTAAGAACCAAACCTGGGGAAAAATATAGCAAAGAACAATTGGTCAGAACAATACGTGAAATTGGACAATTAGGATTTTTTGATCCTGAGGCAATTGATCCTAAATTTAAAAATGTTGATGCTGCTGCCGGAACTGTTGACATTGAATATAATCTGGTTGAAAAAGGATCTAGTCAGGTTGAACTGCAGGGTGGTTATGGCGGAGGAGGTTTTATAGGGACTTTAGGACTGTCATTTAATAACTTTTCAGCAAGAAATATATTTAACAAAGAGGCCTATAAACCATTGCCAATGGGAGACGGTCAAAAAGTATCACTTCGTTTGCAGGGAAGTACCTATTTTCAAACTTACAGCGTTTCTTTCTCAGAGCCATGGTTTGGAGGGAAAAAACCGGTACAATTCAGCACCTCTATTTCATACAGTAAACAGTTCTTAAACAACTACCAAACACGAAGAGTAGATAAAAGTCAAAGCTTTAATATTTTTACTTTACAGGTTGGTTTAGCTAAAAGACTAACTGTTCCTGATGACTTCTTTGTATTGTCACAATCTGTAAGTTATCAGCATTATGATTTAAATAATTATAATACCGGTTTATTTACTTTCGGAAATGGGGCTTCAAGAAACTTAGCATACACTATTGGACTTTCCAGAAGCAATAAAGGAGTAAACCCAATATTTCCTACTTATGGTTCTGAATTTAGTATTTCTGCCAAAGTTACGCCTCCTTATTCTTTATGGAATGGTATTGATTATGGTAAGCTTGGAGAAAAAGAGGAATACAAGTTAAAAACTACTGAAGATATCAAAGATTCATTTGGCAATATTATTACTCCAAAAGGAACTTATCTTGATGCCAACAGAAACCCTGTTGGAACTGCTGATGAAGCAGGTGCAGACCCAGCTAAGGTAGACCAGAAGAAATACAATTGGTTAGAATATTATAAAGTTAAATTTAAGGCAGACTGGTATACTAAATTGTATGGTAAATTAGTTTTAAGAACATTAACTGAATTTGGATTCTTAGGAGCCTATAATCAGGACAGAGGTCTTGTACCTTTTGAGCGATTTTATTTAGGTGGGGACGGAATGGCCAATTACTCTATGGATGGCAGGGAAACAATACAATTAAGAGGTTACGAAAATAACTCCCTGACACCCGTAAATGCAAATGGAGAACAAATTGGAGCAACCGTTTATAATAAATTCTCTATGGAATTACGTTATCCAATTACATTGAAAGCATCTGCCTCTATTTATGCATTGGCATTTTTAGAAGCGGGTAATTCTTATGCAAAGTTTAATGAGTATAATCCATTTGATTTGAACCGTTCAGCTGGTGTTGGTTTACGGGTATTCATGCCGGCTTTTGGATTATTAGGTGTTGACTGGGGTTATGGATTTGATCCTCAGCCAGGTGAAACTAAAGCGCATGGTAAGGAAATCCATTTTATTATTGGACAACAATTTTAAAAAGTTAATTGGTTAAAAATTCAGAAATAAAGTAATGTTATGAGAAAACAATTTTTATTTATATTTTTAGCCTTGATTGTAGCTCATACAAGTCAGGCTCAGACAAGATCGACGCGAATTGGCTACATTGACATGGAGTATATATTAGAAAATGTTTCTGATTACAAAGAAGCCAAAGCTCAGCTTGAAATAAAAGCTCAGAAATGGAAACAGGAAACAGAAACAAAAAAGCTTGAAATTAATAAGTTAAAGGAAAATCTTAAAGCCGAAAAAGCTTTACTTACAAAAGAACTTATTGATGAAAGAGAAACTGAAATTAAATTTTTAGAAACCGAAATGCTGGATTATCAGCAAAAACAATTTGGTTCTAACGGGAATTTAATGTTTCAAAAAGCAGCATTGGCAAAACCAATACAAGATCAGGTTTTTACAGCTGTTCAGGATATTGCAGAGGCTAAAAATTATGATTTTATTTTCGACAAATCTTCTGATTTGACTATGCTTTTTTCAGCAAAACGATTTGATATCAGCGATCAGGTCATCCGTGTGCTAAACAGGACAGACAAAAGAGAGCAGCTGACCAAAAAACAATTAAAAGAACAGGAAACGAAAGAAAATCTTGAGAATGCTATTGATGAAAATCCGGCTATGGCAGACAGGCAAAAAGCCCTGGATGAAAGAAAAGCAGCACGAGAAAAATTGCTGAGTGATAGAAAACTGGAACAAGAAGCCAAGAAAAAAGAATATGAGGACAGACGAAATGGTATAGCAGCTGAAAGAGAGGCGAAAAAAAATGGCACGATTTCTGAACCTGTTAAAACAGAAGGAACAAAAACAGAAACTGCAAAACCGGAGACTACTTTAAAAGGTGCACCTGCTGAACAAAAAGCTGAAGAAAGACAAAAACTTTACGAACAACGTAAAAAAGAATTAGAAGAGAAAAAAAAGAAAATCTTAGAAGAAAGGGAAGCTGCTAAAAAAGCAAAAGATCCTTTGACAGAGAAAACAAATACGACCAATAATTAATTAATATTTTAAAATGATGAAACAAATCAAAACTTTACTAATTGCTGCAGTGCTTATTTTAACTGCAAACAATACAATGAATGCGCAGGCTAAAACAGCTCATGTTGATGTTAGCGAAATTATGTCGAAGATGCCTGCAATGCTTGATGCTCAAAATCAATTACAGAAATTAAGTGGTACATATGATGCTGAATACAAAAAAATGATTGAGGAATATCAAACGAAAATCAAAAAGTACGAAGCCGAGGCTGCCACTACAACTGAAGCAATAAATGGTGAGCGTTCAAAAGAAGTTCAGGACATGCAAAAAAGAATTGGTGATTACAGGGACAACGCACAAAAAGAACTACAACAAAAAGAAACTGACATCGTAAAACCTCTAATGGAAAAAGTTAAAGCATCTATCCAAAAAGTGGGTAAAGCTAAAGGTTTCCAATATGTATTAGATGGTTCTACTCTTTTATTGTCTGATGGTCCAAACTTGACTGCTGACGTTAAAAAAGACTTAGGGTTTTAAAAAAATATTTTTTTTATAAAAACTGCTCACTACTTTTTAAAGTTTGAGCAGTTTTTTTTATTATTTTGAAAAATAAATTTGTATCAAAAATATGTAAATTTGTTTTATGACAAACAACAAACCTATTGGGATTTTTGATTCCGGAATTGGAGGAACATCTATTTGGAAAGCAATTCATGAACTGCTTCCTAATGAAAAAACCATTTATTTGGCAGATAGTAAAAATGCTCCTTATGGTCAAAAAACCAAAGAGGAAATTGTTGCTTTAAGCAAAAAAAACGTTGACTTTTTATTGGCTAAAAACTGCAAATTGATTGTTGTTGCTTGTAATACGGCTACTACAAACGCTATAAGTGAGCTTAGAGCTGAATATGACATTCCGTTTATTGGTATTGAACCAGCTATTAAACCCGCCGCAAACAACTCTAAAACACAGGTTATTGGCATATTAGCTACAAAAGGAACACTGAACAGTGAACTGTTTAATAAAACTGCAGAAATGTTTCATGACACCAAAATTATTGAACAAGTCGGTTATGGACTGGTTCAGTTAATTGAGGATGGAAATCTGAATTCGCCTGAAATGACCCAATTGCTCGAATCCTATTTAAAACCTATGATTGATGCCAATATTGATTATCTTGTTTTGGGATGTAGCCATTACCCCTATTTAATTCCACAGATTAAAAAAATACTGCCTGAGCACATTCATATTATCGATTCTGGAGAAGCTGTCGCAAGACAAACTCAAGCTATTTTACGTGAAAAGGTTGGGTTTTGTGATTCAGAAAAAATGAACCCTGTTTTTTATACCAATACAAATCCAATGGTTTTAAATACAATTTTAGATCAAAAATATCCTATTGTCCAGGCAGATTTTTAAACTATTCTATTTTTCGCCTGACAAACCAGATGCCGTCCAAAGATAAATTGAGTGATACTTTATGGTAATTTTCTTTTATCAAACCATCCCCTATTTTGCCATTTTGCCCGTAGGAATAGGCAATATTTACAGCAGAAAAAGTATTCTCTATTGGTAAGGAAATACCAAAAGAAACAGCACCATTATTTACTCTTTTTCCATCCACTTCCAGATAGCCTGTATCAAAATTAAATCCTGTCCCAAATTGAATCCTGTCCCAATAATTTCTGACATTTTTTTTGTTCATAAAAGTAAATCCAAGAGCGAATCTATCCTGGTTTACAAAATCACCATATAATTCTGATTGATTTGTACTGTTCCAAAAACTTTTTTCATAATCGAATGACAGGTTTAAATTGTTCTTAAATCGCTTACTGATTCCAAAACCAATTTCCAATGGCATGTAATAATCCTCTGTATCTGAAGCTATATCAGATTCTACAGTCGTTATAACTTCATTTGCAACCGTTTGAACAGATTGTACTTTTGAGGCATTAATCCGGGTTGGTGCTTTAAAAGTTGTGGCTATGGTAAAAGTTGAATCTATTTTATATTGTATTCCAAGAGTTGCACGTAACCCGTTATAATTAGTTTTTTTACTGATAGCTGTAATTGAATTTGCTACTGTATAATTTCTATCATCAGTAGTAGTACCAAAAAGCAAAACTGCCGAAACCCCAACAGACAGTTTCTTATTTATTTTATATCCATACGAAAAATCAAAATTATTAAGTCCACCTGCTCCTATTGCATCTAAAGTGTAATATTCTGAACTGTTTTCAACCGGTAGTTTTAAATTTGATATTTTAAATGAAGCGCTCGAATAAGGCCTTAATGAAACACTAAATCCTGATTTTTTTGTAACAGGAAAAGCAAAAGCAATATGCGAGAATTGAAAATTATTACGCTTTTCTGATTTAGAACTACTTTGAAAAGTAGTTCCAATAGCCTTTCCTCCTATATCAAACATGAAATGATTTTGAGGCAGGTAACCTAAAGAAGCCGGATTAAGGTTATTGATAAAATCATCAGATGGCAAAGCAATTCCTGATGAACTAATTGCCGGGATTGATCCGAAATCTGAATCATACAAACTTCCCAAACCATATAGGGAATAAGGTGAACTCGAGATACTTTGTGAAAAGGAGTTCAGGTACATTAAAATAAGACAGCTTAAAAAGGCGTATTTATTTTCCATTAATAAGAGATGTAATAAATTTTCAGTTGAATTTTGTTATTCGAATTTTTTTGGTCTCCAAGTATGAGCCTGTCAACAGTTTTAGCAATCCCTGGCAATGTTAATATCAATGCTGATTTAGAATCAGACTGCCTTAACATTTGTTTTTGCAAAAAACTGCCTACTGAGACGGAATAACCAATATTTTCATTAAACTCGTCACTTTTTTTATTTAAAAGCCCATAAACAGAACTTCCCGCAGAATTTAATAACATACCACTAATCCTGTTCAGCTTATCAGCGACATAAATCTGTAATGAATCCTTTAAAGGAAATTTTTCAGAATAGGAATTATTCACCGGTTTCAGAATCAATTCAGCATCGACTATTGAACCCTTATCAGAGATATATTTAAGCTGTTTAATGTTGGGGAAATCTATTCTGCAAGCAACTCCTGTCCCAGACTGAACAAATCCCTGACGGTTGGTTAGTGAACTCGATAAATTACTACTTGAAACAGGTAAATTTTGAATTAAAGTCCCGGTTTTGTCCAATGAAATAGAATTGAACTGTTTTGAAGCATCCAAAATCGTAAAATCTTTTACAATGGAAGTCTCGGCATCTCCTTGATATTTCGAGTAATACAATCTTACTTTACTAGTTAAATTAAATCCTATTACACTTGAGTTATTTGATGTTGAAGGAACAAGAACAAGACCTTTTAAGTATTCTGAAAAAGTTTCAAAATCTGTAATCTCCCTTTTTTTTAATTTTTGGAAAAGCGCTTCACCAAACACCGCATTCATTTTAATATTGACAGAATCCTTTTCCTTAGGACGAGGTTTATACGAGATACTGCCTAAAGCCTCACTACTATAATTCAATGCCGAATTATTATAAAAAGAATCATCGTCGGTATTCGGTTTTATTTTTTGCGTTACCCGATGAATATTAAAAGTCTGAACTTTGGTCGTATCTCCATAATAATAATTATCATATTTTAAAATCATCGATATAGAGTCAAAAACGTAATTAGGCGCATTCGTATCTGACCCTTCGCTCAGCAAAGTATAATGATCTGAAGCGAGTTGAAAATAACTTTCCGATTTTATTTTTCCAAAAATAGCATCATCGTAATTTCCAATTAAAATCCGGCTTTGACCAGAAGTAACCAATGAATCAAAGTTGATTGTAGACATCTCAACTGTTACTGTATCAATTAAAATCACCTTATTGCTTACTGACAAATAATCAGATCCTACAACAAATTCTCCGGCATCGGTATCAGTTCCACACGACATTATAGTTATGAGGAACAACGACATCAATAAATACTTATACATAATACTATTTTTGAACAAATATAAAAGCCCGATTCTGAACATTACCATAACATATACAGCCCGCCACTTTTATACTATAAACGGAACAAAACAATCTATAATTGGTTTTTAAAATCAATTATTCCATTCGACTGGCAGAAACACAGTTTAGTCTATAAAAAAGGGGTATACATATATCTTCTTTTTTTTAAAACTGTTCTGCTACTACATTTGACATCATTAAATAATTAAAAAAAACTATAGAACAAATCCACATAACATTACATATATGAATACTTTAAAAAAAGGAATATTATTCGCGGCACTATTTTCTAGTCTATTTTTTATAGGCTGCAATAACGACGACGACGACGATGATTTAATTGGAAACTGGATTAAAAAATCAGCTTTTGACGGACCAGCCAGATCAAGCGCTACCAGCTTTGTCATTGGTGATTATGCTTATGTTACTACTGGTTACACAGGAGACGAGTATTTAAACGATTTATGGGCTTACAACTCAAATGAAGATTATTGGGAACAAAAAGCTGATTTTCCCGGAATAGGAAGAAGTTCAGCATCAAGTTTTGAACTTAACGGCAAAGGCTATATTGGTCTTGGATATGATGGGACAAATAAACTAAAAGATTTTTATCAATATGACCCTGTTGGTGACAGCTGGGAATCAAAAGCTGAATTTAAAGGAACAGCACGTTATGGTGCAGTAGGCTTTCAGGTAGGCGGAAAAGCTTTTTTCGGTACTGGTTATGATGGAAATTATTTAAAAGATTTTTACCGATATGATGATATTTTGAATTCCTGGTCAATTGTGAGCGGATTTAGTGGTAATAAAAGACGTAATGCCACGGTTTTTGTTATCAATAAAAAAGCCTATTTAGGTACAGGCGCAAATAACGGTATTAATCAGGAGGATTTTTGGGAATTTGACCCATTGACTGATGTCTGGACAAGAAAACGCGACATTGACCAAGACGATGATGATGATTACAGCTACAATGATGACTACGCTATAACACGCTCTAATGCTTCCAGTTTCAGCATGAACGGATTGGGTTATGTCGTTGGTGGCGAAAATATCAAAACTGTTTGGGAATACAATCCAACAACTGATCTCTGGGAAGAAAGAACGTTAATGGAGGGGTCAGCAAGAACTGATGCAGTAGCGTATGCCATAAATAATCGCGGTTTCTATATGTTAGGAAGAACAGGATCTACTTATTTTGATGATGCCTGGGAATTTAAACCTCTGGAAGAGCAAAATGATGATGACAATTAATTCCTTGAACTCTAAATTCTTCCGGAACAATCTCTGGAGGAATTTACTTTTAATTTTATTTCTTCTGCAATTTACAGCCTGTTTAAAAAACGAAAAATTCCAGGTAAAATCTATAAAAACAAATTTAGGCTGGGGTTATACTATTGCAAAGGGTGATAAGGTTATAATAAAACAAACTATCATTCCAGTGATTAGCAAAAACAAAAGTTTTTATTCGGAGGAGGACGCACTGAAAGCAGGGGATTTAGTAGTAAAAAAGCTTAATCAAAACATATCACCATCTATGACAAAAAAAGATTTAATTTTATTAAAAATTAAAATCTAAATGAATATAGGTGTTATTAAAAATACAAATTCAAATAAAGTTTTGTTCCATAGTATTATATGGACCTTCTTTATCCTGACTTCATTGATACAGTTTTATGAAAGTCCATTCAGGATCAATAATGATTTTTATGTACAATGGGTAACAGGAATTGTATTATTTTATCTGAACTATTTTTATATGGTTCCTGCTTTGCTTTTAGAAAAAAAATACTGGCTGTATTTTTCATTTGTGCTTGCTTTGATATTACTTTTTATGGTGATCAGGATTAATTATTTCATTCCTGAATTCAACCATCTACGACCTATAAGTATGCTATCTCCCAAAATGTTACCCCCGGATGTTTCAGATTTCATTAAAGAAGGGAGAAATATAAAAATAATAAGAGCCAGACAACCCCTTTTTTTTAAGATTGGCCCTTCCTTGTTTTATTTTTTAATTATTACCATAAGTGCTATTATTAGAACACTTTCAGAATTTTACAACAATCAGCAGAATAAACTAATAGCGGAAAGCCATAGAACGAATACTGAATTGATTTATCTCCGTAAGCAAACAAATCCACATTTTTTATTCAATTCTTTGAATAGTATTTATTCCCTCGCGCACAAAAAATCTGATTTGGTGCCTGATGCAATAGTCACGTTATCTGAATTAATGCGCTATATGCTGTATGAAACTGATAATAAAACGGTGGCTTTAGAAAAAGAAATAAATTACATTCAAAACTACATTGAATTACAAAAACTCAGACTCAATAATATTGAGGACATTGTTATAAATGTTCACGGTGATACTAAAAACAAGTTTATTGAACCTTTGCTTCTCATTTCATTTGTAGAAAATGCTTTTAAATATGGTACAGATTATAAAGGTGCAGCCCACGTTAAAATCAGGATTTTCATATTAGATAATAATTTGGATTTTCAGATTGAAAATACGATCGAAAATTATGTGAAAGATCCCGACAATTCCGGAATTGGCTTAGCCAACATTCAAAACAGACTTGATTTACTATATTCTAATGCGCATGAACTTATTATTACACAGGATAACCAATATTATCGTGTAGATTTAAATTTGGAATTAGATAAGATTCAGACGGCAATAAATTAAATTCGCTTTTTATGAAAATTTTAAACTTAATTCACCGCTTTCAAGTTATTTTTATTGCCGAAACAAAACTTTAAAATCTAATTTTTCAACAAATGAAATGTGTAATTATAGACGATGAGCCTTTAGCAGTTGAATTATTAGAAGATTTTGTCAATAAGATAGATTCTTTAGAATTGTTGCGTACATTTAATAACGCTATTGATGCTATTTCATTCATCAATCAAACTAACGTTGATTTAATCTTTCTTGACATTCAGATGCCGCATTTTTCAGGAATTGAATTTTTAGATACTATCGAAAAAAAGCCTTTAATCATTTTTACAACTGCTTATTCTGATTATGCCGTTGAGGGATTTAATCTTGGCGCTGTTGATTACCTGGTAAAACCCATTCCATTTCATAGGTTCTTAAAATCGGTTGTAAGGGCACAGCAAATTTTTAATTCGGGTTTATCTGTTCAGGCAATTTCCGAAACTACAACTACACCGGAAATAGATAAGGATTTTATGTTTGTAAGGGCAGAATATGAAAATGTAAAAATGAATTTTTCGGAAATCCTTTTTATTGAAGGTTTAAAGGATTATGTCAAAATTTACACTATTGATAATAAATTTACGCTTACCTTAATCAGTTTAATAAAACTTGAAAATTTACTTTCAAGTAAGGGATTTTCGAGAATTCACAGATCTTATATCATCAATATTAAACATGTAAAATCAATACAGAAAAATAAGGTTTTGATAAATGGCAAACGAATTCCTATTAGTGAAAGCTACAAAAATGCTTTTTTTGAAAGAATCAATTTATAATTTATTCTTCTTTTTTAAACCAGCCTGAATACATTACATAATTATTTGAAATACGTTCAATTTCGCCTGCAAAATCAGATTGATCAATATCTTTTACCTTTCTCGCTGGAACGCCGGCATAAATACTACCGGAAGTCACAACTGTATTTTGCGTTAAAACAGCACCTGCAGCAACAATAGAATTACTCTCTATTATGCAATTATCCATTACAATCGCACCCATTCCTATTAAAACATTATCATGTACTGTACAGCCGTGAACAATTGCATTATGCCCAATTGACACATTGTTTCCTATAATAGTAGGATGTTTTTGATAAGTGCAATGTATAACTGCTCCATCCTGTATATTTACCTTATTCCCGATTTTAATAAAATGTACATCACCACGAATAACGGCGTTAAACCAAACACTGCAGGAATGTCCAAAAGAAACATCTCCTACAATAGTAGCATTTTCGGCTACATAGCAATCACCCGGGATTATAGGTGATTTTCCGTTTACAGATTTAATGAGCATAATAAAAATTTTAATTAATTGCAGGGCAATTACAATCGTAACGTTCTTTTTTACAAAACAAATTGATTCCTAAAGTAATTTGGTGATAACCGCCAGTATCAAATTTTACATCTCCTGTTACGTTAGAATATGTGTAAGCAAACATAAAGTTTTTAAAGTTTACACCTACCAAAGGTGTAATATATTGCAATTTTTGAGATTCCATTCCGCTTCCAGAACTATATTCTGCTTCATCAAAACTTCTTCGATAAGATAATCCGGCCCAAAGGCTTCCAAAATCCATATTTTTATACGCTTTTAAATTTACATCAATTGATTTTTCTTTTGTCTGATCGAACAATTGGAATAAAACGGAAGGCTCCCAGGTGATATTTTCGTGTTTTCCAAAAACATATCCCGCACTCAATAAAAACTTTCTCAGGTTATCAGTCTCATAATCTGTATATAATTGTCTTCTGGTTTCCAAAATACCCTGAACAGTTGCATGGGCATAAAAATTCAAATAATTATAGGAAGCACCAAAATCAACATTAAAATAAGAATCATTTTGAATTGAACGAGAATTAAGCGGATCATAAGTTTCTCCAAATTTGGTCTCATCCAACTGATTTTGAATCATTCCTGCACTTATTCCAAAAGAAAGCTGATTCAAATCAATCTCATCCCTGGAAAACATAATATGGTGTGCATAAGTAAGTTTGACCCCTTTTTGCGAATGATATCCGTTTTTATCATTAAAAACTATAATACCGCCTCCAGATCTTTCGCCCAGCCTTCCATTAAAACTTAAAGTTTGCAAAGCAGGTGCATCATCTTGTCCAAACCATTGTTTTCTTGCGGTCAGCCTAATCTTGGCACAATTAGCCGCACCAGCCATAGAAGGATGAATCAAATAATAATTATCAGATAAATAATCAGAATATACTGGAATACCTTCTTGGGAATAGGAATAAAATGAAGTAATTATAAAAATTAATAAAGTCCTGATTCTAAATTCCATGTAAGGTTGATTGTATGACTATTAAGATTCTTATCGTAAACAGTTTTAAAACTGCCAAAACAAACTTAATTATTTTATTAAAAAACCAAATATAGGTATTAGTAGAAAATAACTTTAGTAAATTTGCAAAAAATAATATGCCATGACAAAGATCACAATAAAAGAAACTCAAAATCCTACCATACTAAAGTTTGAATTTGAAGATTTTATTACTACAAATCAAAGTTTTGAATTTAAGAATATTGATGAAGCACAATCATCTCCATTAGCACAACAATTATTTTACTTACCGTTTGTCAAAACTGTTTACATATCAGGAAATTTTATAGCCCTGGAAAGATACAGTATTGTGGAATGGGATGATGTAAAAGACGCTGTCGCGGAACAAATTGAAGCTTTTATAGAAAAGGGCGGGATTATTATTAATATTGACGAAACTAAATCAAAAAAGCAACCTATTACCGTTTATGGTGAGACAACTCCTAATCCTTCTGCCTTAAAATTTGTTGTGAGCAGGATGCTGACAAAAAATGCAGTTGAATACAAAAACATTGATCAGACCACTTCCTCTCCATTAGCCAAGGAATTATTTAAATTTCCTTATGTAAAAGAAGTTTTTATCGATGAAAACTATATTTCGGTAACTAAATATGATATTAACGACTGGCAGGAGATTACATTAGAAATCAGAACATTCATCAAGCAGTTTATTGAAAATGGAGGCACTGTTCTGGATGAAAACTTAATTGAAGTAGCTACAAAAAATGACGTTACAAAAGATGAGGCTTTTGACAAACTGGATGTTACTTCACAGCAAATTATTAATATCCTTGAGGAGTATGTAAAACCAGCCGTTGCTGCTGATGGTGGAAATATTGCTTTTGATTCCTATAATGAAGAAAATAAAGTTGTGAAAGTAATTTTACAAGGTGCCTGCAGTGGATGTCCTTCATCAACCTTTACCTTAAAAAGCGGCATCGAAAATATGCTGAAAAGTATGTTAAACGATGAGCAAATTACTGTTGAAGCATTAAATGCATAAATATCAATACGATAATTATATAAAGCGTCTTTAAGACGCTTTTTTCATGTATTATATCTTCAATATTTGTCACATATAACATAATAAGTTAGTTAAAATAGTTAATATTGTATTCTAACTTAATCAACATTGAATCATGGGAATATCATCATTTTTTAAAAATTTTTTTGTAAAAGCTGAGGTTTCAACTAATGCGGAGGCTCACATTGAAAAAACGGATGAGCAAACTCAACAAACTGAAGTTTCATATATTGAAAAAGTGGAAACATTCGCTGAGGAAACTTTTAGTAAGGTAAAGGAAGCTTCTGAACCTATATTGGAAGATGCGGTTGAGTATGCCAGTCAGGCCAAGGATATCGTAAGCGAATATGTTGAAAAAGCGACACACTCAATAAACGTCATTATTGATTCTGTAAAAGAAATGAGTGCAGAAGAGGAATCAAAACCAATCTATGATACGGTAGTAGATGATAGCGAAAAAGCGATAACCTCAGATGAGTAATTGTCTTTACAATAAAAAACATCTCTTTTCTTATGAGGATAATATTTTTATATTTGCCCAACTAATACACCTTCTCATTGGGAAGGTTTTTTTATTATTAAAACCATGAATGTCAATCCGGACCAACTCAGTAATTACGCTAATAGATTTGTGAATGTATTACTTGATTATTCACCCAAATTAATTTCTGCATTCTTAATTTTATTTATCGGTTTATATGCCGTTCGGTTAACCAACAGGATCATTAGAAAAATAATGATTAAAAGAAATCTGGATCCTACTTTAACTAAATTTCTTGCTGATATTTTGTTGTGGGCATTACGGGTTTTATTGTTTGTAACTTTTATTTCAAAATTAGGAATTGAGACCTCATCCTTTGTAGCCATATTAGGAGCAATGGGATTAGCGGTAGGTTTATCATTACAAGGCTCACTTTCTAATTTCGCCGGCGGAATGCTTATCATCCTTTTCAAACCCTTTAAAGTAGGAGATACAATTGAAGCTCAGGGTGTGATTGCAACTGTCATCGAAATTCAAATTTTTGTTACAAAATTAATTACAGGAAACAATCAAACTGTTTTTATTCCGAATGGAGCATTATCCAATGGAAACATCATCAATTATTCGATGCAGGGAGAGCGCAAAGCCGATTTGACTTTTGCAGTTTCATATGATTCAGACATAAAAAAAACGAAAGACATACTCCTGGATGTTTTAATAAAGAACCCAAAAGTGCTTGTAAATCCTGCACCAGAAGTTTTTGTAAAAAATTTAACGGCAAGTTCTGTAGAATTTGCGGTTCGTCCGTGGGCTAAAAACGAAAACTATGGAGCTGTTTTTTCTGAAACTTTAGAGAATTGCAAAACAGCCTTAGATGAAGCAGGTATTGCGATTCAGCCTTATACCCTTCAAAAATAAAACATCTATTGTTTTTTTGAGGTAGTAATCATAAAATCTTTTAAATAATACGGTTCAAAATAAGCTACATCTACAATGTCTTTTATTTGATACTTATCATAACTGATTTTACCCATATCCCTGGCTGAAGGATATTTTATTTGTTCTAAAAATATAAAATTTTCTTTGGTTAATACCGGCTTGCATTTATCTGTACAATCACCTACAAAATAAATAGTCTCCGCATATTCATTAAAAGAATCTTCTGTAATAATTTGGGACTGAATTTCTCTTATAGTTTCAAGTTTAGAATTTAAAATTGCACTATATACTTCCATACGTCTTGCATCCAGCATTGGAACAATTAATCCATCATTAAAACTGACCTGTGAAGCTAAAGTTTGCAGCGTATCAACAGCAATTAATGGAATGCCTAATGCATAACACAAACCTTTTGCTGCCGAAACCCCAATTCGGAGACCTGTATAAGAGCCAGGCCCCTGACTTACGGCGACAGCAACCAAATCATGAACATTAATTTTAGCTTCAGCAATTACTTCTTCAATAAAGACATGTAATTTTTCAGCATGCGAATAACCTTCTTCTGCAATTTCTTTACATAAAATTGTTTCGCCATTTTTAGCAATTGCAACTGAACAATTTTTTGTTGCTGTTTCGATATTGAGAATAAAAGACAATTTATTTATTTTAAAAAGTTATGTTGTTAAATACTCCTTTATTTATTTCTTAGGGGTATCCGCTTTTTTAAGTTTTACTTTGTCACCTGAATTTAATTCTTTGGAAACTGTAGTATAAGGGCCAGTAATTACTACATCACCAGGTTTTAATCCTGACATGACTTCAATATTGGTGTCATCCTGAATTCCTGTTTTAATAATTCTTATTTTTGCTTTATCTCCCACTTTAACAAAAACACACTCAAATTTTTTATCACTTTTTGGTGCTTGTTTTTTATCCTCGTTTGGATCTTCTACTTTAAATTCTTTTACAGCTGTAGTGTCTGACTTTACTACAACAGCACTTATTGGCACTGCCAAAACATTTGTTTTAGTTGTGGTAATAATATCAACAGTAGCAGTCATACCTGGCCTGAATGGTGAATAAGTATTTGGTTTTCCCTCTAATAAATCTTGGTATGACTCTTTTACAATTCGGATTTTTACTTTAAAATTAGTAACCTGATCAGACGTTAAAGTGCTGCTTGCCGAATTTGAAATGCTGGTTACCACACCTTTGAATTGTTTTTTCAGATAGGCATCAACTTCAACATTGGCTTCATCTCCAATTTTTATTTTTACGATATCATTTTCATTCACATCGACTTCAACCTCCATATTATTGAGGTTTGCCACTCGTAAAAGCTCCGTTCCTGCCATTTGTTGTGTACCTAAAACACGTTCTCCTAACTCTACATTCAATACAGAAATAGTTCCGTCTGCAGGTGCATAAATTGTTGTACGTCCTAAATTGTCCTTTGCTTCATTAACTGATGCAGAAGCGCTCTGAACTGTATAATAAGCGTTTTGCTTAGATGCCTTGGCAACTTCAAAAGAAGCTATTGCCTTATCCCAATCAGATTTAGAAATCACACCTTTATCATACAAAGTCTTACTTCTGTCGTAATTTGCCTTTGCTTCCTTAAACGAGGCTTCAGACTGGCTTAAACCAGCTTTTGTTCCGGATAAATTAGAAACTGAACGATTATAGCTTGAAGTATATAAATCCGGATTTATCTTAACTAATAAATCTCCTTTTTTTACGACCTGGCCTTCTTTTACATTTAATAAGGTAATTTCCCCTGAAACTTCCGGCGAGATCTTAACCTCAATTTCAGGCTGTATTTTACCTGTAGCCGAGACTGTTTCGACAATTGTAGAAGCCACAACTTTTGAAATCTCCACTTCTTTTCCTTCATCCTTATTCCCTATAACTCCCGATTTTGAAAGTCCAATTAAAGCTGCAATAATTACAATTGCCCCGCCAATTAAGAAATAAATTGTTTTTTTTGACATAATAATCTAGTTTTTTATAAGTGGAATAATTGGAATTCCAAAGTAGAATTCAAGTATTTTAATTTTGAAGATATAATCATATTTGGCTCTTATGATATCAGATTGTGCTGTAGTCAATAAAGTTTGAGCCTGTGTGAAATCAAATGAATTCATTAAGCCCACATCATACTTTTCTTTTGCATAATTGTAAGATTGTTGTCTGGCCTCTAAAGCTATGACTGAAGATTCGTAAGCATTTAAAGCACCTTTTGCATCAGTAAATGCTGTGTAAACATTACGCTGCAAATCTAAACTTTTTTGTTCTAAATCAATTTTAGATTTTTCTAAATTTACTTTATTACGTTCGACATTATTTCTTACCGAAAATCCGTTTAAAATGGGTATATTTAATTCTAAACCAAAGTTATGACCTTTATTATCACTAAACTGATTAAAAACAGGATCAGGAGATATATAAATTTGATTGCCATTTCCATCCAATTGTCCGGTAGGTATATCATTATATCTTGCGCTTGTGCCAAAAGAGTAAAATCCTCTGAGTGACGGCTGAAATGCCTCTTTAGCAACAACTACATTTTTTTCAGCAATCTCCAGATTAGTTTGGGCTATTTTTAAATCTGTTCTTATCTCTTTAGCTTTATTATAAATATCAACTGGATTTTGCAATAAAATTCCATTCTCATCTTTCACATTTGTATCATCAATTACATCAAAATCTGTAAAATCTTTCAGCTGCAATAATTGGGCTAAACTTAATTTAGAAATTAATAGAGAGTTTTCAGCAATAATTATATTTTGCTTGTCTGTTGCAACAGTTGCCTTTAAATCAAATAAGTCTCCTCGCGGTATTGTTCCTGCGTTGACCATTTCTTCTGAGCGTGTAAACCGTTTTTCATCGATGGCTAATTGCTCTTTTTTTACTTTTAAATTCTCCTTATTAAAAAGAATTTCTAAAAATGCATTGGCTACATTCAGTGAAACATCTTCCTGCATCTTAACCAATTGATATTGGGAAGCTAAAATAGATAGTTTTGTTCTTCTGTAGATATTTTGATTTTGCAAACCTTTGTAGATATCAATACTTGAACTAAGTCCTAATCTTGTAAACTCTGAAGTTTCTGTACTTGCAACATTTGTTATTGGATTAACATTTCGGCCAATATTCCAGGAATGGTTGACGTTTCCATTTACACTAGGCAGATAACTTCCAAAAGCATCTTTTTTGTCTATAGCTGCATTTTTTACATCTAACTCAGTTAGTTTAATTGAGATATTATTATCTAATGCATATCGTACACATTCTTCCAGCGTCCATTGTTTTGTTTGCGAGTAGCCAGACAATCCAAATACCAGTAATATTGCAAAAACAAGAGTATTATATTTATTTATTTTCATATATTTTGAATCAGCGTATAGCAGCAATACTATACAAATTTAACATTTTTTAAAAGCAAAAAAACTCATTTTACCAGGAATTATTTTTTCTCCTCTTCATTTATCAGACCCTGATTCCAGATTTTGATTTTATCTGAAGCTTTAATTCCGCTTTTAACCTGAACATAAATTCCGTCACTAACACCTAAAATCAAATCTTTTCTTTTGAATTTCTGAGGAGCAGTTTCAATTTCTACATAAGGCTTTTGTGTTTTCTTATCAAATTGAACAAGAGATTCCTTAATGGCTAAGACTTTATCTGCTTTTTCTAAAATGATAGAAGCATTGGCACTTAATCCGGCTCTGATAAATGTGGCATCCTTATTTTGTAAAGAAGCTTTAATTTCGAACTGAATAGCACCATTTTCTGTTACTCCTTTTGGGGCTATGTATGTTAATACCGCGTCAAATTTTTTGTTTTCTATAGCACCAACTGTAATTTCAATTGGCATTCTTTCTTTGATTTTGCCTACTTCCGATTCATCGATTTTTCCAACAAAAATCATTCTTCCAACATCTGCAACACTGGCAATAGTAGTACCCTCATTGAAATTATTGCTTTCAATAACCTGATTCCCTACTTTTACCGGAACATCCAATACCATTCCGTTAACTGTCGACCGGATTAAAGTATTAGCATAACTTCCCAAAGATGATGTAGTACCTGTCTTTACAATATCCAAACTTTGTTTTGCAGAAAGATAGTTCTGTTTTGCCTGCTTGTAAGCCAACTGTGCTGCATCAAAATCATTCGCAGAAATCACATCTTTTTCAAATAAGGTTTTTTGTCTCTGATATAATTTTTCCTGATTGTCTAATGCAATTTTGGCAGTTTGGACCTGATTTTGTGTACTGCTCACATTTGATACATTAGCAACAACCTTAATCTTGGCAATCATATCGCCAGCTTTAATTTTTTCTCCTGCCTTAATATAAACTGCTTCAATAATACCCGAAATATTAGGTTTGATGAGAACTTCTTCATCAGGCTGAATGTTTCCCGTAGCAATAGTATTTTTTACAATCGTTTTAACTTCCGGTTTTTCCGTTTTAAAAACAATTGGCGACTCCTGGTTTTTGGAATATAAATAATATAGTGCGCCAAAAAAAACTAAAGCGATAAATATTAAAATGGTTACAGTAACTCCTTTTTTCATTTTGATTCTGGTTTAATCGATTATTTTTGATTGATAATTTACTCTGTTCGTAGTGCGTCTACCGGTTTTACATTGATTGCGGTCTGAGCAGGTATAAATCCCGCCAGTAAACCTGAGCCAACTAATATTAATAAAGCCACGAAAACTACTCCCAAATCAACACTTGGATTTGCAAACATGGTATTACTATCTGCCGGCATTGAATCCAGAGCCATATTTAAAATTGCAATAATCCCTGTAGCAACAGCAATACCCAGCATTCCCGAAATAATGGTTAAAAATATTGATTCAGATAGTATTTGGCTGCGAATTGCTCCCGGAGTAGCTCCTAATGCTCTTCGAATACCTATTTCTTTTGTACGCTCTTTAACGACTATTAGCATAATATTTGAAATTCCAATAACTCCAGAAATCAGCACCAGTGTTCCTACAAAATAAGCAATGATTTTTAAAATATTGAAAAGACTTTGCACTTTATTATATTGTTCGTATAAATCAAAATTCCCTACAGCACGATCATCGTTGGGGTTTACAGAATGAAGTGCTTTGATCTTCTCTAAGATTTTAGGCTTTAGTTCACTTATTGAAGCACCATCCCTTGCGGTTAATGCCATCCACCCTACTTTGTCCCCATAATTAAACGATTGCTGAAAAGTGGTAAACGGAATAAAGATATTTTTTTGTTCCTGCTCCGCATTCCCGCCCGTTTGTTTTGAATTATAAATTCCCACTACCATAAAATTAATTCCGTTGACTTTAATATAAGTACCAACAGCTTCCTCTTCTTTCCCGTAAAGTTCAGCAATAACCCCTTTTCCAATTACAGTTATTTTTCTTCTCTCCTGTATATCCTGTTGGTTTAAAAACCGTCCTTTTATGATATCCATTGGTTGCTGCTTGATCAGTTCAGGATAATCTCCGTAAATTGTAAAAGCAGAAGTTTTTGTTCCGCGTACCACATTGTTAGTGCCATTAAAATCCCCTAATTGATTTCGGGGCGAAACATATAGTAAATCCGGAAATGCTTCTTTTAAAGCCATTACATCACTATTTCTAAAGTCATACCGCCTTACTTTTGGCAACCCTTTATAAGCCTTTGAAGTAGTCTGACTCCACATAAACATCGTGTTTGTAGCTATTCCGTCAAAACCTTTTTTTACACCGTTTTCCAAACCATTTCCTGCTGCAAGTAATATTACCAAAATAAATATTCCCCAAAACACACCAAAAGCAGTTAGGACTGTTCTGAAAACATTAGCTGTTAAAGCCTGTAAAATTTCATCCCAATTATCTTTTTTAAACATATTATTCGTCTCTAAGTGCTACAATAGGTTTTATTTTTGCTGCTCTGTATGCCGGAAAGAAACCTGCCATAGCTCCTGCAAATACAAGAAGAACGAGTGTCGTTAAAGCTACACTGAAATCGACTTCAGGGTTTCTAAAATATTCGCTTTGTACCATTGGCCCAACAATTTCCAATAACAACAAACTTGCCAACAAACCAACAAAACCTGCAATAGTAGTAATAAAAATAGATTCGTGAAGTATCATTGAAATAATTGAAAATGGTGATGCTCCCAAAGCTTTTCTAATTCCAATTTCTTTTGTTCTTTCTTTTACAATAATAAGCATGATATTACTTACACCAACAACGCCGGCAATTATGGTGCAAATACCAACCCACCAAAAGAACAGTCTTATATAAAGATTCAAATCATAAAATTGTTTTGCTTCTTCAACTGAATTATAACCGTCAATAGCATTATCGTCCGGAGCAATAATATTTTTACTTTTTAATAATGTTTTGACTTCCTGGGTAAACTTTCTGGATTGTGCTAAAGCCTCATCATAATTGTTTTTTTTGTTCAGAACAAACAGCATTCCGGAAATTTTATCACCAGCTCCAAAAGCGCGTTGGTTGGTGGTCACAGGCATATAAACCCTTGATTCTTCTCTTTCACCAGATGGATCAGTAAAAACTCCTATCACTTTAAAATTAACATTATTTACTAAAATATATTTTCCTATTGCTTCTGTCTCCTTAAATAAATCCTGTTTCACTTTTAAACCAATAACCGCTACCTTTTCATTTTTTTCCAAATCATTATTATTTAAAAACCGGCCCTCTTTAATAGTAGCATTTTCAATATCTAAATAATCAGGGCTAACACCCCTAAATTGATAATTGCCAGATTCCTTTCCGTAAGTTACAATTCCTCCCCAGGTATTTCTGGAAGATGATTTTTTATCAATCTCCTCACTGTATTTTTTTACCGAAAGTTCATAATCACTGTTCCTTAGCTGAATTTGACGTCCCGCGTTAAGGCCTTTATATTCTTTGGTGGTAGTATTTGCCCAGACTTCAATTATTCCTTCTGCATCATTCTCGAATTGTTTCTCAATTCCGTTCTGAAGTCCTTTTCCGGCACCTAAAAGAATCACTAAGATAAAAATCCCTGAAGCCACAGAAATTCCTGTTAGAAAAGTTCTAAGCTTATTTTTGGCAATGGCCTCAAATATTTCCTGCCAGCGTTCAATATTAAACATAAGAAGATGCTCTAACCTGTTCTACCATTTTATCATCTATAATTAATCCGTCCTTTAGGACTACATTTCTTTTGCACATTGCAGCAATATCAGGTTCATGGGTAACGATTAAAATGGTTTTGCCTTCATCATTGATTCCCTGAATTAGCTCCATAACTTCGTAAGAGGTTTTGGTATCTAAAGCTCCGGTTGGTTCATCTGCCAAAAGCACTTTGGGATTTGAAGCCAAAGCTCTTGCAATGGCAACACGCTGTTTTTGCCCTCCTGAAAGTTCATTTGGCAAATGGTGTGAATGTGAACCTAAACCAACCTTCTCCAGATATTTCATCGCAATCTCATATCTCTCTTTTCTTTTAACTCCTTGATAATACAAGGGCATTGCCACATTATCAAGAGCAGTTTTGTAGTTTATCAAATTAAAAGACTGAAAAACAAATCCTAAAAACTTATTTCTATATCGGGAAGCAATTGTTTCATTAAGATTTTTTATTGGAGTATTATCTAAAATGTAACTTCCTGAATCTGCTTCGTCCAAAATTCCTAAAATATTTAGTAATGTCGATTTTCCTGAACCGGATGATCCCATTATTGCAACCAACTCACCTTCTTTTATATCAAAATTAATTCCTTTTAACACATGCAATTGAGAACTTCCCATTTTGTATGACTTGTGTAAATCTTTGATTTCGATCATGATACTGTTAAATTTTAAAACAATAATAACATTTTTATTACTTATTTTGTGTAAAAAAAAGTTAATAGTTTTGATTTTACTCATTGAATAAGACTACATTATTAACTATTTGTTACAGTTTTTAAAAAGAATATAATTGTTTTCTTAATTTTACGTACTTTAATAATCTACAGATGAAATTTTCTTCTTTTACATTTCTTTTCATAACATTAATATTCTTGGTAAGTTGTTCAACTTCTCAAAAGCTGGTAACTTTAAAACCTGAACCTGATGATGCCAGTCCTTTGATTTATGAAAGCAGTCCATCCTTTATCAATCTTCCCATTACAGTAAAACTTAAAGATATTGAAAACCAGACCAATACTCTTCTAAACGGCTTAATTTATGAGGATAGTACTATTGAAGATGATGATATTGAAATTAAAATATGGAAAGAGGCACCCATAAAAATACAAAATGGTGGTTCAATTACTGAGAACAAAGTAAAAACTATTCTGCCTCTAAAAGCATTTGTAAAATATAGAATTGGCATAAAAAAACTCGGCGTTGAACTTTATGATACCCGGGAATTTAATTTAAACGGAATAATAACATTATCCAGTGAGGCTGCTCTCACAAATTGGAAATTAAATACCAAAACAGAATTTAAATCTTTAGACTGGAGTGAAAGTCCAACCATGACCGTTTTTGGAAAAAATATGCCAATCACCTATTTAATAAATCCTGCCATTTCTATTTTTAAATCTAAAATTGAAAAAAAAATAGATGAAGCTATTGAAAAATCAATGGATTTTAAGCCAAATGTCCTGTCTGCTTTAGAGAAAATATGCACGCCATTTCAAATGAGCGATACTTATGAAAGCTGGCTAAGAATTGTTCCGATAGAAGTGTACTCTACTACTGCAAAACTCAAAAACGATCAGTTTGTTTTAGATATGGGAATGAAATGCAATATGGAAACTATAATTGGCAAAAAACCTGAATCTAAATTCAATTCAAGCAAAATTATTTTGAAACCTGTAGCAAAAATTCCGAATCAGATTACCACAAATATTGCAGCAATTTCTAGTTATATTGATGCTTCAAAAATTATGACCAAAAATTTCTCAGGACAGGAATTTGGTTCAGGAAGTAAAAAAGTTACGGTACAAAATGTTGAAATCTGGCATAAAGATGCAAAAATGGTTATAGCACTTGATGTATTAGGATCAGTAAACGGTACAATTTATTTAAACGGATTTCCTCAATACAACCCCCAAACAAAGGAAATATATTTTGACAAACTTGATTATGTATTAGACACCAAAAGCAAACTGATGCGCACAGCAAGTTGGTTAGCTCAAGGATTAATCTTAAAAAAAATGCAGGAAAGTTGTCGTTATTCGATACAGCCTAATTTAGAAGAAGGAAAAAAAACTATGGCTTCCTACCTTAAAAATTATTCACCAATGCCAGGAGTTTTCATAAACGGGAAAATGGAAGATATACAGTTTGATAAAATTCAACTGACGAATCAGGCGATTATTGCTTTTATAAAAATAAACGGAACCGTAAATGTTTCGGTTGACGGATTGAAATAAAAAGAAAAGAGCAGAATCATTATTATGCTGCTCTTTTCTTTTTAGATTGGTACATTTTATAAATAAGAATCCCAATAATAACTACAAGCAAATAGGGAACCACCATTAAATAAACAATTCCGTCATTTACTGCTTCAGCTTTCTTAATATTAGATTCTCCTGCAAGCGCAGCACGGCACATGGCACATTGGGCATTAGCGATAAGAGAAGAAAATATAAAGAAAAGAATAAAGACATGTCTTATCTGAATAAAATCTTTCTTTTTTCCAACTGCTTTTTGTTTTCCATTCTTAGTTCTTTGTTCCATTTTATATATAATAAGGAGAAATCATTAAGTAAACCACTACTCCGGTTACAGCAACGTACAACCAAAGAGGGAATGTTATTCTGGCCATTTTTCTATGTCTGTCAAATTGTTGGCCAATCGCTCTTACATAACTAATTAAGACCAACGGTATAATAACAATCGATAATATTATATGGGTTGCTAAAATAAAGTAATACAAATATCTCACAGCTCCAATCTTTGCCTTTTCAATTGCATCAAGAATTCCGTCATGATTTAAATCACCCAATTTGACAGATTCAGCCGTCATATGGTAGGCTACATACATAACTAAAAAAGCCAGTGACAAAGAAATAGCAAAAGTCATTAATCTTTCATGTGCTTTACGCTTTCCGTTTTTAATGGCCACTACCGCTGAAATTAAAACAATGGCCGTAATACCGTTTATTGTAGCGTATATAGGCGGCAAAAACGATAAGGGTTCGACATTGATTCCAAAATCTTTTAATTTGACTGCAAACAAAATACCAACTAGCGTAGGAATTACAATTGAAACTGCTATAATATATTTATTGTATTTTTTCTCTAATGAATGATCTTCCATCTTATTCGTCTAATAATATTTTTATGTCTTGTTGAATATCTCTTACACCTTTTTTATCCAAACCATCGTAATATAAAATCGGGTTTCCAAAATCATCTTTTCTACAACGAATATTTCCGTCTTTATCTATCAACGCAAATAATCCGGAATGCTCAAAACCTCCATTTACTTTTGCATTCTCGCCAGCATATAAGTTAAAACCTTTATTTGATAAGTCCAGAATAGTCGATTTATCACCTGTCAAAAAATTCCAATTTGTTGATTTAACACCTAATGCCTTAGCATGTTGTTTTAAAACCTCTGGAGTATCATGAGCAGGATCTATCGTTATGGATACGATTCCAAAATTAGGATTTCCAAAAAAAGTTTTTTCAATTTCCAGCATACTCAAATTCATCTTTGGGCAAATAGAAGGACAAGTTGTGAAGAAAAACTCTAATACATATACTTTCCCTTTATAATTTTGATTAGAAATTTTGATATTGTCCTGATTGGTCAATTCAAATTTAGGAGCTGGGCCAATAGTTTCAAGTTTAGCTGTTGAAGCTGATCCTTTTAAGTCGATATTATCCAGACGATTTCCTTTAACAACCTCATCATTTTTTATTCTGTCCACAATTTTTGGAATAGCATAAATTCCAAAAATTAAAACAATAAATGAAATTCCGATATATGATTTGTTTTTAAACATTGTAATGAAATTTAAAGTTGTTTTGAAGCATTATGATTTTTTTTAAGAGCTGCTCGATATTCATATAAAATAATTTTAAAATCATCTAACATTTCGTTGCTTAATTCTGATGGATGAAAAGTATCATAGCCTTCTTTGTATTCTTCTTTTTGCTCTTTGTTTTGTCCTTTTCGGCCACGCAGATTGCGATTTTTATCAACAATATAAACATAGGATGTACCTAAATTTTCATCAAGCTTTCCTTTTAACTTTAATTGGTTATAAAATGTTTCGATTTCCTGAGGCGGAGCAAAAACAAAATTCCATCCCGAAACATCCGTAAATGGCGCTAAGGCATCAATTACTTTTTGAGCTTCTTTTTCTGTTCCTGTTGGAGAAAGAATTACAAACTGAAGATCCTCAAATCCGTAGTAGCGCTTGTAAATCTTTTCATTTAAATTAAAATAATTACCCCGGTTCTTTAAAATTTCAGAACCTGAAAAACCTAATATAGTTATCTTTTTACTAAGAGTGACTTTTTGTCCATTGAGTGATTTCCAGTTTCCAAAATCCCGAATTTTAGGTGTAATTACAGGCAATGTGGTAAAACTATTAACTCCTGATGCAAAAAACAAATACGCTACAATTGGCAGAACAAAAAGTACAAAGAGAACTATATTTTTTTTCATTATAATATGGGAGGTTATTGAGGTACAAAAATAAAAAAAGCTCCGTTAAACGGAGCCTCTTTTCGAATTAATATCATGTTAAAAATTCCATTTGATAGTAGAATCTTTAAAAACCCCATAAATATAATGACCTTCTGTTAGAAGAATAAATAATAAATACAAAACCAGGAAGATAACCGGAGATACAACAGCCCATCTCAAACTGCTTGTTTCACCTTCCATGTGCATAAATGCCCATATAATATAATATGCCTTAAATATTGTCAGGATATAAAATATCCAGTTCAGTAAATTTAAACCTAAAAAATGATTAAATTCTAATAATTCCGGTTTAACAATACCCAATATAACTTCTATAGTAGTTACAACTGATAGCAATCCAAAAACAAACCAGATTCTTTTTGTATTTGATACGTGTTCGTGTGACATAATAAATAAATCTAAAAATTAAACTAAGTAGAAAACTGTAAATACAAATACCCAAACCAAATCGACGAAGTGCCAGTATAAACCAACTTTTTCTACCATTTCGTAACTTTTTCTTTTTTCATAAGTTCCTAACAACACATTAAAGAATATAATGATATTGATGATAACACCTGAAAAAACGTGGAATCCGTGAAATCCTGTAATAAAGAAAAAGAAGTCAGCAAATAACTTGCTTCCGTATTCATTTCTAACAAGATTTGCGCCTTCTACTACATATTTAGCCTGTGCAAGACGCGTTTCAGAATCTTGTCTTGACAATACTGTTTTTTTCTTTTTAGCCGTTAGAACCTCTGTTCTAATCAATAAATCTGGATGAGCTTTAAAGCCCGCCTGAACTTCAGCAACAGTATAAGTTGGCAAAGCCTGAGCATCTTCGAGAAACCATCTTGATCTGCTTCTTGTTAAAGCTTCTCTCTGTTCGGGTAATTTCACAGCAAAATCTGCAATAGCAACACGATGACCTTCTTTATCTACAAATTGCAACAAACTACCACCCACTGTTTCTACAGCACCATATTCACCTTTAATGAAATTTTTCCATTCCCAGGCTTGAGAACCAACGAAAATCAAACCTCCGATAATGGTTAAGAACATGTAAATGGCAACTTTTGTTTTTTTCAAATGATGACCTGCATCAACAGCCAAAACCATTGTTACAGATGAAAAGATCAATATAAAAGTCATTAAGGCTACATAATACATAGGTGCCGAAACACCATGCATAAAAGGAAAGTGGGTAAACACTTCATCAGCCAAAGGCCATGTTTCAATAAATTTAAATCTAGAAAAACCATAAGCTGCCAAAAACCCTGAGAAAGTTAAGGCATCTGATACGATAAAAAACCACATCATCATTTTACCATAACTTGCTTTTAATGGCTCATTGCCGCCTCCCCAAGTTTTTTCTTCGTTATTTGCAGTAGTAACTGTCGCTTCCATAAAAGATATTCGTTAAAAAGTTCCCAAATTTACGTTTTTTTCTTATTTAAAGAAATATAAAAATAAAAATAAATATACCCATAATAAATCCAAAAAGTGCCAATACATCGCACCTAGTTCTATACCAAGAGTTTGAGTCGAATTGTATTTTTGTTTAAAATGATTATAAATTACAATTAAAAGTGAAATTACACCGCCGGCCAGATGCAATAAGTGAGTAACCGTTACAACATAAAGAAAAGTAGTGGTTATAGAACTCCCTTCTCCGGTAAAATAATACCCTTTTTCGACAATTTGTCCAAATCCCGCAAACTGCAAAATAATAAACAAAATGCCTAATGCCAAAGTTGCAAAAAGAAAACCTGTTGTTGCGCTTCTATTATCTTTTTGAATCGCTTTTTTAGCTAAATAAAAAGTAACACTACAGCCAATTATAATTATTGTACTAAAATAAAAAGCTGTTGGCAATTCAAAATTCTTCAACCAGTCAGCTCTTGATTTACTTACTACAAATGCACTTGTAAGTCCGGCAAACATCATGGTCATACTTACCATGGCGAATAACAAAATCAGCTTTGCGGATTTTGCTTTTCTTAATTGTTCCTCCCCTTTTGTCATTGTCATTTCCATAACTATCTTAAAAATTTATCTATTATAAAAACCAATTGCAATAATGAAATATAGGAAACACTTACCAGCATCAAGGTTCTTGCAGCTTTAGGCGATCTCAGACGATACAGTTTTACCGCATAAAACAACATCCATAGTCCTAATAAAAAAACCAAAACAGCAGCAATTGGCGTAATATATAATTGTCCTGTATATCCTAATGCCGGCAATAAAGACGCTACAATAAGCCAAATTGTGTACAGAATAATCTGCAATGCCGTACCATTATCTTTTTTTCCTGTTGGAAGCATAAAAATACCTGCCTTTTTGTAATCATCAAACAAAAACCACCCAATGGCCCAAAAATGTGGAAACTGCCAGAAAAACTGAATCAAAAACAAGGTTCCGGCTTCTATACCAAAATCTCCTGTGGCGGCAACCCATCCTAACATAAAAGGAATAGCGCCCGGAAAAGCACCCACGAACACTGACAACGAAGTTACTGTTTTTAAAGGCGTATAAACACTAGTATATAAAAATATTGAAATGGCAGCAAACATGGCCGACTTGGGATTAATTGCATAAAGCAAAACAAGACCAACAATTGTCAGTAAACTGGCTACGAACAATGCCGTTTTTTGCGACATCCGCCCTGAAGGAACCGGACGGTTTTTGGTACGATCCATTAAAGAATCAATATCTTTTTCGATTACCTGATTAAAAGCATTTGAAGCGCCAACCATACAATAACCGCCAATTGACAAAATAACCAAAACACTCCACTTAAAAGGATGTTCTTCATTAACGCCCAATAAATACCCCGCAATTGAAGAAAACAAAACACTAATAGCAAGACCAGCCTTAGTAATCTCTTTAAAGTCAAGAAATATAGATTTTAATGAAAATGTATTTTGTGTAGCGTTCAATACGATTATTATTTGTCTGTTTTTTTTAGGTGGTGCAAATGTACAAATTAGATTGTAGAATTTAAACCTATAAATTTAGATTTTTTCAAATAATACCTTATAAAACAAGGCTTTTTCAAATCCAGCCAGTATTATTTGGAAAAATCTTATTAAACAGACTAATAATCAAAATACCAATTAAAAATATCGGCACGAAAACCTAGACTAAACCAAGTTGTATTTTGTTTAAAAGTAGTTGCTGTATTTTGTGCCGGATCAAAATTTCTATAAATAAAACTTCCGTACAATTTCAGGTTAGTCGCCGGATTAACTAAATATCCTGCCTGAATATCGGCAATAAAAATATTGGTTTTATTACCCTGCCCAACTTTCACACCTGTATCGGCAAAACGTTCCTCATCATAATCCCTGTAGATATTTCCTCCATAATTAGAATTGGCACCTGAATTACTAAAATCCAGACCACGTGTCCCGGCTGTTAGTTTTGCATCAGCAAAATATCTGCCTTTATGATATCTTCCAATTACTAAAAGTTCCTTAAAATTTCCTCCCCACTGATGACCTAAGCTTTGATTATTATGACCGTAATTGGTAATAACGGCACTATGTGAATATACATATGGCCTTACATGATTGTATTCTATCTGCAATAATAAATTATCAACTTTAAAAGCATTATAATATTTAACTCCTAACTGATAACCAAATTTGTTTTTCCAGCTATTATCACCGCCTTTTACATCTCCAAAAGAAAATTCATCAATCAAAAGCTGTCCGTACAGATTGATCTGATTGTCCCATTTATATTTGAAAGACATTCCCAAAAGAGCATTTCCGCTTCGGGATGAAGATCCAAATTCAACCGAGCGATAAAAAATGATAGGATTTACAAAATTAACATCAAAGCCTCTGTTGTTGGTATCCGTCCAAACTACAGATTCAAAAAAACCAAGGTTTAACCTGTTTGAAACGTTCCAGCTTAAATAATGATTGGCCATGTATTTAGAAGCATATGTTCTGTCAACTGTAACATCAGGACGAACATCCTTCAGCCACATATAGGTATTGGTATATTTTATTTTCCAAAAAGTGGTATTGATTTTAAAATAAGGATACGGGCTTGCGCCATCACTTTCTAAAAGAGAACGGTAACCATCTCCTATAAAATTTCTTCCATAACCCAATTGCAGATCAAAAAACTTACTGGGTGCATAGGTAATATTGGCTTCCGCCAAAGGGAAATCATAGGAGTCTATTTTAAATTGTTTTGCTATTCCCATACCCGGAATAATAGCCGGATTTCCTCCTGAAGGCGCTATCGATTCTGCATAATCATTAAAATAACCTGCAAATCTTCCCTGACTTTCAAAAATGGTTGTTGTAAAGTTAATCTGCTTCCCGAGTCCTCCCCTAAAATTTACTGCACGCGTATTCACATACGTATAGGATGCATCAATATCAGATGCTTTACCGAGCTGCAAATCAACAATTGGATTTAATGCCAACCAATAATCTTCTCCCTGGATCTGAACCATATTTTCATTCCAAAATTTTCTTCCCAGCCAGCTGGAGGTTTTTTTCTGAAGAGACTCGTTAATCGCTTTCAAATTATAATATTTGGAAACCTCAGCATATGTATAAGGTTTTGAAGCAGTATGATTATTACTTCCAACCTGATTTAAGGCGCCATCGAATTGTGAATAATAACTGTGTGAAAATGGAATATTCAAATGACTTTCAAATTCAGGATTATTGTATTTTTTATATATAATACTATCCAGTTCCGTCATTGGCTTTTCTGCCGGTTTTAAAATTTCTGCCGCAGCCAAAGCTTCTGAGGCTATTTGCTCTGAACTTTTTAAGGGAAGATTAATGGAAATGGTATATTTTGAATAAGTCGGTTTCCCATTATAAGTTGATGGTTTTATTACAGGAAATTTGCTGAAAACACGTTTCGTTTCTTCAGACAATTCATCATTAGCCGTATTTATATAAAGGATTTTAAATTCTCCCTTTACATCCACTTCAAAAAGAACCTTAATTTCTCCTTTATAGTTCGTTTGTTTTAAACTTTCAGTAATTTCAAAATTATGATATACAAAATCCTGAACCTCTTTATAAAAACAATCCTCCAAATTTTCAGATTCCAGATTTTCACAGGCAGGAAAAACAGGAAATTGCTCAGAAGTAAATCCTGGTTTTACCGAAATTTTGTTTGTTTCCTGCGAAAAAACAAATAAAGAAGATAATACCAGGCTGAAAGTTAAAAAACTTTTATTAAAAATAATTTGGGTTCTCATTTAATATTGATTTGTAGTATTTTCTTCGTTTGCAATATTTTTAGCCGCCGAAGTTCCAATTCGTTTAACACCTAAACGAATCATTTCAATTGCTTCATCATATGATTTAATTCCGCCTGCAGCTTTTACGGGCAAAGGTGAGGCATTTTCCAACATCATTATAATAGCAGAAATTGTTGCGCCATTTGGCAAATTGTTTTGTGTTTCATAAAATCCGGTTGATGATTTTACAAAAACGGAAGCATAATTCTCTTCTTTAAAATTGGATATAACACTATTTTTTATCAAGGCAGAAAGCTGAATAATTTCCTTATCATTTAAGGCTGCCACTTCTATAATCCATTTTACGGTTTTATCATTGGCCAGTCCTATTTGAGTTGCTATTAGGATTTCTTGTTTGACTAAATCAATTTCTCCATTTTTAAAAGCCTCATAGTTACAGACAAAATCCAAATCATCGGCTCCGTTTTCTATTGCTTCATTTGCTTCTTTAAGTTTGGTTTCAATATCTGACTTTCCTTCAGGAAAATCAATTACAGTACCAATACGCAAAATTGAATTGGCTTTTAAAACCATTTCTTTTGCTAAAGCAACTTTTTCAGGCCTAATCATAATCAGTTTAAAGCCTTCTTCAATAGCTTCTTCAATAGCATTTTTTACTATAATATTATTTTCTTCTTCAGAGAGACCCGCCTGAGAAGCCGTTTTTAAATAAGTAGCATCTAAATATTGTCTGATATTCATGGTTATGAAATTACATCTGATCTTGACAAAAATACATTTTAAAATCTAAAAACAAGAAACTTAAAACTGTTGATTTTATTGCAATAAAAAACCCACCGGAGTGGGAATTTATTATATTCTGTCTATTTGCTTTTTCAAAGCAATAGCAGTAAAAACTGCTACTGTAGCTCCGATTGTGTTAGCTAAGACATCTGTTACATCCGATGCTCTTGTTAAAGTAAGAACGCCTTGAAGGATTTCGATTGTGATTCCAAAAAAAACAGAAAAAATAAACGAAATTAAATAGGCTTTAGAATCATCTGGCGCTTTTCCTTTTAATTCTTTTTTAAAAAACAAAATCCAGGAAATTGTAAATCCAAAATGAAAACAAAAATGTACTATTTTGTCAATACTAGGGAAATTTATTGCCGGTATATTACTTGAATCTGTAAGACAGAAATAGGTAATAATTCCAGAGCATATAATGGCCCAAAGAAGCAATAGCTGTTTAGGCACCGATTAGTTCTTTATACGCTTCGTCAGACAATAATGAATCTATTTCTGATGCATCAGCAATTTTTATTTTAATCATCCATCCGGCTCCGTAAGGATCGGAATTTACTGTTTCAGGAGCACTTTCCAGACTGTCATTAAAAGCAATTATTTCTCCCGTTAAAGGCAAAAACAAATCAGAAACCGTTTTTACAGCTTCCACTGTTCCAAAAACCTCATCTTTATCAAGTGTCTGATCTAAAGTTTCTACTTCAACATACACGATATCTCCTAACTCTTTTTGTGCAAAATGAGTAATTCCTACAGTTGCAACATCTCCTTCGATGCTAACCCATTCGTGATCTTTTGTGTACTTTAAATTTGCCGGTATGCTCATAATACTATGTTTGAAATTGAAAAATGAATTTTTATGCCACAAATGTAACAATCTTCTAATAAAATTTGGTTTAGAATCTAAAAAATTAATTTCCGAAATTATAACGGAGTGTAAAACCTGATCTAATATTAGTTAATGGAAATGATGTAGAAATAACCGCTTTTGAAAATGAATGATCATAATAAAATATAGCCGTCAGGTTTTTACTGAAAGCATAATCAGCCGTAAGTTTTACAGACCATATGTTTTGTCCTGCAGCTAACTGGTTATTATCATAATCCAGGTAACGAACTAATGTCTGGTTGTTTCTGTAAGAGAAATCTGTTTTGATATTGATATCACTTTTTATGATTCCGGTTGGATTATCAGCAAGACGAGATGAAAAAATAACATCTTTAAAACGGTAACCTAATCCAACTACATATTCTAGTCCTTTTACTTCAGTTAATAGATTATTATCAAAACTCATTGACAGTGCCCGGTCTTTTTTAACTTCTGTCAGCACCCTTAGTGAACCTTTTAACTCAAAATCCATCCGTATAAGTGGGCTAAACTGTTCTACCAGATTGACATTTGACATAATCGTCTTGTTATAAAAATTGTTATTTACATCCTGTCCAGCCGGATTTTCATTATAATCAAAATTAGACCTGAATTGGTTTATAGTGTAGGAAGCACGATAATTATGCTGCAATGAAAAACGCTTGAATTTATCTTTAAAGAACTTGTAACGCATAAGTCCATTGTACTTCACGCTCCAGTTGGGAATAGGAAAATTTTTAAAAATACCCGTTGAGGCATCTGATGCATCACTTCCTGAATAAGCCGCTAAAAAAGAAGGGAGCAAAACCGCCTGATTGCTTTTTCCGTATCCTATAGGGTAACCATCGTTCGAAATAATTCTTTTTCTTTCAGCACTATTTGGATTGGCTATATCCCCTAAATCTGCAGCAGGGTTTTCTGCAGGAAGAGCAGAAGCATCGTACCTTGGAATTACTCCAACATAACGTTCTTCTGCCAGACGATTGGCAATAACCAATCTATTTTCTCTAAAATCATCAAAAGCTGCTGACACATTTTCATCACTTGCCGAAAATGCGGTTTTGATCAATACTGTGGAAATAGAAAACATTCCGTAAGTATAAGGGGATAAAGGCTGATATTTTCCTGTTGCCTGATCAACACTATACTGCTCTGAAGAATTTTCAGAATACGACCTGTCCATCGTTAAATCTATTTTAAAATCAGGTAATAAATCGACATTGGCAGATATTTTCAGTGTTTTACTATTTACCTGAGTATAATTTTGATTAAAGTTTTCGTAGGTAGTCAACCAGCCCCTTTTGGCCGATTCATAACGAACATCGTCCTGACTACCGAAAACAAATCCTAAGGAAGGCCTTGATGTGCCTAAGAAACCAATACCCGGGGTATATCCAGGTAAAACAGTTCCGCTATTTTCCGTATAATTAATCTGAATATTTTTAACGCTGGTTAAAATACCAATCATAGAATCAAAAAGCGGACGGCTTTTTGGTGCTGCATTATTGGTATTCACTATTTTTTCTCCGGGTTTTGGAGGACCAGATGGTTTAGGTTTAGCAGCCGTTTTGGAACCTGGTGTCAATCCTAAATATTTATATAGCAAATTCATATTAAACGTTGTGCTTAAGGTATTTGAATTAGCATTTTGTATTGTATTTCCCAGATCATATTGTACATCTCCAATAGAAATATTATCAAATGCAGATGACGAACGTTGCCAGTTATAATCAGCAGTGTAAGAGTAATTTGCTTTTACAAAACTAAAAATAGGTAATTTATCAAGCGGAATATCATAGTTTAAAACCAGTTGTTGTGTATGCTGATTTGGTATTCCGATATCAAAATAATCGTCCCAAATATTAAAATCTTCCTTAGGGGAATTGTCATCATTCAGGTAATTTTTTACAATATTGTTTGATGCCGCTGTATAATTTAATTTTAAGGATTTTGTCAAATTATATCCAAAACCATATTGATAATTATAGGCAAAGTTCCTTCTGTAGAGCGCGTCAAGGCCAATCCCCGGAACATCCTGAACTTGTCTGAATTGCTGACGATTACTTTGTCTTAAAATATTAGAATTAAAGGAAATATTAGAAGGCAGGTAATTAAAGTTAAAGTCACTCAAGAGCTTCCAATACGCGCTTTTTTTCATGAATTTAGTTTGCTTAAACGGAATAACTTCTTTTGCCTTAAAGGTATAAGCATAATTTACAGTAGAACTGGATTGTTCGTCTTCATAGTCTTCAATTTCATAATCATGACGTTCTACCTGATTATACGATTGTGAAAAAGTAAAGTTTTCAACATCGTACACATGTGACTTTTGTTCCGGAGCCTTGTCTTTTCGAACACCAATAAAATTAATACTTTTACGTTTAGTATAATCTACAGCTCTGTTTTTGTAATTATCCTTTACATCTTTGTCTGTAGTTTCATCCAATAACTGCTTCAATTTAATGTCCTGATTAAACGGATCATATTCAGGCGTGATTATTTCTTCTCCAATTGCATAATTAAATGGCAAGTTGATTCCCCATTTCGGAGGTAATAGTTTACCTAAATTCAGATTGGTCACAATATTGTATTGTTGAACATCCTCTCTGTCCCTTTCGTTTGCACCTTGCTCAAGTGCACCAAACCCAATAGTGCTTTTTCGTCCGGTTGCAGAAATGGTTGCAAAATCAGCCATATTGGTATCTACATTTAATATAGCAGCCATACCGCCCTTATTTTCCATATCCGCTAAACGAAGTTCATTAAACCAAACTTCACCTTTTACTTTTTTAGTATTGGTATTGCTTTTAATACCGACCATTAAATTTCGGACCATACCAAAATTAGGATTTCCTTTAATACCAAGTGTCAGTTTACTATCACCATCTCCTCCATCAGCATCAGGGTCATTATCCGGATAATAAATTCCATTATCATCTCTTTTATCTGAATCAATTGGAATTGGCATCGCCTTGATTTTCATTCTGGTCAGTAAATCCAGAACCAGATTCATCTCGTTATCCTCAGGCCATACAAGATCTGGGTTAATATTACAAGCGCCTCCTGACTGGGTTACCTTCAACGGAATTTCGACCTGATAAAAGTTCTGTGTAAAATCATTTCCAAAACGAATAAACCCTATCATTTCATTATCTTCTAATTCTGTTTCATCCTTTAATGATTCAGCATGTAAAAACATTTTAAGTTTTTTATACTGACGCATATCAAGGCTTACATTTTTAAAAACAGCTCTTGAATCAAAATATTCTAATCCTGCTCCTGAAGTACGTAAAGCCAATGACTGCTCATTTTGATTAATTATTGTGTTGTTGTTATATAATTGTTCTCTTTGCACACCGGGCGGAACAACATAGTTTACAGGGCATTTTGTGTTGTTTTCCTGAAGATTAACTGCTACGACATCAAAATCTGTCCCGTCATCTTTCGGATCCGTATCTGTTATATCGAGACTGCTTTCGTATCTTCTCCATTCACCACGTACTAAATCCAATGCGCCAAAACGTAACGTTACTTCTTCATTAAATCCCGTCATAAACATTCGCATGAAGCGGATTGACCTAAAGTCAGTAATATTTCCAATAACATTCTGTGGCTGCGAAACCGGTATTTTAAACTGAATCCATCTTGCTGTTGTAGTGCTTCCATTTGGTAATTCAACAGGACCAACATCTCCAGGCTCACGAATGTCAGTAATATAATTTTGTCCAATCTGCATTCCAGGTTTAATATCAATACTATATTCGTAATAAGCATTAATAGTATTCATCGTGTTATCACGATTAATATCTTCTATATCTGGCAAAGTTGTAGAAGCCCTGTTTGGATCGTTTATATCCACGGCTGAATTTCTTTCAACACCATTATATTTTTTATAACGTTCCTGAACACCTCCGGTGGTATTTAAAAAATAGGTGTAGTCATCTGCCGCAGGATCTTCTTCTGAAGCATAATTAGTATAAACTGTTGCTTCTTTTGAGTTTGGCAAACCATCTAAACCAACATCCTGATTGGCTCTGTTAGCAGCATTAGTGTCAAATGCGTAAATTAACGACTGCGAAGCAGGAACATCTCCCCATATGGGTTGGGGAGTTACTAGTATTTGATCCTGACCAAGGCCATTTTCATATTGTTTTCTTCCATCTTTTAAAATATCTTCTGAAATTTCTCCTAAGTTAAAATAAATTTTACCTGTATTTGAATCTTGCGCTTCACCATTTCCTACATAAGGGTCAAGTACCCAAAACTGAATATATTCTACATTACTTTGCTCAAAATTAGTCGAATTTAAAGCACGCATAATTCCACCAAAATTAGTAGTTCCCGGCTGAGTATTAAAGTCAGGATTATCATTGTAAGGACCTCTTTCCGATGGATAATAACTCAAATCTAACGTGTTTACAATTTGTAATTGCCCTTGTGCGATATCTGTATTTGGATATAATTCCTTGCTGTAAATCCTTCTGGTAGTATTTAAGGACAAATCATTATTTGAAATTCCAGAGGGTTTTTGGGTATAAAAAACCGGGTCAATAGAATACCATGCCAGCTTAGCCCTTTTGTAACCATATTTTAAATCTTCAAAATGCGCATTAAAAGTAGGATCTCCAGCGGCAGTAATAAAAGGTACTGAAGCCAGACTCCATGCATAAGCTGACCGCATATCGATAGTAGATTGAGATCCCTCAAAGTCATCTACATAAATAGTCGCTTCTCCCTGAAAATCGCTGGCTTTTGGCGCATCCGGCTTTAGAAAAGCAACTTCCCCGCGTATTGAAAGGTTGGAGGGCACATCAGTATCCATATTGGGAAGCATATTTACCAGTCTTGTAAAAAAAGGAACTTCAGTAGAAAAATTTCCATTAAAGCCAAAAATTGTATTATTTACAGATTCCTGGCCATAACTTGATTTTTGAGTAAATGGCTTTTCTGTCATTTTCAAATATGTTCCGCCGATAATGAAATTATCAGATATTTTATGTTCTACGTTCAATCCTACAAATCTTCTTGTCTGCTGCCCAAAAACTGAATTATTCTCTAATGAAACCTCTATGGGTGTATTGGAAGCCTGAAGAGAAGGATCTAAAATCTGAACTCTTCCTAATTGATAATCGACACTATAATCAACACCTTCAACCAAAACCCTTCCTGCAGCAGTAACCACTACAGAACCCTGAGGGACGTTAAAAGCACCAATAGGAATACCATCGCTTCCTGTAGATTTGTACTTTCCTCTTAATAAGAATTTATTTTTATCACTGTCCTGTAAAGCTGCTGACTGCGTCAGTCGATACATGTTTCTAAACACATATTTTCTTTGGTTAGGATTATAGGTTGCAGGATCGCTATAATTTTCTCCCGCTCCGGAATCTAACTTGTTGAATAACAGTTCTCCAAAAGGTTCTTTTGTGGTAAAGATAATTCTTCCGTTTTGGGCATCAAAAGTGATGCCTTGTAAGTAATCAAAGAAGCCATCACCTCCTGCCTGAGGATCATTGTTGTAATTTAATTTATCCAAATTAAAAACCTTCAATAAAGGCGTTTCCTCAACTCTGTTGTCTAACGTTGGATTAGCAGGAAATGGAACTACGGGAGTAATATAATTGATTGGCGAAGGGTCTGTATAAAGAATATTAAATCTGAAATCGTCCTGCTTTATCTGGTAGGCTCCCGGTATCTGATAAATATTTTTCATCATCAGGTTCCAAACCGGATTTTGAATATTTGTTAAACTGCTTTTCAGCATTTTCAAAATCAAACTTTGAGTAATAATAGCCTGATTGTTACTATTACTATTGCCTGTTACTACAGTTGCATCTACACCGTCACTACCAAATTCACCAACCTGATACACCTGATCGCCAATAGTATATTCATATGAAACTGCTAAAATCTCATCATTTGCCAAACGCTGCTGAAGGGAAATATACCCTAACTGCGGATTATACGTGAACTCATTTGCCGTTAGTTTTCGGGCATTTTCAAGTACGGAATAATCTGTTCCTTCATTTACATTTGGAACATTTGCAATATTAAAACCAGCTTTAGCCGTTACAATTTCCCTAATATTAGAATTTAAAAAACCGGTTTTATCTATTAAATCAGGATCGTATTGATTATTACTGTTATCGGTAGGTGAATCCTGAGGTTTATTAAAAAAAGCCGTGGAAGGATTAACAACTACAATATCTGAATCTGTCTGTCCTGTTAATCTGGCTTCTCCTAAATCCTGAAGAGCAATAATATTTCTTAAATTATTGCCTGTAGTGCTAACGCGATTTTGTTTATTAGTTACCCAAACTTCAATCCTTGTAATCTGAACCCGGCTATCAATGAAAGGGTAATTTCTTAGTGAGGCATCATATTTATTTCGAAAATATTGTGATAAAAAGAAGTGCCTGTCATTATCGTAATCTAATGCATATAAATCAAAATTCTGAATAGTTCCACCCCCTTCTGCTACTACGCTTTTGGTTTGCGATTTTTGTTCAGAAAAAACTCCTGTAACCGTTGTTTTTCCAAACTGTAATTGAGTTTTTACACCAAATAAACTTTGTGCGCCCCGAATAAGTGTACTATTTAAAGGCATACTAACATTACCAACCTCTACTTTTTGAATTATATCATCTTCTGTCGGCGTATAAGCAAGTTTGAATAAATTTTGAAAGGCAAATGTAGATTGGGTATCATAATTAGCATTTACTTCTAATCTGGTTCCTACCTTACCCATTAAACTCATGCTGATTCTCTGATCGAAATCAAAAGTCAGACTCGATCTGTTTCTTGGAGAAAAGGACGGGTTATCCTGTTTTGAATAACGCAGGCCTAAATCCATTTCAACAGAACCTGTAGGTTTTACATCAATAGTATTACTTCCAAAAATAGATTCAAAAAAACCCGAATTAATATAGTATCTGGGAAGTAAGTTTTTTTTCGCTTCTTCGCTTCCCAATTTTTTTCCTTCAATCGCATTTATTTTTTCTTTGAAATAATCTCTCCTGGATTCTTTCAAAACTAAATCCTCATACTCTTTAGGTGTTAAAATAACAGGATAATCGATGGAAAAGCCATCAACGGATTTTGTATAAATGTACCTGTCTGTAACCGGATCATATTTATAAGCCGACAATATGCTTGGCGGATTTTCTATCTCCATTTTACCAACAGAAAATCCTGTTTTGGTTGTATCCTGAATTGTTTGGTTTACTTGCCCACGCAATGCGTTGCCACAAAATAAAACAAGTAAAAAAAGTAAAATTTTACGCATACAAATTCAGTATCTTATAGTAGTTTATAAAGTTTTTAATGCTTTTTTAATAATAGTTTCAACACTTGCTTCAGGATCTTCCTTTACAATTTTTTCAACTACTTTTTCAGAAGTTTTTCTAATAAAACCTAAAACTTCTAAAGCAGATAACGCTTCATCTCGATTTGTATTGTTTTGAACTACAGAAACTTCATCCAAATCATATAATTTTAATACTTTTTCTTTTAAATCCAGTATTACCCTTTGTGCCGTTTTATTACCAATGCCTTTAATTGACTGAATAACACCTACATCTCCCGAAGCAATTGCATTGATAATCTGTCTTGGTTCTATAGAAGATAACATGGTTCTTGCAATATTGGCTCCGATTCCGGAAACAGATAATAGCATCCTAAATATTTCTCTTTCTGATTTTTCGGCAAAACCATATAATGTATGCGCATCTTCTTTGATAAGAAGATGCGTATATAATTTTATAAAATCTGTATTTGGAATCAATGAGAAAGTATGCAAAGAGATATTAACCTGATACCCAACTCCCCCACAATCAATCACAACATCTGTTGGATTTTTCTCAACCAGTTTGCCTTGCAAATGTGCTATCATAGTATAATTTATGGTGCCAAATATAACGAATTTAAGACAATATTAACAGCTAATTATTACTCATTAGTCACCAATTTATTTTTCTTGTTTTGTTTTTCCTGTGCGTCAATAACTGCAATTGCAGCCATATTGACCATCTCTTCAACACTGGCGCCTAATTGAAAAATATGTACTGGCTTGCCCATTCCTAACATAATTGGACCAATAGAATTCACTTTGTATAATTCTTTCAGCAGCTTATAAGTGATATTTGCCGATTCAAGATTAGGAAAAATTAAGGTATTTACTTTTTTACCCGCCAATTTAGAGAAAGGGAATTTTTCCTGAAGCATTTCAGGATTCAAGGCAAAATCTGCTTGGATCTCTCCATCAACAATCATTTCAGGATAATTTTTATGTAAATAAGCTACTGCTTCTCTAACTTTTGATGCGCTTTTACTTGTTGATGATCCGAAGTTTGAAAATGAAACCATTGCGATAACCGGCTCAACTCCAAACATTTTAGCCGTTTTTCCTGTCATAATAGCAATATTTATTAAATCTCCTGCAGATGGATCAATGTTTATTGCTGTATCTGACAAAAACATTGGTCCGCGAGAGGTTAACATCATATTTGCTGTTGCAACTAATGATGCTCCTTGTGCTTTTTCAATTAATTGCAGCATTGGTTTTACCACACTTGGATAACTTCTTGAATATCCTGTTACCAAAGCATCAGCTTCTCCTTCGTTTACCATCATTGCAGCAAAATAATTTCTTTCGCGCATAAATTTCTGAGCATCCAGCAAAGAAACTCCTCTTCTTTCTCTTGCTGTCCAATACGAAGTTGCAAATCTGTTTCTTCTTCCTTCTTCTTCATTTGTTTTAGGATCAATGATTTCAAGTTCAGCATCAAATCCTAATTCTGTTTTAAGTTCTAAGATAGATTCTTTATTTCCCAATAAAATAGGAAAACCAATGCCATCCTCATAAACAATCTGAGCCGCTTTTAATACATTTAACTGGTCTGCTTCGGCAAAAACAATTCGTTTCGGATCCATTTTTGCGCGATTAGTCATTAGACGAACCATTTTGTTATCATTCCCCATCCGCTCACGAAGAACATCTTCATAAGCAACCCAGTCCGTAATAGGATTTTTGGCTACTCCAGATTCCATTGCTGCCCTGGCAACCGCAGGAGCTACAACAGTAATCAATCTCGGATCAAATGGTTTTGGAATAATATATTCCTGACCAAAACCCAATTTAGTTGCACCATAAGCTACATTTACCTGCTCAGGAACTGACTCTTTTGCTAACGAAGCCAGTGCTTTTACAGCTGCCATTTTCATCGCTTCGTTTATTTTAGTTGCTCGTACGTCCAATGCTCCTCTAAAAATATAAGGAAATCCTAAAACATTATTTACCTGATTAGGAAAATCAGAACGACCTGTCGCCATAATAACATCTTTACGAGTCTCTACAGCTACATTATAATCGATTTCCGGATTTGGATTTGCCATTGCAAAAACAATCGGATTATCTTTCATTGTTAATAACATTTCAGGTGACAGAATATTTCCTGAAGATAAGCCGATAAATACATCTGCACCGTTTATAGCTTCTGCCAAATCTATTTTAGCACCGTCTACAGCATATTTTAATTGTAATTCTGATAGCGCAGGATTATCTTTTGTTAAAAGTCCTTTACTATTGAACATTAAAATATTTTCGACTTTTACACCTAACAAAACATATAAATCGGTACAAGCTATTGCTGCTGAACCTGCACCGGAAACTACAACTTTTACATCTTCTGCCTTTTTCCCCGCTAATTCAAGTGCATTAATTAAAGCTGCCGAAGAGATGATAGCAGTACCATGCTGGTCATCGTGCATAACAGGAATATCTAATTCTGCTACCAGTCTTCTTTCTATTTCGAAAGACTCAGGTGCTTTAATATCTTCCAGATTGATCCCACCAAAAGTTGGGGCAATATTTTTTACGGTCTGAATGAATTCTTCAATGTCTTTTGTTCCTATTTCAATATCAAAAACATCAATATCAGAAAAAATTTTAAACAAAAGCCCTTTTCCTTCCATTACTGGTTTTGAGGCTTCAGGACCAATGTCGCCAAGTCCTAAAACTGCCGTCCCATTTGAGATTACGGCAACCAAATTTCCTTTTGCTGTGTATTTGTAAACGTCATCTATATTTGCTGCAATTTCTAAACAAGGCTCGGCTACGCCTGGTGAATAAGCCAAAGACAAGTCTCTTTGGGTTGCATATTTTTTAGTTGGAACTACTTGAATTTTCCCTGGAGTTGGTTCTGC
>NZ_JBDTTP010000028.1:0-44628 GCF_039930565.1 Flavobacterium sp. | reverse complement strand
CTTGTGATTTAATTTGTTCAGACATGCTGATAAAAAATTTGTATTCTGTTTTCCTCGAGTTTCATAAAGCAGTAGAAAAAACAGAAGTTGTTTTACATAAATAGTTGATCTCTAATGGAAACTCTTATTTGCCAAAAGGTCTGCAAAATTAATACATTTATTTGTAATGACAAATTAAAACAGACATGATTATCAATGAATTACTCAGAAGCACAACTTTTAAGGGTTTTTAAGGCCAAAAGTCCCGCTTTCACTCTTATCTTTTATGGCAAACACTGCCATAAAAAGGATAACCGCTCTATCGGGGCTAGGTTATAAAATTGTGTTTTTAAGAAATTCAACTAAAGAATAATAGGTTTTAAAACCTATCAGATTTATGATGTGGCAGTTTATTTTTCAAAACTGATAAAAAACAACGTTATAGTACAACGATTTTTAATTTCTTACCAAAAAAAGAATTATCTTCTTTAAATTAAATTTCTTATAAAAATGAGATTGGCAATCTTTAGTAATAACTTCAAATTATACTCCTGCTATCAAATAAATTAAGATTTTCGCCAATCACTTCAAATTCATTATTTTTTACTCTTTTTAATCCAAAATAGTCCTCCAATGACAGAAGCCGGAGCAAACAAAAAAATTGCCAGCAACTGCGTCCAGGAACTCCCACTAGATTTAAAAAGAGAAAAAGTTGCAAATCCAGCCATAATAATAAAAAGCACATAATTAACTTTCAAGTTTTTAGTTTTTGCGATCAACTGAGTCACAAGTCCGCTGATGAAAGAAAAAATAGTTCCGTAAACAAATGTCATAACCATAAATAACTGAGAAGTATCTGCATGTGGATTAATTCCTGAAAACCTAAAAAGAAATATTGAGCTAATAACAAAAATTGCATAACCAATAATAACTCCTAAAACTTGTCTCATCATAGCTAAAAATTTAAAATATTAAGTAGAAACAGCTGAACATTGATTCGTATTCAATAATTATAAACCATTGAAAATCAAATATACAATAAATCATTATTAATTAATAAATCGTAAGCAGCAACGAATAGATTTTGAAAACGTGTCAGGTATGTCAAATTGATAATTGACTCTAAGATCTAAACCACCCCGCCACCAATTCATCTTCAAACGAATTCGCATTTTTATGAATAAACTCATTCGTGTTTTTATCATACAAATAATCCAATTTCCAGTTTTCATGGTTTTTAGCCAAATCTTTGATACTCTCACAAACAAAAGCAATTTCTTCATTCGTTGTCGTTGGGTGAATCGACATTCTGATCCATCCCGGTTTCTTGATCAAATCACCAATACTGATTTCATCTACCAGTTTATTAGAAGTTTCCTGATCGACATGCAATAAAAAATGCCCGTACGTTCCGGCACAGCTACATCCGCCTCTGGTTTGGATTCCGAATTTATCATTCAGTAATTTCACTCCAAGATTAAAATGCAGATCGTCAATAAAAAACGAAATAACACCTAAACGATTTTGATGCTGCCCTGCCAGGATTTTAATATTTGAAATCGGATTCAATTTATTAAAAACAAAATCTACAATTTCATGCTCGCGCTGCAGGATGTTTTCAATACCCATTTCTTCTTTCAGCTCAATCGTCAATGCCGTTTTAATAACCTGCAAAAAACCGGGAGTTCCGCCGTCTTCACGGTCTTCGATATTATCAATATATTTATGCTCGCCCCAGGGATTGGTCCAGCTTACCGTTCCTCCGCCAGGACAATCCGGAATCATATTATTGTAGAGCTTTTTATTAAAAATCAAAACACCGGAAGTTCCGGGGCCTCCCAAAAATTTGTGAGGCGAAAAGAAAATAGCATCCAGATACGCTTCCGGATCTTCAGGATGCATATCGATTTCTACATAAGGACCTGAACAGGCAAAATCCACAAAACAAACGCCATTATGCTGATGCATCAGTTTTGCAGCTTCATGAAAGGGCGTTTTCAAACCCGTTACATTCGAACATGAGGTTATCGAAGCTATTTTTATAGTCCTCTCTTTATATTTTTCAAGTAATTCAGCCAGATTATCCAAACTAAAAAGTCCTTTCTCACAAGACGGAATAATTTCAACATCAGCAATGGTTTCCAGCCAGGAAGTCTGATTCGAATGATGTTCCATATGCGAAATAAAAACAATTGGTCTTTTCTCATCCGGTACATTGGTGAAATTCTTTAGATTTTCAGGGATTTTAAGTCCTAAAATACGTTGAAATTTATTAACAACACCTGTCATTCCTGTACCATCCGTAATCAAAACATCATCGGAACTGGCATTAGCATGACGCTTAATTATATGTCTGGCATGATGATACGCTTTTGTCATGGCAGTACCTGACACTGTCGTTTCTGTATGCGTATTAGCTACAAATGGTCCAAATTCGTTTAAAAGCTTTTCTTCAATAGGGCGATACAAGCGCCCGCTGGCAGTCCAGTCGGTATAGATAATTTGCTTTTTCCCGTAAGGCGAAGTAAACTCCTGATTGATTCCAACAATATTTTGTCGGAAATCATTAAAATAAGCCTCTAAAGTCGTGGTATTATTTTTGCTGTTCATGAGCGTACTTTTGTTTGAACGCAAATATATCGCTTTTTAATAAAATTGCGAATTTATCAATTAGAAACTTTAAATTTTAAGTTACTTTTTATTATCTTTAAACAAATAGTCTTTTTACAAACAATTTACGATAATTCCCTATATAACCAATAGGGCAAATCGGTGACTAAAATAATATTAAATGAAAAATTTATCAGTAGCAACCTTTGGTGGTGGCTGTTTTTGGTGTATTGAAGCTGTAATTCAGCGTTTAAAAGGAATAGAAACCCTAAAATCAGGCTATTCTGATGGTCAGATAAAAAATCCCCCATACAGAGAAGTGTGTACAGGGAGAACCGGACATGCAGAAGTAATTCAGGTTGTTTTTAATCCTGACATAATCTCCTACCATGATTTAATTACCGTTTTCATGACAAGTCACGATCCAACAACATTAAACCGACAAGGCGCAGATAGCGGAACACAATATCGTTCAATCATTTTGTATCATGATGAAAATCAAAAAACTATAGCTGAGCAGGTTTTTAAAGAAATCAAATCGGTTTTTTCAGACCCAATTGTAACACAATTGAAACCTTTTCAGGTATTTTACGATGCTGAGGAAGATCATCAGAATTATTACAACGAGAATCCGGAAGCAGGGTATTGCCGAATGGTGATTGATCCTAAAGTACAGAAATTAAAAAAAATGTACGCTGATAAATTAATTGAATAAGTCAGAATGAAAAACTTAAAAATAAAGAATCGCTTTACAGCTGAATTACCTGCCGATCCTAATGAAACCAATGAAATTCGTCAGGTTTCGAAGGCGGTTTTTTCATATGTAAATCCAACACGACCTTCAGAACCTAAATTAATTCACGCTTCTAAGGAAGTAGCTAAACTGGTTGGGATCACAGCTGATGAGATTGAGTCAGAAGCGTTTTTGAATGCTTTTTCCGGAAAGGAAATTTTAGCAGGCACAAAACCTTATGCCATGTGTTATGCCGGACATCAATTTGGCAACTGGGCTGGACAGTTGGGAGACGGACGCGCCATCAATTTAACTGAAATTGAACACAACAATCAGTTTTTTACTTTGCAATTAAAAGGTGCCGGAAAAACCCCTTACTCCAGAACCGCTGATGGCCTGGCCGTTTTACGCTCATCGGTTAGGGAATATTTATGTGCCGAAGCCATGCATTATTTGGGAGTTCCCACTACCCGATCGCTTTCGCTGATGTTATCAGGAGATGAAGTGTTACGCGATATTTTATACAATGGAAATCCAGCTTACGAAAAAGGAGCTGTTGTATGTCGTGTAGCGCCTTCTTTTATCCGTTTTGGAAGTTTTGAAATGCTTACAGCGAGAAACGAATTGAAGAACCTAAAACAGTTTGTTGAATATAACATCAAACATTATTTTCCGGAAATTAAAGGCGAACCAAAAGAGCAATATTTACAGTTTTTCAAAACCGTAGCTGACAAAACACGTGAAATGATTTTACATTGGCAGCGCGTAGGTTTTGTTCATGGCGTAATGAACACTGATAACATGTCGATTCACGGAATAACTATAGATTATGGACCATACGGATGGTTGGAAAATTATGATGCCAACTGGACGCCTAATACAACCGACAGTCAAAACAGAAGATACCGTTTCGGAAACCAGCCTCAGGTTGCACAATGGAATTTGTATCAATTAGCCAATTCCCTTTTTCCTTTGATTAATGAAGCGGAGCCGTTGCAAAAAATATTAGAATCATTCATAACCGATTTTGATTCGGAGTATAAAAAAATGATATTAAGCAAATTAGGACTTGCTACTTCAACCGAAAAAGACAATGAATTTATAGCCTATTTAGAATCGAATTTGCAATTATCAGAAACCGATATGACGATTTTTTATCGTAATCTGAATCAGATTAAAAAAACAGATTCTCCGGAAAATGCCTTAAAAGCTATCGAAGAGGCTTTCTATATTCGGGAAGAAATCAAAGATTCAATACTTGATAATTGGTTATTATGGTTTATCGATTATTTAGAAAGACTGAATCAGGAAAATACATCAGACGAAGAAAGAATCAAAAACATGAATCTGGTTAATCCAAAATATGTTTTGCGGAATTATATGGCGCAATTAGCGATTGATGAAGCCGACAAAGGTGACTACTCTTTAATCGCAGAATTATACGAATTACTCAAAAAACCTTATGATGAACAGCCGGAATATCAAAAATGGTTTGCCAAACGACCGGATTGGGCCCGTTCAAAAGTAGGCTGCTCCATGCTTTCCTGCAGTTCTTAATTATTTACCACAGATTAAAGAATCAAACTCTTTCGCCTGTGGTATTTTCTTTATTTTGAAGTTATATAATCCACAATAATATTCGCATGAATACGGGAATTTTCAATAAACCATTTATGCGTCTGCATTCCTCCGCAAACTACTCCGGCTAAAAACAATCCTTGTACATTCGTTTCCATAGTTTCCGGGTTGTAAGTTGGGGTTTTTAATTCATCATTCGATAATTCAATTCCCATTTTCTCAAGAAAGGGCAAATCAGGTTTATAACCCGTTAAAGCCAAAACAAAATCATTTTTGATGGTTACTTTACCTTCCGGTGTTTCAATATCAACCTCATTCTCTTTGATTTCAATAATATTTGACTCGAAATAGGCTTTTATGCTTCCTTCTTCAATTCTGTTTTCTATATCCGGTTTTACCCAGTATTTCACCCGATTATTAATTTCATTCTTCCGAATCACCATTGTAACATTTGATCCTTTTCTCCAACATTCCAATGCTGCGTCTACAGATGAATTATTCGCACCTACAACCAAAATTTCCCGAAAAGCATATTCATGAGCTTCTTTGTAATAATGACGAACTTTAGAGAATTCCTCACCTCTTATATTCATTGCTATCGGAATATCATAAAAACCAGTTGCTATGATAACATTTTTAGCTTCGTATGAGTTTTTGTCAGTTTTAATTTTAAATAGTGAATTTTCCAGCTTTTGAACCTGAGTCACCTTTTCAAATAAGTTAATATTAAAATTAAAATAGCGATGAATATTTCGATAATATTCTAATGCTTCTTGTCGACCCGGTTTTGGTGCCAGGCAATTAAACGGAATATCGCCAATCTCAAGTCTTTCTGCTGTTGAAAAAAACGTCATGTACAAAGGATAATTGAAAATGCTATTAACAATTGCCCCTTTTTCGATAATTAAATAATTCAGATTTTTCTTTTTGGCTTCTATTGCACAAGCCAGTCCAATTGGACCACCGCCTACAATAATCAGATCGTATGATTGTGTCATGAATTTTTTATTTTTTCCAGTCTTTAAAAGGATTTTTACTTAAATAAGCATTGTAATAGCGCTCATCATTGGTAACTTCTTGTCCTAACCAATCCGGCTTTTCAAATAAATCAGTTTCTGATTGCAATTCAATTTCTGCCATGACCAAACCTTCATTTTCGCCATAAAATTCATCAACCTCAAAAACGTGATTGCCTGATTTTATTTCGAAACGCGTTTTCTCGATTTTTCCCTTTTCACATAATGTAAGCAACTGCTGAGCCTCATCAAGCGGAATCTCATTCTCCCACTCAAAACGCGACATTCCGCCCTGTTGTCCAATCCCTTTTATGGTAATAAATCCTTTATTGCCTTTAATCCTGATTCGGACAGTTCTCTCTGGAAGTGAACTCAAATAACCTTGTGCAATTTTATTTTGAGCAAAGGCCTGTGATTTGAATTCATCTGATTTTACAAGAAACTTTCTTTCAATCTCAATCATTTCTTCTGATATTAATTTGAATGCAAGTTACTCAATTTAAATCATAGATAAATTCAAAATTCTAATTTCAAGGCTGAAAAACTATACCCCAAATAAAGACTCTATTTATATATTTATCAGGAAAGAAGAATCCCAATCTTTAGAAGTGTTGTACCATAATTGTCCATTTGAAACTTCCAGCGGACAATCAAAATTATTAGTGTAAAGTGCTCCGGTACCCAAACCCTGAGGCATATTGGAATTTTGTAAAAATGTCCATTGTGCAATTGCATTAAGACCAATGTTACTTTCTAATGCAGAAGTAATCCACCAGCCGATATTGTATTTGTCAGCTAAAGTTATCCATTCTTTAGTTCCGCGAAATCCACCAACAAAACTTGGCTTCAAAATAATATATTGTGGTTTGATTTTTTTTAGTAATGCTTCTTTTTCTTCCCCATTAAACACTCCAATCAATTCTTCATCCAAAGCAATCGGAAAAGGAGTCGTTTCACAGAGTTCTGCCATCCTGTCAGTGTTGTTTTTTTGAATAGGCTGTTCAATACTATGTAATTCAAAACCAGATAATTGATTTAATTTATCTAAAGTTTCATTTAATGCAAAAGCACCGTTGGCATCAACCCGTATTTCTATTTGTTCCGCATTAAAATGAGTACGAATAAAACGTAATAATTCGAGTTCTTTCTGAAAATCTATTGCCCCAATCTTCAGTTTTATGCAGCTAAATCCCTGAGTTAATTTCTCTTCTATCTGTTCTTTCATGAAAGCTTCCTCGCCCATCCAAACCAAACCATTTATGACAATTGATTTGGAATTATTAGTGAAATCTGAAGGAAATAACAAATAAGGATTTTCACTTTTAAGGGATAAAAAAGCCATCTCTATTCCGAATTGAATGGAAGGAAATTCGATTAATTCCTGCCACAAAACTTCTTCTCCGAAGTGAATATTTTCACAAGTCCAATTCAGTTTTTCCTCATAATCATCTCTGTCATCAGCGCTCAATCCACGTAAAATCCCACACTCTCCTATTCCTTTTTTACCGTCTTTTTCCAATACGATAAACCAGGTTTCTTTTTTGGTCATGATACCTCTGGACGTTCCGGAAGGACGCTTAAAATGAAGCATGTATTTATGATAGGTAGCTTTCAATATTCTTACTTAAAGAGCTTTAAAACTTTGTCAAAATCTGAAGATGGCAATCCTGCCTTTTGAAAAAGAGTAAAATCCTGTTTGGTTTTATCAATCCAACTCAAACTGTCGGTTACGTTTTGTGTTTGGTATTTTTTATAAATGGATTTTGCCGTACTGTAATCATCACTTACCAAATAAGTATGTGCCAGATAGAGTTTTAGCAGTAATTCGGTATCATCCAATTTTTCTCCTTCTTTTAAAAACTTCAGGGCTTTTGCGTATTGTTTGGTTAAAATATAGCTGTAACCAATCGAAGCGTAATCCAGAGCTGTGGCTTTTCCAGAAGCGATTATCGTATTTAGTTTAGGAATCGCTTCATTGTATTTTTGCAGTTTTATCAGGGTATTGGCCTGTGTTCTTAAATCATTAAAAACATTTTTAGAAATGTTGGCATCATTGTAACACGCATTTCCAAAATCTTTATAAACCTTGGTTTTTTCTATTGAAAGTAATTTTTGAAATTCCGAATAACGGTATTGCTTCATGATTTTATCCATAATACAAACGCAGAAATCATCAGAATTAGCCATTTTTTGTGCCATTGTAGAAGTTTTGCACAAACTGATAATTTCGTTTTTATTATCCAGATTCCATCCACGGTTAAGTTTGACATCCACCCAGGGCACAACCTCCAAAACTATTTTTTGTTTCAATAGCCAATTCTTACTTTCAAAACCAAACCAAATTGTGGTTGTATTTTGTGTTAAACAGGAAGATTTATCAAGAGATAAACGTTTGGCATCCTTGCTTAACGGGTCAGCTTGTGAAAAACAGGCATCATTTATCTTTCCGTTATCAACATATTTTTTTGCATTGGCGTCAGAAGTAAAAAGTGCGTAAGTACATTTATCATCACCTGATATTTTTGACATCAGAAATACAGCTCCGGCAGAACCCTGACCAATTCCATACGGATCTGGAATTGCTTTTAATACAGAAACCAGACTATTTGCCATTTGTTGGTTTTCATCCAAAAGCGTTATACGGTAAACAATTTCGGTAGTCCCTACAGGTAAATCCTCTGTTTTAACAGTTACTCTTTCACCTGCTTTAACGATTATCTCTTTAGTGGTTGCACGATCTTTGTCCCAAAATCCGTCTTTTTGTGCCAAAGCGTTATAAAAAGAACCAACTAAAAGCAATATAACTATTTTATTGAAATTCATCTTTTCTTGTTTAATACGTTTTAGCCCTGATGGAAGCGGCATCCTTTTTTGGCTTTTTCAGCCAAAAAAGATATAGCGGACAGCAGGAAAGAGCTCCTAATATTTCAGAATCTATTTGTTATTATTTCTGACGTTTTTTCAAAACATCAACAACATCATTTAGTTGAAAACCCTTGGCCTGCAACAGAATAAGGTAATGAAAAAGTAAATCGGCACTTTCGCTCAGGAATAGGTCGTCGTTGTCATCTTTGGCTTCAATTACAACTTCTACAGCTTCTTCACCTACTTTCTGTGCGATTTTATTGATTCCTTTTTCGAACAACGAAGCTACATAACTTTTTTCTGAATCTGCATTTTCCCTGCGAATTTTAATCGTGTTTTCTAAACCGGAAAGAAAGCCGAAATTTTCTTTATTTTCTTCCTGCCAACAGGTATCAGCTCCTGTGTGACATGTTGGCCCGACTGGTTTCGCCTGAATCAATAGCGTATCGCCATCACAATCATTTTTAATATCCACTAGATTCAAAAAGTTGCCACTCTCCTCACCTTTTGTCCAAAGCCTTTGTTTCGAGCGGCTGAAAAAAGTTACTTTTTGTGTTTCAATCGTTTTTTGAATTGATTCTTCATTCATATAGCCGAGCATCAGGACATTTTTAGTTTCCGAATCCTGAATAATTGCCGGAATCAATCCGTGTGAGCTTTTGATATCTATGTTCATATATTTTATTTAAAGATTTAAAGATTAAAAAAATTAAAGATTAAAAAAATTATTAATTAGATTTTCTTTCCTCTTTATTCTTTCCTCTATTTTCTAAATTCTGACTTCTATATTATTGTTTTTTAGTTCTTGTTTAAGGGTTTTGATTTCTATCTCCTTGAAGTGAAAAACGCTCGCAGCCAAAGCAGCATCTGCCTTTCCTTCTTTAAATGAATCAACAAAATGCTGTATATTTCCCGCTCCGCCAGAGGCGATTATCGGTATATTGATTAAAGTTGATAATTTTGCCAAAGCTTCATTTGCAAAACCATTTTTGGTTCCGTCATTATCCATTGATGTGAATAATATTTCACCTGCACCGCGTTGTGCCACTTCCACTGCCCAATCGAACAGATTTAATTCTGTCGGAACTTTTCCGCCGACTAAATGCACGATCCATTGTCCGTCTATTTGTTTGGCATCAATAGCAACAACCACACATTGACTTCCGAATTTCTGTGCCAGATCATTGATCAGCTGCGGATTTTTTACTGCAGATGAATTGATAGAAACTTTATCAGCTCCGTTATTTAGCAGAATTTCAACATCTTCCACAGATGAAATTCCGCCACCAACCGTAAACGGAATATTGATTTTCTCTGCCACACTTCTTACTATGTTGACCAACGTTTTTCTGCGTTCTTCCGTTGCCGAAATATCAAGAAAAACCAATTCATCTGCTCCTTCAGCAGAATAAATTTCAGCCAGTTCCACCGGATCTCCGGCATCACGCAAATCTACGAAATTAACACCTTTTACGGTTCTTCCATTTTTTATATCCAAACAGGGGATGATTCTTTTTGCAAGCATATTTTTAATGTGTCAATTTGAGAATTTGAGAATTAGATTATTTTACGAGCGATACACATAATTATCTAATTGACTAATTATCTCATTTTCTAATTATATAGTTTTCCAGTTGTTTCAAAGAAATTCTTCCTTCGTAAATTGCTTTTCCAATAATTGTTCCTTCACAGCCTAATTCGGCTAATTTTGGCAGTTCATCAAATGTTGATATTCCACCGGAAGCGATTAATTTTATACCTTTCGCTTCTGATAAGATTTTAGCATACAAATCAAAACTTGGACCTTCCAGCATTCCGTCTTTCGCAATATCAGTGCAAATAACGTACTGAATTCCTTTTTTTTGATAATCCTGAATAAACGGAACCAAATCCTCATCTGAATCCTCTAACCATCCTGAAACGGCTACCTTTTCATCTTTCGCATCAGCGCCTAAAATGATTTTATCCGAACCATATTCTGAAATCCATTTTTCGAAAATCGTTCTGTTTTTTACTGCGATACTTCCACCCGTAATTTGATTCGCCCCGCTTTCAAAAGCAATTTTCAAATCAGCATCCGATTTTAAACCGCCACCAAAATCAATCTTCAATTTTGTCTGTGTGGCAATTTGCTCCAAAATTTTATAGTTGACAATTTTGCTTGATTTTGCTCCGTCCAAATCTACCAAATGTAAATATTCGATTCCGTGTTCTTCGAATGATTTTGCTACTTCAAGCGGATTTTCGTTGTAAATTATCTTAGTATTGTAATCGCCTTTGGACAAGCGGACACATTTTCCGTCAATAATATCTATGGCTGGTATTATTCTCATTTATTTAAGTCTTAAAATTTGAAAGTCTAAAGTCGTAAGTCTTGTATTTTGATTTAGATTTTCAAAAAGTTTTCTAATATTTTCTCTCCAACAGCACCACTTTTTTCAGGATGAAACTGCGTTCCATAAAAATTATCTTTTTGCAATGCCGATGCATATTCTAATTCATAATTCGTTGTAGCAATAGATTCAGCGCAATTTGGAGCGTAAAAACTATGCACCAGATACATAAATTCATTCTCCGCAATTCCTTTAAACAAATCCGATTTTAAATCATAAATCTGATTCCATCCCATTTGTGGCACTTTTACTTTTGGAGTAAATTTAATCACATCCACATCAAAAATCCCTAAACCTTTGGTATTTCCTTCTTCAGACGAATTACACATTAGTTGCATTCCAAGGCAGATTCCTAACACAGGCTGTTTCAAATTCGGAATCAAACTATCCAAACCGCTTTCTTCAAGTTTCTTCATAGCATAACTCGCTTCTCCCACGCCGGGGAAAATTACTTTGTCAGCCGCCTGAATTTCTTCCGGATTATTACTTAAAATAGCTTTAAAGCCAAGCCTTTCAATCGCAAACATGATGCTCTGAATATTTCCTGCTCCGTAATTTATAATTACTATTTTCATTTTCTTTTGTTTCAGGTTTCAAGTTTCAGGTTTCAGGTTGCTCTGCAGAACTTGAAACTTGAAACTTGAAACAATTTTCAACCTTCTACAACATCCCTTTCGTTGAAGGCAGTATCATTTTCTCCGTATCTCTTTTTACCGCCACTTTTATTGATTTTGCAAAAGCTTTAAAAATAGCCTCAATTTTGTGGTGTTCGTTCTCACCTTCCGCTTTGATGTTGATATTGGCTTTTGCCCCATCAGAGAACGATTTAAAAAAATGAAAAAACATTTCTGTTGGCATTTTGCCCACCATTTCACGTTTAAATTGGGTTTCCCAAACCAGCCAGTTTCTTCCGCCAAAGTCAATGGCTACCTGCGCTAAACAATCGTCCATTGGCAGGCAGAAACCGTAACGTTCGATACCTAATTTATTTCCGAGGGCCTTAGCAAAAACTTCTCCTAAAGCAATTGCAGTATCTTCAATTGTGTGGTGTTCATCAACTTCTAAATCACCTTTTACTAGTATTTCCAAATCCATTTGACCGTGACGCGAAATCTGATCCAGCATGTGGTCAAAGAAAGCGATTCCGGTATCTATTTTACTTTTTCCGGTTCCGTCTAAATTGACATTAATAAAAATATCCGTTTCATGTGTTTTACGGGTTATCGAAGCGGAACGCGCTTCCAGTTTCAAAAACTCATAAATTCTTTTCCAGTCTGTTGTCTGCAAAATAATAGTTCCGTCTAATTCTTCACGTTTCGATGAAATTTCATTGGTTCCAACTCCATCAGTCATATTCATGAAAATAGCTTTGGCTCCCAGGTTTTTCGCCAGTTCAACATCAGTTAAACGATCTCCCAAAACAAAAGAATTTGCTAAATCATAATCCGGATTATTCAAATATTTTGTCAGCATTCCTGTTCTTGGCTTACGTGTTGGTGCATTATCTGCAGGAAATGAGCGGTCAATGAAAATATCATCAAACAAAACTCCTTCGTTTTCAAAAGCTCTTAATACAAAATTCTGCGTCGGCCAAAAGGTATCTTCCGGAAAACTGTCTGTTCCCAAACCATCCTGATTGGTTACCATTGCCAATTCGTAATCTAATTCACTGGCTATTTTGGCCAGATACTGAAACGCTTTTGGATAAAATTCCAGTTTATCCAGACTATCCAATTGTAAATCTGCAGGTTCTAAAACAATCGTTCCGTCACGATCGATAAAAAGTACTTTTTTCATAATTTAATCATATTTTGGGCGTGTCCCTCCGGGTCGGGCTTTCGGCTCTATCTTTTGTTCCGTTACTCTTCACAAAAGGATACCGCCTCTATCCCTCACGCAAAACGGTTTCGAGATATTTACATTAATCACTTATTGATTATTACAAATTTACTATAATGACTTTAATTCCTTAATCAGAACAGCATTTTCCTCCGGAATTCCAATCGTCAGACGCAAAGTGTTTTCGCATAAAGGCTGAGTTGTACGGTTACGAATCACAATACCTTTTAGAATCAATTCATTGTATCTTTTATTGGCATCATCTACTTTTATCAATACAAAATTAGCTTCTGTCGGATAGATTTTTTCTACAAAACTCACATCACGCAATACTTTAAGTAATTGCTCTCTTTGTTCAATAATAGAACTGATTTCAGTTTTTATTTTTTCCGAATCATTTAAACGAACAATAGCTCTTTGCTGAGTCAGTTCATTAACATTGTACGGAGGCTTGATTTTGTTCAAAACTGCAATTACAGCTTCTGATCCATAACAAATCCCCAATCTTATTCCCGCAAGACCGTATGCTTTTGAAAGTGTTTGTGTGATCACCAAATTTGGATATTCATCAATTTCTGTCAGCCAGCTTTCTTTCGCCGAAAAGTCGATATAGGCTTCATCAATCACCACCAAACCCTTAAAGTTTTTCAGCAAAGTCACCACGCTTTCGTCTGAAAAAGAATTTCCGGTCGGATTATTTGGCGAACACAGAAAGATAATTTTGGTATTGTCATCAACAGCATCCAGAATATTTTCAACCTGTGGCTGAAAATCATTTGAAAGTAGAACTTCTCTGTTTTCCACCGCATTTATGTTAGCCAAAACGCTGTACATTCCATACGTTGGCGGCAATGAAATGATATTATCTGTTTTGGGTTCACAGAAAGCCCTGAAAAGCAAATCCAATACTTCGTCGCTTCCGTTTCCTAATAAAATCTGACTAGATTTTACGTTATTATTCTTTGCCAAAATCGCCTTGACCGAATTCTGCTGAGGATCAGGATACCGATTTACGCCATTCTGAAAAGGATTTTCATTTGCATCCAGAAAAATCATTTCGGCAGTATCAAAATCTTCAAACTCATCACGGGCCGAAGAATAAGGTTTTAATATTTTTACGTTTTCACGTGTTATGGTGTTGATATCGAATTCCATTGTTTTATTTTTAAGGAGAAGAAAGAATCAAGAAGAAAGAATATAGACTTTAATCTAATCCCATACTTATTTTTTCTTTCCTCTTGATTCTTTAATCTTTGTTCTTTCGTCTTGTTTCCATTTCTTTATTCTAAACTCTTCAATCTTAATGTCACGGCATTTTTATGTGCCTGTAAACCTTCGGCTTCTGCCATGACTTCAATGGCGCGTCCTATATTCTGAATTCCTTTTTCAGATATTTTCTGAAAGGTCATCGATTTCATAAAACTATCCAGGTTTACACCGCTGTAATTCTTCGCATATCCATTTGTCGGCAACGTATGGTTGGTTCCTGAAGCATAGTCCCCTGCACTTTCAGGTGTATAATTTCCAATAAAAACAGAACCTGCATTCAAAACACCATTACAATAAAAATCATCAAATTCTGAACAGATGATAAAATGTTCCGGTCCGTATTCGTTGATTAAATCCAATGCTATTTTGTCGTTTTCAATAAAAATCAATTTGGAATTGGCTATCGCTTTTTTCGCAATTGCTTTTCTTGGAAGTTCTTCTATTTGAATCTGGATTTCTTTTTCAACGGCATCAATTAATTTTTTTGAAGTCGATACTAAAATAACCTGGCTGTCTGTGCCGTGTTCTGCCTGAGATAATAAGTCTGAAGCAACAAAAGCAGGAACGGCAGTATCATCAGCAACAATTAACAATTCTGAAGGTCCGGCCGGCATATCGATAGCTACTCCAAACTGTGTTGCCAATTGTTTTGCCACCGTTACGAATTGGTTTCCCGGTCCGAAAATTTTATACACTTTTGGAATTGATTGTGTCCCAAATGTCATTCCTGCAATCGCCTGGATTCCCCCTACTTTTACTATTTTGGTTACACCGCATAAATTGGCTGCATACAGGATTGCCGGATTTATTTTACCTGATTTATCGGGAGGCGAACACAGGACAATTTCTTTACACCCAGCAATTTCAGCAGGAACAGCCAACATTAAAACGGTTGAAAACAAAGGAGCTGTTCCCCCTGGAATATACAAACCAATTTTTTGAATTGGTCTTTTTTCCTGCCAGCAGTTTACGCCTTCAATGGTTTCAACAACAATTTTTTCTGTTTTTTGTGCTTTGTGAAATTTATAAATATTTGCTTTTGCCAATTGAATCGCTTCTTTTAATTCAGCTGAAATTGAATTAATTGCTTCCTGAATTTCTTCTTGTGAAACTTCATAATTTTCTAAAGTAATTCCGTCAAAGATTGAAGTGTATTTTGCAATCGCTTCATCTCCTTTTTTCTGTACTTCCTTAAAAATTTCTTTAACCGTTACTTCGATATCATCTATGGTTTGGGTTGGTCTTTTTAATATTTCTGACCAGGTATCTGGTTTTGGATTGTCAATTTTATTCATTTTTATATGCTTTAAAGGACCATTTTTTCAATTGGACAAACCAAAATTCCTTCGGCTCCGGCTTCTTTCAGCTGGTCGATTACATCCCAAAAAGTATCTTTGTCAATTACAGAATGTACACTGCTCCATCCTTCCTGAGCCAATGGCAAAACGGTTAGACTTCGTAAAACCGGGAGTATTTTTCCAATTTCATCAATCTTTTCGTTGGGTACATTCATCAAAATATATTTTGAATTTCGTGCTCTTAAAACCGATTGAATTCTAAACTTTAACGTATCAATATGTTTTTGAATTTCCGGCAATACTTTTGGTGAAACGGCTAAAACGGCTTCACTTTTCAGAATCACTTCTACTTCTTTCAAATTGTTTTTAAACAAAGTACTTCCGCTTGAAACGATATCCACAATAGCATCGGCAAGACCAATATTAGGCGCTATTTCTACCGATCCTGAAATTTGGTGAATATCAACAGTAAGTCCGAATGAACCAAAATATTCATTAACTGTATTTGGATACGAAGTCGCTACTCGCAAACCTGCTAAATCCTGAATAGAATTGTACTCGAAAGTTTTAGGGACAGCAACTGAAACCTTGCATTTTGAAAAACCAAGTTTTTGAATTACTTCGATATGTTTTCCTTTTTCCACCAGTAAATTATCACCGACAATAGCAAGGTCTACAACACCATCAATTAAATACTGAGGTATATCTGAATTTCTTAAATACAGAACTTCTAAAGGAAAATTGGAAGCTTCGGCTTTTAGCTGATCGTTTCCGTTGTTGATTGAAATACCACAATCTTTAAGGATTTGGATGCTGTCTTCGTTTAAGCGACCTGATTTTTGAATTGCAATTTTTAAAGTACTCATTTTTCTTTTTTTGTTTAATTAATAGTTTGAGTACAAAGAATAGGTAATAAAAAACCCGTTTGATGTACTCAAACGGGTTTTAAAATATGATGATTTACATGCATATCATTAACACATCGCCTGAGAGCAATTATGGAAATGATGATGATGTAATTGATTTAAAAACATTATTGGTTGATTTTTATTCTTTGATTCGGGTGCAAATATACAGGTAAATTTCATTAAAAAACAATTTTTATTTTAACTTAACAGTAGTTTATTGTTAAAAAATATTTTTCAAAAGTATTAATCATAACGAACTAAGTCAATTTATTATTTTGATCAAAAATAAAAGTAACTGTTGTGCCAATTCCTATTTCACTTTCTATCTTAAAATCAATATGAAGCAACTCTGCTAATCTTTTTACGATTGAAAGACCTAATCCACTTCCTTTTACCTCGGGATGACTCGAAGAATCAGATCTGAAGAAAGGATTTAAAATCAACTCTAAATCTTCTTTTGCAATTCCGATTCCATTATCAGAAACCTTACATATAGTCTGATTGTTTTCATTCACAATAGAAATTAAAATTTCTCCAGTATCATGAGAATATTTTAAAGCATTAGAAATAATATTGCCAATGATAATAGAGATCAAATAATTATCGGAATTGATTATGAAATCACCGATAAAGTTATGTTTTACAACTATTTTCTTTGAATTGATTTTTTCAGAATACAAAGTCAGTGTATCCAGGATTAATGCATTTAAAAAAACTGTTTCGTCTTTTGGATTTTGATTTTCAAAACGCGCCAGCAAAAGCAATTGGTCTACTAAATTGTTCAAACGGTCAACCTGTCTGATGGAGTAATTAATTTTCTCTTCATATTCTGATTGCGTTCTGGGCTTGCGGATCAAAACTTCTAAGGTCCCTTTTACGACTGCCAAAGGAGTCCGCAATTCATGAGAAGCATCCGACGTAAATTGTTTTTCCCGATCAACCGCATTTTCAATTCTGTCTAATAAATCATTAATGGTCTTTGAGAGAACGTACAGCTCATCTCTATTGTTTGGTAAAATAATCCTGGTTTTTAAATTGTCTTTAGTTATTTTCCCCGAAGTCTCCGTAATTACCTGTACTGGCTTGATACTTCTTCCTGCAATATAACGTGCAGTTAAGAACAATAAAAATAAAACTAATGGAAGAGAAATAAATAAAGTATACTGAACTTTTTGAAGAATTGTAACGGTATTTTCCAATGACATTGCTAGCAAAAGATGCCCCACAATTTTATTATGTTCAACAAGAGGGACCTGAATTTGACGGATTGGGTTTCCATTTAAATTCGTATCGATATATTGATTATCGAATTTAGGAGAATGCAATTTAAGCTCTAAATTTTTAAGATTAGGAGATTTGTCAATCAATTCATTATTTATATCTAAAAACTGAACAAACACTGAATTCACATCCACTACGTTATTCTCTGTTTCACGCCATTGATCTACCTGAATTAAATAAGAATTGTCAAGATCTATTTTTATTTCGTTCAAGTGCTCACTTACTTCTTCTTTCATATGCTCATCGATATGATTGTGAACACTTAAGTAAATTATTTGGTAAATAACAAAAAACACAACAGAAATAAATACTCCCGTAATAACGATATAATTAAATGCAATTCTGTTTTTATAAGAAAATTGAGTCATTTTTTGTTTTTAGTCATTGGCAATATATCCAACTCCACGAATAGTTTTGATTAATTCCTGTTCCTTGCTCAAATTTAGCTTTTTTCGAATAGCATTCATAAAAACATCAATAACTCCTGTGTCATACTCAAAATGGATATCCCAAACATCTTCAATTATTTGCGTTCGGGTACATACATTTCCTTTGTTTTTTATCAAGTAAAACAGTAATTCAAATTCACGATGAGTAAGTACAACTTCTCTGTTGTCAACAGTTATTTGGTGTTGCAGCTTATTAATTGTAATGTTTCCTAAATGCAGTTCCTGATTTAAATTTTCATCCCGAAAATGAATTTTTATTCTTTCCACAAGCTCATCAAAACTAAAAGGCTTTTTGATGTAATCATTTGCTCCAGCCTTCAGGCCTTCAATAGTTTCCTGAACTGTATCTTTGGCGGTTAGAAAAATAATGGGTGTTTTGGTATCAGTCTTTCTGATTAATTTACAAACTTCAATTCCGGTTATCTTTGGCAAGACCCAATCCAAAAGAATAATATTTACTTTTTGTTTTAAAGCTATCTCTATTCCGGATTGCCCATCATAGGCAACAAATACCTCAAAGTTTTCTTCCTCAAGACCTTGCTTAAGAAAATTCGCAATACCTATTTCATCCTCTATAATTAGAATTTTCATTTTATTGAAAAATAAATTTAAAACCTAACGATATAATATCAGACTTTAATCCATCACTTCTGTCATAATGATTGTATCTAAAATCAATATTTTTAAGTCCTAATCTCCAAATATGGCTACTTGTAAAAATATCTGTATAATTTAATCCAAAGCCATATTGATTGGCATTAAAAGCAGATAAATCATAATCAGAAGTATAATATTCTTCTGTTGATAAATGTGTTTCTAAAGGAGCAAAATATTTTGATGCCGTTTGATTATAAAAGCGGTACATTGGAAAAACAGTAAATCTCTGACTTATTTTGAATGGAATTTCAATTGAAATGGTATGCGACTGTATTCCCCAATTGTCCGTATAAAAGCGATAATAAGATCTCCAAACAATTTTTTCACTGATGTAATAATTCAGCCTGGCTCCGATTGGCAATTTAAAGCGTGAATCAGGCAGACGTTCAATATCGTCCGCTAACTGAAACTGATCAATATAAGAATTGGAAATATCCTTAAAATAAACCCTTTGGTACGGAGTAGACAGCAACCCTTGCTGTTGTAAAACATCAAGAAACAATGAAGCCTGTAATTTTTTATTGATAACTTGTGAAAAGCTTAATGAAAGGGCAAAAGAATTTCTTCCCTTACTATCATGAAATTTAAACGAACCCGGGCTATAATTAGGATTTCCAGTAATCGTGTAGTTGTCAAAAATCCCTCCATTTAATGAATTTCCGTTTTCCGCATAATCATTTAATTCTTTAGGATAAATAGGCCTCCATGCATCAAGATAGGCACTGGCTGAAATTCCTACTTCTGTATTTTTATCGTTGAATTGTTTGGTTAATCCCGCACCAAAACCCAGTGAAGAATAATCATATTCATTGGATCCGGACAAATGAACGTTCCATGTTGTATTTCTGTCTTCAGAACTTTTACTGTAACTTATTGCTACATTTACCAAAGCATCCTGTTTTGAAGCACCCGAACTTGCCTGCCAGGGATTTTGATTGGGACTGTCAAAAGGGTTGATATTAGATGATGATGCGGATGAATAAGCAGAAAGTCCGGCATCGACTGTTAATATTTCATCATCACTAAGTGGCATTGCAACTATAATTGAAGAAGCAATATCTGTTAAATTCTCTGTACCGCTTCCTCCGGAAACAGCGGAATGTACACCATCCTGTTTGTAATAGCTCAATAAAAAATCAACCTCAGTATTTTCTAAAACTCTTTTTTTGAAAGTTGCAGTTGAATCTTTTTCTTGGGCAAAGGCGATACTTCCCAATAAAAAAAAAGCCATTAATAATTTTATTTTCATCGTGTGATAAATTAATTTTAGGAATTTAATGGGTCCATTTAATATCAATTACAGCCACAACCACCACCTGTTTTTCCTCCATTTGCTCCGGCAGCTGCTTCTCTGTAAACCTGAAAAGTAGTTTCATAACGTTCCGATGTCCTTGCCGTTAATTTCATATCAGGGTCGTTTATTTTTTCTTTTTCGTAAGCTTTCACTGAATTACAGGAATACAAAACTATACTGGCAACAATAATTAAGAATAAATTTTTCATTTGTTATACTTTTCAATATCAATATTTTTAGAGACATGAACTGCTCCTTTATCATCGACAATTATACACCCAATTCCTTTTAATTGATTTACTAAATCCAAACCTACATCAATACCCAATACAAAAATTCCGGTTGCCAAAGCATCTGCAATTTCAGTCTTTTTAGCAAAAACAGACACACTTACCACGCCGGATGCAGGATAACCTGTCCGTGGATCTATAATGTGTGAATATCTTTTACCATTAAAAACAACATATTTTTCATAACTACCTGACGTTTCTACAGCGCTGTCTTCAAGAGGAAATGTGGCAAAAACTTTATTTTTATTTAACGGGTTCACAATGCCAACTGACCAGAGTTTTCCATCAGGTTGTTTACCCCACGCATTGATATCACCGGAGACATTAACAATTCCGGATTTGCAGCCTTTCAAAAACAAAAGTTCTTCAACCTTATCTGCAATGTATCCCTGACCAATACCTCCTAAACCCAGTTTCATTCCGGATTCTTTTAAAAATATAGTTTTTTCTTTTTTGTCTAAAATGATTTTTTTATAGCCAATTTTAGCCACCGATTTTTTGATTGCCTCTTCTGTTGGCATTTCTTTCATACTCCCGTCAAATTTCCATATTTTATCCATTGAAGCGTATGAAATATCAAAAGCACCAGAAGTAAGTTCAGAAATTTTTAGAGCACGCTCTACCAATTCAAAAACTTCGGGAGTAACTTTTACAGGTTTGATTCCGGCATTTTGATTTACCTGGGATATTAATGTTGTTGGAATCCAGTCAGAAATTTCATTTTCAATTCTCTTAACTTCGCTAACAGACAAATCAATATATTTATTGGCCTCTATAGTGTCGCGCGCAACAACAGTAATCTCAAAAGGACTGCCAAGCATAGAAAGTTTCCGTTTGTGAACCATCTGCCCAAATGAATAGACGCATGATAAAAGCAGAAAAATAGTAGCATTTTTTTTCATTATCTCTCCAGTGCGTGAATTGTTTTAATATAATCGGTAGCCGAAACATTTTTAAAGCCCGTTACTCCTAATACTTTTCCGTATTTATCCAACAAAACCACCAATGGAAAACTTCCCTCCTTATTGTATCTTTCAGCAATTATTTTATTTTCCTGAGCAAGTTCAACAGGCAATTGATTGGCTTTTTTCTTAGGAAAATCAGCCTTGTAAATAATCCAGCTTTTTTCTGACTCTTGCTGGAATTCTGAAGATTTCCACACTACTTTGTCCAGTTTCATACAAGGTGCACACCAATCAGATCCGGAAAAAACAAGAAGAATGTTTTTATTTTCTTTAATCGCTTGTGACTTAGCATTTTCAAAATTAGTTCTCCAACTTTGTGAATAACTTAAAGTCCCAACCATACAGATAATCATCAATGTTAACTTTTTCATTATCCATTTTATATTAATAGCCCGCAAGCCAGTCATTCTTGATATGACTCACTATCTGCTTTGTTAAACAATGACAAATTAACTTAAAATATCCCTAACTACAATTATATCTTAATTTTTCTTAAGCAAACCTTAAGCAAAATTGCTAAAGATGACTAATATATTTGCTGTGACTAATAAAATTATATAGTATGGTACTTTTTAAAAAACTTTCCCCTTTTTACAATCTTGGTGTGTTTTATTTCATTGTAAGTTTTTTACTGCGTATTATATTGTTGCTGCACCCTATAACACAAAGTTCATTCAGTTTTACTGAAACCCTGAAAATCTTTTGCTTCGGCTTAATTTCTGATTTTTTTGTTTTTACGATTTTCGGTTTTTTTTTATGGATGTATCTGATTTTTATTTCGGATTGTAAATACAATAGACCTTGGGGTTATATTATTTTAGGAAGTCTTATCACTCTGTTTCTGTATGTTGCTTCCGGCAAAAGCATTTTGGACGAATACGGAGGCGCTTTTCCGGAAATTGTTTTGATCTTCATCGGTATCAAAACACTCTTATTTGCCTTGCTTTTATTTTTCCCGAAAAAAAGAAAACAGATTAGGTTTTGGTTATTTACTTTCGTGGTCTTTTTATATGTTTTATTGATTCTTCAAAATGCTGTAAGCGAATATTTCTTTTGGAATGAATTTGGTGTCAAATATAATTTCATCGCTGTAAATTACCTTATTTATACCAATGAAGTTATTGGCAACATTATGCAGTCTTATCCTGTTGTACCAATCTTTTCAGCTCTTTTTTTAGTGACCGGGATTGTTACTTATTTTATTCTGAAACAAAGCAGGAATTATATCGATGCTGTTCCAACGTTGAAAGAAAAATTTAAAATTTCAGTTCTTTACATTGGTTTATTTATCATTTCGTTAGTAGCAATTCCGATAGCAGCTAAAACCGAAAATTCTAAAAATGTTTTTGTCAATGAGCTACAGTCTAACGGATTATACCGATTTTACCTGGCTTTTAAAAATAATAAATTAGATTATTTTAAATTTTATAAAACAATTCCAAACGAAAAAGCTTTTGCTCTTTTAAAGCAACAGCTGTCCACTATCTCCGGGGAAAATACAGTTAGGAAAATTGAAAGTGATTCGGTAGAAAATCATAAAAACGTGGTTTTGATTACTATTGAAAGCTATAGTGCCGATTTTATGAAAGCTTATGGAAACAAAGAAAACATAACCCCTTTTTTAGACAGCTTATCTCAAAAAAGTTTGCAGTTTACTAATTTGTATGCAACTGGAAACCGAACCGTCAGAGGACTTGAAGCAGTGACTTTATGCTTACCTCCTACTGCGGGAGAAAGTATCATTAAACGAAAAGATAATAAAAATAAGTTTTCGACAGGATTTATTTTTAAACAAAAAGGTTACAATGTTAAATTTATGTATGGAGGAGATGCCTTTTTTGATAACATGCAGGATTTTTATTCTGGAAATGGATATGAAATTGTAGATAAATCAAGCTTTACTGCCGAAGAAATTACATTTTCAAATGTTTGGGGTGTTTGTGATGAAGACATGTACAATAAGGCAATAAAAGTAATGAATCAAGAAGCTTTACAAAATAAGCCGTTTTTTAATCATATCATGACAGTTAGTAATCACAGGCCTTTTACTTATCCTAACAACAAAATTGATATACCCGGAGATATAAAATCGCGTGATGGCGGTGTAAAATACACTGATTATTCCCTCAGGAAATTTTTTGGAATGGCAAGTAAACAACCCTGGTTTCAAAATACAGTTTTTGTAATTGTAGCAGATCATTGTGCATCTAGTGCCGGAAAAACAGAACTTCCGCTTGACAAATACAGGATTCCTGCTTTTGTTTACAGCCCCAAAATAAAACCGGAAAAATGTACTAAACTGATGTCTCAGATTGATCTTATGCCAACTGTTTTAGGCATGCTTCATTTTGATTATCAGAGCAAGTTTTTTGGCCAGGACGTTTTACAATCAGATTATAAACCCAGAGCTTTTATCGCTACTTATCAGGATTTGGGTCTTATAAAAGACAATGTACTGACTATTTTATCGCCAAAACGAGAAGTAAAACAGTTCCAGTTAAAACTAAATCATAAAAAAAGTGTTGCGCCGGAATTTCAACTTTATTATGATGAAATTCTGCTTAAAAAACCCAGAACTGATTTAATCAATGAAACTGTTTCTTTTTATCAAACTGCTTCAAGTGTATTGAAACAAAAAAAATATCAAAAATTATAAAAATGCACGTGTCTTATGAAACTTAAAACCCCAGCCCTGATGGCAGCGGCATACTTTTTGGGCGGGGTTCGCCATAAAAGATACAGCGGACAGCAGGAACCAGCTCCTGAAAATAATTCATAAATTACTATATTATAAAGGATTAGATTTAATAATTCTTTATCTGATACAAATTCTATATATTTGAGAATTAACTTTTTAGAAATTAAATGACAAACAGCTTAAATAAATATAGTAACAAGACAAAGGCGGCGTTTATTTTACTCATTATTATGCTGAGTATTCTGCTGAGTAATTTTAATACACTGCGAAATTCTAAAAATGTAAATGAAAACATTAATACGATTTACAACGACAGGCTGGTTGTGGCTTACTATATCTTTCAATATGCTAACGAACTTCATTTTATAAAAGCTGAAGCCCAGAAAGGAAATTTAAATGACAGTCATGAAGATGACAAAATTAAAAATGCTTTACGAACCATACATACTATTGACAATCTGTATGTTAACACAGTTCTGACACCCAAGGAGAAAACTTATTTTGAAGCTTTTTTAGTTTCGTGTACTACAATTGATCAACAACTGAAAGAGAAAAATTGGCATTTGATCCTTCAATCAAGTGATGAGGCACTGCAAACCTTAAATCATCTTTCTGAAATTCAGGTTAAAGAAGGAAAGTCAAAATTGGCCAGTGCGAATGCCATGCACAGCGGTAATAACAGCCTTGGACAACTGCAGATTGCTTTGCTTGTTGTTTTGGGAGGTATTACTTTTTATTTACTGATCATAAAAAAGGCTAAAAAAAGTATCAGAATTCCGGAATCTCCGAGTCTTAATTAAAAAATATTTTTATTTTATTGATAACTTTTTTTAGTCTTAGTATCTTCTATTTACTTTATTGATTAATACTTCTGCTTTGTGGAATTTAATTTTATTTTCTTGCTATTATTCTACATTCTTAATTGGTATTTTTCATCAAATACAAATCAATTTTAATTACAGCTAATTGTTTAGGTAATTTTCGCTTACACATTAATACAGTTAAAATATTGAACTAATTCAACTTTTTAATCAATAAAATTGATTAATGCATATTTTTTTATGCATTTTTTTAAATAATATTTAATTTTTATGGTTTTTTTTATTTAAGTTTGTCAAAATTAAAAATAACTGATAATCAGATTTTTAATTTTTTAAATAAAAATCCCAACAAATTTTATTAACAAAATAACCAAACCAAATTATTATGAAAAAGAAATTTAAATTGCTTGCACTGTGTTCAATTATTTGCCTAACTGCCTGCGAAACGGGCGATAACGAAGCAAATATTCCCGAAACTGCAATTGATCATCAGGAAACTGTAACGGAAAGTAAGTCTCTTACTGCTAAAAACAGTACCGTTACGAATGAAAGTGCATTAAGATCTGCTGTAGCTGCTGCTGTAGCAGGCGATGTTATAAAAATTAGCGGCACAATAAATCTTACCAAAACTCTTGAGCTTGCAAAAAGCGGTACTTCAAGTTCTAAAATTAGCATAACAGGAGGTGTTTTAAATTGTTCCGGTTTACCATCAGGAAGCTGGGGAGTAAAAGTAAACGGAAGCTACTGGAATATTACTAGTATGACCATTAAAAACTCACCTGATTGTGGTCTGGTATTTCAAACAGGAGGATATAATTATGTTTATGATGTAACTACATCATCCAACGGAGATTCAGGTTTGCAAATTTATAACGGAGGACATGACAACTACATTCTTTCCTGCAAGTCTAACGATAATTATGATGCTGCAAATGCTGGTGAAAATGCAGATGGCTATGCTTGTAAATTGTCTGCCGGTAAAAACAATGTATTCGAAAAATGTTCTGCCAATCACAATTCTGATGATGGTTGGGATCTTTATGGACAACCCTATACCGTAACAATTAAAAACTGTACAGCCAGTAATAATGGCTTTGGCTCTAATGGAGACGGTAACGGTTTCAAATTGGGAAGCGCAGGACAAAAAGTGGCTCATACAGTTACAAATAATACAGCTACAAATAACTTAGCATGGGGATATGATGGTAACGGAAATACGGGCCATATCACGATTACAGGCAGTGGCGGTTCCGGAAATAAAAAAGGGCTGTTTACCAGATTATACTAATTTTGTTTATTTTTAAAAAATTGAGAGGCAGTTCAAAACGAACTGTCTCTCTTTATTGTATTAATTTTATAACTAAACTTTCCTTCATTTAAGATTAATCATCCTGATTTTGCATTCCGAAAAGGTATCCTTTTTTAAACAATTTCAAATCCTGTTTTAAGGCTTTACTGTTACGTTTCGTAATTTCTTTAGAATCGAGATCGCTTAAATCCGGTTTACCGGCATTTACCCAGGCAGTGTACCAAAAACTCGCAGTTGCCGTAATAGCTTTTTTCATTTGGTTTTCTACCATTCCGTTTAATTCTGTGTGCAATTTGGCGGCATATTCATCAGAAAATTTAGCCGAATTGTATTTGCTTTTTACAATTTTGCCTTCAGCATCAACCACGAAAACCTGATTTTCAGGGGTCGTTGTTCTTAGCTTTTTATCTACTGCCAATAATGGCTGAACCAGACTATGGGTATCTTTGATCATGTCCCATGTTGCTTTGTGAACATCTTCGTAATATTGTGCTTCTGGTACATTTAATTTGTAATTTTTTACGAATAATTCCGGCAATCTGCTTTCCCAAAGGGAATGGATTCCTTTTTGGTCGGTTAATTGACCATCGTGATTGGCAGAAGTATGCAATGGCATGTGTGCATCTCCAATATAATGTCCTAAATCGGCAGCAAGGAACAAAATTTCTGCTCTGTTTTTATCTTTGAAAGCTTTGGTTAATTTTACCATCATATCTTCGATGTACCATGGTAAGATTCCGTTATCATTCAGAAATTTAGTTTCGTATTTTTTATTTACTTCTTCCAGAGTTACAGGCAAACTGTCAATTGGTGATTTGAAATTTTCCAAATCAATATAATGTCTCGGATTCTCCTCTTTATATTTTAAAGCATATTTACGAATATCAGGTACTGAAGCTTCTTGTGTTATAAAATCAATGTGATTATAAAAAAATACCTGAAGAGAATGAGGCAACGCCATTACTGCAGCTTTATTGATGCGTTCGTGTCCCACGATTCCCCATGATAATGTCAAAAATCCAATTGCTAATCCAAAGAATGTGATTAGTTTTGGTTTGATTTTAAAGTTTTTCATTTATAGTTTTTATTTGAACTGCAAATTTATTTTATTTAAAGATAATTCAAAAGAATACTAATTAATATTGTGTTAATTTAACTTTTCGTAACATTCATACTCTTTCAGTAATTTAATTTCAAATTAAACTGAAGTAAAAAAGTTTCGTAGTAAATTTGATTAAAAATACCTTTAATTTTATTCCATGCGTTTATTACAATCTTTAATTCTCTGTTTGATTTTTACTTCTGTTTGTTCCGCACAAGACGATATTATACAACTGAAAAACGTTAGCGACACTATTTTAAAACCAAAACGAACATTGAAAATACCTGATCCGCTGGATGGAGTAAAAACAATGCAGAAATTATTTCCCGGAAAGTTATACAAACTATCAGATCATAATACTTTTATGAGCTGGAAATGCAAAACATGCAAAACTGCTGCCTATAATGATGTTAATGGTGTTGAAGGCGATCAATTATTTCCTTATGCAGAAGGTGTGGCAACAAGACTTGATACCACAATCAATTATACAGATTCTAAAGGCAATCCATTTAAAATGTTAGTTTTCAATCAATCTGTTTATGATGCGGATGGCTTACAGACCGGACGTTTTAGCGGAGGACTATTGGGATTGGCAAAATTTGCAAAAAACGGAAGTGTTTGGGAAATGAAATCTTTTCAACCTGGAATTGCTGCCTTTGGAGCTTTCGCCAATATACCTGCACTAAATCTTGTGGCAATTGGAGAAGATCAGTATGCTTTTACATTAACCCATGCCAATGGAGGTGCTGGTGCTCCTTATTCTGGTTATTTGTACCTGATTGCAGGTTTTGATGGCAAATACCAACCTTTAATGGAAGTCGCCAATTACAGACTTTCAAACAATGGTGAAGGCAGTACACAATGGTCAAGTTCTTATAAAGTTGCTAATGATAATCAAAAGAAGCATTTTAGGGATTTTATTATAACAACAACTGGATTTTATAAAAAGGCAAAAGGTAAAGAGGATGATTATGAAGTAGATGTACCCGAAGAAATTGCAACATTGGCAAAAAATAAAAAGCAATTTAATTTCATAATTGAAAAACGATATTCATTTAAAGGAAAATGGTATAATGCGACAGGAAAACCTGTTGTGAAGTTTTCAAATATTAAATAAAGTCTTCTAAAATAAATTAACCCAGATAAAGTATTGACACCAATCCCAAACCTGCAATAAAAATCCAGAGAAAAACACCCTGTAATAAAGGCTTCACTCCTACTGATTTTAAAGTATTTAAATTTAAAGTTGCTCCAATAAGAAACAAAGTTATTGTTAAACCAATTTTGGCAATGCCAACTATATGTGGAGCAACAATGGCAGTTGCAGGAATATACGTATTTAGAAGCATTGCCAAAATAAACAAACCAATAAAGTAAGGAATCCTGATTTTACTGTTTTTATTTTTGAATACAACAGCTGTAAAAATTGAGATCGGAATTATCCATAAAGCCATGGCCAGCTTTACTGTTGTTGCAATCTGCAAAGCTTCTGCTCCATATTTGTTAGCTGCACCAACTACAGAACTTGTATCGTGAATGGATATTGCACACCATAATCCAAATTCCTTTTGAGATAAATCAAGCTGATGACCAATTAATGGAAAAGCAAATAATGCGATTGCATTTAAAATAAAAATAACACCCAATGCAACAGAAGTCTGATTTTCGTTTGATTTGATTACCGGAGCAATAGCAGCAATGGCACTTCCTCCACAAATTGCAGTGCCACAGGAAATTAAATGGGAAGTCTTTTTCTCTGTTTTCAGCCATTTTCCTAAAAGTGTTCCGAAAACAAGCGTACTGAAAATTGAAAAGACAGTAAGTAAAAAACCTTCTTTTCCTGCAGAAATTGCCGATGAAGCATTCATTCCGAAACCTAATCCTACTACAGAAAACTGTAATAAAAATGTAATCGCTTTATGATTGAATGCCAAAAATGGATTTCCAAAAACATTCACTAAAACTACTCCTGATAATAAAGCAATTGGTGGAGAAATAATCGAAAACAGGCACAAGACAATAACCCCAACAAAAACTATCTGCTGAAAATAAAGACTGACTTCGAATAGGTGTGATACCGGATGTTGTTTCGTTCTCAAAATAAGGAATTTTATATTTCCTTACAAAGGTCTGCTCTTTACATGGCATTCACCAATCGTAAAATACAATTGGCTATAATTTCAGGTTATAATAAGAGGAAATATTCTGAATAAACAATTCAGACAAGGAATCTGATTTTCCGAGTAATATAATGATATAAAAAAATCTTTCTATAGATAAATCTTTCACATCTAAAACAATTAATTCATTATTTTTAAGCTCTTTATCTACTGCATGGATTGACATGAAAGCAAAACAATCTGAATTTAATAAATAGGACTTTATGCTTTCTGTACTGCCCAACTGCATTTCGATTTGAAGGTCGGTTAATTTTACATTTACTTGTTTTAGGGCATACTCTATAACTTCAAGTGTTCCTGAACCGCGTTCCCGGGTTATAAATTTCATTGATTTTAAGTCTTCCAATGAAATTTCAGTTTGTTTTACCAATAAATTTTTGGTATTGCAAACCAAAACCAATTCATCTTTTAAAAACGGAATGTATTTTATGGATTGGTTTTTAGATTGCCCTTCCACAATTCCGATTTCGATTTCCTTATTGATTAAAGCATTTTCGATTTGTTCGGTATTTCCGTTCAGCAAATTGACTTTAATATCCTGCTGTTTTTGATGGAATCGTGCCAAAACCGGCGAAATGATATATTGCGAAATGGTTGTACTTGCTCCTAACCTTAATAAACCCTGACGTTCATTAATAAAAGAACTCATATCAAAGTCTATTTCGCGATAAATTTCGAAAATGTTTTTGGTGTGTTTGAGCAGAATTTCACCTGCTGGCGTTAAGGCAATTTTAGAACCATTGCGTTCAAAAAGCTTGGTTTTATACGTTTCCTCGAGCTCCTGGATATGTTTGGAAACGGCGGGCTGTGAGATATATAGTTCCGACGCAGCTTTCGTGAAATTGAGTCTTGTGGCGACGGTGTAGAAAACTTTTAGCCTGAAATCCATTATTACATATTTTTAATTCCTTGCGAATCTCTATTAAACCTTGTGAAACTTTGTGTTATAATTATTTCACAGTGATTCACGAAGCTTTCGCAAAGTTCACTGAGATAAAATAAGTATAACTACAACATCCCATTATACTTCCTAACAAACCATTCCGTCGTCAATAAAGCAGCAATTAAAATTAATAACCAAACCCAGTCAATTAATGGCGTTTTGGTTGAGATATTCTTCTCTATCGATTTGTATTCCTTATTCTCTAAAAGCTGCTGAATCAGGTCATCAGCCTGATTTTCAAAAAAGGCTTTTCCATTGGTTTGTAATGCCAGTTGCTTTAATTTCTGAACATCCGGATTTACGAATTGCTTTTCGATATCAAAATCCAAAATCTCAAAACGGCTTGAATAAACTGTATTAGAGTTCAGTTCCTTTACTGTAAAACTATATTTACCAGCGGCCAAACCATCTAAATTTGCTGAAAAGGAATTATTTCCCTTTAATAAATCGTAGTTTTTAGTTTGTTTCGTTTCACCATCTGTAACTGTAATTGTTAATCGGGCTTTTTCATCAAACTCGTAGTTTTTATTGAAGTATTGTGCATTGATTAAAATTGCTTCTCCGGAATTATAAAAACTTTCATGTTCTACAACCAATGATTTTTTTGAAGTTGTTGAGGCCAGATATTGAATTATATTATCAATAAAAACATCATATTTTTCAAAAGACTGATTGTCAATATGACTTTGCAAACGCCATTTCCAGCTGTTTTCTCCTAAAAGAAAAGCGGTTCTCTTATTTTGATTTTCGGCGAAAGCCAATAAAGGAGCATTGGTAGCAACGTTTCTGATTTTGGATGAAAGTAAAACTGATACATTTCCGCTAGTGGTAATAGTTCCAAATGAATTCTGTAGTGGCGGAAAGTTTTCAAAACCAATATTTTCAATGGCAAATAAATTAAACTGTGACTGAAATTCGGATAAATAATCTTCTTTTTGATTACTCATTTGAAATACCAGGCTTTTTTGCTGTTGGTTTAGAAAATTGAAATCGGTATTATTTCCTGTAATGATAAAAGTATTCGTTGACGCTAATTTGGTATTATCAAAAACAGGTTTGAAAGCACTATTAGGCTGGTATAAAACCAAAACTGTAACATCCTGCAACTGGCTGATATCATTTGGCTTTACCAATATCACTTTTCGCTGTGCATTCGTTTCAATCGAACGTTTCAATGCCCCAATATCCGGATGATTGACTGCCGAAACTATTGCAATTTTTGACTTTTGATCAATTACTTCTACTGCAAAATTTTTGATGTTATTGTAGCTGTTTTTTTCTTTTACATTTGAAGAAAGAGCCGCTTTAAAAATTTGCAGACCTATTTTGTCAGCTGGTAAAAGCAAATTTAAGGTGGCACTTTTTTTAGATGTGGTAAATGAAACCTTTTGTCTGGCTACAACTGTGTTTCCCTGTGAAATTGTAAAATCTGCATTTGCGGATTTATCGCCGGCATATTGCAGAAAAACTTCTACCGGAAATTTATTTTTATGAAAAGCATATTTATTTACGTTTAACTGATTGATTTTTAAATCAAAAAAAGTAGTTGTATCTCCCACAATCAAAGGATATACTTTATTAGCAGGATCAAAACGATATACATAATCGTTTCCTGTAGTCTGATTTCCATCTGTAATAATAACCGTCGGAAAAATCAGGTTTTTATTAATGCTTTTTAAATTCTTGGCTACTTCATCAAGATTGGTTTGTGTTCCTTTGAAATCAAATTTATCAGAAGGCTTGAATTCGGAATCAAATTGGTAAGACTGAATTTCAAATTTGTCCTGAAGAGCCGGATTCGAAATAAGTTCCTGATATAATTCGGAAACCTTCTTATCTGATTTTAAAGCCGTGATCGAACTCGAATTATCAACTGCAATTGCCAAAGGTGTTTTCGTGACTTCAAGCGAATTTTTAGTCATTATTGGATTAATCAATAAAACCAATAACCCTAAAATCGTCAGAAAACGTAAAAAAGCCAAAAACATATTCACTTTCGAATAGTTTTTGGCTTTGAAAAAATATTGAAAATACGACAAACCGCCCGCTATTACTAAAGAAAGTAATAATAATAGAATTGTGTTTGTAGTCATATAATTATTTGTTTATAGTTGTTAGTTTATAGTTTTTGATTGTGAACAATAAACAACAAACCACAAAATATTAATTTATTAAGTAAGCATTCCTCCACAAACATTTAAAACCTGCCCAGTAACGTAAGCACTCAAATCCGAAGCTAGGAAAAGACATGCATTGGCAACATCTTCAGTAGTTCCGCCACGTTTCAACGGAATTCCGTCTCTCCAGCCTTTCACTACATCTTCAGGTAATTTTGCAGTCATTTCTGTTTCAATAAATCCTGGAGCAATTGCGTTACAGCGAATATTACGGGAACCTAACTCTAATGCTACCGATTTTGTAAAACCAATCGCACCTGCTTTTGAAGCTGCATAATTCGTCTGTCCTGCATTTCCTGAAACTCCTACTACAGAACTAATATTGATGATGGAACCGGCACGTTTTTTCAAAAAAGTTTTCTGAATCGCTTTGGTCATATTAAAAACCGACTTTAAATTCACATCAATAACCTGATCAAAATCGGCTTCAGACATACGCATTAATAGGTTGTCTTTTGTGATTCCGGCATTGTTAATCAAAATATCTACTGTTCCAAAATCAGCCAGAACTGCATCAACAAAAGTTTGCGCTTCATTAAAATCGGCTGCATTCGACTGGTATCCTTTTGCCTTGATTCCTAAACCGTTCAATTCGGTTTCCAGAGCCTGAGCCGATTCTACCGATGAACTATATGTAAAAGCTACATTGGCACCATGTTTAGCAAAAACTTCGGCAATTCCTCTTCCAATTCCACGACTAGCGCCTGTAATAATGACCACTTTTCCTTCTAGTAATTTCATATTCAAAATTAATATTAATAATTATTTGTAGCTAATCCTGCTATCCGTTGCAATCTTTTATGTTTTAAAGAAAAACACAAAAGGATTTCCACTTCAAACGAAGTTCACTGAACTCCAATCAAAATAAAAATCAAGTGAAGTAATCAGGGCTATGAATGACTTGTCAAATATAGAACAATTACTTTTTTAAAAAAATAACAATTGCAATAACCTTTTAAGATTGGCAAAGATAAAAAACCTAAAAGTATTAAAACAAAAAAAGCGGCTCAATTGAGCCGCTATACATTCAAAACTAAAAGAACCAAACTATTAAAATCTGTAATTCGTCAATCTAAAGGGACTCGATGCACTTGCGTAAGTGTAAATAACATTCGTATAGAAGATAGTAAAACTTTCTTTTTTAAGATATAATCCTTTAGGATTCATTATTTCATCATCTAAAATTTTCAAAAATGCTCTTGCTGCCGGAGTTCCTATCCAACCATCGTCAGTTAAAATAATGGTTTTATTTACAGGATCCTCAGTAGTTGTGAAAAAATGATATATAGTTGCTTTTCCTCCATTAAATGTATAAGCGATATAATTACCATTTAACGGATCGTTAAAAGCTATCTGAACTCTCGCAAGTTTTTGATTTGCAGCCAAAGTAGCATTTACCTTATCTAAAATCGATTTAGCATATGGTGAGTTGCTAGCAGCCGTAGCTAAGTTCGCAGCTATATACCCTATTGTGATTTGAGGACCTCCCTCCAAAAACAATTTATAATCATCCGTTAATCTAGGTGGTGCATTTGAAAATTTTATTGCTGCAGTAACTCCATTTGTTCCTGTTGCAACAAAACTTTTATCAGCTTCATTATAAACAAAATTTGTTAAACTTTGAGTGCCAACAACAACTGCAGGTTTTACAGTTATTCCTGTAGGAGTATAGGCAACAGCCAATTTAAGGGATTCAAAATTCCCTTCCTGCAACGGAATTGCTGTTCCAAAACGTGTTACAGAATTATAATTCAGTTCAAAATTCTTAACTGTTCCTCCTTCGGTAGTTTGAAGTATACGAAATAATGGACTGGAAATATTTCCAGTAATATTCTCGTTCATTACAGTATTTTTCTTTAAATCAGTCCAGTCTTGCGCAGTTGCTTTTACAAAACGAACTTCTTTTACAGTTCTGTTTGTTCTAAAAACAATATCATCATTTTCCTGACCGTAGTATAAAAACTGAAAATCTCCTAAAAAACCTTTTCCAGCTGCAAGAGGTGAATTATTAGCATCTGATAATAAATGGATTTTATTTTGCGTAGTAAAAACTAAACTAACAGTGCTCCCTAATTGCACTTCATACTGACTATTATGTTTTTCCGTATCGCTATCAAAATCAGAAGCCATATCTACTTTTCCATCTGGCAAAAATTTAAACAAATGTGTAAATCCTCCTAACTGATTATCATCTGTGTAGTAAACAGCTTTCCATCCATTTTCAGAAGAAAGTAACAAGTCGTTCAATTCCTTTTTTTGTTTATTTAAACGTTCTGTAGGCGATTCATCAAATTTTTGTTCAGCATCTGTGCTAACGCAACTGTTTAATTGCACCGCCAAAAAGATAAGTATTAAATACTTAAATATATTTTTAGTTTTCATAATTTTATTTTTTAAATTTTTAATTATTCAGAACATTTGTAGTATTCTTTTGTGCTTCATCTCTCAGCGCATAAAAATCTATATTAAAAGCATCTCTGTAATACTGAACTACAAGAGCTTCTTTCTTTTTAAGAGCGGCAAGAGCAGTTGGACTAGTAACACTTGCAAGCAATGCCGCATATTCTGCTTTTGATTTAAGTAAAATTATTGCTGCCGTTTCTGCAAAATCCTCCGTATAATTTGATCTTGCATAAGCAGTTATAAATCCAAGCTGATTCGCCTGACCATCGCTAATACTAAACGGATCTGAGCTGTAATCGTTAGGTGTTATTTTTGACCAGGATTCTACATCAAAAATTTTAGTCTGATTTAAAATATGCACATATTCATGCTGAATTGTATGAACAAACTGGGTAACACTTGCTCGGTTTTTGTTATCAACATAATCGACCTGAAAAAGAGATATTCTCTTTCCTCCTTCAGCTAATCCTAAAGTATTAGAAACATTATCAGGATTTACATTTACACCTCCAACCAAAACAAAATCTCTTGGGGCAATAATTTTAACAAAATCCGCTCCTGCAATAGTACTATAGCTGTCTATCCATATTTTTTTAATCATTTCAAGTGCAGGCTGTACATTCTCGATAGCTGGCGGGTATAAAAACCTATTATTCTCAACTACGTTTTGATTCCATTCATATTGCACACTAATATTATAGGGATCTATATAATTTTGATCAATCCATTTATCTAAATCGGTTTTTACTTGTGGAGTATAATTCAATAAACTCTCAGTTGGCTGATCTTCATGAGAACATGATACAAGTGTCAAGATTCCAAGTGCCAGTACTATATTTTTATATTGTTTAATTAATTTCATAATAACTTAAATTAAATTTATCTCGGATTTTTTTCAATTCCATTATTAGATGCATTTAGAGGAATTTGTACAGCACGACGCTTGTCATCTTTCACCAGAATGTTATTTTTGGTTATTTGTCCTTGCTGATTGTAGGTATCATGAGCTACTACCAAATTAAATCTTTTGATATCAAACCATCTTAATCCTTCATGCAGGAACTCTCTTCTTCTGGCTTCTGTTATTGCTTTAATATAAGATGTTTGCTCTGGAGTAAGCGTATAAAATGGAGTATACTCATCTGCGATTACAGGATACTTTGCATAGACTTTTTCTTTTGTTAGTACGTCAGTAGCAGGGTTATATCCATCTGTTCTGGTAGCTAAAAAGTATTCCAGTTCAGTATTCGCTATGTCTAATTGATTTGTCATTACATGTGCCTCAATTCTATTTAAAAACATTTCATCATTAGAGAAAAGAACAACCCCGGTAAACGGAAGCCCAATCTGCGCCGTTACGTTTGTATATTTAAAATATTCGTCAAATTTATATACGGCTACATTGGCACCGCTTGCACCTACTATTACAATATCAATTAACCAGTCTTTATTAAATATATTAGTCTGACTTCCGAGTATTTCATCTCTTTCTTTTGCTCTGGTAAAGAAAAATCTGTTTGATGATATTCCTCTACCCCAGATTGAACTTGGAAACCCAACCAATAAGTTTGTATTCTGTGTATTTTTTGCATATTCAATTGGCTTACTAGGAAAATCGTATGCATTATAAGCCGCCCAGTCCCTAAGTTTTCCAACAGGTGCATTCCCTAATCCTTCGGTAAGCTCTAATACTCTGTTCCAATCTCCTTTTACAGTATAAAAACGAGCTGCGAATGCTTTTGCTGCCTCTTTATTAAAATGATATTTCAAATAATCTGTTCTGTAATCATTGGTAACATATTTTAATCCCTCTTCAATATCAGATTGTAGCAAGTCAAAAACTTCTTTTATTGAATTACGTTTGTAACTTCCGACCAAAACTGTTTCTGGTTCTGTTACATATGGAATACCTAAATCAGTCGCTGCTGTAGCAGGGTTATAACGATTAGACCATAAAGAAAACAACATAAAGTGAGCATAAGCACGTGCTAACAATGCTTCTCCTTTTTGAGGATTAAGATTAGGAGTGTCTCCAAGTTCTTTTATAGATAATAATGCCTGGTTAGCAGTGGCAATTGCTTTATAACATGCATTCCAATAAAAACCCTGAGTATCCCTTCCTGTTTGATCATCTTGCAAATCCCAATTATAGTTTTGTACATTATTTAAATTTACAAGTGCCGTTTTATTATCAGATACATTGTCTGACATCGTTTCAGCAATTTCCATATAGGTTCCATCCGGATATGCATCTGCCAATAATTCTGAAATTTTTTCCGGTGTATCAATTTGTAATCTATTATCCGGTGTTTCCGAGAGGAAATCATCGCAGCTGCTAAAAGCAACAAGCAGCAATAGAGATAAAATTATTTTTATATTTCTCATAATCAATTAAATTAAAATGAAAGGTTTATGGTAAAAGTATATTGTGATGTGATTGGAAAAGCAACACCACCGGTATTACGAAATTCCGGATCCTGACCGTTAAGTTTTTTATCAGAATAAATCAACCACGGATTTACTGCAGATCCTTTTAACGTGAAGGCACCTACTCCCAGTTTCTTCTTGAAATCACTAGGAAATTCCCAGCTTAAGGATACATTTTTCAATCTTACAAAATCACCATCAGCAATTCTAACATCAGAATAGTTGTAGGTATTATACGCTTTTGCTAATGTGCGTTCACCTCCATTATTTTCTATTAGCCTTTTATCTGCTATAACGGGAATATTGGTAATGTTTTCATCTCCTGGATTTATCCATCGATTTGTAAAGTCTTTTGTAAATACGGTCAAGTCATCATAAACACTATCATATACAGGATTTAAGCGAACTTTATTTCCTCCCGAACCAACAATAAATACATACAATGACCAACTTTTATATGTAAAAGTATTTGCTAAGCCTATAGATTTATTTGGCTCAATAGATCCTTCATATTTAAGATATTGTGTTACATTATCTGTATCTTGAAAATCAGCATCTGTCATATTATTTTCAGCACCGTCCTGCAAGTTAAAAGTAGGTAGTCCCTGATTGTTTAATCCTGTAAATTCATAGGAATAAATTGAATTTCTAGGAGTACCTAATGCATTTCCGCCGTTTCCATTTACGAGGCTAAAAGCGGATGGCTTATTCTGCAGTTTTGTGATTTTTTGATCATAAACAGAAAAATTAAGCGTCGTTGACCATTTAAAATTATCAGCAGCAATATTCTGAGTTGTAAATCCAACCTCCAGACCTTTAGTTTCCATATCAGCATTGTTCCCCTGCTTAATGCTTTGTCCACCCACACCTGAGGTAGTCACATAATCTACCAAATCAAAAGCATTACGGCTGTAAATGTCTGTTACAAACTGTACTCTGTTATTAAACATTCCAAGATCAAAACCTATATTAGTTTCAAACTGTTTTTCCCATGTTAAATCGCCATTTTGCAGTTCATCAATTGATATTGCAGACTCTCTGTTAGCCAAAAATAAACGATTTGTAATAAAGCTTTGATAAATTGCCAGTGAATTTGTAGCGGGTCCTGCAGTTGCCGTAAGTCCGTATGAAGCACGTAATGCCAAGTTATTTACAGTTTTACTATCTTTCATGAAACTTTCTTCCATAACATTCCATTTTCCACTTATAGTATAAGTTGGAAGCCATCTGTTAGAACCACTATTTCCTTGTCTGTTAGAACCGTCATAACGTCCTGTAAGAGATGCGGTATAGCGACGATCATAAGTATAGCCAACTTTGCCAAAAAAACCAACTGTTCTCTCTCTTTCAGCATCAAATCCGTAATATGAATCACCGTCATTAACAATTTTAGCAATAAATCTTGGGTCAATAAAAGGCGTAAGACCTCTATCAAATTGAAGTCCGGCTGCAATAAAATTATCACTGCTTCTGTCTACAGATCTAAGTTCTGTACCAAAGAATCCTTCTAATTCATGTTTGTCGTTTAATGTATTTCTATAAGTAACACTATTTCTAATATTATAAGAAGTCATGTCATTAGTAAATTTTCTTAAGAATCCACCATTGGGAAGAACTGATACTTTTGGTGCTGTTAAATTATTCGGATCGCTGTATAAAAAGATGTTTGCTTGCTGAACAATTGAATTTTCTCCTTCTGAACTTAAAGAAGTACCTGCTTTATAAGCCGCAGCCACATTCGAATCTTCATAAATTTTATGTTCTCTTGAGGTATTGGCATATCTTGCTGAACCTGTTAGATTATATGTCAAATGCTTATTTATTTTATAATCTAAATCCAATTGAAAACGAATATCTTTTACTTTTATGTCTAACGTGTTATTCTCTAACTCGTTAATAATATTCATAGGAGCCCAGTTGTTTCTGTAATACTCTAAATTGCCGTTTTCATCATAAGGTCTTAAAGTTCTGCTCGTATTTAGAACATACTTAAATGGATTGATATCAAACTCTCTGTTTACACTTCCGTATACAGGATCTGATTTACTCTCGTAACTTCCAGGAGCAGTTTGGTTACGTATCGAGCCCAGAGTAGATAAAGTTATATTTAGCCTGTCGTTTACGAAAAAAGTTCCCTTTAAATTAGATGTCAGCTGCTTCACATTATCGGCAATAGTCCATCCCGGATCCGTATAATATCCCAGAGATGCATAAAAAGTATTATTTTTTCCACCTCCTGAAAAACTTAGGGAATGATTTTGAGTAATGGATGGTCGAAATAAAACACTGAACCAATCTGTATTGCCTAATTCATATTTCTTCAAAAATTGATTACGGCTAACTTCATCATTTCTAACTCCAAATTGTCCATTTGTTTTGTTGTAAGTATCAATTTGTTTAGACATAATATTGTATACTCCTCCAAATCTTCCATTAAGTGAAGATGCAATTTCCAGGAATCCTTTACCATCTCCGTTAAATCCTTCTAATTCTTTTAGGATACTCATGGATTCCTGAGAATTTAAAATATCATATTGATTATAGTTAGGGACAGTTCTAACAGTGTTTTCAACTGAATAAGTTACTTTTAACGGGGAATCCCTACGGCCTTGTTTTGTAGTTACAACAACAACTCCATTTAATGATCTTGAACCATAAATTGAAGTAGCAGAAGCATCTTTAAGTATTTCTATACTCTGAATATCATTTGAATTTAATCCTGCTACAGATGAACTTAATAAAGTTTCTGAATTTCCTGAAGCTAGATCAGCAAAAGATATATTAATAATATCTTCCTGTACAACTCCGTCAATTACCCATAACGGTTTTGTATCTCCAAAAATAGAAGATGATCCACGTACTGTAATTTTAGGAGCAGTACCAAATGTACCCGTAACGTTTTGAACTGTAACGCCGGCAGCTTTACCTTCAATCATTCGGCTAACATCTACTACTCCATCGACTTTTAGTTCGGCTGCTGAAATTTTGCTTATAGCACCTGTAAAAGTTCTTTTTGAAGTTTTTTCATATCCTGTAGTTACAATAACTTCTTTTAAGCTTTGTCCTTCTTCAGTTAAAACAATAGTAGGGTTACTATTTGTAATGCCAATTTCTTTAGACTCCATACCAACATATGAAATTACGAGTCTATCATTATTAGTTGGTACTTCAATTGTAAATCTACCATCAAAATCAGTAAGTACAGCGACTTTTGTTCCTTTGATTAACACAGTAGCTCCAGGTAAAGGGCTTCCATTTGAGTCAGTAACAATACCTTTAATAATTGGTCCCGCAGTTAACATTCCAAATAAAGAATTATTAATTTCCGAGCCTGCAAAAGGATCACTACCAGTACTTTTTTGAAGTACAATCTGGTTACTTACTTCGGTATAAGTTATATTGAATGGCTTCAAAATTCGACTTAGTATACTGGCCAAAGTTTCTTCATTGGCATCAATACTAACTTTTTGATTTAACTGGGTAAGTCTTGAATTGTAAGAAAATTTTACGCGTGCAGATTTTTCTAGTTTAGACAACGCATTATCCAAACTTAAATTTTCAATATCAATAGTAACTTTTGTATCCAATTTTCTTTGTCCATTTAAACTGTTTGCCATAGTAACACTCGAAAAGACAAGTGCTAAGACAAACTGAAATAGCGTTATTTTCATGATTCGATGGAGTAATCGTTGTTTAACAACTGGTTTTTTCATAATTTTGGTTTGTTTTGATTAATACTGTTGAAGGGTATTTTTTTAAGACATAATAAATAACTCTTTACAGAGAGTCGTTTAACTTTATTAAGTGTCGAAAATGTTACAGCATTTCGGCACTTTTTGTATTTCACATAGGCAGGTAATTGATTTAGTTTTATAAATTTGATTTTAAAGGTTTAATATATTTAATTGCAGCCTTGTGAAAATATAATAATCTGGTTTCCATTCATTTCAAAGGTGGTTTCATTTCCTATACTTTTGCAAATAATTTTTAGTTTTTCTGACAATGGCTGATCACTCAAAGAGGTGGTTAAATGACAATCTTTTAGCTTATTTTCAGGAAAATCAATATTAACCAGATAAGCCTGTTCTATTGTTTTAAAAATCTGCTCTACAGGAATATCAGTAAATTCAAAACTTAACTGCTCAATATTTCCCACGCTGCCGGCAAAAGTTTTATCTTCTGTTATATTGGTAATTTTATTAAAAGTTAAATCGCTTCGTAAAAAACGCAATGCCTGATTAGGCAACAGAACGACTTCTTCTTTTTCTGAATTTGAAATCAATTTGTTTGAGATTATCCTCACTTTACCGGTGCGAACAAGTACTTCAATATTTGGCTGGTCCGAGTAAGCTCTTACTCGAAAACTCGTACCAACAACTTTAGTAATGATTTCGTTTGCGTAAACAAAAAAAGGTTTATTGGGATTTTTACTAATTTCAAAGAAACCTTCTCCGGATAAGTAAACCTTCCTTTCGTTTCCGGTAAAGATTTTAGGATAACTTAATTTACTGTCAGGCTGCAATAAAACAGAACTTCCATCTGATAAAGTAATTATTTGTGGCTTGTCAGAATTATTGGTTTGTTCCACCAGCCCTTCATAAGAACTATCTATGAGTTCATTGTAAGTTACTTTATTGCTTTTTACATTATTACTATTATAAATCCAAAATGAAAACAAACAAAATAACAACGAAGCGGCAACACCAGTTAACCAATACTTTCGAATAAATATTATTTTGGATTTTGTATAATTCTTTTTCAGATCTTCCTTTTCCTTAATCTTAAGCCAGGTGGATTCCAGGGCTAAATGAATTTCATTTTGGGACAGATTAGCTTCATCAACTTTCATTGCCAGCAATAAAAGTCTTGCGCTTTCAACAAGCTTGGCACGATGCAGGTTTTCTAAAGTCCACTCTTCCCAACCCTGCTCATCAACTTTGGATAAAATCCATAACTGAAATGATTCATCGGTCAAAAAATCTTCAATTTCGGTATAAGTATTGCGTTTTTGCATTTAATAATGAGGTTACAAAAACATAGAGGACAGTTCTCTTATTATATACTCACCTGATTATGATTTTTTTTAAGTTTTTTTTAATAAAATTGCAAAAGTCCCGCAGATACTGCTATAATAGTGGGTAGATTACCTTTCCATTCTTTACGGAGTTTTAATAATCCGCGGTATAATAAGTTGTTTGCTGATTGATAATTAACATTAAGCAGCTCTGCAATTTGTTCTACAGACAAACCCTGATGGTATCTAAGATATAATGCCTCTTTTTGACGGGGAGGTAAGTCATTCAACAGCGTATTTAAATGCAAGACATGTTCAGCGGTTACTTCATCATGGATAAGTTCATGATCTATTGAAAAATCAAAAAGAAATTCTATAGCATCTGTTGAAGTTGTTTTACGAAAAATATGATCTCTCTCAAACAATCTGGCAATTCTTTTTCTGACACTCGATAACAAATATGCTTTTACAATAACATCTTCCTGCAATGATTTTCTGTAAACCCATACATCTGCAAAAACATCCTGAACACAATCCTGTACTTTTTCTTCGTAAGGAGAAAGAGAATTTCCATAACTGATTAAATCCTTGTAATATTTTTCAAAAAGTAATGAAAACGATTTTTCATCACCAGCCTTAAGTTTGCTCCAAAGTTTATGATCGTCGTAGATTTTTAAAGGTAAGATTTGGCTTTTCATGCTGGTTGGTTTTGATATAAATGATTTCAGAGATTAAACTCTCTATAACAAAAAGCAAAGGGTTTTAGTCAAATGAAACTAACACTAAACGGCTTTCAAAAATTACTATTTTTTTAAAATTCAATATTTATAATGTTTTAAAATTATTAGAAATTGATTTAAAATATTGAAAACATTGAAATAATTAAATAAGTAAATATAAACCTACAATTAAAGACGAGTAATTTAACTTTATTATTCACTTTTGTGAGTTAAATATATGAAATGAAAAAGTTAAAACCAATTTATTTACAAAAAAGAGAAGTTTATTAAAATTTAAATTATTTGTTTTTCAATAATTACGAATTAATGAATATTTTAAAATACTCGCAATAGTTAAACAAAAAAAGCCTCACTAAACAGCAAGGCCTTTAATCAAAATTATTTATAATTTGCTTTTTAAAAAGCTACATTCCATCTTGGTAAAGTACTATTTTCATCTAAGAAATTCTGCAAAATTTTCCCTTCAATAGCTGTTGGGATTAATTTTACATCATCATTAAATGTTTCATACCATGAAACTTCTAATCTGTCAATGTTTTCTAACTTCATTTGTGCCGGCCAGGAATATTTTCTGCCTGTTTTGGCAAATTGGTGACCGTTTACAATTTTATCATACAAGCCGCCATTCTTGATTTTTAAAGTTCCGTCGTTTTGTATAGTTCCTGTTGATGCCACCATCACCAATTCTTTTTTTTCACCAGCAACAGCATATACCACAAAAACACCGCTTCCGCTTTCAGGTGCATTGCAAACTTCTTCTAAACTATCGTTTTGTGTAAAAGTAAAATTCCCTTTTACTGTAAACTTTTCTAATTCTTTATACATACATTTTTATTTAAACAAAATGCCCCACTAAATCGTGAGGCAATTTGACTATTATATTTTTAAAGTATTGGTTATTAACCTAAAACTTCTTTTACTTTTTTACCAATTTCAGCTGGTGAATCAACAACGTGAATTCCGTTGTCTCTCATAATTTGTTTTTTAGCAGCAGCTGTATCGTCAGAACCTCCAACAATAGCACCAGCGTGACCCATTGTTCTACCAGCAGGAGCAGTTTCTCCGGCAATAAAACCAACAACCGGTTTACGGTTACCATCAGCTCTTACCCATTTAGCAGCATCAGCTTCTAATTGACCTCCAATTTCACCAATCATGATGATAATTTCAGTTTCAGGATCGTTCATTAATAATTCAACAGCTTCTTTAGTGGTAGTTCCAATAATTGGATCTCCACCAATACCAATAGCTGTAGTAATTCCAAGACCTTGTTTTACAACCTGGTCAGCAGCCTCGTAAGTTAAAGTTCCTGATTTAGAAACGATACCAACAGTTCCTTTTTTGAAAACGAAACCTGGCATAATACCAACTTTAGCTTCTCCCGGAGTAA
>NZ_JBDTTP010000027.1:0-44860 GCF_039930565.1 Flavobacterium sp. | reverse complement strand
GACATTTTTTTCTGAATGTATTCAGGAGTTCTTTTAGCAATCCCCGTACCTCTTAACAAGGCAGATGATTCTATCGTGTCGCAAATTTCCTGTGCGAATTTGAAGTGTTCTTCCTGAGTAACAACAATAGATATCTTCATTTCAATAGTTGAAGTTTAGCGTTAAATATTAAAACGTACTGTTTGGTCTGAAATTCAAAAAGAAAGCTAATAAAATTAGACACAACGGAAGTAATATTCTCAAAATCAAAAAGTTGATTAAGGAAATGTTTGAAGAAATAAATACTTTTGGTATGTGTTTGTCCGAGGGACAACTTATGTGATTTCAAAATAAATGAATATAAATAAATACGCGGCTAAAAACTCTTTGAATACTATAGAGATAGCATCCGTACTTCGGGAGAAGTTCCAGGAGAGATTGTCCGTGACAAAGAAGTTGTATGTAAACTTATTTTATTCATCGGTGCAAAAGTACACTATTTTTTTATTTAGAAAACCAATTTTTAAAATTCTAACATTTTTTTAATGATATGTTATTTTTAAACAAAAAAAAAACCGACAGCTACAAGTAACTATCGGGTTTTCAAAATTTTAATATAAACTCTTTTAATTCTTTGTAAACGGAATTACCTGCCCATTACCCACAACTATCATATCAAACCCGGTTTTTGCTTCATTAAATTTGAATTTTAATCCAGCTCTTTTAGATTCAAATGTATCTTTTTCACCCGTAACTGATTCTACAGTAAACTTAGGAAAGTTGGTAATCTCAACATTTAAAGCACTACTTTTCTCCGTTATTTCAATTTTTAAAGAAGCTTTTGGAGCAGTATAATTTCCTAAATAACCATCAAGAATAATATCTTTTTCAACTTTACCTTTTCCGGCTGCCCAAATGTTATTAGTTTCATTGTAATCAGGAAAAACATGATCAGGATCTAACGTGATACTTTCGATTTCTTCCGTTGAATTATGTTTAAAAGACCATTCTTTATTACGTTGCCAAATTTCAACAGGTAATGCAACCCTGGATATTTTACCACTTTTGGTTTTTACATCCAATACAATTGGCATTGGCATTTTGTCTAAATTTTCAACAGTAATTACAGCTCCTTTTGCAGGATTATTTTTTACATATTTAATTGAATTCACACCCTGATCAAAACGCCAGTTGTTTACAAACCAGCTTCTCCAAAACCAGCTTAAATCTTCTCCTGCAACATTTTCAATAGATCTGAAAAAGTCATCCGGCTGAGGATGCTTGTATGCCCAGCGCTCAATATAAGTCCTAAAAGCAATATCAAAACGTTCTTTTCCTAAAATCTGTTCTCTTAAAATTATCAAACCTGAACTTGGTTTAAAATAACACAGCATACCAATATTTGCTTCCTTCATATTATCCGGAGAACTCATTATTGTTTCTAAATCCAGACGGGTAAATGGCTCTGCTTGTTCATGTAAATCAGTTGCCTCTTCTTTATATTCGCCATTATTAAATGCAGTAGTACTTATAGAATTGATAAAAGTATTAAATCCTTCATCCATCCAGGCAAATAAACGCTCGTTAGATCCCACAATCATTGGAAACCAGATATGTCCAAATTCATGATCAGTAACTCCCCATAAATCCTGACCTTTAGATTTCCATCCACAAAAAACAATTCCTGGATATTCCATTCCTCCCTCATTTCCTGCTACGTTTGTAGCGGCTGGATAAGGATATTCAAACCATTGTTTCGAGTAATGTTCTATTGATGCTTTTACATATTCTGATGAACGTCCCCATGCATCATTTCCTGAACTTTCAACAGGATAGGCTGACAAGGCCAAAGCTTTTTTACCACTTGGCAAATTGATTTTTGCACCGTCTAAAATAAAAGCCGGAGATGATGCCCATGAAAAATCCCTGGAGTTTTTTATTTGATAATGCCAGGTTTTTTCGGATGCTGCATTTGAATTAGCTGTTGCTGCAACTTCTTCGGCAGAGCGAATCATGACTGTTTTATCACTTTGGGATGCTTCTTTGTAACGTTTAAACTGATCTGCAGAAAATACTTCCGAACCATTTAGTAATTCTCCTGAACCTACTACATAATGATTAGCAGGAACAGTAATATTTATATCAAAATCGCCGTATTCCAGGTAAAACTCAGACGCTCCTAAATAGGGCGCAGTATTCCAGCCTCTTACATCATCATACACACACATGCGCGGATACCATTGGGCAATTGTGAATATTTTACCATTTTTAGTTTCCAAAACGCCCATTCTGTCAGATCCTTCAAAAGGCGCAATGAATGTATATTCAATTTTAATCTTCACAGAACCTCCTTTGGAAGCTAATTCCTGAGGAAGAAAAATTTGCATTCTTGTATCTGTAATTACATATTTTGCTTCAGTTTCTGTTTTCTTTTTTCCAGAGATTACTTTTACCGATTTAATTTTATTACCTCCATCGAAAAGCTGTCCCTGAGCTCCGTTACGACTTCCCGTTAAAGGTACGAGAGCATTTCCTCTTGAGTCATTTTTGAATAAATTTTGCTCTAGATTCAGCCAGACAAAAGACAATTTATCAGGGCTGTTATTCGTATACGTAATTTCATCAGTACCAACAATTTCATTTGTTGCTTCGTTTAATTTTACTTTTATCTGATAATCAGCTCTGTTCTGCCAATATTCTACACCCGGCTGGCCGCTTGCAGAACGTGTAGAACTACCATTTTTTGTGTAGAAATGCGGTGCGAAAGCATCATGATAATCATAATTATTAATTGAATTTGTTGCTGTTGCAGCTGGCGTCGATTGTGACCAGACAGAAGAAATTCCAATAAATAGAGCCATTCCTAATATGGCTTTTGGAAAGTTTGTTTTCATATTATACCTGTTTATATAACAAATTAATGAAAAAAAAAGCTATTTGCAGAGAAAAACAAAAGCTTTAATTCAATTTTATCAAAATTTTATTAAAACAGTAATTTCGTATTTTTAAAAGCATGAACTAAAATTTTAAAAAAACATTTATCTTTAATTAAATTAACAAAAAAAGTCATTAAAATTTTGAATACAACTATCTCAAATAAAACGTTATCCGCATCCATAAAGCATTCGGGAGCAGAACTTTTTTCACTCGCAGACAATGAAAATAAAGAATATATATGGAACGGAAATCCAGATTTCTGGCCAAAACATTCTCCGATACTTTTTCCAATTGTTGGAAGCCTGAAAAATGAAACATTCACATTTGATAATAAAGAGTATCATTTGCCACGACACGGTTTTGCCCGTGATATGGAATTTCAACTGATCGAAAAAACAGAATCGTCGGCTAGGTTTTCCTTATCTTATAATGAAGAAACGCTTGAAAAATATCCATTCAAATTTGAATTGCAGCTTATTTACCAACTTCAGGACAATAAATTGAATATAGGGTATAAAGTAATCAATAAAGGAGAAACGCAGATGCCTTTTTCTATTGGAGCACACCCTGCTTTTGCTTTGCCAGAGAAATTTTCAAATTATAGTATTCAATTTGAAAAAGAAGAAAAACTGGAATATTCGCTTTTGAAAAATGGCTTAATTTCTAATACAACTAAAACTCTGGAAACTTCAAACAATATAGTTTCAATGAATTACAAATTATTTAAAAATGATGCTTTGGTTTTTAAAACGCTTGAATCAAATTCGTTAACTATTCTTGAAAACTCAAAACCATATATTAAAGTTGATTTTGAAGATTTTCCCAATTTAGGAATCTGGACAAAAGAAAATGCTCCTTTTATTTGTATTGAACCTTGGTTTGGCTATTCTGATAGATTGGATAAATTCGGAGATTTATTTAAAAAAGAAGGAATACAGTTATTGGATACCAATCAAACTTTCAATGCTGAATTTAGCATTGAAGTGCTTTAGCCTTTTTTATAGTAAACAAAAATCCCATTTTGAAAATTGATTCAAAATGGGATTTTATTTGTAAGTAAATATAAATACTATCTATTCCATTCAGCAATACTATCTTTATTCATTTTTACATAATCCTGATTATTTGCAGCTTCAGCAGCAGCAAGAGAAATTTTTGCCGTTTCAATGGCTCCTGACTTATCTCCTTGTTTTGCCTGAATCAATGATTTCAGTCTTGAAACATAATAAGGCTTTTCAGTACTCATATCTAATGCCTTATCAACATAAGTTCTCGCATTAGCAATGTTTCCGTTCGATTGAAAAAGATATTGAGCCGCAGCATAATAGTCATTCCATGTTGGGCCGCCTAACGCTTTTTGAATACTTTCTGTTGCTATTTTTGAAGTGGGAACTTCGAATTTTAAAGCTACATGAGAATTTTCCCAGGCCATTTCTAAATAAGCAAAATTTGGATCAAGTCCGCTAATTCCTATAGTAAATGATTCAACCGGAGTTGGCAATGCATTTTCTTTTACAGTTGTTCTTAATACCACATTTGCATCATTCCAACTTTCAGGTAACCCCCAATTATCAGTTGTTGAATAAAAAATCACTTCCCAGCTTTCGATTTTAGGAATTGTGTACAAAGAATATTTTCCTTTTTTTAATATCTTTCCATCTATAACAACATCATCACTAAAGCTAATAATTGTATTTTCATTAGCACCAGTTCGCCAAAGCTTACCAAATGGAACAAGATTTCCAAATACGGCTCTGCCTCTTGCGCCCGGACGGGAATAAACAATTTCAACATCTGTCAATCCAACAGTTTGTTTTATAATAGCTTTTGGACTTGCCTGTGGTGTCCTTACCTGAGCTTCAGCAAAAGAGCAAGCCAATATAGTGAACAATGCAATAAATATTTTTTTCATTTTTCAAGTTTGTTTTTGTTGCCTCAAATTTACAAATTCAATAACGGAACAATTGTTAAATTTTACTTAATTCAAATAACTAATTGTGATATTTTTTCTGCACTCAATTCATTAAAATGATTAATAGTGAAATCCGCATCAGATAAATCCTGTAATTTTGAATGTTCACTGTTATACCCAATACAATAAATACCGGCAGCTTTTGCTGCTTTTACTCCGTTTGTGCTGTCTTCAATCACAATACAATCATTTTTTGGCGCAACAGATAAGGAAGCTGCATGAATAAAAATAGCTGGATTAGGTTTTGATTGTGGAAAATCTTCACCGCTTACTATATGTGAAAAATACTGGTGTAAATGAAACCGGGTAAAAACACGATCAATGGTTACTTTTGAAGCCGACGAGGCCAAAATTAACTGAATCCCACTCTGATATAAATCTTTTATAAGGTTTTCTACCCCTTCCAATAAAAATAAATCTTCTTTTGTATCAAAAGCATCGTTAAAAATGCTTCTTTTTCTTTGAATCAAATCCTCTACCTCATGCTCTATCGCAGGAAAAAATCCTTTTAATGTCTGAAATGTATTTTTGGTTGAAAATCCTGTAAAGGAAGTGTACATCTCTTCAGTAACTATTATATTTAATTCTGAAAATTGTTTGTAATAGGCATAACGGTGTACAGGTTCAGTGTCTACAATCACACCATCCATGTCAAAAATTACTGTTTTTATCATTTTTTATAAATTCTAATTTTATTTATTTTTCTTTATTAAATAGCGAATTACGGTTTCAGCGGCATATAGTCCGAACAATGCAGGCATGTAACTATTGGTTCCGTAAAAAGATTTTTTATAATTGGATCCGTCAGTCATTCTCAAACTTGATTCATCTTGGATTTCAGAAGAAAAAACGACTTTTAATTTATCAATTTTCACTTCTTTCAAACGTCTTCGGATGGTTTTTGCAAAAAAGCAATTGACAGTATTCGTAATATCTGCCACTTTTACTTTTGAAGCTTCCATTTTACCACCGGCGCCCATACTGCTGATGATTTTTACTCTTTTACGTTTTGCTGCTATAATCAGATTAAGTTTTGGAGTTACGCTGTCAATACAATCCAAAACATAATCAAATTCATCGGTAACAATCTCAAAAGCTCTTTCAGGTGACAGGAATTCCTGTACACGTGTTAATTTTAATTCCGGATTGATGTCCTGTAAACGGTCGCCAACAATTGTAATTTTTGGCTGTCCAATAGTAGAATGCAAAGCGGGAAGTTGTCTGTTGATATTCGTAATATCCACAACATCGCCATCTACAATTGTCATTTTCCCTACTCCTGCCCTTGCCAAAAATTCTGCTGCAAATGAGCCTACGCCTCCTAAACCTACAACTAAAACATTTGAATTCTGTAGATTTTCTAATCCTTCTTTTTTAAATAAAAGCTCGGCTCTTTCTGTCCATTCTGCCATATTTTTTATACTTTTTTATGTTATATTATTGGTATTGATTTTGTCAAAAACAAGCACAAAATTACTTGAAATAACTTGTTTTAATTCTTTGCTATTCAAATTTTTATATTCTCCTGCTAAAGTATAAACATATTGAATATCTTCTTCTATAGTATCGGTTTCCAAAAAAAGCCGATTGTTTGGAATATCTTGAAAAACTTTTTTTAATTCCGGATTTTTAATTAAATATTTCCCAAAGGAAAGATAAAATCCTTCTTTTATCAGCTGATTGGCAATTTGATTATTTTTGGAAAAACCGTGAATAATCATCGGAACCGAAATTTTCATTTTCTTTTTAATCGCTATAACTTCCTGAAAAGAAGCAACACAATGAATAACGACTGGTTTTCTATATTTTTCAGCTAAGATCAATTGTTTTTCAAAAACCGAAACTTGTAACTCAAATGGTACTTTTATTCGTTTATCCAAACCACATTCGCCAATTGCCAGGCAATTTTTGGTTTTCAGTTTCTCTTCAATAATTATCAACTCCTCATCAATCATTTCCTCAGTAATGTACCAGGGATGAATGCCAATAGAATAAAACGGAATTGTATCATCAAACTTTTTCGGATACTGATTGACCAACTCCAATACATCTGGCTGGTTTGTAAATTGATGTGTATGCAAATTAAAGAAATCCATTAATGAAAATTTTTAACTCCGGCTTTTATTTCAATATTCAAATCGTTTTCCAATGGCACTATCGGGCAGGAATATTTACGATTATAGGCACAATAAGGATTGTAAGATTGATTAAAATCGATTGCAATAGTCTTACCTTTTGGAATTTTCAGATCAATATATTTTCCTCCTATATAGCTTTCCTTTCCACATGTTTTATCTGAAAATGGCAAAAACAAATAATCTTTATTTTTATCTGATTTGGAAAGCTCTACATCCTGATACACGTTTAATTTTAATGAAACTCCATTAATGGTAAAAAAAGCAGTAGCGTATTTAATGTATTTTGGTTTTCTGCTTGTAGATGTTTTCATTTCAAAAGCTTTTTCATTCCTGGCCTTAACTAATTTTGCAATCACAAAATATTTAGCATTGACAGGATAAAAATCCAATGATTTAAATGTTTTCAAATCATCTGCCATCAACGGACTTGTCTTACTGTCAGCATATTCCGTGTTGATTGTGGTTTGAAATTTTTCAGCATCACTTTTATTAAATTTATTTTGACCAAAGCTGAAATTAAAAGCAAAAATCAAAATAACAAGTATGATTTTTTTCATATTAAAATTTTCAACAAAAATAGTTTAAAACTAACAAAGCAACAACTGCTCTGCGTTACAAAGTTTTTTAACTTTGTTGTAAATAACAAAATTAGAATGTTCAAAGCTGCTTTTAATCAGTATATCAACAATTTTAAAGGATTTAGAAGAGAAATTTGGATACTTGCTATTATAACTTTTATCAATCGTGCGGGCACAATGGTGCTGCCTTTTTTATCAAAATATTTAAAGGAAGATCTTCATTTTAGCTACAATCAGGTTGGATGGATTATGGTTTCCTTTGGTTTTGGATCCATGTTAGGATCCTGGCTTGGAGGTAAATTATCAGATAAGATCGGATTTTATAAAATCATGATTTTTAGTTTGTTCACTACTGGAATTGGAATGTTTTTAATTCAGTATATCACTACCTTTTTTGGACTTTGTATTGGAATGTTCTGCCTGATGGCTATTGCAGATATGTTTCGTCCTGCTATGTTTGTTTCGTTGGGTGCGTATGCTAAACCCGAGAACAGAACCCGTGCCTTAACTTTAGTACGTCTGGCTGTAAACTTAGGCTTTGCTGCCGGTCCTGCTTTAGGCGGTTTGATTATTATGGGAATTGGTTATAAGGGACTTTTTTGGGTTGATGGTGCTTCCTGTATCATTTCAATCTCAATTTTTGCCTTATTGGTTAAAGAAAAGAAAAAAATTATTTATGAAGATACAATTGAAAATGCAGCACCAGCCAAATCTGTGTTTAAGGATAGGATATTTTGGGTTTTCCTGTTCGTAAGTTTTGTTACAGCCATGATTTTCTTTCAGCTGTTTACAACTTTACCTTTATATCATAGCGAAAAATTTGGCATGACTGAATTTCAGACCGGACTATTAATGACGTTAAACGGACTTTTAATTTTTGCTCTAGAAATGCCTGCTGTAGGTTATATGGAGAGAAAAGGATATCAAAAAATAAAAATTATCATCATTGGCTCTTTTATAATGGCTTTGAGTTTCTTTTTATTGCTTATTAATATTTGGGCTGGTATACTTGTAATCAGTATGATTTGCATCTCTATTGGTGAAATTTTAGCTTTTCCTTTTTCGAATGCTTTTGCTTTAAGCCGTGCTCCTCGTGGTCAGGAAGGACAATATATGGCACTTTACACCATGAGCTTTAGTTTAGCTCATATAATAAGTTCTAAAGTTGGCTTCGAAATTATTACACGATTTGGATACCAAATGAATTGGTTTTTTATGGCCAGTATTGGTGTTGTTGCTACTTTTTGTTGTTTGTGGATAAAAAATTCACTCCTAAACGAAAAATAATAATAAAACTTTTTTTTGTCGTAAATATTTAAAATTCAAATTATTACATTTAAATTTGAAGGCATTTCTATGCATTAATCTCAATTGAAACTTATTTTTTAGTTAAATAACTATTTTTATAGTTGCGTAACTATAAAAATAGTTGTACGTTTGAATTAAAATTAGAAACATGCAAAAGTTAACCAATAAAGAAGAAGAAATCATGCACATTTTATGGAAGCTTAAAAAAGCTTTTGTAAAAGAAGTCCAGGCAGAAATAACTGAAGACCAGCCTCACTACAATACACTTTCGACTATTGTTCGCAATCTTGAAGAAAAGGGTTTCGTAGCTCATAATGCTTTTGGAAATACACATCAGTATTATCCGATTATTGCCTTAGAAGCTTACAGCAAAAAGTACATGAAAACGGCTATCGATAATTATTTTAATAGTTCTTATAAAAATATGGTTTCCTTTTTTGCAAAAGAAGAAAAAATCTCCGCAGCTGAATTAAGAGAAATTCTGGATATGATCGAGAAAACTAAAGAAGAAAAATAATCGTTTATGGAGGCAATTTTCATTTTTATCGCAAAATCATCTGCATTGGTAGTAATGTTTTACCTTGCTTATTATTTTTTACTACGCAAAGAAACTTTTTTCAATAGTAATCGATGGTTTTTATTGGCTGGATTAGTAACATCTATTGTTTTACCTTTGTTAGTGTATACTAAAGTTATTTGGGTTGAACCTGCTCCGCTTCCTTCAATTCTTAATTATTCACCAGCATATATTCCACAAACCGTCACTGAAAAAACTTTTGAAATAGACTGGAATTTGGTTTATCTTGCTATTTATACAATTGGTTTTTTTGCTTTTATGATAAAATTTGCCATGGATTTTCATAGCTTAAATTCAGTTTTAAAAGGAAAAAAAATAGAACAACAAGCTGATTTTAAATTTATAGATGTACAAGAAAATATTGCTCCATTTTCTTATTTTGATTATATCGTATACAACTCATCAATGTATAGTGCTTCAGAATTAGAAAATATTCTTGAACACGAAAAAGTGCATAGCGACCAAAATCACACTCTAGATGTACTGATTTCAAGGTTATTTTGCGTGCTGTTTTGGTTCAATCCCATAATATGGTTGTATAAAAAAGCCATCATGCAAAACCTTGAATTTATTGCGGATTATGAAGCCACAAAAAAAATATCCGACAAAAAAGCGTATCAATACACGCTTTTAAAAATAACAACACATGAAAGTTGTGTTGCCATTACCAATCATTTTTATCAATCATTAATCAAAAAACGAATTGTCATGTTAAACAAAAATCAATCAAAAAAGAGAAATTATTGGAAGTATTATGCTGTAATTCCGGCACTTGTAGCTTTTGTGCTTTTATTTCAAATACAAACAATAGCACAAGAAAGAAAAAAAGTCGAAAAAGAAATTTCTAACAAAGAGATTAAATCTGTTGATGTTTACAAAATTAAGAAGAACACAACTGATCAGGAATTGAAAGATTTTGCTCAAAATTTAAAACAAAATCATAATGTTGATATTGTTATTTCTGAAGTAAAAAGAAATTCTGATAATGAATTAACATCTATCAAAGTTGATGTAAATAAAGGGACAGGAGAAGAGCAAACTATTCAGATTGAAGGTAAAAATGCTATAAAAAGCTGTGGAATAGTGGTTATTACTGATAAAAAAGGTACTAAAAAGATCAATATAATTACAGATGATGATGAATTTCAGATTGCTGAAGCAGATGAAGAGAATCAGGATGTTACAAGTAATGATCTAAATTCTTTACCTCCAACTCCACCAACACCTCCTACAATACCTACATTTCCAACCGGACCAATGCCACAAGCACCTCCTGTAGATATGTCAAAAATGCCAAAACCTCCAGTTCATCCGACGAATAGCAACGATAAAGCAGCAATGAAAAAATTCGAAAAAGAAATGGATGAATTTGAGAAAAAAATGGAAGCTTTTGAACCTGACATGTCTGCCTACGAAAAAGAAATTGATGAAATTATGGAAAAAAGATCCGCGATTTTTGACAAGGAAATGGAGAAATATGACATTGCAATGGAAAAATTCGATGCAGACATGGAAAAATACACTCAATATGTTGAGCAGAAATATGGTAAAGATATGAAGCAATATGAGATTCATATGAAAGAATACGAGAAAAATATGAAGCAACATGAAAAAAACATGAAGATTCATGAGAAAGAATTAAAAAAAATGGAAAAAGAAAGTAAACGATCTTAATTAAATTTTATTCTTCTAGATGAAAAAAAGATTTTTTATTCTATGTCTTCTATTCGTTATAAATTTGTGTTTTAGCCAAACTGAAAATAAACTAATTGAACAGAAAATTGATACTTATATCAAAGAAGTTATCGAATTAAACGAAATTCCTGGAGCAGCCTTAGCTGTTATAAAAGATGGAAAAGTTATTTATGAGAAATATTACGGAAAAGCATCATTGGAAGAAAATACAGCAGTGGATAAAACCACTGCTTTTAAAATTTTCTCTACAACCAAATTAATTACAAGTGTTGGTATTTTTCAACTCATAGAAAAAGAAAAGTTATCATTAGAAGATCCTATTTCTAAATATTTGAATAATCTGCCAAAGGAATGGAAGAAAATAAAAATAAAAAATTTACTAACACATTCTTCCGGACTTCCGGATATAGTTCAATTTGAAGATATTCTATTTTCCTTGCCGTATTCTGAAAAAATTTCTTTACTATCAAAAAAACCAATGCAATTTGCTACTGGAAATCAATATCGCTATAATCAAACCAATTATCTGTTTTTAGCTAAAATCATTGAAAAGATTACAAGCCTTCCTTTTGATGAATATATATTAAAAAATCAATTTCCGAAAGCAAAATCTGATGTTTTCTTTTTATCTGATTTTGGACAAATAACCCCAAAAGGTGCGGTTCGCTATAATTATGATGCAGAAAACAAAAAATACAAAAAGAATGATTATAACAGCGGTAGTGATTCACATTCTGCAAATGGCTTGAATATTAATCTACCTGAATTTATCAAGTGGAATAAAAATCTAGATGCAGACATTTACATTAAAAAAGAAACAAAATCTACGATGTGGAAACCGTTTTCTTTTACAAATAATGTAGATAATTTTGCTTATGGCTGGGAAATTGTTCCTGTAAACAAAACTCTTTCGTATGGATTTACTGGAGGTAATGAAACAGCTTTTAGAAAGTTTACGAATAATGAGTTAACAGTAATATTTTTATCAAATGGGCATAAATATTCTAATTTGTATGTTCAAAGTCAAGTAATAAATCATGTGGCTGCAATTGTAGATACAACGTTAATTGATGATTATCTTTTGGCTGGTGAAAAAATAAATCAGGATTTTTTGAAATTTGATATCTCAACATCAGAGCAAAATTATTTAGTTCTAAAAAGGAATCATCCTGATTGGAATTTTGAATATAGATTAAATGTTATTGGTTATACACTTATGACATATGGAAGAATAAATGATGCCATAAAAGTTTTTGAGTTGAACGCAAAAGAAAATCCAACATCTGGAAATGCTTTTGACAGCTTGGCTGAAAGTTATTTTAGCAATAACCAGTTGGATATTTCTAAAGAAACTTATAAAAAAAGCTTAGAACTGATGCCTAATAATTCAAACGCTAAAGAAATGCTGGAAAAAATAGATAAAATAATATTGGCTAAAAAATCATAAAAACCAGCCTATATAAAAAAAGACTTTGCAAACCGCAAAGTCTTTTTTATATCTTTGAAAAAAATAATCCATCATGTATAAAATTCTAGCCAAAATAAATAAAATTCTTTTACCAAGTTTTACTAAACAAGGATTAGATATCTCAAAAGCCAAAAAGTGGCAGATGGCAATTATCGGCTATCGTACTTTTGTAACAAAGCGTGCTTTACAGTAAATTTTACAAATATCTTTGTTCAATCACTTTTAAATGATGGTTTTGATGACCGGTAATTATAAAACCAATTGCCCTCACTGAAATTGTAGTATTTGAAGCGGTACCTAAAAATAACAGCTGCTCGTCATTTAAGTTTTCGAAAAAACTAATTGTAGCTTTTCTAACATTCTCAAATTCTTCTAACAAACTTTCTACAGAACGATTATTGGCAAATGCAAACGGGACATAATCATTTTCTTCAAATCCGGGCAATGGTGTTTTATCACCACGGCTAATCCTTAAAGCTCTGTAGGCAAAAATACGCTCTGTATCGATCATATGCAAAACGATATCCTTAATTGTCCATTTTCCTTCAGTATATCGATATTCCAATTTTTCAGATGGAACATTTTTTATAAATTTGATTAGTTGTAACAATCCATCATTAAGACCTTGTAATACAGTTTTATTTTCAACAGCCTTTATATAAGTTGCATTAAAGACCGAATATTCATTTGATAACAGATCAGAAGCTAGCATATATTTTAAATTTAAGCGGAATTTCTACTTGCATTTGTATTTCCAAAAAGAGAACGTGTTACAATTTTTTCATATACTTTAACTAATTCTTCATTGACTTCTTTTTCTTTATTCAATTCATTAATTCTTAAAAGAGCATATTGTTGTATTGTCAATAAGGGCAATACAATACGTTCTCTTATTTGAATAGATGCTATACCATCAGGATAGTTTTCCATGAGTGTCTTGTGACCAGCAATTTTTAATAAAAGACGTTTGGTTTCTAAAAACTCATCATAAATAATCTGCCAGAATTCACCAAATTCAGGGTCATTTCTCATATAAGCTGTTAATGGTAAAAATGACTTTGCTAATGACATCATACTATTTTCTAAAAGAGTTTTAAAAAACAAAGAATTATGATACAAATCATGCACTTTATCCCATTGATTTGTGTCTTCAAAATGCTTCAAAGCTGATCCAACTCCAAAAAATCCAGGTACATTTTGTTTAAGCTGACTCCATGAACCTACGAAAGGAATTGCTCTCAAATCTGCAAAATCTAATTGTTCTGATTTACTTCTTTTTGAAGGACGGCTTCCAATATTGGTTTTAGAATAATATTTTAACGTGCTCATTTTTTCCAAATAGGGAATAAATTTTGGATGATTTTTAAAACTTAAATACTTATCGTACCCTAAACCTGCCAATTGAGTTAAAATTTGCGTCTCTTCTGTACTCAATTCATTTTTACCTTTACTAAACACCTGATTGGTTACACCGGCGCTTAATAAATTTTCAATGTTATAACGGCAGGAATCCAACGTTCCGAAATTAGAGCTAATTGTTTGTCCCTGAACCGTAATCTGAATTTCGTTATTTTCTATTTTTGGCCCTAAAGACGCATAAAATTTATGTGTTTTTCCACCACCACGTGCTGGAGGTCCGCCACGTCCATCAAAGAAAATAGCTTTAATTCCATATTTTCTTGAAATTTCAGTAAGTGATATTTTTGCCTGATAGATACTCCAGTTAGCCATTAAATAACCGCCATCTTTTGTTCCGTCAGAGAAACCTAACATAATTGTCTGCTTGTTCCCTCTTGCTTCCAAATGGTTTGAATATTCAGTATTAGTGTACAATTGCTCCATAATAGCATGAGCATTTTGCAAATCATCAACAGATTCAAAAAGTGGAATAATATCAACGCTAGGATTTTCCCAATTATTTAATCTAATCATGGCAAAAGTTTCCATTACGTTCAACGCACTTTCGTTATTGCTGATTATATAACGGTTTGCACCAAATTCACCATTATTTTCCTGAATTGTTTTAATTGCCTGAACAGATTCTAAAGTAGATCTTGTTATTTCATCTTGAAAATCAGCAGGAACTAAATTACCTTTCACTTTTGATAAGACATTTATTTTTTGATCTTCAGTTAATTCAAAATAATTTTTTGGAAATATGCCTGAACCCGAATTTAGGTAAAAATCCACAACGTCCTTAAATACCGCATTATGAATTTTACTATTTTGGCGAATATCCAAGGTCGCAAAATGGAAGCCAAATAAATTAATTTTTACCAGAAGGGCTTCTAATTCATCTAAATATAATGACTGATGTTTTTCAATAATTATAGTTCGAATTTTATCTAATTGTATTAATAATTCTTCAAGAGTAATAAAAATCTCTCCTTTAGAATAGAAAACAGATCTATAAAGTTTATATTCAAGTTCAGCAACTAAAGTATCTACACCTGAGAAAGTTAACTTTCTTTTCAAATTTCTCATCTCAACATAATAACATTTTAAAATTGAAGTACGTAAACGTTCTGCTACTTTCAAAGTTATTTCTGTTGTAACAAAAGGATTACCATCCCGATCTCCTCCTGGCCAGAATCCAAGTTTAATTAGCTGATTTTGAATTGCCTCACCCTGTAAAATGTTTTTTTGTAAATAATGAACAATCTCTCCGGCAGTTTCATAAAAAACATTTTCCAAATACCAAATCAAGCTTACTGCTTCATCATATGGATTTGGTTTTTCGTTTTGAATAAATGGTGTTTTACCTAATTGCGCCAGCAATTGTTTTATTTTTAACAAATCATTTGAACGAATTGCTTCCGTTAAATCATTAATAATTCCAAGAACTGGTCCCGGATAAAATTGTGTTGGATGCGCTGTCAGAACAGTTCGTACATTAAAATTTTCGAGAAATTCTATTAATTCCTCATCTTTTTCTTTTGCATCAGATTTTTCCTTGATATCACGAAGAGATCCACGTCCTTCCAAATTATTGACAGCAGAAAATGCCGCATCTTCAATAGCATCAAATAACACAATCTGACGTTCAATATATTGAATAAAACGAAACATCAAATCAATTCTTTCTGTCTCAGATGCGTTGTTTAAAAACTTATTCGAAAAAAAATCAAAAATTTCTTTTGGAGTTTCCTGTTTTTTGAATCCTGTTTCGCAGGTTTCTGTAAATAAAGGAAGTAAAACTCCCGTATTATCTATGGAATCAAAAGGCAAAGTTATAAATACACTATTATAAATGTGATATTTAGAAAGAACATCCTGATTAAAACGTTCAATTTTAGGTAACGTATACATGTCTTATTATAATTGGTTGGTTAGTCATAAAAAAACCCCAAGCAAAAACTTGAGGTTATATTTTTATATAGCATTCAAGAATATTACATATTTTTAAAGATAGTATGCATCAAACGCTTTTTATCGTTGATACTTTCTTCCAATGAAATCATAGTTTCAGTTCTGTAAACACCTTCAATATCATCGATCATGAAAATAACTTCTTTGGCATGTTTAGTATCTTTTGCTCTGATTTTGCAAAAAATATTGAACTTCCCTGTAGTAACAGATGCTACTGTTACAAATGGAATTTGGTTAATTCGCTCTAATACAAATTTTGTTTGAGATGTATTATTAAGAAACACCCCAACATAAGCAATAAATGAATACCCTAATTTATCGTAATCCAAGGCTAATGATGATCCCATTATTATCCCTGCATCCTCCATTTTTTTTACTCTAACATGTACAGTTCCAGCAGAAATCAACAATTTTTTGGCTATGTCAGTAAACGGAACTCTCGTATTGTCTATTAACATATCTAAAATCTGGTGATCTACTTCATCTAAACGAAATTTACTCATAATTCTTTAATTAATATTACTAATTTGCTGTTACAAAGGATAAAAATATATATAAAAAATAACAAATTCACATAAAAATTAGCTTTTTATCAATCCATTAACAAATTTTATAGTTTTATCCAAATAAAAATCTGCTTTTTGATTCACTTTCGGAAAATTGCTGTTATCATCTGAATAGACAGCTTCTTTACCATCATATACGCAATGACCAAAATAATTTTCCAATTCACCTACTTCTGCGATATAGGCATTAAATTGAATCTCATCCTCAATCAATTCTTCTTTGTATTGTGCGACAAAATTCGTAATAATTTCAATACCATCATAATTTATTTTGATATTTTTATACATAAAATCATAAAAAACCACGTTATTTTGTGAAATATTCAAATAATCAATAATTCCATTATCAACTATAACGTTTTCGGAAAGCGCTTTAAAAGCTGTAATAAAAGAAATAAAGACATACTTTCTTGTGAACTCCCTCTGATAATCATTTTCAAAATGTCCCGCTTCAAATAAAATAGTTGGCACTCCTAAAAATTGAAATGTATCTCCTATACAATTGATATTAAATGAGTCATCGAAACGACCAACCTGCCCGGGAATATATTTTTGCAATTCATTATTCATTTCAACAATTAAGTTTATAGCTTTTAATCTGTTTTCATTAATTTCTCTCTCTTCATTATAAGAAGGAGCTAGAAAAGAAACTGTTGCAGGCTTGCCGGAATCGCCAACTCCAAAAATTGTTCGCTGATCATGCAAGTTAAAACAATAATGCGGTTTAAAGTCTTCAAAAACTGCACGTAATGTTTGGCTTTCAGGTTGTGTAAGATCCTGAGAATCTCTATTTAGATCAATATTATTAGCATTTGCACGAGTATACAACGCAGCTCCATCAGGATTTAGTATTGGAATAGAATAAAAAGTAAATGTTTTAAGGAGATTTTCTGCAAAAACACTACCGCTATTTAAGAGGTTAATAAAATCAAATAATGCTTTTGTAGTTGTACTTTCATTTCCATGCATTTGTGACCATAAGTAAATACGTATTTTGCCACTGCCAATTTCATAGCTATAGATTGGTTTTCCTAAGACAGATTTGCCAATAACTTTAACCTGATTTTCAGTATTCAATTTGTCTAATAGAGGCTTAATATGATCCAATTTCAGGTATCGCCCGTTAATTGATTTTTCTTTATACTGTTCAAATAGTTCTTCTAAATTCATCGAAATTTAATTAGTTTACAAAAGTAAACATCTTTACATTTACAATTGTAAACATAAAAAATGAGTAATAATTTAGAAATGTAAACAGTTATTAACTTGGTCGATTTGGCCAAGCATATAATTCTTATAACAATTGTTAATTATGTTAATTATGTAATTTAAAGTTCATATTATGAGCGCTTTAAAATGTGTTACTTATAGTAAGAATAAATATAATAAACAGCAGTTATTATAATTTACAGTTGTAAAATTGGTTATTAGATTACTTTTAGTTACATTTGTAAACATATGAATTTTCAATAAGAATTTACAATGGTAAACATAGATGATTTTATAAAAAGGCTTGAATTTATACTTGATTATTATGGTTTAAATGCATCCTCTTTTGCAGATAAAATTGGGGTTCAGCGTTCCAGCATGTCTCACCTGCTTTCAGGTAGGAACAAACCTAGTTTAGATTTTGTAATGAAAATTTTAGAGGTTTTTCCTGAAGTGGATTTATACTGGATCTTAAATGGTATCGGAGACTTTCCAAAAAAGGAAAAAATTGTAACTTCCAAAAAAGAAAATTATTTGGAAATTAATAAACCGATTGTTACTCTTTCATCAGATGATAACCTTGATGTTCAGGATTTGTTTTCAGAAATAGATACCGATGAAAAAAAAATGAATCCGCTTTCAAATAATGTTGAAAATAAATTAACAAATTCAGGCAAGATTGAAGATGAAATTGAACGGATCGTACTCTTTTATAAAAATGGAACATTTAAGGTATATATTCCATAAATTAAAATTTAGCTCTTTTTTTGAAAATTTTATTTTAATTTTCATTTAAGCAATTCTCAGCAGTCATTAAAAATTACAATTGAAAACCTTTTTCTTCAATCTTACCTGTAACTCCATTATAATGTTTCTTTAAAATTTGAACATCAGCTTCGTAATTTCCGGTGGGTAAAATGCCTTTTCCAAAATTTACTTCTTTTTTACCCCAATTAAATGAAACTGGAATTATAGGCACATTTGCTTTTAGTGCTATGTAATAAAAGCCACTTCTAATTTCCTTAACTTCTTTTCTTGTTCCTTCCGGAGCCACAGCTAAACGAAAGACTTCTTTCTTTTCAAAAATAGAAACAATAGCATCTACCTTATTCAAGCCTCCTGAACGATCCAAAGGCTCACCTCCTACACTTCTAAAATAATATCCAAATGGAAATTTGAATAATTCTTTCTTCCCTACCCAGTTCATTTCTAATCCGGATATGCCTCTTGTGAAAATTCCCAAATAAAAGTCATGGTTGCTGGTATGAGGCATTACCATCATTACACATTTTTTTACTTCTGCATTTTCAATCCCTATTATTTTCCAGCCCATTAGCTTAAAAAAAAGAAATTTGTATACTTGTTTCTTCATTAATTTAATATATTCTACAAAATAAAAAATTTAAATATTAAATTTGGTAAAAAGAACATAAAATGATTCAAAAAATATTTAGTTATCTAATCCCAATAAAAATATTTAAAAAAAAATCTGTTCGTAGTAAAGTCATTGAAGTTACATGGGCAAATGGAGAATTGGTTTTAGATTCTGAAAATACAAATTATTCGTACGGAAGTCTGCAAAGAATATTAAGATATGGCTTACGGAATATTGGATATCAGAATATACTTAATATGAAACATATTTTAATATTAGGTGTTGCAGGTGGAAGTGTTATTAAAACATTAGTTAATGAAATAGAATATAAAGGTAAAATGACGGGCGTAGAAATTGATCCGGATATTATTGAAGTTGCCAATAAGTATTTTAATCTTAATTTAATCCAACAATTAGATATTGTTATTGATGATGCATTTGAATTTGTTTTAAAAACAAATCAAAAATATGACTTAATTATTATAGATGTTTTTGAAGATATACATATGCCTAATTTTTTATTTGAAAGTTTTTTTGCCAACAAAATTTGTTCCCTTTTAAATGATAAAGGTTTTGTGCTTTTTAATACAATGATTCTTGATGAATCGCACAATATCAGGAACAGAAAATATATTTCAGAAATACATCCTGAGTTATATTCTACAAAAAAGTTACCTCGTATTGAAAATCATAATGAACTGATAATTATAGAAAAAGTAGCTTAATAAAGATTTATGAAAACACTTCATTCTATTTTAAAATCCTTACCTTCAACAAAAGTCATTAATCCAGATGTTGATTTTTCAAATTATATTCCTCTAGACCTGTCAGTTAATAATCCGGAATTATTTGAAAGAAATTTTGAAAATGCTCAGGATTTTGAAATTTTTATTTCTGATTTTCTGAATAAAAATGATGGTAAAGTAGCCTATGGCGGTTATATAGAAACACGTAATATTTATAAAAGAAGCATCATTTTTAAAAATGATACTATTCCGGAAAGAAATATTCACATTGGTATTGATTTATGGATTAATGCCGGAACTTCTGTTTTGGCTGCTCTTGATGGAAAATTGCACAGTTTTAAAAATAATGAAGGAACTGGAGATTATGGTCCCACAATTATTTTAGAACATGAAATAGAAAATGAAAAATTTTATACTTTATACGGACATTTATCGTTAGAAAGTATAAAGAATCTTAATGTTGGTACTTTTTATAAAAAAGGAGAAAAAATTGCCACCATTGGAAATTCTGAAGTAAATGGAGATTATGCCCCTCATTTGCATTTTCAGATTATTAAAAATATAGAAAATTATTGGGGAGATTATCCAGGAGTCTGCAGTAAAAATGATTTAAATTTTTACATCGAAAATTGTCCCGACCCTAATTTGTTATTAAAAATAATATAAATTGTTATGAAGAAGTCAGTATTGATTATATGTTTGTTGTTTTTGTTAATTGGCTGTAAGTCCAAGAATGTAAGCCGTGACACTGAAGATTTAAAAATTAAAAGAGTTTCTACAGCTGAAGTAAATTCAAATCAACAAAAAAAGGCGTACGATTTAGCAAAACGTGTTTTGGAAACATGCAACACTTCTAAGTTTAAGCCTTTCAACGAAACTGAAGTTACAAAATCAGTAATGGATAATACTACTGAAGAGCGTTTAACAAAAACCTGTCAGAGATTTAGACAATATTACGGAAGCTTTGTTGATTTGAAATTAGATGGCGTTTATAAAACTAAACAAGAAACTATTTATCGCTATCATGCTTTATATACAAAAAAAGTAGCCAATAAGGAGCTTCGTGTTTTTATAAATGAAGAAAATTTAATTTCCGCAATTAAATCCATGGATTGGGATGATAAATTTGATTCTAAAATAAATGAGTAAATTAATAACCATGAATTTAAAAATATTCCTGTTTTACTTTATTCTGATTTCAAGTTTTGCGAATGCTCAGAAGACCATGAGTATAAAAGGTTCAAAACCTTATCCGGCGACAGAAGAATATGTTTTCATTTGTGAAAAATATGCCTTTACAGGAGAAGCTGATATACAAATTGCAAAAACAGAAAATGGGGGGATTTTAAAAATAACTGTTTCAATACCAAATGATAAAGTAAAGATTTCTGGTGGAGTATATGTTGATTTAGTGAATGGAGACGTAATTGCCTGCGTTGATAAAAACAGTAAAGAAACAATTGATAATAAAACAACTTCATTCTATTATTTTACTCCAAAAGAATTTACAAAATTAAAAAAAACCGACATACACGCCATTAGATTTATTATAACAGGTAACTCAAATGCATTTGGAAATCAGACCGGATATTTCACAGCGGTAAATAGAAAAAATTATTTTTCTACTACTTTTGATAAGTCTAAAAAAACTTTTGATACTGCAGCAGAAATTAGTGTTCTATAAGAGTTTATATAACAAAAATTAGTATTATTTTTATAATCTAATTTTCCAAAATGAATTCAAACGAAAATCTAATTGCCAAATTTTATTCTGCATTTGCAGTCGCTGATGCAAAAACAATGAGTGAATGTTATCATCAAAAAATTTATTTTGTGGATCCTGCTTTTGGACCTTTAAAAGAAGAAGAAGTTTCCATAATGTGGCAAATGCTGATTCAAAAAAGCAAAGGAAACATTAAAATTGAATTTTCAGATATAAAAGCGGATGATTTTACAGGATCAGCTCAATGGAAAGCGACTTATAATTACAGTAAAACCAATAGAAAAGTGATCAATAAAATTTCTGCTCAATTTGTATTTCAAGATGGACTAATTATCAAACATACCGATAGTTTTGATATTTGGAAATGGTCAAAGCAAGCTTTTGGGATTACAGGATACTTGCTTGGATGGACAGGTTTTTTTCAAAATAAAATTAATGAACAAGCATTGTTGTCACTTGAAAAATATCAACGTTCAAAATAATTTTTTTATTATATAACTTAACAAAAACAGCCTATTTATTTAAGACATATAGGCTGTTTTGTTAGAATAATTAGTGTCCTAGATTTTCTAATTCTTTAGGATTGTGTTTGTGTTTGAATAAGACGGCAAATGCTATTGCAATAATAAGGGCATAAGCTGCAAATGATAGCCAAATATTATGCCAGTCTTTCATTAAAATTTCCTTGCTAAAATAACCATCAGCCGAAATTGTATTCCCCTGAGATTTTACAAATTGCAGCATTTTTGAATTTGTAACATCCGTTTGTAAAAAATCAGCTAATTGTGAAGATGTTGTAAAAGATTTAGTAAAATATTTATCAATTGCCCAACCTGATGTTAAGCTTCCTAAGACAGCTCCTACTCCATTTGTCATCATCATAAATAAACCTTGTGCTGAGGAACGGATTTTTGAATCGGTATTGCTTTCTACAAATAAGGAGCCTGAAATATTAAAAAAGTCAAATGCCATTCCATAAACAATACATGATAGGATAATCATCCATAAACCCGTTACCGGATCTCCAAACGCAAACAATCCAAAACGTAATACCCACGCTAACATGCTTATTAACATTACTTGTTTGATTCCGAAGCGTCTTAAAAAAAATGGAATTGCCAATATAAACAAAGTTTCAGAAACCTGAGAAATTGACATAATGATAGTTGAATATTTAATTACGAAAGAATCCGCGTATTTTGGAAAATATTTAAATTCTTCAAGAAAAACATCACCATATGCATTTGTTAATTGCAAAGCTCCTCCTAAAAAAAGAGAAAAAACAAAAAACAGTGCCATTTTATAATTTCCAAACAATTTAAAAGCTTCAAGTCCTAAAGTTTCCACCCAGGAAGCATTTTCTTTTGTCAAACGCTGCGGTTCGCATTTAGGTAATGTAAAAGAATAAATTCCTAAAACCAAAGCACCAATTCCGGCTATATAAAATTGAAATTCAGTTGCTTTGCTTCCACTTAAATTGGTTATCCACATGGCAACAATAAAACCTATAGTTCCCCAAACACGAATTGGCGGAAAATCTTTTACTACATTTTTATTATTTAACTTCAGGGAAGTGTATGAAATTGAATTACTTAAGGCAATTGTTGGCATATAAAAACACATTGCCAAAAACATAACATAAATAAAAGTATCAGGTGTGGTAACCTGGGCAATAAAAAATAAAACTACTGCATACAAAATATGTAAAACACCATATAATTTTTCAGCATTTATCCATCTGTCAGCAATTATCCCAGTTATAGTTGGCATAAATAAAGAAGCAATTCCCATAGTACTAAAGACAAGACCAAACTGAGTTCCTTCCCAATTGTTAGTTACAAACCAATAATTCCCAATAGTAATAAGCCAGGCTCCCCAGACAAAAAACTGAAGAAAACTCATTACAATTAATCTGTTTTTAATTCCCATAAGATGAAATTTCTTTATATAAATGAAGTGGTAAAACTACCATTAAAAATGAGATCTGCAAAAAATTATACTGTTTTAACAACTTCATTTACCAATTCCAAAACAGCTGTAAATTGTTCTTCCCTATTCAAATAAGAATTGTCTATTTCTATGGCGTCGTCAGCTATTATTAAAGGAGAATCTTGTCTGTGTGTATCGATATAATCTCTTTCAACAACATTTTTTAAAACCTCTTCATAGGATACATTATCACCTTTTTGTTTCAATTCATCAAAACGTCTTTGAGCACGGGTTTCAGCACTGGCAGTCATGAATATTTTTAATTCGGCAGCAGGAAATACGACTGTACCAATATCCCTTCCATCCATTACTATAGCTTTATTGGTTCCCATTTCTTGTTGTTGTTCCACTAATTTCGTACGAACTTCTGAAACTTCGGCTACTCTACTAACAAAATTGGATACTTCTATTGTTCTGATTTCTCTTTCAACATTTTCTCCATTCAGATACATTTCGGCAAAGCCTAAATTATTATTGAATTTAAACTCTAACTGAATTTTAGGCAAAGCATCGATCAACGCTTTTTTATCAAAAAAATTAGGCCCAATATATTGATTCTGCATTGCAAATAATGAAACAGCCCGGTACATGGCACCCGTATCAACATATACATAAGATAATTCTTTTGCCAATTGTTTTGCCAGGGTACTTTTTCCCGTTGATGAAAATCCGTCAATTGCAATGGTTATATTTTTCAAGTGAATTTTATTTAAGTTTTAAATTTAATTATAAAAATGATTGCATAATTATTGTAGATTCAAAATAAGGCCAAACAGACTTGTATTTCCTGCTAAAGTATATCTTGAATAGGAATAATTAAATTTTAAACGATTCATTTTTAATCCAATCCCTAATGAAATTCCTGAAAAATTGCGCTGTTCCTCGATTCTTAACTCTTCTGCCCTTCTAAAATTATATCCCAACCTAATATTAAACGCTTTTTCAGGAAAAAGTTCAACTCCAAAAATTACATGTCGCAACGCATTGTTGACAAATGAAACTTTTTCTTCGTTTACACTGCCATAAATATTAGTTCCACCTCTTGAAGTATTGGAAAAAGCAATATTCCATTGTTGCAAATTTTCAAGTGAAAGATGCCATCTAATGGGTACATGATCTAATTCCTGCGAAACCCCTGCAATAATCTCAAGAGGTAATTTCTCATTAGTGTCTGAATAAGTAGTAAATTGAGTGCCTATATTTCTAATAACAAGAGCCCAGTTAACATCGTTTCTTTCATCAATAAAAAGAAACCCTAAATCAAGTGCTCCTCCAAAAGAGTTGTAATTTTCTAAAGCTGATGTGATTAATTTGGCATTTGCTCCAACGTGTATATCCGTATTGGGTATATTGTAAGAATATCCAAAAGCAAGAGCAGCTTCGCTCCCACTAAAATCAGATGTTGCCTGCCCATTTTCATCATAACCTTCAAAAGTGCCATAATTAATATAACTTATTCCGGCATAAAAAGTTTGCAAATGTCTGTCGTAAGTATAAGCGTATGATGCTGTTCCGTAAGTGGCTTCTCCATAATAATTACCATAATTCATGGCCAGGTGATTATCCATGTCTGGATTCAGTGTAGCAGGATTAAACATTACCTGATTTACATCTTCGTCATAAATGGTAATTGCTTTTCCTCCTAAAGCTGCCTGCCGTGGAGAAGTTGTAAGATTTAAAAATTGATACGTGTAACGTCCTCCTATTTGTCCGAAAGAAACCGAACAAACAAAAAACAAAAAAATAAAAACAAGTTTTTTTAACATGTTTATTTGAAGCTATTACATATAAAACGTGGCTGCGAAGATAAAATTATAAATTCAAAAAAATTAATTAAATCCTATTAATTAGTCAATGAGTAGTATCAATTAAAACTCTTATCTATTCTATAATTTTATATCTTCAATATCATTGTAATGTAATTTTTGAATTACAATTCCTTTTTGTAAAACAACAATACTCGGATTAGCTCTTTCAATCGTTTTTAGAGTTGTAGCATCACAAAAATAAAAGTCGAAATTTAAGTTATATTGTTTCTTTGCTTTAGCTATCTCATCAGCTCCAGAAGCTGTCATTCCTATAACTTTATAATTTTTTGTTTTGGCCTGTTGATTTAATTTCTCCAGTTTTTCCATACCGTCTTTTTTAGACAATTTTAAATCGTAAGTAACAAAAATTAATAATTTTGGTTCTTTCAATAATTCTTCTTTATAATCGGAATCATCTTTTGTCATTGAAAAATCATGAATTGGAGGAACATAACCTTCACTTATTACCTTATCTTTTCGATCAACAAATATGGCCCCCTCCGGAATATTCATTAAATCTTTTTCGGTAAATTCCTTTTCAATGCCATTTACCTTATATATAAAAATCATCTCTACTACCGATTTTGGAGCGCCTTCCGGAATTTCCATTCCTTTTTCAATGTTCGTTCCAACCTTATATGGTCGAAAGTCTTTTATTGGATTATGATTTAAAACCCAAAATGCCATAAATGCACATAAAATTACACTCAAATAAACTGCAACATTAGTTTTTGAGGTAGAAAATAATGGTTTTATTAACTTTAGATTAAAAAATAAAATAAGGATAAAGAATAGTAAAACTACATCTTTTGTAAATGATTGCCAAGGCGTTAGGTGTAAAGCATCTCCAAAACAACCACAATCTTTTACCACATCAAAATAAGCAGAATAAAAAGTAAGGAAAGTGAAAAATATAATTAACAGCAATAATGCCCAGATTGTCATTTTTACTCTATAACCCACTAATAACATGACACCTAAAACAACTTCCAAAACCACTAAAAAGATTGCCAAACCTAAAGCCAAAGGCTCTAAAAATGGTACATTGAAAACAGGTTCGCTAAAATATTCGGTTAATTTATAAGAGAAACCAACAGGATCATTTAGTTTTATCAATCCGGATATAATAAATAATACGCCGACAAATAATCTAGAGAATTGAGTAATGATATTTTTCATTTTTAAATTGGGAATTTATTAATGTGAAACTATTTTTTTTGAACAAGCGGATTTAAAATCAAGGCAAAAACTGCATAATTAATCATATCCTGATAATTAGCATCTATGCCTTCTGAAACCAGGGTTTTGCCTTTATTGTCTTCAATTTGTTTTACACGAAGTAACTTTTGCAGAATTAAATCAGTTAATGAGCTAACACGCATGTCTCGCCATGCTTCTCCATAATCATGATTTTTGGCTTCCATTAACTCTTTTGTCAATTTAATCTTGGCATCATACAATTCTGTTGCTTTCTTTGCATCCAGATCAGGCTGATCGACAACACCTAATTCAAGTTGAATCAAAGCCATAATAGAATAATTGACAATGGCAATGAATTCTCCTTTTTCATCTTCATCAACTTTACGGATTTCATTTTCCTGTAAACTTCTGATTCTTTGTGCTTTTATAAATATCTGATCTGTTAATGAAGGCAGTCTCAAAATTCGCCAGGCACTGCCATAATCTTTCATTTTATTGATAAATAAACTGCGGCAAATTGTAATTACATTATCATATTCAAGGGAAGTATTCTTCATTTATTGCTGTATATTTGCTAAAATTTATTCAAAAATAAGGATAAAATTTTTAAAAGTTTTGTTTCATGTTTCAAGTTTTCTCTGTTTCAGATTAAAATCTGTATGAAAATGTTTAACAACCTGAAACTTGAAACTAAAATAACCTGAAACTATGCTGATTAACTGCAAAGGCCAACTTATTGATTTGTCTATTCCTAAAGTTATGGGAATTTTAAATATTACTCCCAATTCATTTTTTGATGGCGGAAAATATAAAAATCAAGATGAAATCATTTCTCAGGTTACTAAGATGCTTAATGATGGTGCAACATTTATAGACATTGGTGCTTATTCAAGTAAACCAAGTGCTGAATTTGTTTCGGAAAAAGAAGAAATTGAACGTATTGTTCCCGTAATTCAATTGATTTTGAACAATTTTCCGGATACGTTATTATCAATTGATACTTTTAGGGCTGAAGTCGCAAAAACAAGTATTGAAAATGGTGCAGCCATTATAAATGATATCTCTGCCGGGGGATTAGATGATAAAATGTTTGATGTTATTGCACACTATAATGTGCCTTACATCATGATGCATATGCGTGGAAATCCTAAAACAATGCAGGGTTTAACTCAATATGATGACATCGTAAAAGAAATGCTTTTCTATTTTTCTGAAAAAGCAAAAAAAGCGAAAAATTTTGGAATCAATGATTTAATTGTAGATCCAGGGTTTGGATTTGCTAAAACAACCAATCAGAATTATGAAATTTTGCAAAAAATGGAACTTTTTAATTTGTTAGAATTACCGGTTTTAGCTGGTTTTTCAAGAAAATCTATGATTTACAAAACATTAAATGGTACAGCTCAGGAAGCTCTAAACGGAACAACAGTTCTTAACACTATTGCTTTAACTAAAGGTGCAAAGATACTTAGGGTTCATGATGTTAAAGAAGCAATGGAAACTGTAACTTTATATAATAAAATAAGTTTAAAAGTAGATTAATTACAACCTTCTTTTAAACTTATTTTATAATTTTTTTTTATTATTTATAAATAATTCCCACTTTAGCTGCAGTAGCTTTTGCTTCTGGAATCAATGATTTCAAGTTATTAATTCTTGTAGCATCAGAGGGATGCGTACTTAAAAATTCCGGTGTTCCGGATCCTCCTGATTTAGCTGACATTCTCGTCCAAAATGCGATTGAATCATCAGGATTATATCCTGCAATTGCCATAAGAGTCAACCCAATTTTATCAGCTTCACTTTCATTACTTCTGCTAAAAGGCAGCATTACTCCTACTTCGGAACCTAATCCATAATATTGTTGCCACATTTGTTGATTTTCAGCACTTTGGCTTCCTGTAGCAACCGCTACACCAACGGCGCCTAATTGCTGCAATTGGGCTGCACTCATTCTTTGCGCACCATGATTAGCTAATGCATGTGAAACTTCGTGCCCCATAACTGTCGCTAAGCCGGCATCATTTTGGGTAATAGGTAAAATTCCTGAATAAACAACTATTTTACCTCCTGGCAAACACCATGCATTTACTTCTTTATTATCTACCAATTTATATTCCCAACGGTAATCTTTAAGATACTGGGATTGTCCTAAATAGGTTAAATATTTCTCAGCAGCAGCTTTAATTCTCATTCCAACATTTTCTACTTTTTTTGCATCAGATGTACCTGTAATTACCTTGTTTTCTTTTAAAAAGGTATCATACTGTTGAAAAGATGATGGAAATAATTCGCTATTAGAAACAAAATTAAGATCTTTTTTTCCTGTTATAGGATTGGTTGCACAGGAATAAGCTAAGAGAAGTATAGTTGTTATAAATAAATATTTTTTCATTTTTTTTATTTTAATTTTATTAAGGTTTGGTTTTTAATATGACAAAATTAACATAAATTTTGTTTTCGTTATTATACAATTTAAACATAAAGTAGTATAATTTTAAGATGAAAAAGGGATTAATTATTCATTTTTGGTCTTGATAATTATTTAACTAATTTGTTAATATATTTTACATAAATACAATTGCTAAACGTTCTTTTAAATTCAACCAATATATTTTGCTGTCGCTTAAAACTGTAATTTCGTAATTACCGAAGTTTAATATTAATAAAGGCTGTTTTTTGTTTAATAAAGGAACAGCCATCTCAATAATTTCTTTTTTTGCTTTTTTTTGAAAGATAATCTCCATCAAGAAGTTTTACTTTTTTCTTCCTGATCATAAGTAGATTCCGGAACAGGCTTAACCTGTGGCACTGAATATGTACCTTCCAGCAAACCAGAGTTAAAGCCTGTCTTTTTATTTATAAAAAACTTACTAAATGAAATTTCACCACTATTGGTTATCCGATAATGATCTACATTTTCTGTAATTGTAATTTCAGAATTTGGCTGTTTTGGAAAATCGGTTTTGTCTCTTGATAAATTTATGTCATTTAGTTTTGATTCATAATTATTGCTTTTGAGCCTATAAAATTAATTTCTTCATATCTTCAAAAGTTAATCTTTCTATTAGAAAAACTATTTTAGAATCTTCGTATTGTATATATTTGTATTTATCAGATTGTTGCTGCTCTATTAAAAATCCTTGGACAGGATTTCCTTTTTCGTTCAGGTAAAGAATTGCATGGGTGTCAATCTGTTTATCTAATTCTAAAATCAGTGAATAATCATTTTTCCCTTCATTTGAAAAATAAGGTGTAGACTGATTATTAATCATTAAAAAAACTTTGGAAATTAGATTGGCATTATGTCCGTAAGCTTCATTATATAATGCCTTGTTAGTTTCCAGAGTAGAATTCTTAGCTACTAAAATTCTGTTATTATTGAATAAAAAGTAAGATATAAACCCTTTTTCAGGTTTTATTTTTTGGAAATATCATTATAAGTGAATTGATATTTAGTGATTAACTGATTTTGACCTCAAACAGAACAGTCCGCTTTTTGCATCTTCAAATTCAACAATAATGCTTCTAAATCTATTATCAATTTCCTGATCTTCTACATTTGGCAAGCTTTCCTTAATATATAAGGATCTTTTATTGGGTCTGGAAGAAATTAATGTTTGATTAAAAAAAGAATCATCTTGTGTAATCAAATTTTTTTTAAATCATTTTTATTTTCTTCATTTTTAGAATTTACTTTAGGGGTATTTTGAACGTAATTTGAAAAACCAAAACAAAAAAAACGAAACGAATAAAATATTTTTCATTAAATAAAAATTAGTACACAAATTTAATTTTTACTAAACCAACGAAATCATCATAAATAATGATTTTATAAAACAAAAAAGATGGAACCATATAAGTTCCATCTTTTTAAATAGTATGTTTTGATAAAATTATTTAGTTAGCAATAACTCCCTGTATTTCGTTAAAGTCCAGGTTTCATCATCAACCAATAATTCAAGTTTATCGCAATGATTGCGTATGTTTTCAAAATAAGGTATAACTTTATTGCAATATGTTTCGGCCATTTTTTGGGCATCCGTTAATTGATTAGCCGATTTTCTTTCATTAGTCATGGCTAAAACCTTAGAATTAATCCCTTCAATATGAGATGAAATCTCCTTGATTAGCACAATTTGCTCTTTTGCAATCGTTTCAAATTCTTTTCCGAAAATTTCTTTTAAACCTTTTACATTTTCAATTAAAGTATTTTGATAGCGAATAGCAGTTGGAATAACATGATTTCTGGCAATATCACCCAAAACCCTTCCTTCAATTTGGATTTTTTTTGTGTATTCTTCCAATTCAATTTCATATCGTGCTTCGGCTTCAATATGGTTCAAAATTCCCATTTCGCTAAATAAGTCCAATGCCTGTTTAGAAACTTTTGCCTTTATGGCCTCAGGAGTAGTTTTAAAATTACTTAATCCTCTTTTAGTGGCTTCTTTTTCCCAAGCTTCACTGTATCCGTCTCCTTCAAAAAGTATTTTTTTTGATTGTTTGATATATTCTCTTAAAACATTAAAAATGGCATCATCTTTTTTCATGTCTTTCGATTCGATTAAGGAATCAACCTCAATTTTAAAATCCTTTAATTGTTTTGCTACAATCGTATTTAATGTAGTCATAGCATTCGAACAGTTGGCACTTGAACCAACAGCCCTGAATTCAAATTTATTTCCTGTAAAAGCAAAGGGAGATGTTCTGTTTCTATCCGTATTATCCAAAAGCACATCCGGAATTTTACCTACTACATTCAGTTTCAAATCTGTTTTTTCTTCAGGAGATAATTTTCCGGTAGTTACACTTTCCAGTTCCGATAAAACTTTTGTTAACTGTTCTCCAATAAAAACCGAGATAATAGCCGGTGGCGCTTCATTAGCACCTAACCTGTGATCATTACTGGCAGTTGCGATAGAAGCTCTTAATAAAGTTTCGTAATCATTAACCGCTTTAATGGTGTTGATAAAGAACGTTAAAAACTGTAAATTGCTCATTGGCGTTTTACTTGGACTCAATAAATTTACGCCCGTATCAGTAGCCAATGACCAGTTGTTATGTTTTCCTGAACCATTTACTCCTTTAAAAGGTTTTTCATGAAATAAAACTTTAAAATCATGACGCTCCGCAACTTTTTGCATTACATCCATCAATAAAGAATTGTGATCAACAGCAAGATTGGTTTCTTCAAAAATTGGAGCCAGCTCAAACTGGTTGGGTGCTACCTCGTTGTGCCGCGTTTTAACCGGAATTCCCAATAACATACATTCCTGTTCTAAATCTCTCATATAAGTTAAAGCACGCGTAGGTATCGATCCAAAATAATGATCATCAAGCTGTTGTCCTTTAGCAGATGTATGTCCTAATAATGTTCTCCCGGTCATCATCAAATCAGGACGTGAATTGGCCAACGCTTTATCTATTAAAAAATATTCCTGTTCCCAGCCTAAAGTGGCAGTTACTTTTTTGACGTTTTTATCAAAATATCTACAAACCTCGGTCGCCGCTTCATCCATAGCAGAAAGCGCTCTTAATAACGGAATTTTATTATCTAAAGCTTCACCTGTGTAAGCAATAAATACAGTTGGTATACATAACGTCGTTCCATAAATAAAAGCTGGCGAAGTTGGATCCCAAGCCGTATATCCTCTGGCTTCGAAAGTATTTCGGATGCCCCCATTTGGGAAACTTGAAGCATCAGGTTCCTGCTGCACCAACTGTGCACCTCCAAATTTTTCAACCGGATCACTCCCATCATAAGATATATCAAAAAAGGCATCATGTTTTTCTGCAGTTGTTCCGGTAAGAGGCTGAAACCAGTGGGTATAATGTGTAACTCCTTTTGCTAAAGCCCACTCTTTCATTCCCATTGCTATATAATCGGCTAGTTTTCGGTCTATTTTGGTTCCGTGTTGAATAGCATCCCTCACTCCTTTTAAAGCATCTGACGTCAGAAATTGCTTCATTGCTTTTTCATTAAACACATTGGCACCAAAAATGGTTGATTTTCTATCTATTTCTTCAAAGTGTATTGGCTTTCTTGCTGAAGCTTCTTTCAAAGCCTGAAAACGTAATGTTGACATGTCTGTATTTTTTATAATTATACTTATTTTCAATTTTGCTGGAAACAAATATAAACAATAATAAAAGTTGTTTAAAGCATCTTAATTATAATATTAGAACAATAATTTTTCAACATATCAGACATATTTCAAAGAATAATGGATTACTTTAAAAGAAATATAACAAATTCCTACAGTATTATCCAAGAAATAAACAATTCTTAATAATTAGATAACAACTAAAATAATAAAACATATAAAATAATTACGAATTTATTTTTTAAACGTGTTAAAAATTGCCTTTTTACAAATATACCCCTGTCAAAATTGCGCTTCTGTAAAAAATAAACGTTCCATAAACAAAATGCCCCCCTAATTTTTACGACTTAAAAAATAAATCTATATTTGACCCAACGAAAAAAACAAAAAAATTAATTTATATTATTATGGCTAAAATTAAGTTAGAGTACATTTGGTTAGATGGATATGAACCAACTCAAAATCTTAGAAGTAAAACTAAAGTTGAAGAGCACGAGAATTTCAAAGGAACGATAGCAGAACTTGATAACTGGTCATTTGATGGTTCGTCAACTAAACAAGCCGAAGGAGGATCTTCAGACTGTCTTCTGGTTCCTGTAGCAATTTACCCTGATCCAACCCGTATCAATGGATACCTTGTAATGGCAGAGGTTATGTATGCTGACGGAACACCACACCCTTCTAACGGTAGAGCTACAATTGATGATGATAATGATGATTTTTGGTTTGGTTTCGAACAAGAATATTTCATCATGGATACTAAAACTTTATTGCCATTAGGTTTCCCTGTTGGAGGATATCCTGCTCCACAAGGTATGTACTACTGTTCTGTTGGTGGAAAAAACACTCACGGAAGAAAATTAGTAGAAGAACATGCTGATTTATGTATCGCTGCCGGACTTAACTTTGAAGGTATCAACCAAGAGGTTGCTTGCGGACAATGGGAATTCCAATTATTTGCTAAAGGCGCTAAAAAAGCTGGTGACGAAATCTGGATCGCAAGATATTTATTAGATCGTTTGACTGAAAAATATGGTTACTATATAGAGTACCACCCAAAACCACTTGGAGATACTGACTGGAATGGTTCTGGTATGCACGCTAACTTCTCTAATAATGTTCTAAGAACATGTGGAGACCAGGCTACTTACGAAAGAATTTGTGAGGCTTTCCGTCCTGTTGTTGCAGAACACATTGCAGTTTACGGTGCTTACAACGACTTACGCTTAACTGGTAAACATGAAACTGCATCTATCCACGATTTCTCTTATGGAATTTCAGATAGAGGTGCTTCAATCAGAATCCCATTAATCACTGTTCAAAAAGGATGGAAAGGTTGGTTGGAAGACAGAAGACCAGCATCAAATGGTGATCCATACAAAATTGCTGCTAGAATTATCACAACTGTAAAATCAGCTTTATAATTCATTAGTTTAAATATATACAAGTGCCATCGTAATCGATGGCACTTTTTTTTGTTATCAATTTTAAGACAAGAAAGCATTACTTAATTTCTCCTTAATTAAATTCAAAAAACTTCTAAATTTGAAGGTAACTTTTCAATATTTAATTTTAAAGTCTGACTTCAAAACCTATCTTTGTAAATCATTAAAAAAATATATACCATGATAGTCTGGATTTTGTTTTTATTAGCCGTAGTTTTTATACTTGCCTTGGATTTGGGTGTGTTTAACAAAAACCCACATATTATCAGCACCAAAGAAGCAAGTAAATGGACACTGATTTGGGTAACTTTATCATTCCTTTTTTCGGGAGTTATTTACTGGCTTTACACAACAGATTATATTGCAAACCCGGATAATCTCAAACCTGCTGTAGCTTCAATGAAGTTTATTACTGGTTATTTGATAGAACTTTCTTTAAGTGTTGATAATATTTTTGTAATTGCAATTATTTTTGCTTCTTTTAAAATACCTCAAAAATATCAGCACCGCGTTTTATTTTGGGGAATCTTGGGAGCAGTAATTTTCCGTGGATTAATGATTTTCTTTGGAGTAATGTTAATTAACAAATTTACCTGGACAACTTATTTGTTTGGTGCTTTCCTTCTTTTTACAGCGATAAAAATGTTGTTTAGCGGAGAAGATGAAGATTTTCAACCAAAGGATTCTTTCGTTTATAAAACATTAGGAAAAATTATACCCATAACTTCAGAAATGGATCATGAGAAATTTTTCATTTTAACTGAAAAAGGAAAAAAAGCGGCAACACCTTTATTTGTTGCCTTAATTGTAATTGAAGTTATGGACGTTTTGTTTGCCGTAGATAGCGTCCCGGCCATTTTAGCTATTACATCAGATCCGTTTTTAGTTTTCAGTTCTAATATTTTTGCTATTCTGGGATTACGTTCTATGTATTTTTTCCTTGCGAATATGCTGGCGAAATTCAGTTATTTAGAATATAGTTTAGTTGCTATTTTAGCCTTTGTTGGTTTAAAAATGCTTTTGCACGATTATATTCATCTTCCGGAATGGGCTTCTTTAGGTTTCATTGCCCTTTCCCTTTTAGTTGGAATTTTGGTTTCATTAAAATTTGGTGATGAGAAACAGCTTACTGATACTGATGAAGAATAATTTGTAAAAAAAAGCCGTAATTTATTTTATAAATATAAGATAATACTTTATTTATATTATTTTTGCCTCATTATAAATCATTAAATTTTATCATGAGAAAAAATTACGTTTATTTGGTTTTCTTGCTCCTATTAAACATCTCTATGTTTGGGCAAAAAGTTACACTTACTCCAACACTTGTAAATGGAGTAGGTTATAGTTCTGGCTCTATCAATTTAGGAGACGTAACTACTTCTAGTATTTCATTATCAGTGATGGTAGAATTATTAGCTAATGCCGGTGATAATGGAACAATAAATTTATATTATGTTAAAACCACCGGGTCAAATGCTATAATACCCACAGGTGGTAATGGAGGAAGTTTATTTTTTGGAGGAGGAAAAGTTGGATCAAGAGGGTTTGTCATTTCTTTAGATTCAGCACAGTTTAATAGTACTGGAGGATATATTTATGCCGAATATAAAACTTTTACTGGATTAATATATAAGAGTAGCAATATAAGTGTTATAAAAAACAATACAACTACTCCTACAACTCCAACAACCCCGGATCCTTCCGACGGTTTTCTTCAACATATACCATATGGTGGCATCCCATTATTACCTGAATTTCATACTAATTCTATTAATGCTGAAAATATCGAGTCACAAGTATGGGTAGATGAAAATGACATTCAATATGGAAGCCAAGGAAATTACCAAATATATAAATATACTACACTAAGACAAAAAACAACTTTTAATAACGGAAGCAGCCCTGTATATAGTAGTGAGATAAAAGCTTTCCCTACAAATTTTTACGGAACTTCAGCTATAGTCAACAATACAATTGAAAGTAATCAATCCCTAACAAATGATGAAACTCCTAAAACTATAATTGGTAATCAAGCAACTAAAACCGTTGTTATACCAGGAACAGGAGGAAGAAGAAACCAAAGTGTGACCACTGATTTAACCAATTATCAATGGCAATCTAGAATTAAATTCCCTCTTAAATGGTCTTGGTTCAATTCTTATTATTTTGCTCAATATGGCTGGACAGATATAATTGGCTCTACAGAAGCGAATTACACTCCCCCTAAAACTATCCAAGCAATGGAGTATAGAAGATTAGTTCTTGAAGAAAAATCTGCTCCACAAACAAAATATAGAAAGTCAGCAGCAAGCAATGTTGTCAATATAATACCTCTTGGTAGTAACAGTACAAAAAACATCATTTGTTGTGATCAAACTGTAGCTAGTGATAAATTAGCAAGTCCAATTATTGGAGATTATCAAGATATGGTTCAATGGCAAATCTCAAATGATGGTATAAATTGGGAGGATATATTTGGAGCAAATTCAAAAGATTATTTACCTACACAAAATCTTTCAACTGGAAGGAGAGATACTTCTACTCAAGATCAAGATAAGTCTCAGTTTTATAGAAGGCTTTATTATGATTATAATGTTCAAAAAAAATATTGTTCAAGTAATATTATTAAAATTATTTTTGAATCGCGATTAAACACCACAAATAAATCTATAAAAATATATCCTAATCCAACAACATCAATTTTAAATATTGAAGATACTAGAACAACTGTAACAATATCAAATATAACTATTATAGATCAAACAGGTAATACGTTTATACCAAATAGTTATTCAATTATAAATTCAAACTTAACCCAATTAGATGTTTCAAATTTACCATTAGGAATTTATTTTCTTAATATAATAATAAAGGCAGAAAGGGCAACTAGAGGTTACTCTTATCAAACAACATTTATAAAACAATAAATTCTTTAAAAAAAAAGGAAATCTTACGATTTCCTTTTTTTTTAAAGAATTTAGTTTAGTCTTTTCACATTACTATCATCAATACTATATTTTTTTATTACTTCGTAATAATCAGAATAGCTAGGTTTATTAACGGATTTATTTGTATTTACTCCATCATCTCCAGGAACAATTACAATTCGAAATATTTGATCAACTACAAAATCTGATGGAATAGGATTAACATTTAATTGAAATCCTTCAGTAAAGATTCTAACATTATCTTGGGTAAAATCATATTTGAGGGCAAAATGTAGAGAACCATTGCTGTAATAATGAGATTCTGGTAGTGGTGTCCATATATCTCGTCCTGTATCGGGATCAGCTCCGTCATATCGATAAACTAAAATAACATCTCCTGTATATATTCTGGTATCAAAATCTACATATAATTCAGAATTAGCGGTAGAACTAAAATTAGCTTTATTGATCTCGAAAACATGAGAGATTGTATCAAAATCTTGATTATCATCATCTGAACAACCAGAGAATGCAAATAATCCAACAACTGCGAAAAGGGTCAATATCTTTTTCATCTTTTTTATTTATTTAAGGTTTATACATAAAGGTATTTCAAAAATTAAACCAAAAAAAGTTTTTCAGCAGAATTTCATGTATATTTTTTAAATTATCTTTACAAAGTATGGAAGAACAAATAAAACTTTACCTTGTAATGCTTGGCTGTACTGTAAAAGGAAGACTTATTGAACAGCATGATATTTTTTTCGGAATCGGGAATTCTTTATCGCAACTAGTGCCGAAAATAAAAGAATTCTGGCCAGATGCCAATACCGATATTCATATTGATGTATGGCGGGAAGTCACAGCCGTAGATAATTTTTTAATATCTGTTGTCCCAAAAAATGATGTTTTAGAACCAGATGTAAATTCACCAAAATTGTTTTTCCTTAATCTTGGCGGTTATAAGCAAAATGAATTCGAAGAATATCATTATAAAATGCTAACCGTTGCAGACACGATTGCAGATGCAATTAAAAAATCTAAAAAATCAGCATTCTATAAACACTTTGGTTTTAAAGGAGCCGTTTCACATATAGATGAAAAATACGGAATCGATGTGGATGACCTCCATAATGTTTCAGACATTCTATCTCCTGCTGATCAGGATATGTATTCCATAAAAATAACTGCTTATAATGAAATTTTTGTGAAACAGGATGAATTTCATAATGGTTATTTGAAACTGAATAAAATTCCAAAATAATCCAGTAAATTATTTTTTGTCGACGTCTTTATTTTTATTCAAAATTTTGCTGAAAAATAATACATGATAAGGCAATGAGTTTTCCCAATATTCCCATGTATGGGCACCAGGTCTTTCTGTATAATCATGTTCTACCTTATTATATACCAGCCTTCTGTGTAATTCTCTATTGGCTTCTATTAAAAAATCATCAACACCGCAGTCAATAATGAGCGGAAGTTTATTATCTTTTATTTTATCTGCCATATTTAAAACGGCATGCTGCTCATACATTTTTATGTCATTGCTTTTATCGCCAAAAACAGGCTCAATAAGCTTTATAACCTGACCAGATGAATCCCGATTTAGCATAGTGCCCATATCAACAGCTCCGCTCATACTCCCGGCAGCGCAAAATAATTCAGGATGTTTGGCCGACAAATATAAAGCGCCATGACCTCCCATGGAAAGTCCTGTAATAACCCGGCCATTTTTAGTGGCAATGGTTCTGTATGTTTTATCTATTTTCTGAATCACTTCCTGAGTTATGTAAGTCTCAAACTGACTTCCCTTGTTTACAGGGCTGTCCAGATAAAAACTAAACGTTTCTCCTTCGGGCATTACTATTATTATATTGTATTGATCGGCTAAATTTTTAACCAATTCTTTATTTGGAGTGTTTTTTAACCAATCTCCAAAATGTCCATAAGCACCATGTAATAAATAAAGGACCGGAAATGTATTTTTGCTCTTTGTATACGAATTAGGCAATACAACTGCTGCCTTATATGTTTTGTTCATTGCTGTGCTGGCCACTTCTAATGAATCAACTTTGGCGGCATACGAAATAGATGAAAAACATAAAACAGACAGGAATGCTAAAATTTTAAAACTTTTCATGATTGATTTTTATTCGATTAGGAATGTAAATATACTTTTTTCAAAATAAATAATAAACCCGACGAGATTTAAAAAATCTGTCGGGTTATAAAAATGGGCATATAAAAATTAACTACATAATGACAGACCTATGTTCCTGTCTGTATTCTGAAGCACTTTTGCCGGTATATTGTTTAAAAGATTTACTGAAATGACTAAAATTATTAAACCCACTTTCGTAACAAACATCATTAATGCTTATTGGTTTTTCAGCTAAAAGTTTAGAAGCATGCACCAAACGATATTCGTTTACAAATTCAGTAAAGGTTTTATTGGATATTTTTTTAAAGTAACGACAAAAAGAAGGGGTTGTCATACTAACAAGACTGGAAATTTCATCAATAGAAATAGGTTCCTGAAAATGATCTTTTACATAGTTAAACACTACATTGATTCGATCGTTATCCTGTACCTGCATTTCAAGAGAGAATCCGTCAGCATTTAAAACTGTATATTCTTCTGTAGATTCCAGTTCATCCAAAATGCTTAAAAGTGTTACTAAACGTTCCAGCGGAGATTTATTTTCCATCAAATCCATTTTTGTTCCAATGCGCTTTTTTGTTGCTCCTCCAAATGCTATTCCTGCTTTCGCCTGATTAAGGAGTTTTTGGATTTTTTTCATTTCGGGAGCATTAAAAAAATCAGAGCCTAAAAATTCAGGTTTGAAATGAATTACAATCTCATCTTTATTACCTGTTTTTTCGTTTGTAAATCCACAATGTGGAAGGTTGGAACCAATCAAAACCAAAGAACCATTTGTATAATAAGAGATGTGGCTTCCTATCTGTCTTTTTCCTGCACCGCCATTTACAAATACAATTTCAATCTCAGGATGATAATGTAATAAATGTGATTTACTGTTTGTTTTTTGAGCATGTTTAGTGTAGGTAAAGGAACTTCCATAAGAGTTTGATACTACTTCAAGAGCTGGGGCAATTGTTTTCATTTCAAAAGTTTAAAATATAATAGCAAATTTAACAAAAATGCCTAAAATAATTCAAATTTTAACCTACAACGCTTTCGTAAATGAGAATACAGCATACATATCAGCCAATGCAGTTGCGTAAAATTGTCTATAACCGAAGTAATTTAGCATCAGAGAATTAGAACTATTAATTTAAAAACTAAAGACATGAAAAAGACTTTAAGATTAAGCTTAGTATGTGCAGTACTTTTTTCCGGAATGAGTACATATGCAATTGATGGTAATGAAGACTTTAATCTTCATGTATTAAAAGGAAAAGGAAGAGTAATTACTTTTGCATTAAACAAAGTAACTAAAGCCAGCTTATCCATTTATGACGAAGAAGGTAATCTAATTTATTCTGAAAAAGCTTCAGGTAAAGATGGAATTTTGAGAACTTTTAATCTAAAAGAATTTCCAGCAGGAACTTACTTTTTAGAAGCTGAAGATAACTTGAAAAAAGTAAGACATGAAATTATAATTACTGATAGCGAAAGTATGTTATCTCGAAAAGCAATTTCATCAGTTTACAAAACAAATCTTTCTGATAATTCAAATGTAGCGGTACGCTAAAAAATATACTTTAATTATAAAGTATAAAAAATGAGGTTAAAATAGCATTACAATATAAACTTTTTAGAAGTTTTCAAAACAGCTCATTGTGGTTATTGAGCTGTTTTTTTATGTTCAATTTCTAATATTTTGTTATATACATTTTTTTTAAAACATATAATTATAACAAATTAATAAATTTTCCATTTCAATTATCACATTCGTAATTATCATCATTTTATTAAAAAATAATAATCAAATTAACTAAATCACCTAATATAATTCAAATTTTAACCTATAACGGTTTCGTAAATGAGAATATACCACATATATTAGAAAACAGAGTTGTGTATTTTAAGGCATGATCAGTGTAATTTAGCAGTATAGAACTTAGAGAAATTAATTAAAAAAATATAGTCATGAAAAAGATGTTAAAATTAAGTTTGGTATGTGCGGTGCTTTTCACAGGAATGAGTACTTATGCAATTGACGGAAATGGAGATTTTGCACTTCATGTAATTAAAGGAAATGGAAGAACTGTGAGTTTTGCATTAAATAATGTAAAAAAAGCAAACCTATCTATATATGACAAACAAGGTGTATTGATTTATTCTGAATATGCTACAGGAAAAGATGGAATTTTAAGAACATTCAATTTTGAAGAATTTCCAGAAGGTACTTATATTTTAGAAATAGAAGATAACGTAAAAACAATAAAACATGAAATTGTAATAATTGATAACACTTCAACATTATCAACAAAAGCAATGTCATCTGTATATAAAGCAGGATTTTCTGCAAAAGAAAGCAGCGTAGCAGTACGCTAAAAAAGTTTATACTCGCATACAGTATAAAAATGAGGTTAGATAGTTAGTAAAGTTTAAAACTTAATTGTTTTGAAAACAGCTCTTGGTGGTTCTTGAGCTGTTTTTTTTGTTTTTAATAACCTCATAAAATTAGAAATTCGAGAAAATTAGATTAACTAAACATCAATTTATTGTTATGTGAATTTTTAATTTAGTTGCAGATTTTTAATCAAATTTTATAAATCACTAAATATAATTCAAATTTTAACATATAACGGTTTCGTAAATGAGAATATAGCACATATATTAGAAAACAGGGTTGTGCATTTTAAGGCATGATCAGTGTAATTTAGCACTATAGAATTAGAGAAATTAATTTAAAAACTATAGTTATGAAAAAGATGTTAAAATTAAGTTTAGTATGTGCAGTGCTTTTCACAGGAATGAGTACTTATGCAATCGACGGGAATGGAGATTTTGCTCTTCATGTAATTAAAGGAAATGGAAGATCGGTAACTTTTGCTTTAAATAATGTAAAAAAAGCAACTTTATCTATATACGACAAACAAGGCGTTTTGATTTATTCTGAATATGCTACAGGAAAAGATGGAATTTTAAGAACTTTCAATTTTGAAGAATTTCCAGAAGGCAGTTATATTTTAGAAATAGAAGATAATGTAAAAACAATAAAACACGAAATTATAATAATTGATAACACTTCAACATTATCAACAAAAGTAATGTCATCAGTATATAAAGCAGGATTTTCTGCAAAAGATAGCAGCGTAGCAGTACGCTAAAAAAGTTTATACTCGCATACAGTATAAAAATGAGGTTAGATAGTTAGTAAAGTTTAAAACTTAATTGTTTGAAACAGCTCTTGGTGGTTCTTGAGCTGTTTTTTTTGTTCTATAGATTTTAATTTTGAATAAAAAATAAGTGTACAAAATACATTTTAACAGAAAATACTTATAAAGAATAAATGGTCTGATTGTTAAAATTTTAAATATTTTTAAAAAAAACAAAACCAAATGGCCAATAAATCCGTAACTACAGTAACAAAAACACAGAAAAGCCTTTAATTCAACAAGTTACTGTTAATAATTACTATCAGAAAAATTTTGATATAAGAGAAGTATTTGTAGTTTTGTCATTACCACGAATGAAAAAAGAAAATTAAAATTAATTAAAATCCAAAACAAAGATGAAACAAATTTTTAGACTCAGCTTCGTTGTAGCTGTATTTTTATCAACACTTAGTACTTATGCAATTGATGGAAAAGGTGATTATATCTTGTATATAAAAACCGGTAACGGAAAAACGGTTAGCTTTACCTTAGACACTGTTACAAAATCAAATTTTTCAATTTATGATGAAAACCATAATTTATTGTACACAGGAGAATCTGCTGTAAATGAATTAGAAATTTCAAAAACTTTAAGTTTAGAAGGATATTTATCCGGAACTTATTATTTAGAAGTACTAGAAAACAACAAAGTTATAAAACATGAAATTAGCGTTTCAAACAAAAAAGTAAAAGCGGTTAAAAATTAATGATTCCATAAACGAAAATCCTACATTTCGTCGTCAATTTTTAGCCTTTTTTGCTCCCAAAAATATAAAGCAGCTTCTTTAGGAGCTGCTTTTTTTATTATAAATATTGTTATAATGATTTAAGTCTTTTATGATTTTAACGATTAAATACTATAGTACTGTATTTTACTTTAAAGGAATACCGTAAAGTTTAATAAATAAGGAAAGAGACTTATTTAGTTTTGAAATTAAATCCAAAATAGGCTCAAGTGTTTCTGGTGCATCAGCAATAAAATAATCAATTTGAAATTTTAAAGTTTGTCCTAACTGTTTGTTCTCGCCTACTTGTGGAGGTAAAGCAAAAGGCCGTAATTGTAATTTGATTCCTCCTCTTGACTGATCTCTTATAAACCAGGAAAGAAATTCTAGTGAAATCAAACTTTCCTGAGTTTTATCGATATTGAATTCGAACTGGAGTAACATCTCATTTTCAAAACCTCCATTTGTTCTTAAAAGTGCAGCTATTGGAAGATGTGAAAATTCCACTCCTGATAAAATTTCCTCTTTTACTTCTTCTAAACTATCAATTCCGCTGGAAACATTTTCTATTCCTTTCAAACTAGTAAGTGTTTGATGAAATTGTTCTATTTCAATTGGATATTCATTCATGTTTAAAATATTAGATTAAGTAAATTTAATAAAAGCGTCTGTTGGAGTTGTAATCGCTTCATTGTAGGCATTGTATGCAATGAATTACAGTTGTCGTAAATAGCATACAAAGCTTGTAAAGTCATATGAATATCATTAAAATCAATTTCCTAATGTAGAATTCATAATTGTAAACTGCAAGAACATCATCCCACTTATAGCAATTAGTAAATATATAAATTTCTTAATATCCCTAAATTCTCTACCTTCTTTCAATATTATTTTTTTAAATTTTACTGAAACCAAGGTTAAAATACAACTTATAAAAACCAAACCCAGAGCTGATTTCATTCCAATTCCAAATGGAAAACCTTCTTGTTTGCCTTTCAGGAAAAAAGGAATAATATTATATAAAAAAAGAAAGTTCCAAGCCAAAACATAAAATATAACTACAGGCTTCTTTATCGGAAATCCACCCTGATTTTGTGTTTCTATAATCTCTAAATTCTGAGCGCTTATTTCAGAATTTAAATTTTCTAAAAATCCCGTTTTCTTTATCTCGCTTAAAACCCTATTTGGATTTTTAAGTGTCCAAAAAATAACTTTTGAATTGTATTTTTCTATTCTGTGATTTATTTTAATTCCGTTTCCAATTATCGGAATTGAATTGTATGCTTCTATCGAAATTATATCTTTTGGCTGAAAAACCAAATTACCCACAATAGAAGCATTGATTTTTAAAACTTCTTTATCAACATATAAATCAGCAAAAGGATAACTGGCATTTGCCATTCCAATTCTTGCTCCGCCTGTAAGTGTAAATTTCTCGGTCATAAATTTAATTTTTATCTAATAACAGATATATCCGCACAAAGAAACATTATTTTAAAAAAAAAAAAATGCAGTCAATCGTATGCTGGCGCGAGTATCTCGCTTGTGTACTTAAAACTTTATCTTAATGCAATAATTCTGGGTTCACGAGCGGGACGATAGCGCTAGCGGGCTACCGTGTGGACACATCTAAGAATAATTGCCATCCTTCCATTATTGCTGCAAAT
>NZ_JBDTTP010000026.1:0-45118 GCF_039930565.1 Flavobacterium sp. | reverse complement strand
TTGTAGATGTTAGTAAAGAGAAATAAAAATGCAATTATTGATTTTTTCATTATTAGTTGTTTTTGTAGTAGTTTGTTGGGATATAATATAATTAAAAGCTTTAATATTTTAATTCAAATATAACAAAACCATTCTTGAAGAATCAAAATCTTAACAATTCTATTCATTGTAAAAAAGCATTGCAAAAGTCAATTTCATAGTTTAAGACAAAATCAATTTATTTTGAATCCTTAAAAATCTTATTCAATAACGATTTTGGTTTCGAGATAGTTTTCAAAGTCTTTAATGCGTTTAAACAGAATCGCTTTTTTATGATTTTCGGTTTCATTAAAGAATTGTGTTGCTATTTTGGTATGGTCTTTTTTAACTGTTCTTTTCCAAGTTCCGATGACTTTTCCGTTTTCAAGGATAACCGGCTTGAATATTCCGTTACTTGTAAAAGCTTTCGACTGATGTTCCAGTAAAATCGAAGCTTCACGGTTTTTATAAGAAATGAGCATTTCATCAAAAGCGGGAAGAAAGTGTACGCTTTTGCGGAAGCTGTTTTCAAGAGAAAGATCAGTTCTGAACCAGTAAGTCTGATTATCAATTTCAACTGAGTTCAGTTCCGTTACAATTGAATGGATTACGGTTTTACAGATTGTAGGGGAAAAACCGGACCACCACGAAAAATCTGACACAGTTGCCGGACCGTGACTTTCAAAATAACGTTTTGCTAATTTCACCAAACCTTCTTCTTTAGTTAATTTGGCTGTTGGTTTAGGAACTTTTTCTTCCAGTAAACTATAAGTCATTTGTTTTCCCCGCATTATTCCGTTACACACCAACCCCTCTAATTCGGCATACATCATAATGAGTACGGGACTTAGATGGTATTCTCCGGAAATTTTTTTAAGATTGAGTTCCTGAATGATTTCGTCCCGCGTTAAATGATTGTTTCCCGTTAGTATTTTTTCGATAGCCGAATTAATCTTGCCGAATTCCTTTTCATCATAACCGTGTTTTTTGGTATCCGCAAGAATGATACGTTTGACTTGGGGACCTGAAACATCCAGTATCCAGTAAATATCCTGGGCAGAAACAAAATGCCAGGTCGGTCTCAAAATGTGTGTTCGGATAATTTTTCCTGAATCAATAGCTTCTTCAATTTCTTTTTCAGTAGCATCACAACGGGAACCAATTGCCCATTTTGCCATTGCATAATCCTGAGCCTGAATCGCTCCCATATGATGTACGATTTCCTGAGGAGAGATTTTGCTTGTTTTTTCTAACTTTTGTGAAACAAGACGATGATGTGCTATTTCCTGATGTGTCATTTTCTAAAATATTTAAATTCTAAAAGTCAAAACTTTGCACCTTTGTACCTCAAAAATTAAACATGAATAATTTCCTCATCAATCAATAGATCTTCTCTTCTTAAGCGAAGGAAAATCTGGGCTACGGCAATCGTATCCTTTTCGCAATAGGTTACAATTCGGTCAATGTCTTTCTCCACGTAATACACATTTGCTACCTGGCTTCCGTCGATGTCGCCTTTTGGAGAAGGAATTCCGAGGATTTTAGTTAGTAATTTTAAGGAAGTAAAATGTTTGTAATCGCCAAATTTCCATAATTCTAAAGTATCCAGATGTGGGATTTCCCAGGGTTTCTTGCCAAATAAATTCAGTTTGTCCGGAATGGCAATTTGATTGATGATCATGCGGCGTGCGAGAAACGGAATATCAAATTCTTTCGCATTATGTCCGCACAAAAGATGATGCAGAAGGTTAAAATGATTACTCAGCAGATTATTAAAGTCACGAAGAATCTTTTTCTCTTCTCCAAAAAAAGACGTTACCCTGAAATTCCGAATATCACCTTTAATGGTAAAATAACCTACAGATATACAAATGATTTTCCCGAACTCCGCCCAGATCCCGGCGCGATCATAAAATTCTTCAGGTGTAAAATCGTCTTTTCGCTGATATTGTGTTTTCAAGTCCCAAAGCGATTGCATTTCCAAATCAAGCGAATTGAAATTCTCTTCTTCGGGAACGGTTTCTATATCGAGAAATAAAATGTTGTTGAGGTTTATTTTTTCAATCATTATTTAGACGCCTTAGATTATTGGACTTCTTAGATTTTTAGACTTAACAATTAAGTTTATTTACAAATATGCGTAAAATTCTTACTATTTAAAAAAGAACTAGAATAAACTTTGTTGTTTGGAAGGGTTTTCGTGTTCAAGTAACCATTTTTTACGTGATAATCCTCCTGCATAACCGGTTAAAGAACCATTTGTGCCAATAACACGATGACATGGAACCACAATCCACAGCGGGTTTTTCCCGTTTGCAGAAGCTACGGCACGAATTGCTTTTACATCGCCCAATTTCTTGGACTGATCCATATAACTAACTGTTTTTCCGTATGGAATTTTCAATAAGGATTTCCATACTTTCTGTTGGAATTCAGTTCCTTTTGGATTAAGTTTTAAATCGAATTCGGTTCTTTTGCCTTCAAAATATTCCTGAAGCTGTAAAACGGCTTCTTTTAAAACTTTCGGTGTTTCCTGCGATACCTCACTTGTACCAACATTTGAAACAGAAATTACCGAAATACCTTCATCGTTACCCATTATTTTTGTGATTCCCAATGGTGAATTAATAAAAACGGTTTCCATAATTTTAGTTTAGCTCGTTATTAAAGTATGCAAAGATTCGTTTAATAATCTTCTAATCTAAATTTATAGTGTAGTATGTTTTCAATTTTTTTACCTGAAACAATCTTTTTTATACTCGATTTTTCAGAATTAAATTTAGGTGAAACCAGATTTTGCTCTTTGGCTTTTTGTGTGTAATATTGTTCTCTGGTCGGATGAAAAGGTGCAACGGCATTGAATACCTCATTCCATTGTGATTGATTGATGATGGCTTCAATAATTCCGATACAATCATTCTGATGAATCAAATTGACAGGAGCATCTGCATTGTCTAAGTTTTCTTTTCCTGATAAGGAAGTCACCGGATGTCTGTCTTCGCCAATTAATCCTCCGAAACGCAGAATTGTGGTTGCAAAATTTTGATTGTTTTGCAAAATGGCTTCAGATAAAAGCAATTGTCTACCGCTTTCGGTTTCGGGATTCGGAATCGTTTCTTCAGTAATATTTCCGTTTCCATCTCCATAAACAGAAGTGGAACTTACAAAAAGCACTTTTTTTAAATTGGATTTCTCTATAAACGGAATCAAATTTTCGATTTTCTCTACAAAAATCTTTCGGGATGAACCGTAATTGTCAGTCACGGTATTGTTTCCGCGTAATTTAGGTGGAATATCAATAATTAAAATATCGCTTTCCGATAAAAAAGCAGTTATAGATTCTGAAACACTTTCGCTATCAAGCGTAACCAAAAAAGGATTTATTCCGGCATTTTCTAAAATAGAAAGTTTGTTTTCAGAAGTTGTGGATCCTTTTACCGGGTTTCCTTTTTCGATTAATCTTTTTGCTAAAGGCAAACCCAGCCATCCACAGCCTAAAATGCTAATTTTTGTCATTGATTTATTCAACTAATGATTTTAAACTTTGTAAAATCGGATTTTCTTCACCCTGAGGTTCTTCCTGAATAGCACCTGGACGATTATCCTGCTGTTGTATTTCTAGTTTAGTTTTGCCCTTTTCTTCGGATAAAATATAACTCATGATAAAATAGTTTTCCGGTTTGTCTTCTAATTCCGGTCTTGGAAAAAATAAGGAATATTTAATTTTCTGATTCGGCACAAATTCTAAGACATTGCCCCATTGTTCAAAAACCTGGCCTTCCCATTCGTTTCTAAATCTAATTTCATTCCCAATCTTCCAATCTGTTATCAAATCACTTCCGTATTGCCATTTTTTTACTAATTCAGGTTCTACCAATGCATTCCAGACTTTTTCTATTGGAGCATCAAGAAGGATTTTAGAAATATTAGTTGCCATAATAATTTATTTATTTATTAAGGTTTAGTAGTAGTCAAACTGTCTTTTACTTTAATTATCTTTTCATTTACAGGAACTATAGGTTGTAAAGGTGCAATGTCTTTCTTTATTTTTTGCTGGATTAAAACAGCGTCGTTGAGTACAAAAGGGGTTGGCATCATCCAGTCACCTCTTGGTTTTATTTTAAATAATGAATTTCTCATTAGATCGAAAGAACTTTCAATTAAATCCATATCAAAAACGGATGATTTTTTTAAATAAAACTCCATAACCAAAGGTTCATTACCGACCACATAGTAGCACAGGATTTTTTTGCCTTTTACTTTCAACTTATTTCCTTTCTCTCCTGAAGCAGAAACGCCATTTGCTTTAAAATTGTAAAATTCCATTTTTGGGTCAGCAAAGATATCGTAACGATTCACTTTTCGGTTTGGTGTAATTTTGATTTTTAGATATCGGTTATCTCCAATTACACTGTCTTTCAGAAAACGTACAGTTGGTTTCTGCAAATCTATTTTTCGTGCTGTAGCACTGTATGTAAAAGGCGATTTGTATTTACTGAACATTGGTAATTTATTGAGTTCATACTCTTTTTGTGGTGTATCACCCAGATAATTTTTGGTCCAGTAATCTAAGTTAACGTCATACGTTGCCCAGACAGCAGAATCAGTGTCAGCATTATAGACATATACTAAACTATTCGATTTTGCCTTTCCATTTTCGTAACCAGAATTCAGACCGGCATAAACAAAACAGCCAATAGCGATAGAAAAGAAAAGCATGGTCCAAAGCCCTTTTCTATAAAATGATCCAAAAACCGGCAATAACAAACCAAATGCAAGTACTGTGAGAACGGAACTTCCATAAAGAATTTTCAATCCTAATCCTACAGGAAACATTTGAATAAAGGGTGCAATAATAATTAAGGCAGGAATGCTAAAAATCAAATTCAATCCTAAACTAAAACCTTGTGTTATTACAAAAACACCAAACAATATAATTCCGAAATAAACAGGAATAATTAAAAATCCGGCTCCTGTCAGGCTATTGGCTAAAAACGCATTTATAGCTATCCAAAGCAATAAGGGAGCTACATAATGGTTCATCGTTAATTTTGTATCAGAAAAATGATGGTAAAAGGCAAAACAAATTGCGATGCTCAATGCTACAAATCCTGCTATGTATATATGGCCATTGTAGGTGAATCCATTGAGTAAATCATTGTATTGCGGATAGAGGGCCAAAAATATTTTCCATCCCAGATAAGTAACAAGTCCTGAAATAATAATGGAACCTAAGAGAGGCACAAAACCCTTTGCGATTTCCCTGAATGAAATAAGACGTTTGGCTTTTCCTATAAAAATTAAAAGAGTCAGCAAGCCAAAAGCAATAACTGTCATTGGAAAAACCCAGGTAAAAGGATAACTTATAAATGAAAACGGGATGTTGAAATAAACATTGTCTTCTGAAGATTGTGTTTGGCTTAGATTGATATTCGAAAAATATTTTAACAAAGGCATTAGATAAGTTCCCTGGTGCTTGAGGGTAGTTTTATTTAAATGCTGAATATCATCCTGTTGTGTATGGTAGTTGTAATGGTCATCAATAAAAGCGAAATTAAGTCCCTGAATGTTTCCCTGTTCCCTGAAAACAGTAAGATCAGTATCATTGGGCAGCATTTTATAAATACTGTACATTAAGGAGTTTGAAACTGGATATTTAACTTTTGCATTTGCAAATTCTTTTATAAGTGCCTGATTGCCTTTGTTAGTTTCCATTAGCATATAACTTGGACCGGAAGTGCCTCTTGCTTCGAAGTTTAAGACCAGGCCAACCTCATTTGCCCATGGATGTTTATTAACAAAAAGGGAAGCTCCGTTTAGACCTAATTCCTCAGCATCCGAAAAAAGAATGATAATGTCGTTTTTATGGGGTTGGCGGGAATATAAAAAAGCACGAATCCCTTCTAAAATAGTTGCGACTCCGGAAGCATCGTCACTGGCCCCTTTTGAAAAGGAATGTGGCGCACTGTCATAATGAGAAAGCAAAAGCAGGGCTTTAGAATTATTAGTTCCTTTTATTCGGGTTAGAATGTTTTTCGATTTTACCAAAAGGCCTTTATCGTTAAGAGTAAAGCCTTCCTGAAAACTGGTTTCCAAACCCATTCGGTTTAGTTCAAGTTTCAAATAATTTGCCACTAATCCATGATTGGCAGAACCTACATAATGAGGTTTTTGTGCAATAATCCGAACATGATCCAAGGCTCTTTCAGTAGAGAATTCAGCAAGGGCCTCTTCATCGCGGGTAATACGCTGGGGCATCATTGTAGCGTAAATAAAGGCTAAAATTGTTAAGATGCCTAATGTGGCTACAATCGAATTGTAATTTTTTTTCATGGTAGATTGGGGAGCTAAATTTCTTTTTTTACGAGCATAAAATAATCATTGTCCAGTGACCGATATCCCTGATCGTACAGAAAATAGTAGGTATTTCCTGTTTTGGTCTGTAAAATATTGGTAAAGAAATCAAAATCAAAACCTTTATGAAGCATTTTATCACGAGTCGCTTTTGATTTTCCTTCTGTATTCAACTCTGCTAATATGCGATAATTTTTGCGGAGTTTGTTGTTTACATTCCGCATAAAATTGGTACTGTCTTTATTAATTTTATTATTGTAGGCGTTTCGGCAACCATCTGAACAAAATTTCTTGTCTTCCCGGCCAACAATTTTATCAGCACATTCCAGGCATGTCTTCATTTATTTGTCTTTTAAGTTGAAAATAAGGCAACTTGGTTTATCTTGAGCGAATGGTTTTTTCTTTAAACTTTTAATTCCTTTTAATTTATAAAGTCATTTTAATATATCAATTTCTTCTTTTAATTCTTTTATCCGAATATTTATTTTGCGGTATTCCCATGCAGCGCCTTTTTTTTCAGCAGAGATATCCATTTTGCCTTTCGCTTTATTTCCTTTAATTCGAATTGTTGTCTCTACAGAAGTATTATTGTTAGAATATTTAGTAGTCCCTTCTACAATTGCAAGTTTATCTATTGCCTCAATTTCTCCTAAAGTTTCTTTAACTCTTTGATTTAATTTTACTTTTTCTAATGCATTGTCATAAAGTGCAGGATCTGAATAAGCTTGAGCAAAATCAGTTACATTTGCATCAATGCCAGCAGTTACGAGTGATCCAAATCCAATTAGAATTGATAGTACACTTATCGGTAAAAACCATTTCCAATTTCTTTTCCACCAACTTTTATTTTCAATTAATTCGTCCATATCTTTAATTTTGAAACTTAAATCTAATGCAATGGTTTTGGTTTTTTTCTAATTATCGGCGAAGAATTTTATTACGGATTTATCTTTCTAATCTCATACAAATCATCACGTCTGTCCTTTAGAATTCGCACACTTCCATGTTCATGCAGTTGTTTCAGTAAGTTCAAATCCACATCAACAATCAAAGTCATTTCTGTATTGGGAGTCGCTTCGGCTTTGATCCCGTTACTCGGAAAAGCAAAATCCGAAGGTGTAAATACAGAAGCCTGCGCATATTGAATATCCATGTTATTTACTTTTGGTAAATTTCCAACACAGCCTGCAATCGCCACATAACATTCGTTTTCTATCGCACGTGCCTGAGAACAGTGCTTTACACGGGTATAGGCATTTTGAGTATCAGTCAAAAATGGAACGAATAAAATATTCATTCCTTCATTCGACATAATTCTTGAAAGCTCCGGAAACTCTACATCATAGCAAATAAGGATTCCAATTTTTCCGCAATCGGTATCAAAAGTTTTGAACTCTGATCCTCCTTTCATTCCCCAATGCTGTACTTCATTGGGTGTTATGTGAATTTTAGTATACATTTCTGAAGTTCCGTCTCTTTTGCATAAAAAACCAACGTTATACAAATTACCATTATCTAAATAGGGCATACTTCCCGTAATAATATTGATGTTGTAAGAGATGGCAAATTCCTGAAAACGTTTACGGATTGGATCAGAATAACGGGCAAGTTCCCGAATCGCTTCGGCTTCGGATAAATGATTATAATCGGCCATTAGTGGCGCAATGAAAAGCTCAGGGAATAAGGCGAAATCACTTCCATAACCAGAAACAACGTCTATAAAAAATTCTGCCTGTTCAAAAAACTCTTCAATATTATTAAGCGGGCGCATTTGCCATTGCACAAGTCCTAAACGAATAACACTTTTTTCCAGATTTATCAGTTTTGGACTTTCATCATAATAGACATTATTCCATTCCAAGAGAACTGCAAACTCTTTAGATTCTTCGTCTCCTTCTAAATAATTTTTAATAATTCGCAAAACGTGAAAGTCGTTACTCAGCTGAAACGAAAGCACAGGATCGTGTAACTCCTTATGTTTTACCTTATCAATATAGTTTTTAGGAGTCATTTTTTTAGAATGCTGCGCATAATTCGGAATCCTTCCTGCAAAAACGATGGCTTTCAGATTCAGCTGCTCGCACAATTCTTTCCGTGTGTCATACAAACGCCTGCCTAAACGTAATCCGCGATAATTGGGATGAATGAAAACATCAATTCCGTATAAAATTTCCCCGTTTGGGTTATGGGTAGAAAAACTATAATCTCCAACAATCTGCCTGTAATTGTGTCTTTTGTCCACTAATTTTTCATCAACAATGAGTGATAATGCAGAACCGACCACTTTGCCATCAACCAAAATTACCAGCTGTCCTTCAGGAAATATAGAAAGTAATCTCTCAATATCATCAGCTCTCCAATAAGAATTAGCCATTTCCGGATAGGATTCGACCATAGAGTTTTTTAGTTCTTTGTAATCTTCAAATTTTAAATTTCGTAACTCAACCTTGTTGATCTTAGTCTGCATATAGTGGGATTTCCCTCAAATATAGCAAAATATTTCCCATTTACAAACGGTTACAAATAGTTACAACCGAAAGTAAACAGTTTACTACCGAATAACTTTTGAGAGCCATCGCATCTTTGCCCTGTTGAATTTGATGAACGAATTCAATTTATATAAACCTTTAAATATTATACGCCATGAACGCAATGAAAAACAGAGTACAATTGATTGGAAACGTAGGAAACGATCCGGAAATTAAAACTTTAGAAAACGGTAAAAAATTAGCGCATTTAAATATCGCTACCAATGACAAATATACCAATGATAAAGGCGAAAAAGTGGAACAAACCGAATGGCATCGTGTTACTGCCTGGGGAAAAACAGCAGAAATTATTGAAAAGTATGTTGTAAAAGGAAAAGAGGTAGCAGTTGAAGGAAAACTAACACATAGAAGCTACGATGATAAAAACGGAGAAAAACGTTATGTAACAGAAGTGGTGGTGAGTGAGATTATGCTGTTAAGTAAATAATTGTAAAATAAATATGATATCAACCCGACAGGTTTTTTGAAACCTGTCGGGTTTTTTGCATTTTAACTTATAAAACGGAAGCTCCGTTTATATCTGTAGTGAGCACTTCGCTCATGTAGTCAAAAAAAGGTCTCATGTTTTTGCATGCGTCTAAAGCCTGTTCTAAAAATAGCGGGCTCAATACTTCCTCATCAGTAAAACGTTTAATGACTAAAAACTGTTTGTAGCGAAGCAAATCAATCGCAGGATGATTGACATCAAAACCTTTTGGTGCTGTTTTGAGTGTCTCGCCCTGGAGAGTTCCGAAAGTTTTGACAAAAGATTCTGACTGCAATATTTTTTCCATTGGTTCAGCATCAAGGTTTAATTCATGTCTTATACGTTTTAAATCTGCAGCATTGGGTCCCCAAAAACCACCGGCAAAAAAACTGTTTCCTTTTTCCAGATGAAAATAATAGCCGCCTCGTCTTGCGGCTGTTGCACGTGTAAAACTGCCTCCCCAAAAAGTTTTAAAAGGAGTTTTATCTTTAGAAAAACGGATATCACGATAAATTCGGTACACACTTTTTTTGCCTGAAACAGTTTCTAAAACATCCGTTTTAGAGAGTTCCTGAAGCAGAGCACCAGCAAAATTTTCAATATGATTTAGTTCGACCAGATATTTTGTCTTATTTGCTTCAAACCAGGGCTTATTGTTATTTGCTTTGAGCTTATGCAAAAATTCGAGACTGGATTTGGGGATAAGAATTTGGTTTTCCATAATTTTTGTGTTTATAAAAGCAGAAGATTGTTTTAAACTAAAAACCCACCTGATTTCCAGATGGGTTTTTTTATATTTTAAGCCGTTTTTTTGAATAAATCATACATAGGACAACGGGAACAGCGCTTCTTCTCGCTTTTTTTGAATTTCTCACAACAAGTAGACTTGCAGTTTTCGATTTTCTTAATATTTTCAAGGATGTCTTTATTCTTTTTTTTCTTTTTATCCTTTTTTTTGTCCTTGTCTTTAACTTTGTCTTTCTTGCTCACGATCATCTCAATTATAAACTGAGACAAATATAAAATAAAAATGTTATTTTTATGTATTCTAAATAAACTTTAACTTTTTTTATTTTGGATTAATAGCGATTGAGCTGGTTACTGTTAACTGCTGAATATCACGATCAAAAAGGTATAGTCCGCCTTTATCATCACCAATCAGGTTGATTTTGTCCAGAATAGATTTAGCAGTTGCTTCTTCCTCAATTTGTTCTGCTACATACCATTGTAAGAAATTATGAGTTGCATAATCTTTTTCCTCAAAAGTAATATGTACCAATTCGTTTATAGATTCTGAAACAAAAATTTCATGATTATAAAGTGTTTCAAACATTTCTTTAAAAGTTGTATAACTTGTTTTTGGTGCTTTTAAGTCAGTAACCTGTGCATGTCCGCCACGCTCGTTAATATATTTAACCAGTTTTAGCATATGTGCACGTTCTTCATCTGACTGGGTGTACATAAATTGAGCAATTCCCTCTAAACCGTGTACTTCTGCCCAACAAGCCATAGCAAGGTAAGTTTGTGAAGATTCCGCTTCAATACGGATTTGCTTATTTAAAGCTGCTTCAATATTTTTTGATAACATAATGTCTTTTTTGTAAAGTTAAAAAAAATAATTCAACCGTTTTTTGAAACAGGGAAAACATATCACATTTGGATTAATTCTCAATAAATTTAATTTTACCAAATGTGGAAGGTTTAGAGAATTGTGCCTTATTCATAATTGGGTTTCCATTATCTTCATTCATAAAGCCATCCGTAAATTTACGCATGATGAATTGCCTTAATTTTGGGTCATAATAACCTAAAATGTAGTCATCTTTTACTTTCAGAATATTCTGAAGCGAAATATTTTTATTGATACTCAGATAATAATAAACATTATCAATTGCCAATGGTTCAGGTTGTTTGCTGTTTACAAATTCAAAACCTGAATTGAACATCGAATCAAAGAAAACCATTTTGTTTGAATATTCAGAGTATCCAGGATTATTAAAGTCTCCAAAGAAATTGTCCTGCCCATAATTATAATTTAAAACTTGATATTCTGCGAATCCGCCTAATGATATAAAAGTGTTTTTCCTGTTTTTAAAAGCTGATATTCCTGCATTTAAATCTGATAATTGTTTTAAAAACTTAGCTGTGGTTTTTACTTCCTGAGGTTTTTTTTGGCTTATCTGAACAAATAATGGAGAGTTTTTAAAAGGTATTGTATCATTTTTTGAAATCGTAAAGTTTTTAAGAGTTTTGCCGGAATCAAAAGCTTTGATATCAAATAAAAGCTCTTCGTTACTGGCCTTAACCTGCAATAATTTATTATCGTAAAAGAAGGAATTTGATGTTTTTGATGCTGTTTTAGAAACGGGTTGGTTAAAAATTTTCTCCGAAACACCAAGAGTTTCAAAATTTAGATTTAAAACCTTCGTGCTTTTTAAATTATAATCAAAAGTCAAAATAATTTCATTCTCAAGAACGTACATTTTGCTTTTACTTGAGGTTTTATCTAATGGATTGAAGTTATCAGTATCCATTTTTTCGATTGGATAATATCGAATCAGGGTGTTAAAAGATAAACTTTGTCCTTTTTCATTCTGAAATGGTATTGCGGAAAAATCAAACATTTTTATCTCACATTTACCATTGTTAAATTCATAAAGCAATAGATGCTGCTGATCTGTTTCTTTGGATAGAATGTAAAAGATATTATTTTTTTGGAAAGAAGAGATGATGTATTCATTGTTTAACGGCATGTCAAAATTTAACGCCCGTATTGTTTTTGTCTCCAGATAATATTTGATAATCCTTATATTTCTTAAATTATCTGTTGCCCAGTACAGGATTGGATTTCCGTCATCACTAATGCTATGCCCAATTATAGATCTGTTTTCTGCATTTTTTATGGAATCTCTGAATTGATTCTTCAGAAAAAGAAATTTGTTGTATTGTAAGATATTGATATATTTATCATCGGCTGCAAAAACATAAATATCATTGGTTTTTACATCTTCGGTATTCAGCATTTGGCCGTTTTCTAAAGGTCTGTTCAAATCCAATGGAAAAGAATTTAACACTGTCTGACTTAGCAAAACAGTATTATAAAAGACGCAGAAAAGGAGGGATAATTTTTTCATGTGTTTTTACTTTCAAATATTGTTCCGTTTATCTCTATTTACTGAGATTCATCAACTCCTGAAAAAGATCCACAAATTGTCCTACATGCAATCCATCCATCAATCCATGATGAACATGCACGGACATCGCCATGGTTTTTTTACCATTGTCTAAGGTAATCATTTTTCCGAAAGAAATCTTAGGGCAGCTGTCCGGAAAAGTGTAACTTCTGGCATGCGAAAGCGAAGTAAAATTCAGCCACGGAATCGCTGAGAAATGAATCAGGTTATTATCATCAAATGATCGTGTAAAAAGACCGGTTGTGTTTTGAATACGTTCAATTTCAGTTGAAGCATTTTGCTCGAAAATTTTAAAATCCGGATGATATTCAATTAATGAAAATCCGAAAGTTCCATCCTGGCGGCCAATCGTTGCCGAGGCATCAATACGATCATTGATATAAATCTGATCTTTTGAAATTCGATATTTAAAATTTTCGATAGAATTTACAGCAACTAAAGTTTTATGCAGGTAATAATTAAAAAAAGAAGCGTTCAGGCTTTTAGCTGTTTGATATGCATTTGTACAATCAATTTCGACTGTTGCTCCAAAAAAGGGTTCTTCCATTTTGCTGAAATGCAAAAAATGCTCTTTTCTGTTCCAGTTTTCTAAATCTAAAAGGGTTTTCATTATGATAAGTTCTGAACGACTTCAGTAATTTTTTCGAAAGAACTGAAATTTTCGTGTTCTACCTTGTGGCTAATTTTTTCATGTTCCCAAGTCGTATGAAACGGAATGTGAACGGCGTAACCACCAATTCCCAAAACCGGCAAAACATCTGATTTTAAGGAATTTCCAATCATTAAAAACTCATGAGGCTGAATATCCAGACGACCTAATAGTTTTTCATAATCTATTTCCTGTTTGTCTGACATGACTTCGATATGATGAAAATAATGACCTAAACCAGATCGGTGCAATTTGCTGTGCTGGTCTTTTAAATCTCCTTTTGTTGCCACTACGAGTTTGTATTTTCCGTGTAAAGCCTGTAACGTTTCTTCGATTCCGTCCAGCAGTTCAATTGGCTTTTCCAATAATTCTTTTCCGTATTGAATAATTTTTTCAATGACTTCAATCGGAATCGTATTGTTCGAAATATTCATCGCCGCTTCTATCATCGACAAAATATAACCTTTGATTCCGTAACCGTATAAAGGCAGATTGTCTATTTCAATTTTGAATAATTCCTGTGAAATGCCTTGGTGTGAAAGATAATCTTCCATCAATGCACAAAATTTATTTTCGGTTTCCTGAAAATAAGGTTCGTTGATAAACAAGGTATCATCGGCATCAAATGCGATCACTTTTAAGTTTGGGATTTTGTTTCTATGTAACATTAAATATTTTTTAGTTTAAAGTTTTCTTGTTTCACGTTCTGATATCAAAATCTTCAATTTTAAGAAAACAGTTTCTTGAACGTAATTGTTTTATCGTAAAACGTAATCCGGATTCCGAAAAGCAAAATGATGCCGCCGAAAACCATCTGTAAAGTTATTTGTTCTTCCAAAAACAACCAAGCCAAAACAGAGGTAATTACTGCCTGACTCAATAAACTTAATGAAACTCTGGTTGCGCGCATGTGTTGTGTGGCATAACTGATCGAAAGCCAGGCGCACAATTGGCAAATCAAAGCCTGAAGTACTAATATAAACCAGCCCGTATCAGAAAATCCGGTAAAAGGTTCGTTAAGAGAATAACAAAGTATTCCTAGATAAATGCTTGAAGCAATTAAACTGATAGTCATAAAAGACAATACATCAATTTCTGAAAGGACATTTTTGCTTACTAAAAGATAAATCGAATATAGAATTCCGGATAAAACGGCAAACAGAAATGCCTGATCAAAATTCAATTCCATAAAAAAGCTGAATCCAACCAAAGTCACCATTCCGAATAAGGAAACTACAGTTCCGATCCAGAAATTAGTTGCCGGCTTTGATTTCAAAAACAAAAAAGAACCAATTCCGACCCAAAGCGGAGACAAATTCGTCAATAAAGAAGCCTGAGTAGCACTTGAATCCTGAATCGCGATATTCCAAACTGCAACATCAGACGAAAATAAAATCCCGCAAAGCATCGCTAAAAGTGTAAATTTTAAGGTTGGAAGCTGAAAATTTTTCGTAAAAAGTACGTAAGGCAAAAGCAAAATCAGCGCAAATGTCATTCGGTAAAAAGCAGAAATCAATCCCGGAGCCAGTTTCAGTTTAACCAATATTGGGAATATTGAAATACAAAGTATGCCGCAGATTAAGGCTAATCTTGGTTTGGTGAGTTTCATTAGTTATTAATCAGCAAATTTTCTAAAGATGTATTCTTTCGTTTTATTGTCGTAGTAGCCTAAATTATAAAAATTGCCCATTTTGAATAGTGTTTGAGAAGAAACATCATTATTTTTATCGAAGTAGGTTCTTATTTTATCAAATGCTAAAGGTTGTAATTCACCTTTAATATGGTTTCCTTCATTATCAAACAGACCTTCTATTTTAACGACTTTTCTATTTGAATAAGAATTGAAACTTTCCATTGTAGGATTAGATATAGCTAGTGAAACCAGTGCACCAATTAATCCAAATTGACTCATTGTCGTTTGACCGGCAGACTGCTGTTCTGATGAAACACCTCCAAAAGCAATTAAAGTGTTTTGACCAATATGATAACAAGAAATACCAAGATTTAAATTATTTATTTTTCGAATAAACTGAGAACTGTTTGTTAAAGTTCTTTTGCCTCCAAAATCACTGCCTTCGAGTGACATTTCTGAATTTTTAAAATCAATTTGTTTCTCTGAACTTGCATCGTATTCTTTTATTAAAGTATTATCTAAATCTTTTATCGAAAAATAAAATTGATCCATGGAAGTTTTTACCTGATATAATTTGTTCTCAAAATAAAAAGAGTTAGAACTTAAATAAAAACGATCCCCTGATATTGAATGTTGGCGTACTATTTTTTCAGTGACACTAAAGGTTTCTAAATCAATTATAAAAACTTGCGTGTAGTCAACATTTGTATCTATTGTTATGGTGATTTGTTTATCGTTAAAATAACATTTTCGCTTTTTTGCACTATCTGTGAGTGAAGTTGGATTTTTAACATTGATGCTTTGCATGGATAAAGGAGCTTCAAAAGGAAGCAGGTTTTCTTTCAACACACCATATAAATCTGATTTAATATTATCTGAATTTAAAAAACGAAAACTATTAAAATCAATTGTTTTTTGTGTGTAAGTTCCTTCTTTATCAAAGATATGAAGTTTAAGACTATTACCTTTTTTGAGAACAGATAAAATGTAAAAATTTTCCTTTCCGCTAAATTTTTGAAGAATTTTCTCTTCTTTCAAAATAAGAGAATATTGTTTTGTTATAACTTCTCTAGTTTTTAAATCAAACAATTGGGTGAAAATTTCTTCATAATCATTAGAAGACCAAAATAATCGTGTATTATCATTATTAAGATTATAACCAATCATGTTGGTATACGTTTTCGGAATTGGTCTTTCAGCAGAAAGACTATCTATCACTTCCATTTTTTCGTTCAATCGAAGTGCATTAACCTTTATTTTATCACTAATAAATAAGGTAACTTCTTTTTTATCCTCATTTAATGTCTGAAAAACATCGCGATTCTTTTTTAAATTAATTGGAGTTGAACTAACAATTTCTTGTGAAAAAGAGATTAATCCATTTAAAAATAAAGAGGCAAGTAGTATTTTTTTTAGCATTATTTCGATGTATTAGTTTTTGGCGAATATCTTATTTTTTTAGAAAAAAAAATGTTTTTAAATTGAAATTAAATCAAAAAGCGTGAATCAATTAAGTTTTTAATCGATTCACGCCATTTTATAATATTTAGAAACCTTAGTTTACCGTCTCCCCATTCGGAGCATCAGCATCCGGATTGATAAAAACCAGTTTTCCCTCAGCATTTGTAGTCATCAAAATCATTCCCTGACTTTCAACACCACGCAAAGCTCTTGGAGCTAAGTTAGCCAGAACAGAAACACGTTTCCCGATAATTTCCTCTGGCGAAAAACTTTCGGCAATTCCCGAAACAATCGTACGAACGTCAATTCCGGTATCTACTTTCAGCACTAAAAGTTTATTGGCTTTTGGCATTTTTTCTGCTTCCAGAATAGTCCCGACACGAATGTCCATTTTAGCGAAATCCTCAAACTGAATCAATTCTTTTTGAGGTTCCGGTTGTTTGCTTTCAGCCAGGTTAGCGGTTTTTGTAGCTTCCAATTTTTCTATTTGTTTTTGTATTTCTTCGTCTTCGATTTTGGCGAAAAGCAATTCTGCTTCACCAATTTTGTGTCCTGCCGGAATTAAATCTGAATTTTCAGCAATATCATTCCAACCTAATACTTTATCAATAATGATATCTTTTGCATCGTGATTTTTCTCTTTGAGAAACTTGCTGAATCCTTCAAAATATTCTTTAAGATCACCTAAATTCAGGATTTTAGAAAGTTTTTTGGATGTAAAAGGTAAAAACGGTTCAGCCAAAACGCTCAAAGCCGCAGCAATTTGCAACGCCACATACATTTGGGTTTTTACACGCTCCGGATTGTCTTTCATTACTTTCCAGGGCTCTTCGTCTGCAAGATATTTGTTTCCTAAACGCGCAACATTCATCAATTCTCCCAAAGCTTCACGGAATCTGTAACGCTCCACCGAACTGGAAATTACGGCCGGATACGCTTTTAATTCAGTTAAAACCTGATTATCATAATCCGAAAAATTTGGAATTCCCCCTTCGGGGGTTAGAGTGCTTGGTGTAGGAACATATCCTTCATAATATTTGTTGGTTAAAACCACCACACGATTAATGAAATTCCCGAAAATCGCAACCAATTCGTTGTTGTTTCTCGCCTGAAAATCTTTCCAGGTAAAATCGTTATCCTTAGTTTCCGGCGCATTTGAGGTTAATGCATATCGCAAAACGTCCTGTTTCTCCGGAAATTCTTCTAAATATTCGTGCAGCCAAACAGCCCAGTTTTTAGAAGTCGAAAGTTTGTTTCCTTCCAAATTCAAAAACTCATTTGCAGGCACGTTGTCCGGTAAAATATAGCTTCCTTCAGCTTTCAACATCGCCGGGAAAATAATACAGTGAAAAACAATATTGTCTTTCCCAATAAAGTGAACCAGTTTCGTGTCTTCATCTTTCCAATACGGTTCCCAATCTTTTCCTTCGCGCGCTGCCCATTCTTTCGTAGACGAAATATACCCGATAGGCGCATCAAACCAAACGTATAATTTTTTTCCTTCGGCACCTTCAACCGGAACATCAATTCCCCAGTCCAGGTCACGCGTTACCGCACGAGGCTCTAATCCGCCGTCAACCCAGGATTTAACCTGTCCGTAAACATTCGGTTTCCAGTCGTTTTTATGCCCAACCAAAATCCATTCCCTAAGGAATTCAGTATATCTGTCCAATGGTAAAAACCAGTGTTTCGTTTTCTTTAAAATTGGAGTTTCTCCTGTAATCGTCGATTTCGGATTAATCAAATCCGTAGCATTCAAAGTCGAACCGCAATTTTCGCACTGATCTCCGTAAGCTCCGTCATTACCACATCTCGGACAAGTTCCCACCACAAAACGATCCGCCAAAAACTGATCTGCTTTTGCATCGTACAATTGCTCTGTTACTTCTTCAATAAAATCACCATTATCATACAGTTTTCTAAAGAATTCCTGAGCCGTATCATGATGAATTTTAGCCGAAGTTCTGGAATAATTGTCAAACGAAATTCCGAAATCAGCAAATGATTTCCTGATAATTCCGTCATATTTATCAATAACTTCCTGTGGCGTAACTCCTTCTTTTTTGGCTTTCATCGAAATCGCAACGCCATGTTCATCGCTTCCGCAAATAAACGCAACGTCTTTTCCCTGCAAACGCAAGTATCTCGAATAAATATCCGCCGGAACGTAAACCCCCGCCAAATGTCCAATATGTATCGGCCCGTTGGTGTAAGGCAAGGCTGCCGTAATAGTATATCTTTTAGGATTCTGTATCATGATTCTATTTTATTGAGTGCAAAAATAAGCAATAGAATTATTATTTGAAGCTATTTCCCGCTATCCGTTGCAATCTTTTGCTTTTTAAAGAAAAAAGCAAAAGGATTTTCACTTTTATCGGGGCTAGGGCAGTCGTCATAAGAGTGATTATCTTCTTGTTTGTGATTCCGAGAAACGAGTAATCTCCGCAAGAAGCCAACCACAAATATTTCAAAAATTGGAGAGTGCACGAAGATTGCTTCGCCAGTTCACTATCGTTCGTGTCCTCGTTCCTCAGAATGGCAATATTGCATAAAATAGAACCAGTTTAAACTAGCACATCAACTAAAATCTTCAAAATATATTTTGCAACCTTTACGCTCAAAAACTAAGACAAACATTATGAGCAAGACAAAACTAATCATCCAAAAAAACGGATCAATAAAAATCGAAGGTGATTTTGAAATCATGGATTCAGAAGGAACTGTTTATGGATTACAGGGAAGAGCAGCACTTGGTCTGTGCCGTTGCGGACAATCAGCAAACAAACCTTTTTGCGATGGTGCACATAGAAATAATTTTGAATGCGAAGCAAAAGCATTTGATTTACCACCAATGAAAACGAAATAGAAAATACTGATTTCTTGTTAAGCTGCATTTATTAGTAAATGCAGCTTTTTTTATGAATTTTTCTTTCTTTTAAAATAAATTTGCAGAATAATAAGGTAATTCCTTAAAAAACAATATTATATTTGGGAAATTTTAAAGACTTAAGAATGAAAAAGATAACCATTTTATTGCTGCTTTTAAATCTTGTTTTTGCTCATGCGCAAACTCAAAAGACCATTTCGAGTGATTGGACCTCTTTCAATCAAACGATAGATATTCAGACTTCCGTAAAGAAAAAATTCAGGGTCATTGCTTCTGTAAAGGTAGAAACTGATGAGCCACTTGCATGGGCCGGGGTCTGGGCGAGAGTAGATAATAAAAATGAGGAAGATGGCTTTTTTGACAATATGGGTGACAGACCCATTAAAGCAAAAAACTGGCAATCTTATACTGTAGAAGGAACAATCGATGCCAACACCAAATCTTTGAGTTTTGGGGGTTTGTGTCTGTTTAATGGGAAATTTTATTTTGACAAATTCGAATTGCAAATTGAAAATGCAAAAGGTGTTTTTGAACCTTTAACCATTTTAAATTCAGGTTTTGAAACACCTGTAAAAAATGGGGATATCCCAAAATGGAGTTTAGGAACATCCAAAGATAAAATTGTTAAGGTCAAAGAATATAAAATCACTTCGGATAAATCCAGTGCAGAGGGAAACTATTCATTAGTGTTGGAAGGTTCTGGTATTAAGGCAAAACAAGACGGAAGAATTGGAAACGTAGAAGGAGCATCGCCTCAAATAGGCGCCATGATTTCGATGTTGGAGGATCTTAAAGATCGTGTTGAAAGAACAGTAAAGAACATGAGTCAGTATGAAATTGATTATCTGCATGATGAAGAGGCCAACCGAATTGGTTCCTTAGTGATGCACCTGGCAGCTGCCGAAAAATATTATCAGGTTTTTACTTTTGAAGGCAGAGGTTTTAATGAGGAAGAAAAGAAAAAATGGGAAACTGCCTTAAATTTAGACCAGGGCGGAAGAGATGAGTTTAAAGGCCACAGTATTCAGTATTATCTGGATATTTATAATGAGGTGAGAGCCAAAACGATTTCAGAATTAAAAAAACGGGATGATGCCTGGTTTGCCGAAGTTCAAAAAAGTTATGACTGGACGAATCAATACTGCTGGTTTCACGTTATGGAACACCAGTCAAGTCATTTAGGACAGATTTTATTTTTGAAGAAACGAATTCCGCCGGAAAAGAAACTCATTCTGGAACAAGAGTTGAAACACTAATTGGTTTTAAGTTATGGTATTTAAAAAGCTGCATTAAGCAGCTTTTTTTTATTTTTATTTTTTCGAATAATTAGAAGCTCATAAAAAAAGTTTTAAAGGTAAAGTTCCCCACGCATCGTAATAATCGAAGAACCGCCAACTAAAATATCATTTTCCCGATTCATAACTTCAATCAGCGAGGGTTGATTTAATTTGACGCCCTGCAGAATTTTATATTCTGTGTTGGGCTTAGTGAATTTCTTTTGGGTTAGAAAACCAATTAAAGGTCCGGCCGCTGTACCTGTAGCGGGATCTTCATTTATACCGATTATCGGATTGAAAAATCTTGCTTCGACTACGTGATCCTGATTTTCATCTGAAAGGGCAAAACAATAAAATCCTTCAGACTTATATTCCTTAGAAATTTCAATTAAAAGTTTATTATCAGGAACACAATCATTAAGGATTTGACTGTTTTTTATGGGAACCATAGTATGTGCAACTTCCGTTTTTACTATAGTAGGAACAAAAGCATTCACGTCTAAATCCTCAATTTTTAAACCAAGTGCCACCGCAATTTTATAAGTCGGGATTTCCTGTTTGATAACGGCTTGTTTTTGATGCATTTGCACAACTGGATATTGAGTAACGGGATCAAAACTTACCGTTAACGGAATTGGCGAATTTTTCATAATGACAAAACAATTGTTTTGATTCTGTTCTTTAAATATCGGTATTTTTTTTAGTAAGGCACCGCAAACTGAGCCAAGTAAATTGTGTCCCGCACCGTCTATTTCGATTCCTGTAGGCGTAAACGAACGAACATTTAGTGCTTTTTGCTGAGCGGAATAATAAACAAATGAAGTTTCAGAGTAGCCAAACTCCTTTGAGATATTTTGATAAACCTCCAATTCCAAATCACCATCAGTAAAAACAACAGACAAGGGATTTCCTTTGTAACTTTTATTGGAGAATACATCTAAAACGTAGTATTCCAGTGTGGTTCTTTTTTCCATTGTTTGACTTTTTATAAATTTATCAAAAGAAATGTTACAATAGTATCAGAATAACGCTATTGTAAATTTAGTATTGTACAAAAGTAAGATATAAAAGTACTGTAAAGAATATCAGAAAAATAAAGGTTTAATTACCTTTTTGTTTTAGTTCTTTTGATGAAAACAAAAACAAAATATACAATTAAAAGATATGGGAAATACTCTATAGTTATCGCTAATCTTCAGATTTCATATTGTCACCGTCTTTAAAATGCAAACGTCTGAAAACCATTCCCGATAAAATCGTTAAAGAGCCTACAATCAAAAAGGTGTAACGAAATGCATTATGAATTTCGTTGTGAATGAGTTTGACATCACCCTCAAAAATTTTAAGAACCAAAAGGCCAAACGCAATTCCGAAACCTATTGCCAATTGCTGATTGACCGACACTAATGAATTTCCGCTGCTAGTGTGGTACTGGCGTAAATCGGCTATTGAAATGGAATTCATAGACGTGAACTGTATGGAATTGAAAAATCCCAGTACCGCAATAATAGGAACATACCAGTAAATAGAATTATGAATAGAGGGTATAGCCATACAACATATCAAAAACCCTATTATAAAAGTATTCACCATCAAGGTAGTTCGGTAGCCAAATTTATTCAGAATAGTAATTACTGTTGATTTGCCAAACATAGCCGTTAATGCCATCGGTGCTACAATCCAACCGGAGACTACTGCCGATTGTCCATAGGCAATTTGAATCATCATAGGCAATAACAAAGGAATTGAGCTAATACCCAATCGGGTTGCCAGGCTGCCTAAAATACCAATTCGGAAAGTACGTACCTGAAATAAATTTAAAGGAAATATAGGATTGTTATCTTTTGAGGCGTGGCGGTAATACCAGTACAACATTAAAAATCCCGACATTAAAATCGCCAGTACCGGAGTTACACGAACGGTATTGCCAAAAAGTTCCAAAGCTATTGACAAAAGCAAAGAAGCCGCTGCAAAGAGCAGGAATCCTTTTAGGTCAAAATCTAAGATTTTCGATTTGTAATCGGGCATGAATTTGAGACTTAGTAAAATTCCGATCAGGCCAATCGGGATATTAATCAGGAAAATCCAGTGCCAGGATAAATAATCAACCATATAACCTCCTACCAACGGACCTAAAACCGGACCAATGAGGGCAGGAATAATGGCAAAATTCATGGCTTTTAATAATTCTTTTTTTGGGAACGTTTTAATTAGTGCCAGTTTCCCTACCGGAGTCATCAAACTGCCGCCAATACCCTGGACAATACGGGAAATGACCAATTGGGTTAAATTTTGAGATAAAGAACAAAACAAGGATCCCAGACTAAAAAGAAACAAGGCAATTATAAATATTTTTTTGGTTCCAAACTTGTCAGCCAGAAAGCCGCTTACAGGCATTAGCAACGCCAAAGTAAGTACGTAGCTGATAATCGCGTTTTGCATTTCAAGAGGTGACTCGTTGATGTCTTTGGCAATAGTTGTTAATGATGTATTTAAGATGGTCGAATCGAGCATCTGCATGAATATAGAGGTCGCCAGTATGACCGGTAATAATTTTTTGGTTGTAGCATCTGGCTGAGGTATTTTGACTTCGTTCATTATACTGATTTATCGTGAAATGATTTGTTTTTCACTCGTCTTTAGGCATTAGTTTAAATTTAATTAAAATTTTCGGGTTGTGGAAATTCAATTTAAAAAACTTAAATTCTTAGCAATGCAGGTCTGTAACTGATTTTGAAAAACACGATAAATGCAAAACAAAACCAAAAAAGAAGCTATTTTTCAATGTTATCCATTATAGCTGTAAATCTCAGTCCTCGCAAGCAAAAAATTTTCCAATAAAACGAAATTGCGTTAGGGATAGCAGCGGAAAGCCCGCAGCCTGACGAAGGAAGTGCGAGGACTTGCAGCGAATAGCCCGGCCCGGAGGGAAACGCCCCAATTATTCCCATTCCGTTTCTTATATTTGTAAACCCAACAAACGAAGTATTAAATTATGGCAAAAGGACCAGAAAAAAACACCAAAAACAAGGCGTTGCATAGCAAATTGCTGAACCGGAAAAAAGCTAAGCTTCAGGAAGAAAAGAAAGAACGCGCCATGCGTTTGAAAGCATTGGTGGCGAAAATGAATGAAAAGAAGAGCAGCGACGGTAGTATATAAATCAGATTGTATTGCGTTTCTGTTTTAATTTAACCGAAATTTGCAAAACAATACAAAACATAATCAAAATGGAGGAATTCGGCAGAATAATAGTTTCAGAAACAGCGATGAATAGTGAAAATCCACAGGATGTTATTCACTCGAATATTTCGGTAATCAACCTGATGCGAGAAGAAGGCGTTGAGGATGAATTTATTCACGAAGATGCACTGATGAGTTATTACCTTGATTATTACTGGTCGCAATATGCCGAGGGAAATTTTGCGCAGTTTGTTCATAAATCGGGTTGGGATAAGGAGCTGAATGAACTTATAGAAGAAGGCCTGGCTTTGATTGGTGCCGAAAAACATTTGGAATTGTTTCAGCAGCAAGCTAAAAAAGTAAAACTGATGAGCAGTGTAAAACTGGCTAAATTTTTAAAAGGAAAACTGGAAGGTGTAAACCCGGTGAGAGATTCTTTGAACAATGATACTTTTTACGAACTGGAAGAAAACCTGATTATGCTAAATGCCAGTTTTTTAAAAAACCATCCGGATTTCGAAGTGCTTTCGGTAGATGATATGTTTGCTGTTTTAGAGCAATATGTTGGTCATGAGATCAAACGTGCCTAAATAATTCTTGGTATTTTAAATTTTACACAACCTTAGTCAACTAGTTTTTGCTATAACTTTATTAATTTAGCCTTAATGATTTAGCTATTTAAAAAAGTCAAAATGAGATACAGATATTGTGCCGCATTATTTATTCTATTGCTTCAGTTAGGAATTTCTCAAAACAAAATCAGCCTTTTTTCTGAAATCAATTACAACTCGATTCCATCTGTAAATTTAAACGAATACAAATCGGTTCAGGAACGCGATGCCAAATTTCAAAATCCAAATATTGCTTTGGGAATAGGAATTTCAGGTGGCGGGTCCAGGGCACAGTTTTTCAGTATGGGCGTGCTTTTGGGACTGGAAGAAATTGAAGAAAATAATGGGCAACGCAATTTTTTAAACCAAATTGATTATTTCTCTACGGTGTCAGGAGGCTGTTATTCGGCAGGTTATTATTTAACGATCCTGAAAAACAAACTTTTTTATGATAACTGCACCTTCAATGAGTTTTATTTTTCAAAAGCTGATGCTTATAAAGATTATGTTGATAAATCGGCGAATATCTTATCGCTTCTCAACAATAACAGAAATGAAAAAGGCAATAAAATATCGATGACACAACGATTGGATTTGGAAGTTTTGCAATATGACAGTACCAATCCTGAAAATCCTGAAAAATTCAAAACCCAAATGCAATTGTCTGATTTTTTTGTTCCGAAAGAAAGCATTCAAAAACCGTATTTACCTATAATAGTCGCAAATGGAACAGCTTATAACAACGGAGAACGCATTCCGTTTATGCCGCATATTATTAAAGGACTCAATCTTAATTCTTCCCTCGCGCCCAATAAAGCTGAGATTTCATTAAATGAAAATAAGATTAACAATGGTTACGATTTTCCGCTAACATATGCCATAACGGCAAGTTCTGCTTTTCCGGGTGTGTTGCCAAAAGTAAAATTCGGAGTCAAAAACCAGGATAAAATATTGTGCATTATTGATGGAGGAACCTCAGACAATATGGGGTACAAAACTTTAATTGAGCTTCTTGGCAGCGACTCGAAAGTAGAGAGTAAAAACAAAAAAGCGCTTTTCATTGATTGTCTTGGACAAGGTAAAAAAGAACCTTACATCAACGATGAAAAAATCAAATTGAGAACATTACTCGAAACCGCTTCGCTTTACACGGTTCAAACGAGATACATGACTTTTGAAAGAGATGTTGAAAATTTACTGGAGCGATACAAAATACCGGTTTCAAATTATCAGGTTATTGGTTTTACAACCTTGAGGGAACATTTATTGAAAATGAAAAAAGACCGGCAATACGAAGATTTAGTTATAGAATTAAAAAATACAGACGAGGAACAGGCTAACTGGGTAGTATTTCATGACAAATTCAAAAAAGACCTGATTGATCAGTTTGGCGAACTCAGTTTTAAAAAAGATAAGGATGGAGAGATCATTCTGGCCACTTTAACCCGCGACAAATTCAATGATTTCACGGCTGCAAATATTTTAATTTTATATGAATTTGCTTCTCATGTGGAAACAAAATTAAGAATCACTCCTGAAGAAAGAGAAATGTTATTGTTGTCAGGACGACTGGCAACATTTTTAAAAACCAATGAATTGAAAGAATTGCTGGTAGAGCATAAATAGTCAGCTTCATTCTGCTACCAAAAACCCAAAGGCTTAGTGAGCAATGCTGAAATTTTATCTCAGTTTTTGTTCCTCAGCGCAGAATCATTTTCCCTTAAAACTTTGTCGTAATCTTAGGAAACATTTCCTTAAATTTGCTTCCGTTATAAAAACAAAATAGTTATAAAATACAAGCTATGTTACAAATCGCATTTATTAGAGAAAATCAGGAGAAAGTAATCAAGGCTTTAGCAAAACGAAATATCGATGCTAAAAGTGTTGTTGAAGAAGTGGTGCAATTAGATGAAAATCGTCGTGCAGCTCAGGTAGAGTTGGACACTATTTTATCTGAATCTAATAAATTGTCCAAAGATATTGGTGAATTAATGAAAGCGGGAGAGAAATCGAAAGCTGCAATCCTAAAAGAAAAAACAGTTGCATTAAAAGAAAAAAGCAAGGAATTAGGTGTTAAAGCAGAAGTTTTGGCAGAAGAGTTATTGCAGAAACTATATACTTTACCAAATCTTCCGGCGGATATTGTTCCTGAAGGAAAAACACCCGAGGAAAACCTGAATGTTTTTGAAGAAGGAGAAGTTCCGGTATTACATGAAGGCGCACAGCCACATTGGGAACTGGTAAAAAAATACGATATAATAGATTTTGAACTGGGTGTAAAAATTGCAGGCGCAGGATTTCCAGTTTACAAAGGAAAAGGTGCTAAACTGCAACGTGCCCTGATCAATTATTTCTTAGATAAAAACACAGCCGCAGGATACAACGAAGTTCAGGTACCGCATTTAGTTAATGAAGCTTCAGGTTACGGAACAGGACAATTGCCGGATAAAGAAGGGCAAATGTACCATTCAACCATTGATGATTTATATTTGATTCCGACTGCTGAGGTTCCGGTTACCAATTTGTATCGTGATGTTATTTTAAACGAAAGTGAATTACCGGTTTTAAACACGGCATATACGCCATGTTTCCGTCGTGAAGCGGGTTCTTACGGGGCACACGTGCGCGGATTAAACCGTTTACACCAATTTGATAAAGTTGAAATAGTACGCATTGAACATCCTGATAAATCTTACGAGGCGCTTGACGGAATGGTAGAACACGTCAAAAATATATTGCAGGAATTGAAATTACCATACAGAATTTTACGTTTATGTGGTGGTGATATGGGTTTTACAGCGGCTTTGACCTATGATTTTGAAGTATTTTCTACAGCGCAGGATCGTTGGTTAGAGATTAGTTCTGTTTCTAACTTCGAAACTTTTCAGGCAAATCGTTTAAAATTGCGTTTCAGGGACAAAGACGGAAAAAACCAATTGGCACATACGCTAAACGGAAGTTCATTGGCTTTACCAAGAGTTTTGGCCGGAATATTGGAAAATTACCAAACTCCGGAAGGAATCGTAATTCCTGAAGTGTTACGCCCTTACTGCGGATTTGATATTATAAATTAAGTTTTTAGAATTCATAATAAAACATGACAGGTTCCTCAATCTGTCATGTTTTATTTAAAACCCAAATCAGATGATTGGAATATTAAACTGGAATATTGATCCCGTTATCTTTTGGATCACAGATACTTTTCCTCTAAAGTATTACGGAGCATTTTTTGCTTCCGGACTCCTGCTTGGTTTTTATATCGTTAGAAATATTTACAAAAAAGAAAATGTTTCTTTAAAAAATCTGGATAGTCTGCTGGTGTACGTCATTGTTGGAACTGTTTTGGGAGCGCGACTAGGCCATTGTTTTTTTTACGAGTCATCTTATTTTTTCCAACATCCGATAGAAATACTTTTACCGATTCAGAAAATTGATGGAGCGTATCAATTTGTGGGTTTTCAGGGACTGGCAAGTCACGGAGGAACGATCGGCGTTTTGATTGCGATTCTTTTATATTGCAGAAAATACAAAGTGAAGCTGTTGTGGATTTTAGACCGAATGGCCGTAGCAGTTCCTATTACAGCTGCGTTTATCAGGTTTGGAAATTTCATGAATTCTGAAATTTATGGAAAACCAACCAACGGAAACTGGGGAGTTGTTTTTGAAAGAGATGATTTGATTCCGAGGCATCCGACTCAATTGTATGAAGCATTCTCGTATCTGCTGATTTTTGGAATTTTGTATTTTATGTTCCAATCAGAAAAAATAAAACATACTAACGGAATCATTTTTGGCTGTTTCCTGACGTTATTGTTTATGGCAAGGTTTATAATTGAATTCTTCAAGGAAAACCAGGAAGCTTTCGAGAATAACATGCTAATCAATATGGGACAGATTTTAAGTATTCCCTTTATTGTAATTGGCTTAACTTTGATTATCTTGAAATTAAAGCAAAAAAGAATACATTGAAATTTGATAATGCTTAATCCAGTTTCGGAATAGGAAACTGAAACTGCAACCTAAAAGACTGAAATATGAAGAACACTTTTATCTATATCGTTTTGTTGTGGTCTTGTTTTGCGTTTTCTCAAAATGAGCAATTGGCTCAATATTACTACGATAAAGGAGATTTTGAAAAGGCAAAAATCAGTTATGAGGAACTTTTAAAAGGCTCGCCGTCCAATACCCAGTATTTTTTACGAACTGTCGAAAGTTATCAGCAATTACAGCAATTTGAGGCTGCTCAAAAAATGATTCTGGAGCGTTATAACCGATATAAGCAAGGTGTTTTATTAGTAGAGTCAGGTTATAATTATCAATTACAGAAAAACGAATCCAAAGCCAAAAATTACTACGATCAGGCCATTGAAAAAATAAAAACCAATCCGAATGATGTTTATGGAATCGCAAATTCGTTTGAGAAAAAAGTGTTGTTGGAATATGCCCTGAAAGCGTATCAGACAGCCATGCAGGTACAGCCAAATTACAATTTTAATTTCCAGATTGGAATGTTGTACGGACAGTTAGGAAAAACAGATCTGATGATCGATCTTTTGCTGACCGAATCTTTTACAAATCCACAAAATTCAAATTTAATTCAGACACAATTGGCACGTTTCATGAATGGTGAAACCGATAATACCGCTTTTAAGGATGCCATGCGAAAAGCATTAATCCTTCGAACGCAAAAAGATCAGGATGTATTTTGGAATCATTATCTGAGCTGGTTCTATGTACAGCAAAAAGAATTTGGAAAAGCTTTTATACAGGAAAAGGCCATTTATAAACGAGAACCGGAATCGCTTATCAGTATTGTGAACCTAAGCCAGTTTGCATTAAATGAAGATGATATTGAAACGGCTACTGAAATTTTGAATTTTATTTTGCTGAATACTAAAGATTTGGACTTGCTGGTGCAGTCAAACGCGCAATTAATGGAAATTAAAATTGATAAAACGACCGAAAAAGATTATCCTGCAATCAATACAGAGTTAGAACATTTGCTCACTACCTATGAAATCACTCCTTTTACCTTATCTTTGCAACTCATTCAGGCGCATTTCCTGGCTTTTAATTTAAAAAAGACAGAAGAGGCCAAAACAATTGTAAAAAAAGCTCTAGAACTGAATTTGAACGAGTATCAAAAAGCAGATGCCAAAATGGAATTGGCGGATATTTTGCTTTTGGAGGAAAAATTCAATCAGGCGCTGATTTATTATTCTCAGATCCAATTGGATTTAAAGAATGATGTCATGTCGCATGAAGCGAGTTTAAAAGCAGCCAAAACAAGTTATTTTAAAACTGATTTTGAATGGGCTTTAAAACAGTTTAAAGAATTAAAGTCAGCAAATACACAGTTGATTGCCAACGATGCTCTTGAATATTTTTTACTGATCAATGACAATACCGTTGCTGATTCAACCCAAACAGCCTTGAAGCAGTTTGCAAAAGGAGATTTTTTACTATATCAAAATAAAAAACCTGAAGCGATAGCTCAGTTTCAGGGCATTTTGAAGAATTTCAAAGGTCAGGAAATAGAAGCTGTTACAATGTTGCGTTTAGGTAAAATATATGAAAGCCTGAAAGATTATAATTTGGCTTTAAGCCAATACCAGCAAGTAATTGACCATCATAGCGACGGAATTTACGTAGATGAGGCACTGTTTTTTTCGGCAGAAATTTACAATGACGAATTAAAAGATACAGAAAAAGCAAAACCTTTGTATGAAAAGGTGATTTTTAACCATCAGGATAGTATTTACTTTGTTGATGCGAGAAAAAAATACAGGGAGTTAAGAGGAGATAAGAATTTATAATATGATTATGAGCTTCATTTTTGAGTATTTAGGTTTTACAATGAATTAAAACTTAGAATCTCAGAAGCTTAGAATCTCAGAACCTTAAAAAATGATAATATACAACGTTACCACCAATATACATGAAAGTGTTCACGACCAATGGTTGCAATGGATGCAGGAAAAACACATACCTGAAATTCTGGCTACCAACAAGTTTTCTTCGGCAAGAATTGTAAAAGTTTTAATTGAAGAAGAAATGGGCGGCATTACCTATTCGGTTCAGTATTTCACAGACAGCAAAGCTACTTTAGAGAAATATTATCTTGAAGATGCACCAAAATTTCGTCAGGAAGCTTTAGAATTGTTTGCCGATAAAATGCTTTCTTTCAGGACAGAATTGGAAGTTATTTCAGAACATTAAAAAGATGATATTTGATTTAAATCGTAGCATATTTCGAACAAAATCTAATTAATCCAAAATATTCAGGAAAATGGAAATTCGATTTCAAACAAAAGAGGAAAGTAATAAGCGACAACAGGAAGATTTTTTGAAGTTGTCTAAAATTGAAAGAATCTATAGTTTTCTGCGCTTAAGTGAGAGAATAAGTCAATTTCCTGTAAAGAATAAAGTTGATAAAAATAAAGACAATTTTATGATTGTTATAAAATCAAAGTAGATGTCGAAAATGTGGGACCAAAACATTGATGAGTTTATCTCTTTAGCCAATAAGCATAAAGTTAGAATGCTGATGGTTGGAGGTGGAGCCGTTAATTTTCATGGATATCAGAGACATTCTGCTGATGTTGATTTTTGGATAGAAACCACAGAAGATAATTTTAGAAAGCTGGTTTTGGCTTTTAATGAAATGGGTTATGAAATTACTGATTTTCCTGAAAATGTTAAAAAAGAGCAGCAAAATATATCAATAAAATTTTCGCCGACAGATTTAGATTTGGAGTTAATCACTAAGTTTTCAGTAAATAAAACTTTTGATGAAGCTTACAAAGACAGTGAAGAAGTGATCGTTAACGATAAAACTTTTTTAAAATGGAATGTTTTATCTCTGGAGGATTTGATTACAAGTAAGGTAAAAGCTAACCGGGCAAAAGATTTGTTAGATATTCAGCAGCTTCGGGAAATAAATAAAAAGTAAGATTGTACTTTTGCACCTTCACGGTGAAACACAATATAAAATGGAAAAAGTAAAAGCCAAAAAACATTTAGGACAACATTTCCTGAAAGACGAAAGTATTGCAAAAGCAATCGCGGATACTTTGAGCTTAAAAGGATACGATGAGGTTTTAGAAATAGGACCGGGCATGGGTGTGTTGACTAAGTATTTGCTTGACAAACCAATTAACACACATGTAATCGAGATTGACACCGAATCTGTGGTATATTTGGATGAAAATTATCCAAAATTAAAAGACAAGATTATCTCTAAGGATTTCCTGAAATACAATATTAAGGAAGTTTACGAAGACAAACAATTTGCCATTATTGGAAACTTCCCTTATAATATTTCAACACAAATCGTTTTCAGGACTTTAGAATTGAAACATCAGATCCCGGAATTTTCGGGCATGTTTCAAAAAGAAGTCGCACAGCGAATTTGCGAGAAAAAAGGCTCAAAGGCTTACGGAATCTTATCCGTTCTGGCCCAGGCTTTCTATGATACCGAGTATTTGTTTACTGTGGACGAAAATGTTTTTATTCCTCCGCCCAAGGTAAAGTCGGGTGTGATGAAAATGACCCGAAAGGAAGATTATAGTCTTCCTTGTGGTGAAAAGTTATTTTTTACGGTTGTGAAAACCGCTTTTCAGCAAAGAAGAAAAACATTACGTAACAGTTTGAAAACATTAAATTTATCAGATAGTTTAAGAGAAGATACTATCTTTAACCTTCGTCCTGAACAACTTAGCGTTGATGAATTTATTGTTTTGACTCAAAAAATAGAAGCCGATGGAGTTCAAAGTTAGTAAAGAATTAATACAGCAATTAGAGGAGCATATCGTTAATAAAAACGACAGGGAACTGGAAGCGTTACTTAATGATCTGCATCATGCCGATATTGCCGAAATCCTCGATGAACTGGATTTCAATGAAGCAACCTATATTTTCAAGGTTTTAGATAGTGATAAAACAGCTGAGATTCTTCTTGAACTGGAAGATGACTTGCGTGAAAACATCTTAAGCCGACTTTCACCTAAAGAAATTGCAGAAGAGCTTGATGAGCTTGAAACCAATGATGCTGCCGATATTATTGCGGAACTTTCGCAGGAAATCAAAGCCGAAGTAATCTCGGAAATGATTGACGTTGAACACGCAAAAGATATTGTCGATTTATTGCGTTACGACGAAAATTCTGCCGGTGGTCTGATGGGTAAAGAGTTAGTAAAAGTCAATGAGAACTGGAATGTTCTGACTTGTGTTAAAGAAATGCGTATTCAGGCTGAAAACGTATCCAGAGTGCATTCAATTTATGTGGTGGATGATGAAAACCGACTAAAAGGAAGATTGTCACTGAAAGATTTACTGACGACTTCGACCAAAACACAGATTGGCGATATTTATATTCGAAAATTAAATTTTGTAAATGTAGATACCGAAGATGTTGAGGTAGCCCGTATCATGCAAAAATACGATTTGGAAGCGATTCCGGTTGTAGATGAACTGGGACGTTTGGTGGGAAGAATTACGATTGATGATATCCTGGACGTTATCAAAGATGAAGCAGACAAGGATTATCAGTTGGCTGCAGGTATTACACAGGATGTAGAATCAAACGACAGTGTTCTGGAACTTACAAAAGCACGTTTGCCATGGCTTTTAATCGGTATGGTAATCGAAATTGTGGCTTCGTTTGTTTTAAAGGGAAATGAAGCGACATTTCAAACCTATTCAACCCTGATTATCTTCGTGCCTTTACTTTCTGCAACTGCCGGAAACATTGGTGTTCAGGCATCTGCAATTGTGGTTCAGGGTTTAGCAAACGGAACCTTAAAAGAATTCAGCAGAGGATATTTTACCAAAGAAATTACCGTTTCGATGATTTCCGGAAGTATTATTTCATTGCTTTTACTGGGATATCATTCTCTTATGTATGGTCAATATTTAGTAGGTTTAGCGATTTCAATTTCAATGATGGTAGTCATTTTGTTTGCTGCCACACTGGGAACTTTAGTGCCGCTTTTTTTACACAAAAAGAAAATAGACCCCGCTATTGCAACAGGACCTTTTATCACCACAACCAATGACGTTTTTGGCATCATGCTTTATTTTACAGTAGCCAAATTGATTTTAGGATTTTAGATTTTTGCCACAAATTGATCAGTTATAGTGATTATAAATCTATAAAATCGGCGTAATTTGTGGTCGAAAATATGCTATTAACAGCCAACCAATCAGTAATGAAAGTACATATCATAGGAGGAGGAAACCTTGGGGTTTCTATTGCCCTGGGAATTGCGAAATTCTCACAAAGTCATAAAGTTACCGTAACAAGAAGAAACACCGGCAGTGTTCAATATTTAACCGAATTGGGAATTACAGTTTCATCGGATAACAAACATAATATCCAAGAAGCGGATGTAGTGATTTTGACCATAAAACCGTATCAGGTTGATACTGTTTTGGCAGAAATCCTGCCGGTAATTGCTGGTAAAACAATTGCTTCGGCTGTAAGCGGATTGTCTCTTGAAGTACTTCAGTCAAAAACAAATAATGCATTCCCTGTAATTAGAATCATGCCTAATATTGCCGCACAATTTGGCGAATCAGCAACTTGTATTTCCTTCCCTGAAAAAGACAGGGAAAAAGCATTGCCAATTGTGGATTTGTTTCAGGATTTGGGAACTGCTCCCATTATTGATGAGAAATTGATGGATGCCGCAACAGTTTTAGGGGCTTGCGGAACAGCCTATGCCTTAAGATATATTCGTGCTTCTATGCAGGCCGGAATCGAAATTGGATTTGATTCTCAAACCGCATTAGCAATTGCCGCACAAACGGTAAAAGGAGCTGCTAAAATGTTATTGGAGGAAAAAGTGCATCCGGAACAATTAATCGATCGTGTAACGACGCCTCAGGGGTGTACAATTGTAGGGCTGAACGAAATGGAACATAATGGTTTCAGTTCTTCGTTGATTAAAGGAATTAAAACTTCATTGAAACAAATAAAAGGATAGTTTTTAAAGGAAGTTCCAATATAATAAAATTCCAAATCCCAACTATAAAGCGTTGGGATTTGGAATTTATTTTTTAACCAATTGAATAAACTTAGCACCACATTCCCCAAGTTTAGTGTAATAATTCATCGCATTCCCGTAATTTTGAATCGTAAGTGTATCCTTGTTGTACAGGAAATCGATTCCTTCAGGAATTTCAATCGCTTTAGTTTTCATAGTATCTTCTTCATTACTAATGTCTCCTTCATATTCATCCCAGGGAATATCTTCTAAAACTACATACTTTTCCCCTGATTTGTTGGTCACAAAATTTGCTTTGCCTTTTATGTTTCTTGAATTTGTTTTTAATGTAAATCTATAGTTTCCTTTCGATTTGACTAATTCAATGGAAAGTTTACAGTCATCAGCATTATTTGAATCCACTATAGCAGTATAAATGCCTGCCACAGGATCTTCATTTTTATTTGAATTTTCAATTAAGGTTTGCGTTTCTTTCTTTAAAATTTCTGGCTTCTTTTTGTTGTTGCTATTGCAGGCATAAAAAAATAGGATTGTTATAAATAGTGTTAGTTTGTTCATAAATTAATCTTTATTAGAATAGTTGAGTTTTAATATCTAAAAATAGCAATAATAATAAGGATTATAAAGTCAACTTCTATTATAAACTGAGGTGATTGTTTAAAAGTTAAATCTAACTTTTAGAAAATGAGCAATTGCCTTCTTTCTTAGATTTGTAATAAAGAATAAACTGTATTTTTGTTTCAAATAATAAAAAACAAATGAGTATTAAAATTCTACATATCGACAGCAATAATCCTATTCTTTGGGAACAACTTGAAGAAGCGGGTTTTGAAAATCACGCCGATTTTACATCTTCAAAAGAAGAAATTGAAACTAAAATTCAGGATTATAACGGAATTGTAATTCGGAGCCGCTTTAAAATCGACAAGCAATTTATTGATAAAGCCACCAATTTGCAGTTTATTGCCAGAGTTGGCGCAGGGTTGGAAAGTATTGATTGTGATTACGCTTTAGAAAAAGATATTAATTTAATTGCAGCTCCGGAAGGTAATTGCAACGCTGTTGCAGAACACACTTTAGGAATGATTTTATCTCTTTTTAATAAATTGAATCAAGCTGATAGTGAAATTCGATCCGGTGCCTGGAACAGGGAAAGCAACCGTGGTCATGAACTCGACGGGAAAACGATCGGGATTATTGGATACGGTAATATGGGAAAAGCTTTTGCCAAAAAACTCCGTGGTTTTGATGTTGAGGTTTTGTGTTATGATATTTTAGAGAATAGAGGAGATCAGAATGCAAAACAGGTTTCATTGCAGGAATTACAGCAAAAAACAGATGTTTTAAGCCTGCATATTCCCTGGACGCCGGATACAGACAAGATGATTGATTTAAATTTTATTAATGCATTTGCAAAACCGTTCTGGATTATTAATACATCACGTGGCAAAAACATTGTTACGGCTGATTTAGTGGAAGCAATGAAGAGTGAAAAAGTTTTAGGGGCAGGCCTGGATGTTTTGGAATATGAGAAATTATCTTTTGAAACACTCTTTCAGGATAAAAACACACCAGAAGCTTTTCAATATCTCCTGGATGGAAAAAAAGTAATACTTACGCCTCACATTGCAGGCTGGACATTTGAAAGCCATGAACGTCTGGCACAGGTTATCGCAGATAAAATTAAGGCACTTTATTCTACTTAAGCCAATTAAAATAGGCTTTTGGCAGCACTAAGATTTAAAAATGATTTGTTTGGTTTTTTATAACAAGTTTTTTCTGTAAAAGTAATTTTCAAAAATTAGTTTTTAATGTTATTTTTTTTTAATATTGTTTTCGAAATTTAACAAAATTTTAAATAAGGAGTAACCGAAAATCCGAAGAGTAGGGATTAATTAACTAGATTGTATTAATATGATTGACTGGTATAAAAAAGTTGTTTTTGAAAACTATGCGAATTTTAATGGTCGTGCCAGAAGAAGTGAATATTGGTACTTCGTATTAGCTCAAATTTTAATTATTTTTGGGATTATAGCTTTAGGGTCATTTATAGGAACGTTTTTTAATAGGAGTGAGGATGGTTTTTTTATAGCATTCGGTTTTGTTGGAATTTATTTGCTTGCAATTTTAATACCATATTTGGCATTAATTGTAAGAAGAATGCATGATATTGATAAAAGTGGATGGTTTTATCTTGTTCGTTTTGTACCAGTTATTGGAGGGATATGGATACTTGTTTTATTGTGTACTGAAGGGAACTATGGATCAAACAACTATGGTTTAGATCCTAAACAAGAGTTTGACGAAATCAACGAAATTGGAACTAGAGAAGCATAATTAATTAATTTATATTTAGAAAATGGAAAACACAAAAACAGAAGATTGGAATAATGCTCCAGTTCGTAGAGAAGAAAACAAAAAAGTTCTTGCAGGAGTCCTTGGAATCGTATTAGGAGGATTTGGAGTTCATAAATTTATCTTAGGATATACACAGGAAGGAATAATACAATTAGTAGTTACTCTTGTAACTTGCGGAATGGGAAGTTTAATTGGTTTTGTTGAAGGAATTATTTACCTAACTAAAACAGACGAAGAGTTTTATCAAACCTATCAGGTTGGTAAAAAAGGCTGGTTCTAAAAATAAAAAAATCCCATTCAATTTGAATGGGATTTTTATTTGTACTAAAAATTGAGAGATTATATTATATCTTCTTTTTCAGATAATTTGCGTTCCAATTCTATTTGGAATTCCTCTATAACCGGTTTCATAGTGCTTTCCGGAATATCTGCAATCCTGATATACATTAAACCATCTATCGCATTATTAAACAAAGGATCAACATTAAAAGCGACCACACGGGCATTTTGCTTAATATATTTTTTAATTAAAACAGGTAAACGTAAATTTCCTGGTTCCAATTCGTCAATAATCTTATCAAATTTATTCAGGTCTGATTCCGCTTCGTCAAAGATAAAATCCTTATCAGCGTCTTTCAGTTTTACTTTATAGGCTTTTTTCGGGTGAATGTATTGCGCAATATACGGATCGTAATAATTCGACTTCATAAATTCAATCATCAGCGATTTCGAAAAATCAGAGAATTGGTTACTGATACTTACACCGCCCAATAAAAATTTATGTTCCGGATAACGAAGAGTAGTATGAATAATTCCCTTCCATAACAAGAATAAAGGCATTGGTTTCTGCTGGTATTCCTTGATAATAAAAGCACGGCCCATTTCGATCGATTTGTGCATCATATCATGCAGTTCCGGTTCAAACCTGAAAAGATCATTCAGGTAAAAACCTTCAAGACCATATTTCGGATAAATCTCTGAACCCAATCCCATACGATAAGCACCAGCAATTTTTTTGGCATCATCATCCCACAAAAACATATGGTGATAATATTGGTCGAATTTATCTAAATCAATAGATTCATTGGTTCCTTCACCTACTTCCCGAAACGTAATTTCACGTAAACGCCCGATTTCATGTAAGATGTTAGGAATTGATTTGGCTCTGGCAAAAAACACTTCATAGTTTTTACTTTGCAGCAAACGGCAATCACTGTTTCTTAAAGCATTCACCTCATCGATCATCTTGGTCTCATTCGCTGGCGTAACGATTTTTTTAGGTGATTTCGGAATTTTTAAATTAGAAGTATCCAGTAGTTTATGATCCTTTTCAAAAGGATTGGCCAGCATATAGGTTTTCTTTCTTAAAAACTCTGAGTATTCTTCAAATGATTCTATTTCGTTTTGTTCGTTTACCGAAATTGGTTTTCCAATACGAACCTTAATTACTCTGTCCTTTTGGGTTAATAACTCAGAGGGTAGTTTGGCTGTTCTTAAGGTATCATCAATTTTAGAAAGCCAATAGAACAATCGGCTGTTTTTGGCATGAAAATAAATCGGTACAACCGGAACCTTTGCTTTTCTGATCAGCTTTAAAGCACCTTCTTCCCAGGGTTTGTCCACAACCAGTTTCCCATCTCTGTAAGTTGAAACTTCCCCTGCAGGAAAAATCCCCAAAGGTTTTCCGTCACTTAAATGTCGGAACGTCTCCTTGATTCCTACCACGCTTGATTTCGCATCCTTATGATTTTCAAAAGGATTTACAGGCATGATGTATTTTTTAAGCGGAATAATTCGGTGTAGCAAAAAGTTGGCGATAATCTTGAAATTAGGTTCTCTTTCCAGCATTAATTTCAATAATAAAATACCGTCAATTCCTCCAAGCGGATGATTTGAAATCGTAATATAAGCGCCTTCTTTAGGCAGACGTTTTAAATCTTCTTCCGGAATTTCGAATTTAATTTGTAATTCGTCCAATACGCCGTTCAAAAACGTAACATCCTCTAAATGTTTGTTGTGGTCGTAAATTTTATTAAGGGTTGAGATCTTAAGAACCTTCATAAGAATCCAGCCGGAAAAAGTACCAAATACTCCGTACTTCTCAACATTTATTGCTTTTGCAACTTCTTTCGCGGTAACTAAACCCATGTAGAATTTTTAATTTATTAGAGCAGCGAACAAAGATAACAAAAAACTCTACTTTTCGTTGTTTCAAATACAAACTTTCCTCTTTTTTATTACATTTGAAAATCTAAAAAAAGCGAATGAAAATTATTTCTTATAATGTAAACGGGATACGCGCCGCCATTGCGAAAGGGTTTATTAACTGGCTTGAACAAGCGAATCCGGATGTAATTTGCCTGCAGGAAATCAAGGCCACACAAGAGCAAATTCCAACAGAAGATATAACCAAAGCTGGCTATCCGTATCAATATTATTATCCTGCAACCAAAAAAGGATATAGCGGTGTGGCTATCTTATCCAAAATTAAACCCAATAATGTCGTTTTCGGAACCGGAATACACCACATGGATTTTGAAGGCCGCAACCTTCGTGCCGATTTTGATGATTGCTCTGTAATGAGCCTTTACCTGCCTTCCGGGACAAATATCGACCGTTTAGACCATAAATTCATGTTTATGGCTGATTTTCAAAATTACATCAACGAACTCAAAATTACCATCCCTAACCTGATTATCTGTGGCGATTACAACATTTGCCATGAAGCGATCGACATTCATGATCCTGTTCGGAACAAAACCGTTTCCGGATTTTTGCCTGAAGAACGCGCCTGGCTTGATGGATTCATGAAAACAGGTTTTGTCGACAGTTTTCGTCATTTCAACAAAGATGCCCATCATTATTCATGGTGGAGTTACCGTGCAGGGGCGAGAGGAAACAACAAAGGCTGGCGCATCGATTATAATCTGGTCAGCGATACTTTGCAGCACAAATTAAAGCGTGCCGTTATTTTGCCGGATGCCATACACTCAGACCATTGTCCGGTTTTAGTCGAAATCGAGTAAAACTGGTATTGTTATTGTTAGATAAAGCAAAGTTCTAAGCCGCATTATTATTACTAAGATTTGTTTAAGGAGCTATTTCCTGCTTTCCACTGCAATCTTTGTATTTTTAAAGAAAAAACACAAAGGATTTTCATTTCAATCAGGGCTAAGACAGAACGGTAAAAGGAAATTTAAAAGAATAATTAACCTAAATTATTAAATACTCATAACCAATGATTAAAAAAGCCTCAATCGGATTACTAGTATTAGCTTTATCCGCTTCGTCCTGTGTTTCCAAGAAAATTTACAACGATCTGGAATCGAAATATTCCGATCTAAAAAAAGAAAACCGCTCAATCGCTGATGAAAACACAGATTTAAAAACAGCAAAAAACCAGTTAGAGATAGATCGCGATAAATTATCCAAAGACTTAAGCAATACTAAAGCTGAACTGGAAAAACAAAAAGCTAATTTGGCTGCTGAGCAAAAGAAATACAAGGTATTGCAGGATTCCTATAATGCATTAGAGAAAAACAGCAATGATGCGTTAGAAAGCAATATGGCTAAAAACCGTGAATTGTTAGCTCAATTAGAAGCAAAATCAAAAAAATTAGCAGAAGAACAAGCACGATTAGATAAAACTTCAGGCAGATTAAACGAATTGGAAGCCATGATTGCCGCCAAAGAAGCCGCAATGAAAAAATTGAAAGATACCTTATCGAAAGCCTTAAATAACTTTGAAGGAAAAGGATTGACTGTAGAGCAAAAAAACGGAAAAGTATATGTTTCTATGGAAAACAAATTACTTTTCAATTCAGGAAGCTGGGCAGTGGGAACAGAAGGTAGAAAAGCCGTGGTAGAGTTAGGAAAAGTTTTGGGAGACAATCCGGATCTTTCAGTTCTAATCGAAGGGCATACAGATGACGATCCATACGCAGGTTCAGGTCCAATAGCCAACAACTGGGATTTGTCAACTAAAAGAGCAACAGCAATCGTAGCTATTTTAAGTGAAAACGGTCAAATCAACAAACAGAAATTAACGGCTGCAGGTCGTGGTGAATTTTCGCCATTAGCAAGCAACGGAAATGCAGAAGGAAAAGCTAAAAACCGCAGAATCGAAATCATCCTGACACCCAACTTAGATGAAATAGCAGAAATGCTTAATAATATTAATTAAGCTTCATATTTATAAATGTTCAAAAGGCTCAGAGTTTTAAAACTTTGAGCCTTTTTTATTGAAATCTAAATTCAATTATAAATTGGATTTTATACGAATCGTTCCTAAGGAACTTCTTAAGTATATTATCTTGTATTTTCAACGGATTAAAATCCGTTGCTACAAAATAAATCGTTCCGTTGGAACTTTTTACATCATCACACTTGAAATAACACAACAAGATAAAGAGCCGTCGGCTCGGAGCTATTGTAGCTACGGATTTTAATCCATTGAAGGAATGGTTTATGCCTTTTCGATCAGGATGCTAACTGCATTCCCACCAAAACCAACAGCATTGATCAAGACTTTTTGTATACTCTTCGTTTGATTTTGCACTTTAGCAAAAGGTACATTGATAAATGTATCATGTTGGATCATCATTAAAGCCAATTCTAAACTCAACATTCCTGATGCGCCAAAAGTGTGACCTATTTTCCATTTATTAGTTGTTAAGAGCGGTATTTTTTCTCCAAATACTTTTTCAATCGCACGAAGTTCCGTTAAATCGCCTTTTATGGTTCCGGGTGCGTGCATCACAATAACATCGACCTCTTTTAAATCTGTTTCTTTTAAAGCCATTTTCATTGATTTTTGAAAACAATCCGCTTCTGCAGAAATAGATATATTATGTTCTAAAATTTCGGTTGCATAACCTAAGCCCGTTATATACGCAATTGCGTTTTCTTTTTCTCCCGCCTCTAAACAACAAATTCCTGCCCCTTCGCCCAAAATCATTGTATTTTGCGTTTTTTCAAAATCAAAAGCAAGATTTGGCCAGGATTCTTCGTTTTGATTTATGCGCGAATATATTTTTAAGGCTCTCATTTGAGCAATCGTAAAATCAGTTAATGGAGCTTCACTTCCGCCAACTAAAAATTTATCCGACATTCCCGATTTTAGCCAGGCAACCCCATTTAAAAGTGCATGTAATGCAGTAGAACAAGTAATAGAATGTGAGATTTCGGGACCTGTACTTTGTAAATCGTGTGCAATCCAGGAAGAAATATTGCCTAAAGTTGTTGTTGGCGATGCCAGTGTCTGTGCTTTTCCGGTATCTATGTATTCTTTGTAATGCTTTTCAAATAAATCGGTTGCCCCGCGAGAAGAACCAATATTAATCCCGAAAACAGCATCTTTATCCCAGCCTGCTTTCTCAATTGCTTTTCGTGAAGCCGCTAAAGCAAATAAAACCGAATTGTCCAAAAATCTATATTTTGGATCCGATTCCCGAACTGTATAAATAATCTGTTTGGATTCGGCATCAAGAGCAGCTACCGAAGTTCCCTTTTGGTCGAGAAATTGTATAATAAAACAATGTTGGTTCTCCAGATATTTTTTCCAAACGGCATCAGGATTATTTCCTAAAGGAGAAATGGATGAAAAGGCAGTTATGGAGATTTTTTGTGTATTCAAAATATTTTATTTGTTGCAAAGTTCGCAAAAGTTTATTCAAGTTGATAAGGTTTGTTTAATTAAACCATTTCAATAGCTTCTTCAATTGTAGTGTATACTTTTTGAAGCTGTTCATCTGTCATGATATAAGGCGGCAGAATGTAAACAATATTGCCAACCGGACGTAAAATAACACCTTTTCCAATAAAGAAATCATACAATTTAGTACGCATCGATCCATAATAGCTTTCTTCTGAAGAGGATTTTATTTCTAAGGCAAAAATAACACCCAACGTTCTGGCTGTAATCACTTTCGGGTGATTTTCAATTTTCTTTTGAAAGCGTAAATGACTTTTATTAATCCTTTCGATGTTATGCTGCATTTCATCAGTCTGAAGCAAATCTATACTTGCTAAAGCAGCAGCACAACCTGTTGGATTCGCTGTAAAAGTATGTCCGTGAAATAAGGCTTTATTAATGTCATCATCATAAAAAGCATCAAAAACGTCCTGGGTAAAAGTGGTAATTGCCATCGGGATTGTTCCGCCGGTTAACGCTTTTGATAAACACATCATGTCTGGTTTTTCCGTTACATAATCCATGGCAAAAGTTTTTCCGGTTTTGCCAAAACCCGTCATAACTTCGTCTGCAATGGTTAAAACGTTGTTTCTTTTGCAGATTTTAATCAATTCGGCCAATGCTTCCGGCTCATACATGACCATTCCGGCTGCTCCCTGAACCAATGGTTCAAAAATAAATCCGGCACAATTATGACTTTGTATTACATTTTTCAATGTTTCAAAACTTATACTTTCTTTTCCTTTTACCGGAACCGGAATTCGGACAACATCTATAAACATCCCCTGAAAAGCCTGTGTATAAAAGGAAATTCCGCTTGCCGCCATTGCCGCAAAAGTATCTCCGTGGAAGGCATTTTCAAAAGCAATGATTGTAGTCCGCTTTTCATTCTTATTAAAGAAATATTGCAAAGCTACTTTTATTGCTACTTCCACAGCCGTTGAACCGTTATCCGAAAAGAAGATTTTCTGCTGATTCCCTGGTAGGATTTCCATTAGTTTTTCAGCCACTTTTATGGCAGGTTCGTGTGTAAAACCACCAAATAAAACATGTTCTAAAGTCGTAAGTTGTTTGTAAATGGCATCGGCAATAAATTTGTTGCTGTGCCCAAACGGATTTACCCACCATGAAGCAATTGCGTCAATGTATTCCTTGCTATTTTCATCCCACAGCAAAGCCCCTTCGCCTTTAGAAATTACAATAGGAGTCTGAGAAGTTTTGTGCTGTGTATAAGGATGCCAAAGGTATTGGCTGTCTTTTTCTTGTAAAGTCATTTTTTAAGAATATAGAAAATAGAGTATAGAATAAAGACTACACAATATAATTTTAGACAAAGATAAGAAAGTCTATTCTCTTTGTTCTTTTTTCTATTCTCTATAAATTTAAAAGATTCTCCCGAAACAAATCGGCATATTCACGAATTACATTTTGATCGAAATAAGGCTCTTCGTCAATTCTTCCAATACATTTTACTCCGGTTTTATTCAAGATCAAACTTTCGGTCGATTTGTTTTCGCTTCCGCTGAATATAATTCCCGAAATCTGAAACCCTCGGTTTTGAATGGCTTCAATTGTCAATAGTGTATGATTAATGCTTCCCAAATAATGTCTTGAAACAAGAATTACTTTATAATCGGATTGAATCAAATTGATAATGGTGTCTTTTTCGTTTAACGGAACAAAGATTCCGCCGGCTCCTTCAATGACCAAATGATTGCCTGTTACAGGTTCTTTAATCTTAGCCAAATCAATTGTAATGCCATCAATTTCTGCAGCCAAATGCGGACTTGCAGGTGTGTTTAGCTCATAAGCATTTGGGTAAAATTGTGATTTGGAATTTGAAATTCGGGATTTTACTTTATGAGTATCGGAATTGTCCAGATCACCTGCCTGAATAGGTTTCCAATAATCTGCCTCTAAGGCTTCAACAATAATAGACGAAGCAATTGTTTTACCAACATCGGTTGAAATTCCGGTTATAAATAGTTTCATAGATTGCTGTTTCACAGAGATTCGCAAAGAAAGCACGAAGTAACACAAAGAATAATAGTTTTTTGTGAATCTGAGTTTTTACTTTGTGAATCTCAGTGTAATATTCTCCGCAAAAATACCAATAAAAACAACAAACCCATCCATTACGATGGGTTTGTTGTTTTTATTCTTCTTTTAATTCGTCAATTACTTTTTTAATTTCTTTGGCATATTTTCCGTAAAATTTATGAACCCACCATTCTAAAATAATTCCCATAAAAAGCATGCTGAAAACCACAATCGAAAACAATGCAATCAATTGATAATTTGTAAATTCTTTAGAAATAAAACCCGGAATTTTAGAGAATTCAAAATAAAGAAAACTTATCAAATACAGAATTAAAAATGGCGTCAAAGCAAATCCAAAGGTTTTGTACAACTCCATATTTAACTTTATATCAAAATAAGTTTCGTATAAATTGTCTTTTGTTTTTAAGGTGAGTGAGTTTAATCTTTTGTAAAATACATAAAACTTAAATAAATAATAGGCACAAACTGCCACATAAAAACTAAAAAGCAGATAATATAATGTCGTCATTTTTTCTGGAAAGCCGTACATTAAAGGAACAAACCCAACCAATATAATTGAAACAATCTGATAGATAAATTCATTTTTCAAATTTTTTCTAATTCTGTCTAATGGCGTATTTACGGCTTGTATTTTTTCCAAGTTATTTGGAAGAACGACATTTTCAGTCTTTTCGTTATTCCATGCGTTTTGTATATCGTTAAAATCCATATCCCTGATTT
>NZ_JBDTTP010000025.1:0-45249 GCF_039930565.1 Flavobacterium sp. | reverse complement strand
CCTTCATCTCCCCATTGTAATCCTAGTAATAAATCTACGGTCATTCTGTTTTAATTTGCGTTGAGACAATTTAAGTTGCCCTACTGATTAATGTAGTTAATTTTGTTTTTTAATATTTTTTGAATAATTCCTTTCCGGACTATTGTTTGTGCTTTCTGTTCCCGTAGAAATACAATGAATGATTCGTAATTTCGATATCAAATATTTCTTCGATTGTTTTTTTGATGGTCTGAATTCTTGGATCGCAAAATTCGATTACTTCACCAGAATCAGTCATTATAATATGATCGTGGTTTTTATCGAAATATGATTTTTCGTAGTAAGCCTGATTTTGCCCAAATTGATGTTTTCTAACCAAAGCGCAATCTAATAATAACTCGATCGTATTGTACAAAGTAGCTCTGCTTACACGATAGTTTTTGTTTTTCATTTTGATATAAAGGTTTTCTATATCAAAATGTTCCTCGCTTTCGTAAATTTCCTGAAGTATAGCATAACGTTCAGGAGTTTTTCGATGCCCTTTTTGTTCAAGATACATTGTAAAAACATTTTTTACAATTTCTTGATTCTTAGTATTGTCAGATGAAATGAGTGTCATATCCTGCAAAGATAATTTTTTATTTTAATGAATAAAAGTTTAAGGTTCAAAGTTTAACTTTCAAATCTGAATTTAGTCAGTCGCAATACGTTTGTTTTAGGCTTTCGTGTGACTATTTATTCCCGATTCCAGATAAACATATTAACATATTTGTTTGTATTTATGAGAAAACTAACATTCTTTAATTGACTTTTGTCATAAACATATACCAGTTCCATTCCCAGGTTTTTCCAAGGTCATCGCTCATCGCCTGGCTCCATACCGGATTATTTTGATCTCTTGCATCCCATCGAAATGCCTGAATGACATCTCTGCCATCGTAGTGGTCCTTTGAGAAAAAATGGCCTACTTTATTTTCAAATGAACCAATTACTGGCTTATCTAAAATCCCTGTATTCGAATCCGACCAATAAATGCTCCATAATTTTGTCAGTGGATTAAACAGGCGAACCGTCATACCTTCAAAAGGCTTATCATCAAAATTGGCAATAAAATTATCGATATTACCGATTCCGTGTAAAATGGTGTACATTTCCTGGGTCGATGGAAATTCAATCCATTCTGTACAATTACAAAGTCTCTTTTTTAGCTTTCTATTTATGATAGAAGACTTGCCTTTAAAAAAATCAAAATCATTTTTAGAAGAGGACTCAGAGGCATGGATAATAAGTTCTCCCTTTTCGTCAAAATTTAATGCCGGTATTTTTAAATTGTCATTTTTCATTTTTCAATCTAGGTTCTGTATTCCCTGGATACCTTATCAACACCATCAATCTTTTTAATAGCGCTAATCATTTTCTTCAAAATGGTGTTGTTTTTCACGATGACAGCTATTTGTCCATGAAAAATTCCTGCGTCAGTACTTAATGAAATACTCTGAATATTAACACTCATATTATTCGAAATGACTTTTGTTAACTGATTGGTAAGTCCCAGCACATCCATTCCCGTAATATTGATGATGGCTTTGAATTCTTCCTGAGAAGAGTCAATCCATTTGGCACTCATGATACGATAAGCATAATTAGACTGCATTCCAATCGCGTTTGGACAATCTTTTTTATGTACTTTAATACCCTCATTAATCGTTACAAATCCAAAAACATCATCTCCTGGAATTGGGTTGCAGCATTGCGAAAGTTTATAATCCAGTTTGTCATGTTCTGTTCCAAAAACCAGCATATCATAATTGCTGCTGATAATCTGTTTGTGGATATCATCATCTGCAGTATCTTTATTTCTCTTGATTTTATTTTTGAAGAAGTTGATAATCGAATTGCCTTTTTGTGCAGCATAATCCTTTAGTTGCTGATTTTCGATAGCACCTATTCCAACCCTGTAAAATAAATCCAGACTGGTTTTGAGCCTGAAAAAATTAACCAGTTCATTAATAACCTGTTCGCTGATGGTTATTTTTAAATGTTTTAGTTTTCTGGTCAGAAGCTCTTTTCCTTCTTCCGCAATTTTTTTGGTGTTTTCGTTAAGAACATTTTTAATTTTATTCTTAGCTCTAGAAGTCGTTACATAATCCAGCCAGTTTACTGTCGGTTTTTGATTCGCCGAAGTTATTACTTCTACTTGATCGCCACTTTTAAGTTCGTGATTTAATGGCACAAGTCGTCCATTTACTCGTGTTCCTCTGGTTTTTATTCCAATTTCAGAGTGAATGCTAAAAGCAAAGTCTAATGAAGTAGCTCCTTTAGGCAATGATTTGATTTCACCTTTTGGGGTAAAAACGAAAATTTCCTGAGAATATAAATTCATCTTGAAATCCTCGACAAAATCAACTGCATTGGTTTCAGAATTTTCTAAAGCCTCACGAAGTAAATTAAGCCATACATCAAGGCCGCTTTCTTCTGATGCTCCGTTTTTGTATTTATAATGCGCAGCATATCCTTTTTCGGCAATTTCATCCATACGTTCGCTTCGAACCTGAACTTCAACCCAACGCCCTTTTGGTCCCATAACAGTAATATGTAATGCTTCGTAACCAGTAGATTTTGGCGAAGAAATCCAGTCACGTAATCGGCTTGGACTTGGTCTGTAATGATCGGTTACAATCGAATAGATTTTCCATGCAACGAATTTCTCATCGTGCGAATCACATTTATAAACAATCCGGAGCGCAAATTTATCATAAACTTCATCAAAACTAACGCTTTGTGCACGCATTTTTCGACGAATAGAATAAATAGATTTTGGCCGCCCTTTAATGATGTAATCAATGTTTTCTGCATCCAGGGATTTTTTCAATACATCAGAAATATCCTTGATATAAGCATCCTGTTCTTCTTTTGTTTCCCTGATTTTACCTACAATATCTTCGTAAACTGCTGGTTCAGTATATTTTAGTCCTAAATCCTCCAGTTTGGTTTTTATATTGTAAAGTCCCAAACGATGGGCGAGAGGTGCATAAATGTATAAAGTTTCAGAGGCAATTTTGGTCTGTTTGTGCTCCACCATTGAATCCATAGTCTGCATATTGTGAAGACGATCGGCCAATTTGATTAGGATAACACGAACATCATCGTTCAGAGTCAGAATCATTTTACGGAAATTCTCTGCCTGCATCGAAGCATTAAGGTCTTTTTGAACCATCGAAATTTTCGTTAGCCCTTCAACTAATTGTGCTACTTTAGGATTGAATAAGCGTTCAATATCTTCAACAGTTATTGGTGTATCTTCAACAACATCGTGCAATAAGGCCGCAGCAATAGAGGTCGCTCCCAAACCAATTTCTGAGGCAACTATTTTCGCAACTGCAATAGGATGAAAGATATACGCTTCTCCGGATTTGCGTCTTTGTTCCTTATGGGCATCAACAGCAACATCAAAAGCTTTTCTAATTAACTTTTTGTCTGCAAGCGTTAAAGTCTGGTAGCTAATTCGAAGTAATTCCTTATACTCTTGTGCAATTGCTTTGTTTTCTTTTTCAGTATCTATTTCTATCATAACGGCATAGTTCAAGTCTTAAAAATAAGCATTAGTTGTAATATACGCAAGGGAATGGATTACTGATTTTACATTTAAAGATTGTTGAAATTCCACTTCTTTTTTTGAAATAAAAGCCAATAATTTGCCTAAATTTTTAAAGAACTAGAAGCTATTCCCGCTATCCATTACAAACTTTTGTGGCGAACCCCGCCACAAAAGGATTTCCATTTCTATCGGGGCTAGGGTATTGGTTTTTATAAGTAGTAAATGTAATCTGACATCTTCTATGATAATCTAAAACCCTCTTTGTCTTTTGGCTTCAAAAATTAAAATAGCCGCAGCCACAGAAACATTCATACTGTCAATCTCGCCCTGCATCGGAATGATGATATTTTGCGTTGCTGCATCACGCCATTCCTGTGTTAAACCTGTTGCTTCAGTACCTACAACCAAAGCAGTTGGAGTAGTGAAATCCTGTGTATGGTAAGAAGTTGAATTCTGTAGAGTTGCGCAATAAAAATCAATCTTTTTTTCTTTCAGGAAAGTGATAATTTCCGCAGTAGTTCCAATTGCAATCTGATTGGTAAACAAACAGCCAACGCTGGATCGAACAATATTCGGATTGTATAAATCACTTTTTGGATTTGCGATCAAAACAGCATCCAGATTGGCGGCATCAGCAGTTCGTAAAAGTGCTCCGATATTTCCTGGTTTTTCAGGAGCTTCAGCCACTAAAATCAAAGGATTATCAGATAGTTTTAAATCTGCTAACTGCATTGATTTGGTTTTTGCTATTGCAAGAACACCTTCGGTAGTATCGCGATAAGCCAGTTTTTGATAGACTTCTTTATTGATTTCGATTAATTGAACAGGCACATTTACTAATTTTGAAATCTGATTTTCAGTAACTAATTCAGGTAAAAATAAAACAGTTTCTATTTCGTAACCGCCTTTTATTGCCAATGATATTTCACGTAATCCTTCAATTAAAAATGTTCCGGTTTGTTTGCGGGCTTTTGCCTTTTCCTGCAATAAAACAAGCGATTTTATAAACGGATTTTGTACTGAAGTGATTTGTTTCATTTTTTTTTGAGCGACTAAGTTTTTGAGGCGCTAAGGTACTGAGATTTTTTGAAAAGTGTCGAGGTAAAGTTTTGTTACATTATTTATCAAGGACTTCCTTAACCTCATTCGCTACAGGATGTTCGGACGTAAAAGTATATCCCATAATTTTGGCAATAGTCTGAGCAAATTGTTTTTGATACAATTGAGAATCTGTTTTGACTTCTCCTTTTATACTAATTTCAGGACCAATTGCAGCAAACCAAATTTCTGATGCTCCTGTAATTTTAGCTCCATGAGTTGTCCATTCTGTTTTTGTTTTGTCTCCGCGGCCGTGATCAACAGTTATAAGCAATGTCGTTTTGTTTTTATACTGTGGATCATTTTGTACAAAATCCCAAATCTGTTTTATCCATTTGTCAACCTGATTTGCAGCATCCAGATACGATCTGTAATGGCCGTGATGTGCCCATTCATCCGTTTCTCCGTAAGAGATGTAAAGTACTTTTGGTTTTTTGGTTTTAAGTTCGTTAAAAGCTTGATAATGTGTAAAAACATCTAAACATTCGTCTTCATGAAAAGGTTTGAACGAATTGTCACGCATTTCATTTAATAATTTTTGAACAGTCGTTGGATTATTTCCTCCAATTTTATCGAAAGCAGAAATTACAGGAAAGCCGCTTCTTTGCTCATTTAATATTCTATCAAAAGCATCCCATGCTCCAAATGCAGCTACTTTACCCTTTATTTTGGGTTGTTTGTTTAAGAATTCCAAAACATTCACATTTGGATTTGGTTTATAATCATTTGAATTAACCAAAAGATCTACATTTCCTGTGAATATTTCGCTATATCCCGGATAACTAAACCAATACGGATTTGAAACATCTACTTTATTTCCTAAATCCCGATTGCCATAAATTTGCCCTTTTAAAGCAATTTCAGACCATAAAAAAGGCATTAATTTTTTGCGGCTTTCTTTAAAATCACTACTTCCGTATTTTTTGTATATGTAAGTACTATCGCCCTGATTGAAGTTTTTATCATTAGCAATGGCAGAATCGATTCCTTTAAAAACTTCCTGCCATCTTAAACCATCTGTGGTTATGATAATGATGTTCTCTGTTTTTTGAGAATAAGACAATAAGGCGAAAAAGATAAATAGAATTGAAAGTGCTTTTTTCATGTTTTTTGAGTTTCAAAAGTTCATATAAACAAAGGTTCAAAGATTTTTAATCATTCTTTCATTTACTTTATGAACTTGATAGCTTAATAATACTCATTTTACATTTTCACAACATAGATTTCATATTTATAGAATCCCTCTTGATTTAATCTCCAGATATTTATTAATAGCATCCAAAGTTAAATTCTCCGGCTGAGTAAGAACAGAATGAATTCCATATTTCTTAAGTTCATTTGCAATCAAACGTTTTTCGAACATGAATTTTTCGGCAATGACCTTATCGTAAACTTCCTGAATCGTATCGGTTTTTTTATTGATAATTTCGTTCAGTTCCGTATTTTGAAAGAAAACAACAACTAATAAATGGCTTTTTGCAATTCCTTTTAAGTACGGCATCTGGCGATTCAAACCGTCCATAGTTTCAAAGTTGGTGTACAAAATAATCAGACTTCTTTGGTTGATGTTTTTCTTGATATCGACATACAAACGGCTGTAATCACTCTCGAAGAAGTCAGTTTTGATGTTGTACAAAGTTTCAAGTATTTTTTGCATTTGAGAGCCTCTTTTTTCGGCAAAAACCCTGTTTTCTACTTTTTTAGAAAAAGCAAAAATACCGGCTTTATCCTGTTTTTTCAGAATGACATTCGCCAATACCAAAGTCGAATTGATTGCATAATCAAGCAGACTTAAACCTTCAAAAGGCATTTGCATCACACGCCCTTTATCAATAGCCATATAAACCGACTGTGATTTTTCGTCCTGAAACTGGTTCACCATCAAGGCATTTTTTTTAGCTGTGGCTTTCCAATTTAGCGTTCGAAGATCATCTCCCTGAACATATTCCTTGATTTGCTCAAATTCCATTGTATGTCCGATACGGCGAATTTTCTTGATTCCGTATTGAAATAAATTATTCGAAAAAGCCAGCAAATCATATTTTCTTAGCTGAATATACGATGGGTAGGTAGGAACCATTTTGTCCTTATCAAAAGTAAATCTTCGGGAAATTAATTTTAAGGGAGATGAAACGTAAATATTCAGATTCCCAAAATAATATTCACCACGTTCCGTTGGTCGTAAATCATAGGCAATTTTATCCTGCCCGGAAGCTTTTATATTTCTTATTATTTTAAAATCACGGACTTGAAACTGAAACGGAATTTCATCAATAATTTTAATTGAAACCGGAAAAGTATAATGGTTTTCAATCGAAATTGTAATTGTATTCAAATCGCCATTCGAAAGCTTTTCCGGCGTTTCTCTGGAAGCTTCTATTCCTGTTTTGGCTAAATATAGTATCAGTATATCGAGTGCGAGAAACGTAATTAATACTAAAACAATCAACCAGACTGCATTATATAAATTAGGAAAAATAAAAGCATAAACGAATAGTCCGATGATGCCTAAAAGCACATAGAAGAAGAAGTTATTGAGATATAGACTTTTTATGAATTTCAATTTAAAAATATTTAGTTTTAATACTATATTTTAGTGAGGCTCTCATAATCAAAGCCCTGCAAGTAGTCTATTTTCCAGACTCCATTTTCCTTCACGGCCCTAACTTTGTACTTTGAACTGTCTTTCCAGACGGTCCATATCCAATTAAAACTTGCCTTATTGTTATCGATTTTCAAATCAGTTAACTTAAGTGTTTTCCAATATACCTCCGGATTATCCTGACATTCACACCACATGTTGCTGTCATTGCCATATGGGGGCAGGTCACCAACAAAATACTCCCATTTGTGAGTCTTCAGATTATCGTCTACTTTCAGGCCAATCTTATTATAATTGTCAAGGGATTTTTGCGTAAAAAAGTTGGTTTTTTTAAGCTCATTTAATTTTTTATTATGAGCGTTTAAATTTAAGCCAATATATTTGTCACCCTTATGGTTTTCAATAACATCAAAATCGGGTCCTTCACTTTTTGTCTCAATCCATTCATAAGTTTTTCTAACTAATGTTTCAAGTTGTTTATCATTTGTAAAACTAATGGACTTTTTTTGAATTGAAAGGGTGTCATCATTTATAGGCGAATGACTGACCAGTAAAATCCAAATAAATACCAGAGAAAATAATTTTGAGAACTTCATTTTAGTTTAATATTTCAATATAAATAATTACCTAGGAATCTCTACTGTTTCAATAATCTGTTTAATAATTTCTGAACTTGTAATACCTTCCATTTCACGTTCCGGAGTTACAATAACACGGTGTTGTAAAACAGGAGTCGCAGCTTCTTTAATATCTTCGGGAGTTACAAAATCACGTCCGCGAATAGCTGCAAAACCTTTAGATGCGTTTAAAATTGCAATGGAGGCACGAGGTGAGGCCCCTAAATATAAAAAGGCATTTTCACGTGTGTTGACTACAATTCGGGCAATATATTCTAATAAATTTTGTTCCACTCTTATTTGCTTTACCAAGGCCTGATAACTTTTTATTTCCTCCCCAGAAAGTATCGTTTTGATGGTTTCCAATTTACCATGATCCTGCAATAAATGTTCTCTTTGAATAATCAGGATTTCTTCATCCAGTTTTGGATAATCGATTGTGATTTTGAATAAAAAACGATCCAGTTGGGCCTCCGGCAATCTGTACGTTCCTTCCTGTTCTATTGGATTTTGAGTGGCAATAACCAAAAATGGAGTTTCAAGCTGAAATGCAGAACCATCAATTGTAATCTGGCGTTCTTCCATTACTTCAAAAAGTGCAGCCTGTGTTTTGGCAGGTGCTCTGTTTATCTCATCAATTAAAATTAAATTAGAGAAAATAGGACCTTGCTTAAATTCGAATTCCGAATTTTTCAAATTGAAAATCGAAGTTCCCAAAATATCAGAAGGCATCAGATCAGGTGTAAACTGAATTCTGCTAAAGCCAATATTTAAAGTTTTTGATAATAATTTTGCAGTGATGGTTTTGGCGACTCCGGGAACACCCTCAAGCAAAACGTGGCCATTAGACAAAATAGCAACCAATAACTGGTCAATCATTTTATGCTGGCCCACAATTACAGTTTCAATTTCTTTTTTGATGCTGTTTACATGCTCTAAAAGCGGTCCTAAATTTAATCGGGTTTCAAAATTCACATTCTCATTAGTGATTTCGTTTTCTGTTGTATTGATATCGTCCATGTTTTGTATGTTTTCTTTATATGAATTCGTTAAATATTAATATAAAATTTTCTCAATCGCATTATTGATCCGGATTAAATCCTCTTCAAGGCTTCCATGATAACTTTTTCGATGCTCGTTAATAAGGAATACCAGTTCCCTGATATCATTTTCTTCTTTTCCTGACTTGTGATGTAATTTTTTTATAAAATCATCATCAAGTTTTGTGGTGTCAATTAAGTATTCATTTCGTATACGCTCCAGAAAGTAAATTATTTTCTTATCGATAATATTGTCATGATCACCTTCCTGATAATATAGATTCCCAATGGTTTTTGTGAAATCGAGTGTTAAATTAGGCAAAGGTTTCAGTATCGGAACAATTCTTTGTTTTCGTTTGGCATTAAAAACAATAAAAATTAATAATCCTACTAAAGATAAATATAATGCCCACTCTAATGGCGGCTGACTTAAGATATATCGCAAGGGCGAATTAGAAATGGATTCATTATTTTCATTCTTCGTATACCAAAATACATCACCTTTCGAAATATAGGATAAAACGTTTTCCGTGTACTGATAATTGTTCTTTTTGAGTAGATTAAAGTTGGTAAAAGCCACCGGCTGTGTGTGCAGATAAAAATAACCATTAACATGAGGAACTTTTATAAAATTGACATGTTTTGTATTTTTGTTGTTGCCCTGATAACCTAAAACAGTCGTGTTAGCGGTATCAATTTTAGAAAAATAAGTTTCCAAAGATTCTTTTAAAAAATATTTTTTGGAACTTACTTCATTATTTGCCATCCACGCTGCAGTGCTGTCAGCATATTGGAAATCATTTTTTAATTCGATTTTTAAACTGTCTATGAGGTATTTAGGGAATTCTTTCATGCTTAAAAAAGCGCTATTACCGTGCGAAACAAAGTAAAAAATCTCTTTTATAGATTGATCATCAATATTATTAATTTCAGATATATTAATGAATGTACCTTTTATCCTGTAATCAAGAACTAAAGTGTCTATGTTATATTTTGGTTCCAGAAATTCATACGGTGTTACTGCTTCAACTTTTTCAATTTTCGTATTTTTCAATATACTATTGATTTCCTTATCAAAAACATACAAGCCAAACGGAATTTTATCATTCACGGAATAAGTAGAACGCCAGTCAATAGGTTTTTGCCGGCTGGGTGATGCTATTAAAATCAATATAAAAATAAAAACCAGAATAGCGATGTAAATTTTGATGGATTTATTCATTGCTAAAAGTTTTTATGGAATTCTTAAATCGGTTTTGGGTCTTTTGAAAAGTGTTATCGTCAATCTCAAATTCACCATACCAAATATAGTTGTACAAATACGATAAATAAGTAAACTCTTCTTTATGAATTGGACTTTGAAGTTCGTATAAATAATCAGAATTTGTTTTTTCGATATCCCATTTTATATAATGATTTTGTGCCATCACTTTCAATAGCCAAAGGTAATAATAGCGAACCGCAATCCTTTTTTCTCCAGACAGAATGCTTTCCTTAATTAATTTGTCAAAATTCAGAAGATGAATATTTTTTTCAATATCAGAATAATTAATGGTTTTTTTGTTTGAATTTTTTCCAAAAATCCATTGTCCTTCTTTATTAATCAGAGCTTTTACGATTAAATAAATTACAATAACAACGATAATAACAGCTAAAGCTTTCAATAAGATCGCTACGAAATTCATGGAACTTTCATCGCTTGTAAAACTGAAAAGATTTCTGAAAATGCTGGCAAGCCATTCTTTAAAACGATCCCATGCATTCTTTTCAGGAGTTTTTGGCTGGTAAATGAATTCAGTATCAGTATATTTTTTTTGAAAATTTTTAGCAAAATTTTTGGCTTCAATAGTATCCGAATCAATTTGGATATCTTTCTCAAAATACTTTATCGATGCCATTTTAGGCGGTTCTTCAGTAGCCAATGAATCCTGAGCATTAGTGCTGCAGAAAAATAATAAGGAAAAAATAAGTAAAATTTTATTCATCATTGGTTGATTAATTCAATTTAGGTGCTATTGCAATGTTTTTTTGTGAACGATAAAAGGATACACTAGATAATAAAAGGATATGACACCCAATGTAAATAAAATAATAAAACTGCTAAGCAAATTAGGCATATCAATCGAATAGCGGGTTATGAAGCCTTCCAGAAATCCTGCAGAAATAGTAAAAGGAAATGTACTCAGGAATATCTTAAAACTATTTTTAAAACCTATTTTGAAAGAATTGGCTCTTGAATATGTTTTAGGAAAAAGAATTGAAGCACCTAAAATAAATCCGGCAGCGGTTTCAATTACTATAGCAAAAATTTCCATAGAACCGTGAATCCAGATTCCGCGGACACTTTTCCAGAACACGTTTTGTTCGTAAAAAAAATATTGAAAAGATCCTATCATGATTCCATTGTAAGAGGAAATGTAAAAAGTTCCCAAACCTCCAAGAATGCCATAGATATAACATTTTGCACCTACATAAAGGTTATTCAGAGTAATTCCTATAAAGCTCCCCCAATTGCTTCCGGAACCGTAAACCGCCATTGGATCTCCCTTCTTGATGTTTTCCAAAGTCATGTTTACGTAGCCATCGCCTAAAATCAATCGTACAAAATCCTGGTCGTATATTGCCGAAATAACCCCAATACCTAATGTTATAAAAAATAATACAAAAGCATACATTACATATCTTTTATATTCGTAAACTAATAATGGAACTTCAGTCTTAAAAAACTCCAGAAATTTATTTTTTTCCGTTCTTTTGGTTTTATAAATCTTTTGGTAAATCTGTGAGGCCAGGTAATTAAGGTAAACTACCGTTTTACTTTTTGGATAATACGTTTGTGCATACGACAAATCATTCATCATTTGAATGTACAAATTAGCCAATTCATCAGGATTTTTTTTAGCTTTACCAAAAATAGCCAGTTCAAATTCCAGCCATTTTTCTTTATTTTGTTTTATAAACGCAATTTCTCTCATTATAGGCTAAAATATAAAATATGTCAGAATTATCAATTAATACGACGCAAAATGTTAAAATAAATTTTAAGGCAGCATCTGTTGGTGAGCGGATAGGATCTTATTTTATCGATTTGATTATCAAAATTGCTTATGGAATAGTAGTTTATGGTATCTTTTTCTACTGGATGGGAATGAATCATTTTCTGGATAATGGAGATATGTGGTCAGTAATTTCGATCATTCTGATCTTTTATTTTCCCATTATAATCTATTCCATAACAATGGAAAGCATTTTTGAAGGACAGACTATCGGTAAAAAATTAAACAAAATAAAAGTAGTTAAAATTGATGGTTATCAGGCGGGATTCGGAGATTACCTGATACGATGGTTTTTTCGATTAATAGATGTTTCCCTATTTTACGGAGTTATAGGCATGATAACAATTGCATCAAATAAAAGAGGGCAAAGACTGGGAGATATGGCGGCAGGAACGTCAGTTATAAGCCTAAAAAACAATATTAACATAAGTCATACTATTCTTGAGGAAATAGGAAATGCTTATGTGCCAACTTATCCTTTGGTCATAAAATTGTCAGATAATGATATGAGAATTATTAAGGAAACATTTTTAAAAGCAGATGCCACTAATGATTATGAAATCATTAGTAAATTGGTTAATAAAATAGAACATGTTACCGGAATCAAAAACCAATCCGGAAATAACAGGGACTTTATTAGAATTGTTTTAAAAGATTATAACTTTTATACACAAAATATGTAATAAATTGGCAGCTTTAATCTTAGTTAGACAATATCCTTAATCTGGAGAATTACATTTCCGGATGAAAAATATAAATAAAAACAATTCAATTCTGAGTCCTAATTTAGAACCTTAAAAAATGTTTCATTTACTAGACATTATTGGTACAATGGCGTTTGCCTTGTCAGGTGCTTTAACGGCAATGCATAAAAAACTGGATCCATTTGGTGTTTTTATTATTGCATTTGTTACCGCGGTTGGCGGTGGGACTCTTCGGGATGTTTTAATAGGCAGGGCTCCTGTTGGATGGATGAGAGATTTACAATATGTTTATGTCATTATTTTAGGTTTTGGATTAGCGATACTTTTTCGAAAAAAATTTGATAAACTACGCACCTCATTATTTTTGTTTGATACAATCGGATTAGGGGTTTTTACATTAATTGGTCTTGAAAAAGGAATCATGATTGGGTTGCATCCTGTAATTTGTATTGCTTTAGGAACAATGACTGCTTGTTTTGGCGGAGTCATTCGTGACATTTTGTGTACAGAAATCCCAACAATTTTCAGAAGGGAAATTTATGCGACGATTTGTATTTTTGGCGGAATTATTTTTTTTGCATTAAGAAGTTTGGAATTAAATGAAGATATATTGTATTTGACAACCTCAATTGTTATAATTTCGGTGAGGCTAATGGCAGTAAAATTCAAATGGTATTTGCCTGCCTTTGATCATAAATAAAAAACATTGGATAGATATACCGTAAAAAAATATAACGAAAACGATTATGCAATCTGGAATGACTTTATTGATCATGCCAAAAATGCTACGTTTTTGTTTCATCGTGATTTTATGGAATATCATAAAGACCGTTTCGAAGATTATTCCCTATTGGTTTTCGATGGAAAAAAACTGGTTGCCGTTTTGCCTGCTAATAAATCCGGAGAAACGTTGTATTCTCATCAGGGATTGACTTATGGGGGATTGGTTTTATCTCCAAAATCTAAGTTGTACAATATAATTTTTATCTTCAAATCAATATTACAATATTTAAATGTCAATAAAATTTCCAAATTAATTTTAAAACAAATACCTTCAATATATTGTAATTATTTGTCAGATGAAATTGATTATTTGATTTATATATGCAAAGGGAAAATAATAATGAAAAATAATATTTCTATAATTTCATTGGAAAATAATTTGACAATTTCTAAATCCAGGATGGAATGTATTAGAAGAGGTAAAAAACTAAATTTAATTATTAAAGAAGAAAATAATTTAGAATCGTTTTGGAATGATTTATTAATGCCTAATTTAAGTGAAAAATATGGTTCAAAACCTGTCCATACTGTTAAGGAAATAGAATTTTTGCATAAAAAATTTCCAACAAACATACGCCATTTTAATGTATATCATGGAGATAAATTAGTTTGCGGAACAACGGTTTTTATTACCAAAAATGTTGTTAAACCACAATACATATCTGGCAATGAAGATAATAATATGCTGGGTAGTATTGATTTTTTGTATGATTTTTTAATTAAGGAAATAGCAAAAAATAAAAAATTTTTTGATTTTGGTCCTTCACATGATAGCAGTGATTTACATATTGTGAAGGGCATAAGTTTTTGGAAAGAAAGTTTTGGAGCAAATTCCTTAATTCAGAATTTTTATGAAGTTGAAACTTCAAATTATTATTTGTTAGATACTATTTTAAAATGATAAAATTTCTGGATTTAAAAAAAATAAATGCTCCCTATGAAACTCTTTTTCAGGAAAAACTGAAATTAGTTTTGGATAATGGTTGGTATATCATGGGAAATGAATTAAAAACATTTGAAAATAACTTTGCTCATTATTGTGGAACAAAATATTGCATAGGTGTAGGAAATGGTTATGATGCTTTAGTTTTAATTTTTAAAGGTTATATCCAATTAGGTAAACTACGAAAAGGAGACGAAGTAATCGTTCCTGCCAATACATATATAGCTAGTATTCTGGCGGTTTTACAAGCAGATTTAATTCCTGTTTTGGTTGAACCAAAGTTAGCAACCTATAATGTCAATCCAGATTTAATTTTAGAAAAAATTACGCGTAAAACTAAAGCTGTTTTGGCTGTTCATCTTTATGGACAATTAGCCGAAATGGATGCTATTAATAGAATTGCCAATCAAAATAACTTATTAGTAATCGAAGATGCAGCTCAGGCACACGGAGCCTCTTTAGACGGAAATAAAAAATCAGGAAACCTTTCAAATGCAGCAGCCTTTAGCTTTTATCCGGGGAAAAATCTGGGTGCTTTAGGAGATGGAGGAGCGATTACTACAAATAATTCTGAATTGGCGAAAATTATTCAATCTCTTAGAAATTATGGTTCTAACATTAAATATCAGAATGAACAAATTGGGGTAAATTCCAGATTGGATGAATTACAGGCTAGTTTTTTAAATCTGAAATTGCAGGATCTAAACAATGATAATGAAAAGCGTTGTAATGTTGCTTATCGTTTTTTATCTGAAATTAAAAACGATAAGGTTACTTTACCATTTTGGGATTTATCACGCAACCATGTTTTTCATTTGTTTGTTATTCGAACCGAAAACAGAGATCATTTACAACAGTATTTATTGGATAATGAAATCCAAACAATGATTCATTACCCAATTCCGCCTCATAAGCAAAAAGCTTTTTCAAACTGGAATAATTTATCTTTCCCTATTACCGAAAAAATACACAATGAGATTTTAAGTTTGCCTATGAGTCCAACTATGAAAGACAATGAGGTCAGTTATGTAATTGAGGTTTTAAATAAATATTAAAATAGTGGCAGAAAACAAATCTTCATATCTTCAAATTATAAGAGCTACATCTATTTTTGGAGGAGTACAGTTTTTTAATATTCTTATTTCAATAGTCAGAACAAAATTGATAGCATTATATATTGGGCCTGCAGGAATGGGAATTATTTCGTTGCTGAATTCGGCTCTTAATATGGTTAATGGAATTACGAGTTTAGGCATTGAAACAAGTGCTGTAAAACATATTTCTGAAAAATATAAGCAAAATGATTTAAATACTGTTTCAACAATAATTGCAATAGTAAAAAAAATAGCATTTATAACTGGCGTTTTTGGAATGTTAATAGTTATACTGTTTTCAAGTTGGTTAAGTAGACTTACTTTTGGGAATACGAATTATAATTACCTGTTTATTTATTTATCCGTAACCTTGTTATTTAGGCAATTGTCTGTAGGTCAAATGGTCATTTTTCAAGGATTACGAAAGCTAAAAATACTGGCTAAAGCTAATTTTTACGGAAATTTAATAGGGTTGATGTTTTCTATTCCGTTGTATTACTTTTATAGAATAGACGCCATCGTTCCTTCGCTTGTAGTTGCTTCTGTTTCTTCTGTATTAGTGTCTTTTTATTACTCAAAAAATATTAAAATTCAAAAAAGTGTTGTGTCCAATTCTCAATTTAGTAGCACGGGAAAAAGTATAATTAAACTTGGTGTAATGCTGACTTTAAGCGGATTGCTGACGTTGTTATCTTCTTATATCATTCAGATTTATGTTGCGAAAAATGGAGGATTAACTGAAGTGGGCTTTTACAATGCGGGTTTTACTCTGCTGAACTCTTATGTCGGAATAGTGTTTACTGTAATGAGTACTGACTATTTTCCGAAGTTATCCTCTGTCTGCAATGATAATAATAAAATTAGAGAAAGTGTGACTGAACAAGCATATATGTCTATTTTTATAATTACCCCAATAGTAATTCTGTTTTTGGCATTTGTTCCACTTATCATTAAAATTTTATATAATTCAAAATTTATTTCGATTATTCCGATGGTATGTTTTGGTATGCTGGCAATGTTGTTTCGTGCTGTTTCCTGGTCAATGGGATACGTGCTTATAGCTAAGGGTGATTCCAGGATATTTATAAAAACGGCTTTTGGATTTAATTTTTTGTCAATTATTTTAAATATTCTGGGATATTATTTTTATGGTTTAGAAGGGCTGGGTTTTAGTTTTTTGATTTACTATATGATACATTTGATAGTCTTAAAAATAATTACTAAGAAAATATATGATTTTTATTTTGATATTAAATTTTATCAGGTTTATATGATTTGTATATTGATGTGTTTTACCACTTTTTTTATGACATACATTTCAGATCTAACTTTGAAATACAGTTTCATGGGTGTTATGATAATACTGTCTTTAGCTTTTGTATTGTATCATGTTGATAAAAAAATAGGTTTTAAATTTTTATATAATTCAATAAGTAAGAAGAAAAAATGATTGATTTTGCAAGGGATAAATATAGAAAACTAAGGAGGGCTTATCATAAAATTAAGTTTTATAATTCTGTTAATTGGACCAAAACTATTTATTTTAATTTAAAAAAATTTCCTTTTTCAGTTGCTAAAAAGTTTCCGGTTTTTTTCTATGGAAAAGTAAAATTCACTTCCATTAAAGGAGAAATTTTAATTCATGGAAATGTGAAAAGAGGAATGATTGGTTTTGGTCAGCCTTATGAAATGAACAGCTTGCATAAAGGAATAGCTGAAGTTATTATTCATGGGAAAATGATTTTTAACGGACATTTCCAGTTTGGGAAAGATTATTTTGTTTATATAGGAAAGAATGGTAGTTGTGAATTTGGGCATATGTCATCTTTAGGGTCCAATGGGAAATTGATTTGCGTAGAAAAAGTGGTCTTAGGCGAATATTGTCGTATAGGTTCCGAATCCCAAATAATGGATACAAATTTCCATCAAATGATAGATACACTCACAGGAGAAAACTTTTCAATGACAGCACCAATTTGTCTGGGAAGATATAATTATTTTGGCAATCGGGTTTCTATAATGTCAAAAACAAAAACACCTGATTATTGTACAATAGCTTCTAATAGTTTATGTAATTCTGATTATTCTGAAATTGGGACTAATATTCTAATTGGAGGCATTCCAGCAAAATTGCTAAAAGAAAATATTTCAAGAAATTGGGAAGGAGAGAAATATGCTTTGGAGCAAATGTTGATGGTTTAGAAGGATCAAATTTTCATACGCAAAGATGATGATTTATTGAAATCAAGGTTAGCAGCTTAATTTTAAAGTGTCTTTAATCCGAGTCTTAATCTCAGATAACAATTTTTAAGCATGACAAGAAAATTTCTAGTACGAAAGGAGTTGCGTATTTCGATATTTACCCTTGAAATTAAAATTTGATGTTCGCTTTTGTTTTTGTTGAGCTTAAATGCTTTTTGTAAAATAATATAAGTAGAATTGCTGTTTTTATTTTTTTTCATATAAAAAGAGGCATGCAAAGAATTTGGGGTTATTCTTTTTTGAACCAGAATCGCATCAATATATTCTATGTCATATTCTCTTGAAGCCCGAATCCAGTAATCGAAATCTTCATACGATAATGTGGTGTCATAACCATTGAGTGCGTCAAAAATAGATTTTTTATACATAGATGCAACAGAACATAAAACGGTTTCGCTGCTTATTACTTTTGAATAAATATCCCCGGAAGGTCTCAGCGTCTTGGATTTTAAGTTTTCATCTACTTCAAAATAATAGGAGGAGTGGTCTCCATCTGTGGTTATATTTTCAGCATTGCCATATACCATAGCGAGATTAGTAAATTTACTTTTTTTAAAAGCATTTAGTTGCATTTCTATACAATTAGGCAATAAAATATCATCAGCAGCGAGGTCTATAAAAAAATCACCCGTAACATATTGCAATGCATTGGTAACAGATTGTGTTAAACCAATATTTTTTTTGTTTTTAATAAATTGAATTTCTGGGAAATTTAGGATAAAATTGTCTATAACTTTAACAGAATTATCTGAACTATAATCATCGATAACAATTAATTGAATGTTGTCATGAGATTGATTCAGTACAGATTGTATACTCTTACAAACATATTCCGCATGATTGTAACACGAACATATTACAGTTACGGCAGTACTAGAATTTGGCATTATTTTTTTTAGCTAAATTAGTAAAATATACTTTTAATTAACGTTCCGTGTTTTTAACAACGTTGGGTAATAGGAAAAAGTCAACATTTTTATCCAGTAAAACCTCATACACTAAAAATTTAGAATATATTTTATTTATAATCCCTTTTTGATCAGAGTACCAGGATATCTTTTTTAAATGAGGAAATTTATTTGAAATTATTGGAAAATTCAGGTAATCAAACGAAATGTAATCTGTTGGATAGTTTTTTGTTTTGAGCTCTATTTGATCTATGTAATAGTTTAAGCTGTCTTTACTTTTAGAATATAAAAATGGAGGCAAATAATAAGAGGTCTTGTATCCTGCTTTTTTAAAATTAGTGATTAGCTCAGGAAAAGAAGATTCTATAATAATATGATTTCGGGGTATGTTTAATTTTGCAATTATTCTATTTAATTCATAAAGCGATTTATTTGTGTTTGAGCTGTCTATATTTTTAAAATCTAACCAATATATTAAGTTTTTAAGCGATTTTGAATGAGCTAAATAATCATTTAAATTGAGATTAATACTTTGCGCAGGCGGGTGATTGATATCAAATAAATTTTCTTTTTTATCATAAATTAAATCTAATTCAACACCATGGAAGTTGTTTTTTACAGCATTTAACTTTTCAATGCTATTTACTCGATGTACCAATACTTTCTTATTAAATAAAAAAGAAATAGTACTGTTCATATAGAATATGGAAAATATTATTAACAAAGTAAAAAGAATAATACAGCTTCGTTTATTATTTTTTAAAAAATTCATCATAGGTTTTGCCGTTAAATATGATTCGTTTTTTTGATTCATATTGTTTATTAAAAATGCTTCTGTCAGATTCAAACTTTCCAAATTTTATGGAAGCTAGGTCTGCCATCGAATAAAGCAGATCTTCGGTCGAGTATTTTCGATTAATGTCAAAAATGAGATTATTCTTTTCCTTAATTTTTAAATCAGATCTCCATAATATAAATGGTATATCGTACATAGATTTTGTTCCTTTTGATTCTGTATGTCCAGAGAAATTAATACAGTCATATACTTCCTCACCGTGGTCAGAAAACAGTAATACGGCTGTTTTTCCATTGTTTTTTCGGGCTAATTTAATGATGTTGTACCAAATATAATCCTGATATAAAACAGCGTTGTCATAATGGTTTGTTTCTAGAATTGCTGTTTCAGATAAAAACCTTGATTTAGGCCTAGTGTTAAATTTAGCAAAAAGGGCTGGGTATCTGTTTTTATATAAAAGATGTGTACCCATTAAGTGTAAAATTATTAGTTTTTTCTTTTCTTTTGATTTTAAAATAGCTTTATATGAATTAAATAAAACGTCATCAAAATTAGACTCATCATCTGATATATTAAAAAAAATCTTTTTTTGAGCACTGTTTGCAATCGCTGTAATAAAATTGTCCCAAATACCACTTGGCTTTTGATTGGAAAGCCAAAAAGTTGAAAAGCCAGCCTGATTAAATAATTGTAGAATATTTCCCTTGTATTTCAAATCTATATTTTGAGTGTTGCCTAAAGTCAACACTTTTTCTAATGAAGTTAAAGTATGGGTATTTGGAGTTACGACATCCTGATAGACTAATAATTCATTAGAAATAGAGTTTAATAATGGCGTTGTGGATCTCTGGTAATTATAAATCCCCATGTGAGTTCTTGTTGTTGACTCTCCAATAACTAATACATAGGTTTCAGAAATAGTATCTTTGTTTGCCTCAGCTCCATAAAAACAGGAACTCTTTTTTTTAAATTTTAGTTTATTATAAGCATTTATTTCTGCATTATAATTTTGGATACTTCTATAAATTATTTTGGGAAGAAAACTAATTTTAAGCGGTGAGAATAATAGAATTGCGAAAGAAAAAAAAACAGTGAAGGCTATAATAATTTTGGTGTATTTTTTTAATTCAGGATTTAGAAAGACAATTTTATTTTTTAAATAAAAAAAAGCAAAAATAAGATAAACAAACAGGAGGCTGAAAAAAATAAAACAAGTGCCTAAATTGCTATATTGATTTGCAAATGCTTTAATTTCTGATGGATTAGATTCAAAAAATATAAAAAGACTAGAACTCGAAAAATAAGTTCTAAACAAGACTAAATAAACAGTCTCAATTAGTCCGAAAAAGTATAATAAAAATAATAGAACAAGTATTATAATCTTTTTTGTGGGAAAAAGTAAAACGCATGTTAATAAAACAGCAAAAGCAAAAACAAAGTTTTCAATAATATCAACAATATAATAAATACCATTATAGATATAAGGAAAAATAAATGCTAATATTGCAGGATAGAAAAAAACAAAAATAACTTTGTAAGGAAGTTTCATAAAATGTCTTTTTTCAACAAACATACTGTATGTTAAATGTTTTTTTGTTAATAATTTACAATTAATGAATAGTTTACATAAAACGCATAAAATATTTTTACTTGCAGATCAACTTTCCATGGGAGGTGCAGAGCGTTCTGCGGCATTTTTATCTAAATACCTTGCTAGTAAAAACATTGTTGTTAAAATCATGGTTAACAATGATAAAATAGAATATGAATATTCAGGAGAGATTTTAAATCTTGGAAAAATCAGGGCCAATAATACAAATTATTTTAATAAGTTCAGAAGACTTTTTATCTTTTATAAATACATACAATCTAATAGGTTTGATTACATAATTGATTTTCGAATGAAACGTTTTGAATATCAGGAATTTTTGTTTGCACTTTTACTTTTTAAGTCAAAGCTTATCGTTACAATACATAGTTATATGATTTCGTACTATTTTCCCAGTAATAAGTTTTTGGCAAAAAGAATTTATAAAAAAGCGCATAAAATTGTAACTGTTGCAGCAAAAATAAATTCAAAAATTATTTCAGATTATGGGTATAGTGCAAGTCAAATTCAAACAATTTATAATCCGGTTGATATAGATTATATTGATGCTCGTTCTAATGAACCATTCGAAATGCAATATGATTATATTATTGCTATCGGAAGTATGGGAAATATTAATGTGAAACAATTTGATAAATTAATTGAAAGTTACATTAAGTCAACATTACCAGAGAACGGTATTCGACTAGTAATCCTTGGCGATGGTGTTATGAAAAAAGAATTGGAATTACAAGTTAAAAAATTAGATGCAGCGAATAATGTTGTTTTTAAAGGATTTGTAGATAACCCATATAAATTCATGAAAAACGCTAAATTTATAATTTTGTCAAGTAAATTTGAAGGATTTCCTATGGTACTTATTGAAACGCTAACTTGTGGCACCCCTGTTGTTGCTTTTGATTGTTTTTCGGGACCAAGTGAGATTATCTCCCATGAAAAAAATGGGCTTTTGGTGGAAAATCAAAATTTTGAAAAACTAACAGAAGCAATGAATAAAATGGTTTCAGATAAAGAATTGTATAATATTTGTAAACAAAATACCAAAAGCAGTGTTGCTCAATTTTCATTAGAAAATATTGGCGACAAGTGGTTAAATCTTATGGGGATTAAAAATTAAAAACGTGAATAATTCATTTGCAGAACATGATTTAGAAATTGTAATTGCTACCATGAACCAGAAGAGGTTGGATTTTCTCATTCCAATGTTTCCCTTCAGTCATTTTTCTGATTTTTCTATTTTGGTAATTAACCAAACACAGGAAAATAAAATTTTAGCATCTGATTACCCATCTGTTCGGGTTATTAATTCGTTTGAAAAAGGGCTTTCAAGAAGCAGGAATTCAGGTATACAAAGTGCTATTGGTAAAATTATATTGATTGCAGATGATGATGTAGTTTTTATTGAAAATTTTCAAAAAATAATAATAAAAGCATACAATGAAAATCAAAATGCAACTGTGATATGTTTTCAAACCATCACCCAAAAAGGAGATTCATACAGCAATTATCTAAAGAAGAAAAAGAAATTAAATAATAGAAAAATCAGAAAAGTACTGTCTATTGAGGTAACAGGTAAAGTTGAAGATTTAAGAAAAAATAATTGTTTTTTTAATGAGTTTTTCGGTTTAGGGAGTACATTTCAGGATTCAGAAACGTTTTTTTTTCTAAGAAGTATTAGGTATAAAAGGTTGAAAGTATTGTTTCAACCCTCAGTGATAGTGAAACATGAATCTTTTTCATCCAGTGATGATGCCTGTTCCGATCGTGTCATTTACGCAAGAATGGCTGGTTTTTACAAGACGTATGGAATTGTTGCTTACTTGTTGCTGCTTAAATACATGTTTTTTTTAACCAGAAAATATAATTTGTCTGTATTTGAAATAAAAAGAAAGTTTGGGGTTGGTTTATCAGGTATATACGATTATAAATTAATTTTAAATAAAAAATTAGATTCAAGATATGAATAAAGCACCTTTTTTTGAAGTCATAAAGCTTCCAAAAATAGAAGACCCAAGAGGAAATCTTTCAGTTATAGAAAATGATATTATTCCCTTTGAAATTAAAAGGGTTTATTATTTATATGATGTTCCGAGTGGTGCTGAACGAGGCGGACATGCGCATAAAGAACAATTGGAATTTCTTATTGCTTTAAGTGGCAGCTTTGATGTTGTACTAAATAACGGAAAAGATATAACCAGGATTACTTTAAACAGGCCTAATGTTGGACTCTTAATTCCAGTTGATGTTTGGAGAGAACTTCATAATTTTTCTTCCGGTTCAGTCTGTCTGGTCCTGGCTTCTGCAACTTTTGATGAAGATGATTATATTAGGGATTTTGATAAATTTATGTTATTTAAAAACTGAATTCCCTAACCCTAAATTCGCTAAAACTGTCTTAAAGACAATCAGGGGGCTAAGCAAAAAAGAAGGTAGCCTGAGTAATAATCTTTTTTTTAGAGATAATTTATGTAAGTCAATCTCTTCGTAAAGTTTCTTAAAACTTTCTTTATCATTAATTAATTTAGACTTTATTGCTAATGAAAAACGATTCAGATCAAGAAATTTTTTTAAATCAGGGTTTGTTTTTTCGAGTAATTGGTATTTACAGAAATTTATAGAATCAATTGTGATTTTATGCTTTTTGGAAAGACTATATGGATCATATACATATCGGGCGAGTATTTTCCAGGAAAAGTGAATTGGATAAATTAATCCAATTCTAATCCATAAATCAGTATCTTCACCGCTCTTTAACTCTGTATTAAATTGACCAGTTTGTTCAAATACGGTTTTATGAAAAACTGCAGAGGAAGAGCAAAGTACGGTTCTTTTTATACTGGCCGTAAAATAGTTTACAACATCAGAATTCCGTGTTTTTTTGATAGAATAATTTGCAGGGATTACACTTTTTGAAGTTTCAATTTCGATTGCCGCCGAAAAAACTTTTAGATTAGGATAGGAATTAATATTCTTAAACATTTCGCCTAAAAACTCTGGATACCAATAGTCATCGGCGTCTATAAAAGTAATATAATCAGACTTCGCTTTTTCAATGCCATAATTTCTAGCCGCAGAAACACCTTCATTTTTTTTTTGATAAAAGTGAACTCTTAAATCGTCAAATTGGAGAACCTTTTCTCTGCTCAAATCAGTTGAGCCATCATTAACAATTATTACTTCAAAATCTGTGAAATTTTGATTGAGAACACTTTTTAGGGTATTTTCAATAAAATTTTCTTTGTTATATAGAGGTATAATTATCGAAAAGTATGACATAAGAATTATTTTAATGTGCAGATGTATCCCAATCGGTAAATGTCAAAACAGAATAAGTTAGGTTTTTTACTTAAAATCCTTCTTTTTAAATAAGGTTCAAAAATTTTAAAAAACAATATTGCTGTTGGCAACAAGTGATATTGTTTGATTGTTTTATATTTTTTTATCAAAGGGCTTATTTTTTTAATTTCGGGACAATTAATCAGGAATTGTTTCCTGCTTTCAACTGCTTTTAGGCTTTTTTCGAAGAATATTTGGTTTGTTTCCAATCCTAAGTGGTAAATAGGATTTTCAATATGAAGAACTTCAATTTTTTTTATATAAAGCTGATATGAAAAATAGATATCCATACCATAATATTTTGCCTCCTCTGTAAAACTTGTTTCTATAAATTTTTTTTTTAAAATCAATAAATTACCTGAAAAAATGTATTTATATGGATTTGAATTTCTTTCTAATGCAGATTTCTCTTCCCGGTTTTTTCCATATTTATACCGAAAATTTTGTTCAAATTCAGGCAGGGTATTTTGATAGCAATATCCTCCAATAATGACTTTGGGTTTTGAATTTATATGCGTAATGTAATTTTTTATAAAATTTGAGGACACAGGAATTACGTCAGCATCTAAAAATAAAAGCCAATCATAAGTGGCGTTATTGGTTAACTTGTTTCTGGTAGATGTGCGTCCTAAATTTTTAGTATTAATTAAATATTGACAATTTGAAAAGCTGTTAATTTTTTGGTTTTCAGTTGAATAATGTGTAGAAGCGTCGTCCAGGCATACTATCTCAAATTCTATTTCACAAGCCATGCACTGCTTGTGTAATTCAACAACAAGCTGAAAAATATTATAATTATAAACAGGAATAAGTATAGAAAGCATCAAAAACCGTTTTTTTAAATATATTTGTAAAGAAAATGTTTTTTATTAAAACATCCCATAAAGATAGCGTCAAATTTGATTCTGAATTTCTGAAAAAAATAAAATGAATTTAAGAAATATTTATTATTCCCTTTCACCAAAATCTAGATTTCTGGTTAGAAAATTATATTATTATCCAGTAGATATACTTGATAAAATTCAGGGACGTAAACATAAATATGTTCCCAATAAAGGAGATATTTTTATAGGTTCAGGAGACTTTATTGCACAAGGAAAACATCATCTGGAGCTTTTAAAAAAATATGCAGGGCTGAAAGAAAATCATACAGTACTGGATATTGGGTGCGGGATAGGAAGGGCTGCGGTTTCTTTGACTCAATATTTATCGAAAGAAGGAAAATATGAGGGGTTTGATGTAGTTGAAAAAGGAATTTTATGGTGTGAAAAACATATTTCTGCAGACTTTCCCAATTTTAATTTTCAATACATTCCTTTAAATAATGATTTGTATCATTTTACTGAAGATAAAGCTGAAAATTTTATTTTTCCATATGAAGATAATTCTTTTGATACTATCTTTTTGTTTTCGGTTTTTACACACATGCAGCCTTTAGAAGTCCAAAATTATTTAAATGAGATTTACAGGGTTTTAAAACCAAACGGAAAATGTCTGGCTACTTATTTTCTATATAATAATGAAATTGAAAATAAGATTTCTAATAAAGAGAATAAGATTAATTTTCCTTATACTAGAGAAAATTATCGATTAATGAATGAAAAAGTGCCTTCTGCCAATATTGCTTTTAAGGAAACCTATTTGGACGAAATGATTGAAAGGAGTCATTTAAAATTAGAAAATAAAATATACGGAAGATGGTCAAAAAGAACTTGTGAAGGCTTATTTGATTTTCAGGATATTTTAGTATTTAAAAAAGAATAAAAATTACACACTTCGCTGCACAACCTCAAAAATTCTTTCATCCTCACACTTTAATGTTTTAGACGGAAATTTCATCAACAAGGCATAATCATGCGTAGCCATAATTACGGTTTTTCCGTTCGCATTAATTTTCTTCAAAACCTCCAATACCTCAGAACTAGTTTGAGGATCAAGATTTCCTGTTGGCTCATCGGCTAAGATGAATTCAGGATCATTAAGCAAAGCTCTGGCAATGGCAACACGCTGCTGTTCACCTCCGGAAAGCTGATGTGGCATTTTGTTCATAAAATCCTTCATGCCTACTTTGTCTAAAACTTCATCAATCTGATGCTGCATCGCATCTTTTTCTACCCAGCCGGTTGCTCTCAGGACAAATAGCATATTGTCTTTAACAGATCGGTCCGGAAGCAATTTAAAATCCTGAAATACAATCCCGATTTTACGTCTTAAAAACGGAATTTCGTTTTCTTTTAAAGCAGCAAGATCAAATTCAACTATATGGCCTTCGCCTTCAGTCAAAGGTAAATCGCCGTACAATGTTTTCATGAAACTACTTTTTCCGGATCCTGTTTTTCCAATAATATAGATGAATTCCCCGTGTTGTACTTGTAAATTAATTTGAGATAAAATTTTTCTTCCTTCCTGATATATAGTGACATCTTTAAGAGATAGTACGGTTTGTGACATAATAAAATTGATTTGATTTGTAAAAGTAATAAGTTAACGGTTGGATTCAAAATAAATTTCAATCATTTCTTATAAAATCAGCAGAAATTCACTTGTTATATCTGGGCATTACCCGCGAAAATGCGCGTCAGGCTGTCCACTCTATCTTTTCATCCGCAAAAAAGCGAATAAAAAGGATGCCATTTCCATCCTTAATGCAGTCTTCGGTAACAATTAGATTTCCCTTTTTTATGAAATTATGAAATCAAACTAAATATACAAAACAAGACAGTTTTAATCTATGAGAAGTGTGATAACCAATATTTTGAGGTTTCATAAGCCGTAAAATAACAAGTGTTTAATTTTTTTTTCATAATAAATACCGGAATACATTCGTTATAGACCGTATAAATTGATAAATTTGAATATTAAATAAAATTAAAATGCATAAAATTTCCTGGTTATTTTTATTACAATTTTTCCTTTTATCGACCATGGTTTTGGCACAGAAATCGGCTATTTACACATACGATTTAAAGGATTTTGACAAAGCACTGGCTTTGTACAATGACAAGCAATACACATCTGCACAACATATTTTTGAAATTGTAAAAAATGAAAACGTCAGTGAAGAAGTAAAATCAGATTGTGCCTATTATATCGCCAATTCTGCCATTAGGACCAATCAGCCAAATGCTGATGCCTTAATGGAAAAATTTGTTGAAGATTACCCAACAAGCACCAAACAAAATCAGGCCTATAAGGAAGTAGCTCATTATTTCTTCGAACAGGGAAATTATCCTAAAGCTTTGCAATGGTTCGACAAGGTAGATGAAGGTTATATGAGCAAATCTGATTTGGATAAATTCAACTTCCAAAAGGGGTACAGTTATTTTAATGCAAAAAATAAAAAAGAAGCAACAACCTATTTTAATAAAGTGGTCAACTCACCTGAGTTTGGCTCGCAAGCGAAGTATTATTTAGGTTTTATGGCTTACGAAGGCGATGATTACAAAGAAGCAACCAAGTATTTTGATGAAGTTTCAGGCGAAGAAAAATACAAGGAAAAGCTTTCATATTACCAGGCTGATATGAATTTTAAACTTGGAAATTTTCAAAAAGCAATCGATTTGGGCCAAACTGCTATACCAAAATCAAATGCCCTTGAGAAATCGGAACTGAATAAAATTATAGGGGAAAGTTATTTCAACTTAAAACAATATGGTAAAGCGATTCCGTTTTTAGAACAATATGCCGGAAAAAAAGGAAAATGGACCAATACCGATTTTTACCAATTAGGCTACGCTTATTATGAGCAAAAAGAATATGAAAAAGCAATTTCTCAGTTCAATAAGATTATTGAAGGAAAAGACTTTGTTGCTCAAAATGCGTATTATCATTTAGGTTTAGCGTATTTAAATACAGGAAAAAAACAAGAGGCCTTAAACGCTTTTAAAAACGCTTCTGAAATGGATTTTAATGTTCAGATTCAGGAAGATGCAGCCTTAAATTATGCTAAGCTGAGTTATGAAATAGGGAATCAATACCAAACAGTTCCCGGAATTTTACTTGATTTCCTAAAAAAATATCCAAATAATTCAAGCCGGGCTGAGGTTGAAAAATTATTGGTAGACTCTTATATCTCCTCTAAAAACTACAAGGAAGCTTTAGTCTTGTTAGAGAAAAACAGGGCCCCGGAAAATAAATTAGCCTATCAAAAAGTACTTTTTTACAGAGGAGTAGAATTATATAACGAATCTAATTATGCTGAAGCATTAAAAATGTTTAACAGTGCGGTAAAAGAACAAAAAAATCCGGAAGTTACAGCTCGTGCAACCTTCTGGAAAGCAGAATCTGAATATGTAAAGGATGATTTTCAAAACGCATTGTTAAGCTATAAACAATTTGCTGGTCTGGCTGCAGCCAAAACTACTGAAGAATATAAAAACATCAATTATAATATTGGATATGCCTATTTTAAATTGAAAGAATACGACCAGGCTGCTAATTCATTTCAGGCACAAATTGACACTGCAAAAGAAGATAAGGTGCGTTTGAATGATTCTTACTTGCGATTAGGGGATTGCCGATTTGTAACTTCAAAATATACGCAGGCAATGGAAGCTTATGGTAAAGCGATCAATGCAAAAGGTGTAGATGCTGATTATGCACAGTTTCAAAAAGCGATTTCGTACGGATTTATGTCAAGAAACGATAAAAAAACTGAAGAACTGAACAACTTCCTTCAGATGTACAAAAAATCAGAATATCGTGATGATGTTTTGTTCGAATTGGCCAATACTTATGTTGCAGATAAAAAGAATGATCAGGCAATTAAAACTTACGATCAGTTAATTTCAGAATATAAAAATGGTTCGTTTACTTCGAAATCAATTTTAAGACAGGGTTTGATTTATTATAACTCAGATCGCGACGATCAGGCATTGACGAAATTCAAAAAAGTAGCAGCTGAATTCCCAAGATCACCGGAAGCTTTAGAAGCAGTTTCTACTGCCAGACTGATTTATGTAGATTCAGGAAAAGTAGATGAATATGCAAGTTGGGTACGTACTTTAGATTTTGTGGCCGTTACCGATGCCGATTTGGATAATGATACTTACGAAGGCGCTTTCAAGCAATACAGTCAGAACAACAGCAAATTGGCAATTACTGGTTTTACAGGTTATGTGAGTAAATTTCAATCAGGATTACATTCATTAGAAGCTAATTTTTACCTGGCACAATTGCTTTATGCAGAAGGCTCAGAAACGAAATCAGTTGCAAATTATCAATATGTAATTGAACAGCCAAGAAATGAATTTACGGAGCAGGCTTTAAACAGATTAGCTCAGATTTTCCTAAAAGCCAAAGATTGTGAAAAAGCAATTCCGGTTTTGGTACGTTTAGAAAACGAAGCCGATTTCCCTCAGAATAAAACTTTTGCACAGTCTAATTTGATGAAATGTTATTATGATAAAAAAGATTATAACAATTCGGTAATTTATGCTGATAAAGTTTTGGAGAACCCAAAAGTGGATGCAAATGTAAAAAGTGATGCCCAGATTATTATAGCCCGTGCAGCAATGCAGACAGGTGAAGAAGATAAAGCAAAAACGGCGTATGCTAAATTATCGACAACATCAAAAGGAGAATTAGCAGCTGAAGCCTTGTATTATGATGCTTATTTTAAAACCAAAGAAGGCAAATTTGAAGCTTCGAATGTATCTGTTCAAAAATTAGCCAAAAACTACTCTGCTTACAAATATTACGGAGCGAAGAGTTTGGTTTTAATGGCAAAGAACTTCTACGGATTAAAAGACAGCTATCAGGCAACTTATATTTTAGATAACGTAATAAACAATTTTACGGATTATCCGGATGTAGTAGAAGAAGCTAAAACAGAATTAAGCGCTATTAAATTAGAAGAGTCTAAAACTAATTCATCAATTACTAAATAAGAATAAAGAGTGAAGATGAAAGAAGAAAGATTTACATTCAATCTTTTCTCTTTGTTCTTTTCTCTATTCTCTCAAAAATAAATAAATGAGCTTACCTTTTTATATAGTTGATGTTTTTACAGATAAAAAATATGCCGGCAATCAGTTGGCGGTTTTTTTAGAGGCAGGAAGTTTAAGTTTAAATGAAATGCAAAAAATTGCCCGAGAAATTAATTTTGCTGAAAGCACCTTTATTACCAAATTGGATAAGGAAAATAATAAGGCAGAAATTAAAATATTTACACCCTCTCAGGAAATGCAGTTTGCGGGCCATCCGATAATTGGAACATCATGGGTTCTGATCCATAAAATATTTGATAATTCGCCTGAAAATATAAAGCTAAATGTTCCAATTGGTCCAATTTTAATCCATCAATCTGAGGATTTGATCTGGTTAAAAGCGGCACAGCCAAAATTTTGGGATATTTTTTCAAAAGAAGATCTTACATTTTTTAGTAATCTGAAAGTAAGTGATTTTGAAAATCAGTTTCCAATTCAGGAAGTTTCAACGGGAAGTGCCTTTGTAATGGTAGGATTGAGTAGCAAAAGAGCATTAGAAAGTCTGATTTTAGATAAAGATAAAACTGATGAATGGCTGAAAAGAAATTGTAAAACAACTCACAGGGGCTTATATTTTTATTATTTAGAAGGTTCAAAATTGTTTAGCAGAATGTTGTGTATTGAACATAATCAGTTAGTCGAAGATGCGGCAACAGGAAGCGCAAGCACATGTCTGCAGGCTTTTCTCTTAAAGTACCATAAACCAGAATTTGAGTTAATTAATTATCAGGGTGATTATATAGGCCGTCCTTCTCAAATTCATTTTAAAGGAAAATTAACTGAAAATGATTTTGATATTAAAATAGGTGGAAAAGCTCAGTTTATCGCTAAAGGTGAGTGGGAGGCTTAGCTCTAGAAAATAGAATAAAGAAAAGAGTCAAGATATTAGAATAAAATAAAAAATATAGAGAAAATTTAAAATTGTAAAGCGATCTTCTTCTTTACTCTTTCTTCTTTTATCTCTCTAAAAAATAAAATATGAAAATTAATTTCCAGAATACAACTATCATTTTGATTTTGCTGTTTGTTTTTCAGTTGTCTTTTTCACAAAAGAAAGGTGAAACTATTGGTACAGAAACGGTGAATGTTGTTAAACCCTATTCCCCTACAATTTCAGATGCATTTAAGGTAAAAGAAAATCCTTCGCTTGATGATACAGGTAATCAGCCAAAAGAAACTATAAAATACAGTATTTTGTCAGTTCCCGTTGCTTCGACTTTTACACCTTCAAAAGGTAAGGCAGAATGCGTTGATAAATCAAAACAGGAGCGTTTGTTCAGTAATTATGCAACTGTTGGCGTTGGAAATTATGGTACTCTGAATGCCGAATTATTTGTAACTCATGATTTAGGGAATAATGATTTTGTATCCGGAATGTTTCGCCATCATTCTTCTCAGGGAGGAATTAAGGATGTAGAACTAAATGATGAATTTTATGATACGGCATTAAATGTGGGTTACGGAGCAAACTACAGGGATATGTCATGGAATGTTGATTTAGGTTATCAGAATCAAATTTACAATTGGTATGGTTTGCCTATGGAATTTGGTTCGGCATTGGTCCCGCAGGACAGGTTTAATTTAATAAATGGAATTAATTCCGGACATACTTATAATACAATTACTTTAGGCGGAAACTTAGATTTTACCGAAAGTGTTTTTAGTAAAGTTGACACTAAGTTTACTCATTTTTCAGATAATTTTTCTTCTTCAGAAAATCGTTTCTACATAAAACCAACTTTTAAAGTTGATGTGATGGAGCGATCTATAAATACCAATATTATTGTAGATCATGTAAGCGGTACTTTTGAGAATAATTATTTCAAGGACAATACAGAAGCTTTGAAATACAGTTTTACTAATTTTGGAATTGAGCCAAGTTTTGTAGTAAATGAAAACGACTGGACACTGGAATTAGGAGCCGGTCTATTTTATAGTTTGGATTCTGAAAACAGCAGCAATAAATTGTTTTTGTATCCAAAAGTAAATGCTTCCTATAAATTAGTTGGCGATTTGATGATTTTTTACACGGGCGTTAATGGAGGCTTAGAACAAAATTCATACGCCGATTTTGTTACCCAAAATCCATTTTTATCACCAACACTGGCAATCGCTCCAACTAATAACCAATATACTGTTTTTGCCGGTTTAAAAGGAAAATTGGCTAATAATATAAGTTATAACCTGACAGGTTCTTACCTGAATGAAAAAAACAAAGCATTGTTTAAAAGCAATGATTACACACAAGAGGCAGTAAATGAAGATTATGCTTTTGGAAATTCTTTCAATGTTGTTTATCAAGATGTTAGAACATTTCGTTTTTATGGGGAATTGAAAGCTGATTTTTCTGAAAACGTTTCTTTTGGAATTAATGGTACTTTCAATAGCTATAAAAATGATGGAAATTTAGAAGCCTGGAATTTGCCATCAATGAAATTGAGCTCTAATCTGGATGTAAATATCACAAAGAAATTGTATGCTGGTATCAATGTTTTTTATGTAGGCGAACGTAAGGATATGCAGTCTAATCTTGATTTGGCAGGTGGTCCGGTTATTACAACATTAAAAAGTTACTTTGATGCCAATGCACATGCAGGATATAAATTCAGTGATCGTCTGACTTTTTTCTTAAAATTAAATAATATAGGAAATCAGGCTTACGAAAAATGGCTGAATTATCCGGTTCAGGGATTCCAGGTATTAGGAGGGGCAAATTACAAATTTGATTTTTAAGACTAAATATTTATAAAAAAATAGCTTCCAATCCGGAAGCTATTTTTTTTAGCAGTATAATCTTTTATTCTGTAAAAGGAATAGCTACTCTTGCTTTATCCCAACCTAAGTTTAAAACAACACCTTTGTCAGCTTTTGTAAAAACCATTGAAAAAGCCTCTAATGATTCCGCTGCCTGAGTCATCGGAACTTTTAATCTTGCGATATCATTTTCTTCTTTGTAAGAATAAGATCCCCAAACATTTAAATCTTTACTGATAATTAGGGTAAAAGAATCATTTTCCGGAAGCGCATATAAAGTATAGGTTCCGGCTTTAATCTTTTTGTCACCTAATTTCATGTCCTTGTAGAAAGTGATCTCAGTAGCTTCATTAGCACCCAGTCTCCATACTTTTCCATCAGGAACAAGTGTTTTTACATCACGGCCATTAAGTTGAGGTCTGCTGTAGGTAACTTTTACAATTTTCGAAGCATCTTTATAATCAGTAGGATACGATGCTACATCCATTGGACTTTTATCAAGGCCCGGGAATTTTTGAGCATTCACATTTGAGGATAAAAGCATTGTAATACCAAATGCAATTGCGGTAATAATTGTTGATTTTTTCATAACGAGAGTTAAATTAATAAGTGTTAAAATTATAGATTGTTTATCTAAAAATAAAAAACATCGTGTTAATTTTTTATGACTTTGAAATATTAATCTATTTTTACACATTTCATACTAACTTAGAATTTTTGAACCTTATATAAAAATGACTTTCAAGCAAAAAATCCATTCTCATTATTTACAAATGGTTCACGATCGCATAGATGTTTTCAGGGATATGATTTCGGCTTTGACAGAAGATTCTAAAAACGATGCAAAAGGTTCAGCCGGTGACAAACACGAAACAGCTTTGTCGATGATGCACATCGAACAGGAAAAACTAACCAATAAACTTAAAGAAGCAATAGGTCAGAAAGCAATTTTAGATAAAATAGATGCTTCTAAAACAACTGAAAATATTATATCAGGAAGTTTGGTAAAGGCAAACGGGATTCATTTGTATCTGAGCGTTGCACTTCCTAAAATTGCAATTGACGGTGTAAATATTATTGCGCTTTCTCCACAATCTCCATTGGGAACTCACTTAATAGGTAATAAAGTGGGTTTTGAATTTGAAATCAACAAAACGTATTATACGATTGAAAGTATCGAATAAAGGTATTTCAATTTCTCATTGCCCTATTTAAGATTGAAATTAAAATTTTCAAGTACAAAGCTTTTTTAGGTACGTAAATTTTACATTTTATATGTAAATGTAAATTATTAGTTATAAATTAAAACCAAAATAGGTATTTGTGTTTTTCAATCATAACCATTACTGCATCTTTGCCTTATCAAAATAAAATTTACAAATAAAAATATATAATTATGTGTGGAATCGTATGTGCCTTTGACCTAAAACAAAAAGCCGAAACACTAAGACCTCAGGTATTAGAAATGTCTAAAATCATTCGTCACCGCGGACCGGACTGGAGTGGTATTTACAGTAATGAAAAAGCAATTCTTTCTCATGAGCGTTTGGCAATTGTTGATCCTGCTTCAGGAAAGCAACCCTTATTTACTGAAGACAAAAAATTGGTTTTGGCTGCAAATGGTGAAATCTACAACCACAGGGAATTGCGTAAACAATTTGAAGGAAAATATAACTTTCAGACTGAAAGTGACTGTGAAGTTATTTTAGCACTTTACAAAGAAAAAGGACCTCATTTTGTTGATGAAATGAACGGAATCTTCGGATTTGCAATTTATGATGTTGAGAAAGATGAGTACTTTATAGCTCGTGACCATATGGGAATTATTCCATTATACATTGGATGGGATCAGGACGGAACTTTCTATGTGGCTTCAGAATTGAAAGCATTGGAAGGATACTGTACGAAAATCCAATTGTTTCCTCCGGGACATTATATGACCAGTAAAGACGGTGAATTTGTACAATGGTACAAAAGAGACTGGGAAGAATTTGATGCAGTAAAAGATAACGAAACTAGTATTCCGGAAATCAAAAAAGCATTAGAAGCAGCAGTACACAGACAATTGATGAGTGATGTTCCTTACGGAGTATTGCTTTCAGGAGGTTTAGATTCGTCTATTACTTCGGCTGTAGCCAAAAAATATGCGCAAAAACGTATTGAGTCAGATGATACTACAGATGCCTGGTATCCACAATTGCACTCATTCTCAGTAGGATTAGAAGGTTCTCCTGATTTGGCAGCGGCTCAAATTGTAGCAAAACATATCGGAACTATTCATCACGAAATTAAATTCACCATTCAGGAAGGTTTAGATGCTGTTAAAGATGTGATTTACAACTTAGAAACGTATGATGTAACTACAGTTCGTGCTTCAACTCCGATGTGGTTAATGGCAAGGGTTATTAAATCAATGGGAATTAAAATGGTGCTTTCGGGTGAAGGTGCAGATGAGTTGTTTGGAGGTTATTTATATTTCCATAAAGCACCAAATGCAAGAGAATTTCACGAAGAAAACGTTCGTAAATTAGGTAAATTACATATGTACGATTGTTTACGTGCCAACAAAAGTTTAGCAGCGTGGGGAATTGAAGGTCGTGTTCCGTTTTTAGATAAAGAATTTATGGATGTTGCGATGCGTATCAACCCACAGGATAAAATGATCAACAAAGAACACCCAATGGAAAAATGGGTTGTTCGTAAAGCTTTTGAAGATATGCTTCCTGAAAGTGTTGCATGGAGACAAAAAGAACAATTTTCTGATGGAGTAGGATATAGCTGGATTGATACTTTGAAAGAAGTAGTTGGAGAAGCAGTTTCGGATGAACAATTGGCAAATGCCAAATATAAATTTCCATTACAGACTCCAACTTCTAAAGAAGAATATTACTATCGTTCAATTTTTGCTGAACATTTTCCAAGTGACGCAGCTGCATTATGTGTTCCTCAGGAAGCGAGTGTGGCTTGTAGTACAAAAATTGCTTTGGAATGGGATGAAGCTTTCAAAAATATGAACGATCCTTCAGGTAGGGCAGTTGCGAGCGTGCATGATGATGCCTATGTGAAAGCATAATGTGTTGATTTCATAATATAAATTTTGTAAGTTATTTTTAGTTCAAAATTTTAGAATTGAATTATATTTAAAATCCGAAGCAGTAATATAAATACATGCTTCGGATTTTTTTGTTGAATTATATTTTGAATTGAATTGATTTTTTAAACGATATAAGTTTTTCCTTTTTTTTTATTGACTTTTTTTGATAATATGTTAATAACTTAGGTGGTTTAAATCGCAATTTAATGGATATATAAATTGCGTTTTTATATATTTGCGTGTTAGACAATAATTACATTTTTTAGAATAAATTATATGAGCGAAGAAATCAAGAAGAACAATTATTCAGCAGATAGTATTCAGGCATTAGAGGGGATGGAACACGTAAGAATGCGTCCATCAATGTATATAGGAGATGTAGGGGTTAGAGGTCTGCATCATTTGGTTTATGAGGTTGTTGATAACTCTATTGATGAGGCAATGGGAGGGCATTGTGATACTATTGGTGTTGCAATTAATGAAGACGGATCTGTTACTGTAGAAGATAATGGACGTGGTATTCCTGTTGATTTGCATAAAAAAGAAGGCGTTTCGGCGCTTGAAGTAGTAATGACTAAAATTGGTGCCGGAGGTAAATTTGATAAGGATTCCTATAAGGTTTCAGGAGGTTTGCACGGTGTAGGGGTTTCGGTTGTAAATGCACTGTCGGTACACATGAGATCAACTGTCTTTAGAGATGGTAAAATATACGAACAGGAATACGAAAGAGGTAAATCTTTATATCCTGTTAAGCAAATTGGTGAAACTGATAAAAGAGGAACGCGTCAGACTTTTTATCCTGATAATACTATTTTTACACAGACAACAGAGTTTTCTTATGATACTTTGTCTGCACGTATGCGTGAGCTTTCTTATTTGAATAAGGGAATTACAATCACTTTTACAGACAAGAGAGATGTTGATGAAAAAGGAGAATTTAGAACTGAAATCTTTCATTCTGATGAGGGTTTAAAAGAATATATCCGCTATTTGGATGGAAATCGTGAGCCAATCATTTCCCATGTAATTTCTATGGACCATGAAAAAGGGGAAATTCCGGTTGAGGTGGCTTTAATCTATAATACCAGTTATACCGAGAATATTTTTTCTTACGTAAATAATATTAATACACACGAAGGAGGAACACATTTACAAGGATTTAGAACTGGTTTGACCAGATCCCTTAAAAAATATGCTGACGCTTCAGGAATGTTGGATAAATTAAAGTTCGATATTTCCGGAGATGATTTCCGTGAAGGATTAACTGCTATTATTTCGGTAAAAGTAGCAGAACCTCAGTTTGAAGGTCAGACAAAAACAAAACTTGGAAACAGAGAAGTCGTTTCGCCGGTTAGTCAGGCTGTAAGTGAAATGATTGAGAATTATCTGGAAGAAAATCCAAATGATGCCCGTATTATTGTTCAAAAAGTAATTTTGGCTGCTCAGGCTCGTCATGCTGCTAAAAAAGCACGTGAAATGGTACAGCGTAAAACCGTAATGGGCGGAGGCGGATTACCAGGAAAACTATCGGATTGTTCTGAACAGGATCCTGCACGCTGTGAAGTGTATCTTGTCGAGGGAGATTCGGCTGGTGGAACCGCAAAACAAGGTCGTGACAGGGCATTTCAGGCTATTTTGCCATTACGTGGTAAGATTTTGAATGTAGAAAAAGCGATGCACCATAAAGTTTTCGAAAACGAAGAGATCCGTAATATTTTTACAGCGCTTGGTGTAACAATTGGAACAGAAGAAGATAGTAAGGCGTTAAATTTGACTAAATTGCGTTACCATAAAGTAATTATTATGTGTGATGCCGATGTTGATGGTAGTCATATTTCTACTTTAATATTAACATTCTTCTTCCGTTTTATGAAAGAACTGATTGAAGAAGGTCACGTATACATTGCAGCTCCTCCATTATATTTGGTTAAAAAAGGAAATAAAAAGGAATATGCGTGGAATGATGTTCAGCGTGATCAGGCTAATGAAAAAATGGGTGGAAGTGCTGCTATTCAACGTTATAAAGGTCTTGGGGAGATGAATGCGGAACAATTATGGGAAACCACAATGGATCCTAATTTCAGAACCCTACGTCAGGTTAATATTGATAGTCTGGCTGAAGCTGACAGGGTGTTCTCAATGTTAATGGGAGATGAGGTTCCACCACGTAGAGAGTTTATCGAGAAAAATGCGGTTTACGCCAATATTGATGCATAAGAAAATTTAATAAATTTTCGATTATTAAATAAACGAATTAACTAATAACCAATAAAGTATAAAATATGAAAGTTACCATTGTAGGAGCAGGAAATGTTGGAGCCACTTGTGCGGATGTTATTTCTTATAGAGGAATCGCAAGCGAAGTTGTATTGTTGGATATTAAAGAAGGTTTTGCTGAAGGTAAAGCGTTGGATATTATGCAATGTTCCACCAATACAGGTTTTAATACCAAAGTATCTGGTGTAACCAATGATTATTCTAAAACTGCCGGAAGCGATGTAGTTGTTATTACATCAGGAATTCCAAGAAAACCAGGAATGACTCGTGAAGAATTAATAGGTATTAATGCAGGAATTGTAAAAACAGTTGCTGAAAATGTATTAAAACATTCTCCGGACACTATAATTGTTGTCGTTTCTAATCCGATGGACACCATGACTTATTTAGCTTTAAAGTCAACCGGAGTGCCAAAAAACAGAATTATTGGTATGGGTGGTGCTTTGGATAGTTCGCGTTTCAGAACGTATCTTTCATTGGCTTTAGATAAACCTGCAAACGATATTTCAGCAATGGTTATTGGTGGTCACGGTGATACAACTATGATTCCATTAACACGGTTGGCATCTTATAATGGAATTCCGGTTACAGCGTTTCTTTCAGAAGAAGTGTTGCAGAAAGTTGCTGCCGACACTATGGTTGGGGGAGCTACACTTACCGGGCTTTTAGGTACATCTGCATGGTATGCTCCCGGAGCTTCTGTTGCTTATTTAGTAGATAGTATTTTAAATGATCAAAAGAAAATGATTGCATGTTCTGTTTTTGTCGAAGGCGAATATGGACAAAAAGATATATGTATTGGTGTTCCATGTATTATTGGAAAGAATGGTGTAGAAGAAATTCTGGATATACAATTAAATGATCAAGAAAAGGTTTTATTTGCTAAAAGTGCAGATGCAGTTAGAAGTATGAATGAGGCCTTAAAATCGATTTTAGTATAAGATTTACGTTAAAATTAGAAAAGACTGCACTTTTGCAGTCTTTTTTTTGAGATTAATTAATAAATAAATTGGTTAATCTTTTCGTAAATTATATATTTGCTCGGTTTAAAAAAAATGTTGTAATTCGTGATCTGGTTTTTTAGTTTTCAAAACTCATGTCAGGGCTTATTCTATGTGACTTTAAAACAAAAACAAACAATAAAACATAATTAATTTTTAGTAATAATGCAGAATAAAGGACTTATTAAATTTTTCGCAATTCTATTTGCATTGGTAAGTATTTACCAACTTTCTTTCACTTTTGTGGCCAACAATGTCAAAAGTGAGGCAAAAGCTTTCGCAGGGGATAACTCTGAAAAAGAATTAAAATATTTGGATTCTATAGGGAAGGAAAGTGTTTTAAATCTTGGGCTTACAAACTTTACTTATAATGAAGTAAAGAACAAGCAAATCAATAAAGGTCTTGACCTAGAAGGAGGAATCAATGTTATTCTTCAAATTTCTATTAAAGATGTGTTGAAAGGATTGTCAAATAATTCTAAAAATCCGGTTTTCAATAAGTCTTTAGCCGATGCAACTGCAAATTTAGAAGGAAACAAAACCTATTTAAATAAATTTTTTGAAGCTTTTGAGGCTAATGCAAACGGAACTACAAAATTGGCATCTCCTGATATCTTTGCAAACAGAAGTTTACAGGGTGAAGGTGGTATTGATTTTCAAATGACAGATGCTCAGGCACAAAAAGTTATCAAAAGAAAAGTGGATGAGTCTGTAGAAAGCGCTTATAAAGTATTAAGAGAGCGTATTGATAAATTTGGTGTAACACAGCCAAATATTCAAAAATTAGGCGAATCAGGAAGAATCCTGGTAGAACTTCCGGGTGCTAAAGATGTTGACAGAATCAAAAAATTATTAGGTGGTAAAGCTCAATTAGAATTTTGGGAAACATATAAGGTTGAAGAAATTGGAAACTTTTTAGTTGCCACTAATGAAGCTTTAAAGAAAACTGAAATTAAAAAAACCGAAACTAAGACAGTTGAAAAAGATTCATTGAATGCCTTATTAACAGATACAAAAGATTCTGTTGACACTAAAAAAGGAAACAATCCATTATTCGATAAAATGCTTAGCCAGGGTGGAGGTTCGGTTTTAGGATATTTCGCGCCAAAAGATACTGCTGTTATTAACGGATATTTAAAAAGACCGGATATCAAAATTTTGTTAGCTGCAGATCAGCATTATGCAAAATTTGTATGGAGTAAGCCTACTACAATAAAAGACGAAAAGAAAAAAGATATTGAAGCTGTAGAATTATATGCTTTAAAAGGTAACAGAGATAATGCAGCTGCTATGAATGGTGGTGTTGTTACTGATGCCAAAGATACTTTTGACCAATTAGGAAAACCAGCTGTTTCTATGCAAATGAACAGTCAGGGAGCTAAAATTTGGGAAGAATTGACAGGAAGAGCTTATGCTCAAAAAAGTTATATTGCTATTGTTCTTGATAATATAGTTTATTCTGCACCAGGTGTAACAAGCGGACCTATTGCAGGTGGAAGATCGGAAATTACCGGAGCTTTCGATGTATCTGAAACAAAAGATTTAGCCAACGTTTTAAATGCAGGTAAGTTACCAGCTTCTGCAGATATTATACAATCTACTGTAGTTGGTCCGTCTTTGGGTCAGGCAGCCATTGATGCAGGAACAATTTCGGCTGTATTAGGATTTTTATTAGTTTGTTTATGGATGGTATTCTATTATGGTAAAGCAGGTTGGTATGCTAATCTTGCCTTATTATTAAATTTGCTTTTCTTGTTTGGAATTATGGCAAGTTTTGGTTTTGTATTAACATTGCCGGGTATCGCAGGAATTGTATTAACATTAGGTACAGCTGTAGATGCTAATATTATTATTTTTGAAAGAGCAAAAGAAGAATTACGAGAAGGAAAGTCATTATCAGAAGCAGTTATTGCTTCTTACGGATGGCATGGAGCAATGCGTTCTATTATTGATGCCAACGTAACACATATTTTAACTGGTGCTATCTTATTTATTTTTGGAACCGGACCAATTAAAGGATTTGCCTTAACTCTACTTATAGGTATTGCCACATCCTTATTTACATCAATTTTTATTGCCAGAATTTTTATAGATAAAAATATTGCCGGAAAAGGAGATTTAACTTTCTCTACAAATATTACTAAAAACTGGTTTACTAATTTCCACTTTGACTTTATTAAAATTAAAAAATTTACTTATATTTTCTCTTCAATTATTGTAATTGGAAGTTTAATATCGATCTTTTTTGTTAATGGATTAGACGAAGGTGTTGATTTTGTTGGAGGCCGAACGTTTCAGGTTAAATTTGAAAAACCTGTAGATGCAACTGTAGTTTCTGATGAATTGTCAGCTGCTTTTGGTACACCGGTTGAAGCTAAAATTTTAGGAGATGATGATCAACTGAAGATTACTACCAAATATAAAATTAAAGAAGAAGGTGTGGCTGTTGATGAAGAAGTAAATCAAAAATTATATAAGGCATTAGCAAAATATTTCAATAATGTTACTTATGAGAAGTTTACTAATACTTTTGATGGTAAAACAGTTGGTGTATTGCAATCTTCAAAAGTAGGAGCTTCTATTTCTGAAGACATTAAAACGAATTCATATTGGGCTGTTCTTGGTGCAATGGGTGCTATTTTCTTATACTTAATGATTTCTTTCCGTAAATGGCAGTATTCATTAGGTGCGATTGCAGCTGTAGCGCATGATGTTATCTTTGTATTAGGTATTTATTCTTTATGTTATAAATTCATGCCTTTCCATATGGAAATGGATCAGCACTTTATTGCTGCTATTCTTACAGTTATTGGTTATTCTATGAACGATACTGTAATTGTATTTGACAGAATTAGAGAGTTTATCATTGGAAACCGTAAAGGTAGTTTTGAAGATATTGTAAATGCATCTATTAATACTACATTATCAAGAACATTGAATACGTCGTTAATGATGATTATTGTTTTATTGACGATGTTTATCTTTGGTGGAGAATCCATTAGAGGATTTATCTTTGCAATGTTAATAGGTATTGTAGTAGGTACATATTCCTCATTATTTATTGCAACACCAGTATTGGTTGATTCAATTTCTAGTGCGGAGAAAAGCAATATTGAAGAGAAACATAAGCAGGCATAATAAATTTGTCCGTTTTAAAAATAAAAAAAGATCCAGTTTTTCTGGATCTTTTTTTTTGCGTTTATAGAGTAAATATCTTTTCTGAATTTATGGATAATTTAAAAAGGATTAATTTATTAATGTCATAATATAAAACGTGCTGAATAATAATATCATCTCATTACAGACTTATTTAATCAAGGATTTTTATTCTTGTGACAAATAGATCTCTAATATAGCCCCAATGGTAGCGATATCCTTTTGCAGGCTTCTTTAGCCTGTAAAAGATATAGTGTACAGCGGGACTAAACGCTTATTAAAGGATTATTTTCTGCTCTTCTAAAAATAATAAAGCGCATAAAAAATGCCCAATATTTAAATATTGGGCATCGTTTTTAATGTAATAAAAGTTTTATGAGGTTGCTAAAGGATTTCGTTGTGCTCTTATTATGAAGAAAAGACCAATAATTATAAAAGGAATACTTAGCCATTGTCCAGTTGAAAAGTATCCTAATTCGCTTTCAAAACCTCCCTGGCTCTCTTTTACAAACTCTACGATGAAACGTACTAAAAATAAAAGCACCAGAAATAAACCGAATAAATAACCTGATTTAAGTCTGGCATTTGTTTTCCAGTATAAGAAAAACAATATGGCAAATACGAAAATATAGCAAAATGCTTCGTACAATTGTGTTGGGTGCTTAGCCGGAACCTGTGCTAATAAATTTGCAAATTTAGGATCTGTAGCAATAGCGGTATAAGCCTCTTTTGGATTTGCGATTTGGGTAGCATTTACTGCTTCTCCTTTGCTAAATTGATCATGCAAAAAGCGAATTCCGAATGAGGAGGTAGTTTTATTACCGATAATTTCCGAATTGAAAAAATTTCCTAAACGAACAAATATGGCTCCACTTGCCACCGGAATAACAACGCGGTCTAAAATCCATAATATAGGGCGTTTTAATATTTTTTTGCTGTAATAGTACATCGCAATAATGATAGCAATAGCAGCACCATGACTTGCTAATCCTTGAAAGCCAGTAAATTGAAATGGAGATAACTTAAAAGGCAAAATGATTTCCAGTAAATGATTCCTGAAATATTCCCAATCATAAAAAAAGACATGTCCTAAACGGGCACCTGCTAAAGTTGCCAAAACAGTCCAGATAAATAAGGAATCTAATTTTTCAATTGTTTCGTTTTCACGTTCAAAAATCTTTTTCATTAAGAACCAGCCTAAACCAAAGGCGATTACGAACATTAAACTGTAATAGCGAATCATGAAAAATCCTAAATCGATTCCTTCTGAAGGGTTCCAAATGATGTTTAAAGCCTGTGTCATATAATTGTTTTTATTGTAAAAAATAAATATTTAAAGAGAGCAAAACTATAATTTAATGTTTATGCGAACATTTCTTTTCTGGAACAGGATCGTATCCCGTTTTTCCCCAGGGATGGCAACTCAAAATTCTTTTTATGCCTAAATAGCCACCGTAAAACAATCCATGTGTTTGCAAAGCTTCAATCATATAGCCTGAACACGTTGGTTCAAATCGGCACGAAGAGGGCGTGAATGGCGAAATGGCATTCTGATAAAAGCGTACTAATATAATAAATGGAGTGGTAGCTTTCATGATTATAGAAATTGTATTTTATATTGAAAAGCTGGTTCCTTCTTTCCCATCTTTTAGCTGAATTCCTAAAGCAATCAACTGATCGCGTATTTGGTCAGAAAGAGCAAAGTTTTTATCAGCTCTGGCCTGATTTCTCATTCCGATAAGCATGTTAACTACACCTTCTAATTTATCATTATTACTGTCGGTCGCCTTTTCGTCACTTAGACCTAAAACATCAAACACAAAAGCATTAACAGCGGTTGTAAATGTTTTTAGATCTTCTGCTGAAATAGTTTCTTTTCCTTCTTTCAATAAATTAACATAACGAACTGCTTCAAATAATTGCGCAATTAAAATAGGTGTGTTAAAATCATCATTCATAGCATCATAGCACAATTGCTTCCAGGATGCGATATCGATTGAACTTTTTGTACTAACAGAAATACTAGGCAAAGTATCAACTGCTTCCATCAATCTTTTATATCCTTTTTCTGCAGCAACTATAGCATCGTCAGAAAAATCAAGAATACTTCTGTAATGCGCCTGTAACATAAAAAAACGGGTTACAGATGCAGAAAAAGCTTTGCTTAGTATATTGTTGTCTCCGCTTAAAATCTCTCCGGGTAATATGTTATTTCCAGTAGATTTTGCCATTTTCTTTCCGTTTAAAGTCAGCATATTTGCATGCATCCAGTAATTTACAGGAGTTTGCCCTGTACAAGCTTGATTTTGGGCAATTTCACATTCGTGATGCGGGAATTTTAAATCCATTCCGCCTCCGTGAATATCAAAATGATTACCCAGATATTTTGTGCTCATTGCAGTACATTCAAGATGCCAACCCGGAAAACCATCACTCCAGGGCGAAGGCCATCTCATGATATGTTCTGGTTCTGCTTTTTTCCAAAGTGCAAAATCCTGCGGATTTCTTTTGTCAGACTGGCCATCAAGATCACGTGTATTGGCTAACATATCTTC
>NZ_JBDTTP010000024.1:0-45816 GCF_039930565.1 Flavobacterium sp. | reverse complement strand
TAATTGTTTCTGAAATAAAAATAGCAAAATTATATTTGTGTCCACACGGTAGGCTAGCGGGGGAGCTGGTGCGCACGAGCGAGACGCTCACGGCAGCAGAGGAAAGACTGCGGGAAGCGAACAAATCCACCCATAAACTACAAAAAAAGCCCCGTAAATGGGAGCCCTAAAAATATTCTGAAAGCATTTCAATGCAAATAAATATAGTCGAACCAAGAACGTATGTTATGCATCATTACGGCATATACGTCTTCAACTTATCATCAATATAGTATTCCGTCTGCTTTTTCTGGTCACGGACATTAAAATAGAATTTAAGCCCTGCCCTGTTTTCGACGGTAACTTCATCTCCCTGCATCTTCTGTGTGGTATAATTTATCGCTATGATTTCAAGTTTTTTCTGCGGTCTGATGACCCACTGCATCTTCAGCATGTCCAGCACACCACTCAACTCATCATTATACTCCACCGAGTATCCATAATAGTTGATGCGCAGCGAACGCTCTGTATCAATAAAGGAGAAATTGCCTTGCGTACTGCTGTTGCTCCCGCTGATTATATCATTCACCAGCTTCTTTTCCCCATCCATATTGATGAATCCTTCCTCTCCGGCCGAATTCTTGTATTTGAACCAGATGATGTCATTTCCAAGATTCACCATCTCCAAAGCCAAATAGTCAAACCCCAGATTGCTTCCTGTCTCTCCGTCCTCATTTATCACTGCCTTTTTGCCATCTTTTAAGGCAATAGCAAAATTCCTGTTTTTATATTTGAATAGATAAGGGCAGTAGGTATAGATACCCGAATAGGAAAAAATCTTGTTATTAACCACATAAAAGCCTCTTGAGTATCCTTTGCTTATGGGCTCATGATATTCTGAATTGTCATCGAAAATCCTCCACTGTTGCAAATAGACCTTAACTTCTTTTGTCCTGCCGTCAATCTCAAAAAAAGCAGTATTGTCAAAATTCCCCTTAAGGTTAGGTTTGGCAAAATCCAGCTTATGATATTTTGGCTTCAGGACAGCCTTATTGCTTTTTGAATTAAAATATCCGGCACCTTTTCTATTTTCAAAAGGAACCAGATACTGGAAGTCCTCCAGCTTTATCCTGGCAAAATCTTTTTCAATAACCGCCTTAACGCTATCCAAATATTTTTCCTGAGAAAATGCGGTGCTACAAAAAAGAAATCCCAACAGGGACAACAATGGTAATTTTCTGATCATAATTTATTTGCATTAAAATGGCTTTGCTCTTCGAGGAAATTTATAAATCTCATACAGCAGAAAACATACAGGCTCTCTCTTCAGGAGCACTTTTGTGTGCCAAATATAAAACAATATCTTAATTACAGGTCATAATTCTCATTTGTCTGATGCAAATATTTCATCAAATAAATCACTTTAGCCTCTATTCCGTTCTGTCTCTCATAAAAAAACCTCCCAATTATCTTGAGAGGTTTTCAATAAATCTATAAAAAATTAAAATCTACATATTCCTTCTATACTGTCCACCAACTTCAAACAACGCTGAAGTAATCTGACCCAAAGAACAAACCTTTGTAGCTTCCATTAAATGGTCGAATAAGTTTTCGTTTTTAATGGCGGCTTCCTGTAGCTTGTTTAGGTGCTCATTTACTTTTGCTTCGTGAAACTGGTGTAAATTTTCCAGCATTGTAATCTGATATTGTTTTTCTTCTTCGGTGGCGCGAATTACTTCTGCCGGAATTACTGTTGGAGAACCTTTTGAACTCAGGAACGTATTTACACCCACAATTGGGAAATCTCCGTTGTGTTTTAAAGTTTCGTAATACAAACTTTCTTCCTGAATTTTAGAACGTTGGTACATCGTTTCCATTGCGCCTAAAACTCCGCCACGTTCTGTGATTCGGTCGAATTCCTGTAGAACGGCTGCTTCTACCAAATCGGTCAATTCTTCGATGATAAACGAACCCTGAATTGGGTTTTCGTTTTTCGTCAAACCTAATTCTTTATTGATAATCAGCTGGATTGCCATGGCACGACGTACAGATTCTTCGGTTGGTGTTGTAATCGCTTCGTCATAAGCGTTTGTGTGCAATGAATTACAGTTGTCATAAATGGCATACAAAGCCTGCAATGTGGTTCTGATATCGTTAAAATCAATTTCCTGAGCGTGTAACGAACGTCCAGAAGTCTGAATATGATATTTCAGCATTTGCGCTCTTTCGTTGGCTCCATATTTGTTTTTCATGGCTTTCGCCCAAATTTTACGTGCTACACGACCAATAACCGAATATTCAGGATCTACTCCGTTCGAGAAAAAGAACGATAAATTGGGTCCAAAATCGTTAATGCTCATACCGCGGCTTAAGTAATATTCCACATAAGTGAAACCATTTGAAAGCGTGAAAGCCAATTGCGTAATTGGGTTTGCTCCGGCCTCGGCAATATGATATCCTGAAATCGAAACTGAATAAAAATTACGAACGTTTTGGGTAATAAAATATTCCTGAACGTCGCCCATTAATCTCAAAGCAAATTCGGTTGAGAAAATACAAGTGTTTTGCGCCTGATCTTCTTTTAAAATATCAGCCTGAACAGTTCCACGAACTTGCGATAATGTTCTGGCTTTTATTTCATTATAAACTTCCAAAGGCAAAACCTGATCTCCGGTTACACCTAAAAGCATTAATCCTAAGCCATTGTTTCCTTCCGGCAAATCTCCTTGGTATTTGGGACGTTCAGTTCCCTTTTCCTTATATATATTGTTGATTTTTATGTCAACTTCTTTTTCTAAATCATTATCCTTAATATAATACTCACATTGCTGATCGATTGCGGCATTCATAAAAAAGCCCAACAGCATTGGCGCTGGTCCGTTGATGGTCATACTTACAGAAGTTAAAGCATGTACTAAGTCGAAACCTGAATACAGTTTTTTAGCATCATCCAGACAACAAATCGAAACTCCGGCATTCCCGATTTTTCCGTAAATATCAGGTCGAATATCCGGATCGTTTCCATATAAAGTCACACTGTCAAAAGCTGTCGAAAGTCGTTTTGCAGGTAATCCTGCACTCACATAATGAAAACGTTTATTGGTTCTTTCGGGCCCGCCCTCGCCCGCAAACATTCTTGACGGATCTTCGCCTTCACGTTTGAAAGGATACAATCCTGAAGCAAACGGAAATTCACCAGGCACATTTTCCTGTAAATTCCAACGCAAAATATCGCCCCAGGCTTCGTATTTAGGCAAAGCAATTTTCGGAATCTGTAAATGTGATAAACTTTCAGAATGTGTTGCAATCTTGATTTCTTTATCACGGACTTTAAAGCTGTAAACCGGATTTTTATATTTGGCTACTTTTTCATCCCAATTCAGGATAATTTCCCAATTGTACGGATCCAGGTCCATTTTTACTTTATCAAATTGATTGAGTAAAAGATTTAAAAAGATTCTGTTTTCGTCATGTGATTCGATTGCGCTTGTTAAAACGGTCGAATCATCAATTCCTGCTTTATTAATTTGTGGAAGTTTTCCTGAAACCGATTCGATTGTTTTAAATATTCCGTACAATTTCTGAGCTACTTTTTGCTGCGAAAGTGCGCTTTCATCGTAACTTCTGTTGCTTTCTGCAATTTCAGATAAATAGCGGGTTCTGTGTGGCGGAATCACGAAGATTTTCTCGCTCATTTCTTTTGAGATTACAAAAGTCGATTGCAATTCTGAATCTGTTTTTTCGACAATTTTATCCATAATCGCTTTGTATAGCGTATTCATCCCGGGATCGTTAAACTGCGAAGCAATGGTTCCGAAAACCGGCATTTCGTCCGGATTTTTATCCCATAAATTATGATTACGCTGGTATTGTTTTTTTACATCACGAATTGCATCTAATGCACCTCTTTTATCGAATTTATTTAATGCTACTAAATCAGCAAAATCAAGCATGTCAATTTTCTCTAATTGTGTTGCAGCTCCAAATTCGGGTGTCATTACATATAAGGATACATCAGAATGATCCATAATTTCGGTATCAGATTGTCCGATTCCGGAAGTTTCCAGAATAATCAAATCATATTTTGCGGCTTTCAAAACCTGAATCGCTTCGGCAACGTACTTAGACAAAGCCAAATTGGACTGGCGTGTTGCCAGCGAACGCATGTAAACGCGCGGATTATTAATGACATTCATACGGATTCTGTCTCCTAAAAGTGCTCCTCCTGTTTTTCTTTTGGAAGGATCTACAGATATTAATCCAATTGTTTTTTCAGGGAAATCAATTAAAAAACGACGAACCAATTCATCCACCAAAGATGATTTTCCAGCACCGCCAGTTCCTGTAATTCCCAAAACCGGAATTTTAGAATTGGCATTATTTTCATGTATTTTATCAAAAACCGGTTTTGCGATTTCGGGAAAATTTTCTGCAGCCGAAATTAATCGTGCAATTGCGGTTGGAATTTTATTTTCGATATGATCAATTTCTCCGTTTAGTTTATCTCCAATCGGGTAATCAGATTGTTCAACCAAGTCATTAATCATTCCCTGCAAACCCATAGAACGACCATCATCAGGAGCGTAAATTCTGGTAATTCCATAGTCCTGCAATTCTGCAATTTCGCTTGGCAGAATTACGCCTCCGCCTCCGCCAAAAATCTTAATGTGCCCTGCTCCTTTTTCATGAAGCAAATCATACATATATTTAAAGTATTCATTGTGCCCGCCCTGGTAGGATGTCATGGCAATGGCATTGGCATCTTCCTGAATGGCTGTATTCACCACTTCTTCAACACTTCGATCATGACCTAAATGTATAACTTCGACTCCGGTTGACTGGATAATGCGTCGCATAATATTTATGGCAGCATCATGTCCGTCGAAAAGAGATGCGGCTGTAACAATTCTTACTTTATTTTTAGGAATATATGGTATTTGTTGCTCCATTTTATGAATATGATAATTTTAAGGGAGCAATTTACAAATTTTTTTAATATTTGATTACTACTATGGATTTATGTTTTATAAAAAAAATAAGTATTTGAATTTAAAGGAAAATAGTATCTTTCATAAATTAAAAATAAAATATTATGGAAGAAAATTACACTGAAGTTAGAAAAAATTGGTGGGACAGAAACTGGAAATGGTTTGTTCCAACGGGGTGTTTAAGTCTTTTGGTTCTTTTTGGGTTATTTATAGCCGGAATCTTTTTCGGAGTTACCTCTATGATAAAAGAATCCGATGCCTATAAAGGTGCTATGACTGAAGTACAGCATAATAAAGTAGTCATTGAAAAACTAGGAAGCCCTATTGAATCAGACGGAATGACCTCTGGCAGTATTAATGTTAACGGCGAAAAAGGAAACTGTGACATTCAAATTCCTATAAAAGGTTCAAAGGGAACTGGTGTTTTATTTGTTGTTGCTGAAAAGAAAGTTAATTGGAAATACAGTGTAATGTCTGTTTATGTCAACTCGACAAAAGAAGAAATTGATTTACTAAAGAAATAAAGTACTAAATACTTTATGAAACGTAAAATTGTGATTTAGCCCCGATAATAGTGGAAATCCTTTTGTGCCGGGGTTCGGCATAAAAGATTGCAACGAATAGCGGGACAAAAGTTAATTATGAAACAAAATGTTTCTGCTCCTGAAATAAAATTGTGGCTTTGTTTTTGAATAAGTAGTATTTTTGAACTTATAAAATCCCAACATGAAAAAGATTATATTATTGGCCCTTACGTTTTCGCTTGCATCCTGTGCTGAAATGCAGCAAACTTTAAATCAATTTCCTCAAATATCACAGATTCCCGGAGTTGGAGGTGTCGATATTGCTGGCGGATTAAAAGAAGCCCTGAATAAAGGAATTACACAGCAGGTAAGTAAATTGACTTCTGTTGATGGTTTTTACAGAAATGAAGCCGTAAAAATTCTCCTGCCGGCCGAACTGCAAAAAGTAGATGCCACTTTAAGAAAAATTGGACTGAGTTCGCTTGCAGATGAGGGAATAAAAGTATTGAATCGTGCTGCTGAAGATGCGGTAAAAGAAGCTACTCCAATATTTGTTTCGGCGGTTAGAAACATGTCGTTTACAGATGCCAAAAACATTTTGTTAGGAAATGACGTTGCAGCAACCAGCTATTTGCAAAGCAGTACCACTACAGCTTTATACGGTAAATTTAATCCTGTGATAAAAAGTTCTTTTGAAAAAGTAGGTGCTGATGCGGTCTGGACAAAAATTATCACCAAATATAATACGATTCCGTTAGTGAAAAAGGTAAATCCGGATTTGACAGATTATACAACGAATCAGGCTTTGGCAGGCGTTTTTAAAATGATTGCCGTAGAAGAAAAGGAAATTCGTAATAATATCAGCGCAAGAACAACTCCTTTGTTAAAAAGTGTTTTTGCTATGCAGGACGGAAAATAAATTTATCTAATCGTTTAGCGATTATAGATTAACCAATATACTAAAATGCAAAAAATAACCATTCTTATTCACTGCAAAGACCAAAAAGGAATTATTGCGGCTGTGACTACTTTTATCGCTAAAGTTGAAGGAAATATAACCTACATTGACCAACATGTTGATCGCGAGCAAAATGTATTTTTTATGCGATTAGAATGTGAATTATCTAATCACCGCATTACCATTGAAGCCCTTAAATCTGATTTTGACAAGACAATTGCTAGTGATTTTAACATGTCATGGGATTTGTACAATCAGGAACAAAAACCTAAAATGGCATTGTTTGTATCTAAATATGATCATTGCCTTTTTGATATTTTAGGAAGATATAGTGCGGGTGAACTGAATGTTGAAATTCCGGTAATCATTAGTAATCATAACGATTTACGTTCTATTGCAGAACGTTTCGATATTCCGTTTCACTGTGTTCCTTTCACCAAAGACAATAAGGAAGAAGGTGAAGCCAAGCAAATTGAACTGCTAAAAAGATTTCAGATTAATTTTATCGTTTTGGCGCGTTATATGCAAATTATAACTCCTGGTTTGATTTCGCTTTACGAGAATAAAATTATCAATATCCATCACTCCTTTTTACCGGCTTTTCCTGGTGCAAAACCCTATCACTCCGCTTTTAAAAGGGGAGTTAAAATTATTGGAGCCACCAGCCACTACGTGACGGAAGAATTAGATGAAGGCCCAATTATTGAGCAGGATATTGCCCGTGTATCCCATATTCACTCTGTTGATGATTTCATTATGAAAGGCCGTGATTTAGAAAGAATAGTTTTAGCAAGAGCAATAAAATTGCATGCCGAGCGTAAAACAATGGTTTACAGTAATAAAACAGTAGTTTTTTCTTAAGTATTCAATACTATGACACACAATCAAAGAAGCCGTTTCAAATATGAAACGGCTTTTTTTTATATAAAAAGTTTTGGTGTTATTATCTCTTGATCACACGTAATGTTTTTCTATATTCTCCATGAACAACAAGGATATTATAAATTCCTGATGCATAATTGCCTCCTATTTTTTGATTTTTTGCTTCCTCAACATCGCTGAAATCAAAGGCTTCAATTAGCTTTCCGTTCATATCATATATTTTTATAGAAACGGCGTCATTACTAATGGTTGATAAATCCAATTGGAAAGTTGAACTGGAAGGAACAGGATAAGCAATTACCTTAAATGAATCCTCAATATCAGAAGGATTTTCAACACCCAAAGATGGACTTGTCTTGGTGAAAACTCCCGGAGAACCAATCTCATTACTGCTATTTACGGCAATAAATGCTCCATTGGTACCTGCTGCGCTTAATTGTGTAACTGGAGTAGTAATTGTAATAAGTCCGTCAGTATTATCAAATGTTTTAAAAGTACCGGTTGATGAAACTCCAAATAATACAGAAGCTACAGGTGTACTGCTTACTCCATTATATAAATTAACCTGATCGCCACTTCCGCTTAAACCAATACCGCTACCAGTATAGTTTCCAATTTTTAAGCCTGCCGGAGGATTTGCTCCAAACCAGTTATTTAAAAATGCAGTAGTTTTTCCGGCTAAATCATTCGTTTCAATAAAGATTACAGATTCTCCGGGAGCGATAGTTGTAATTCCGTTTAATAATACAGCTGCTGCAGGTGATTGTGAATTGTCATCTACTTTCCAACCTGTGATATCAATCGCTGTGGCTTTAGTATTAGTAACTTCGAACCAATCAGATCCAACTGGGCTGTCACCGCTTGACCAGGGTGCTACTTCAGATATAAATAGTTTTCCTGTAGTTCCCGGAGAACCAATTTGATTCGTATCATTTTTGGCAGCAAAAGCATCATTAACATTTACCTGACTCAATGTAGAAATGGCAGTATTGTTAAGACCTGCCGCATTATTAAAGGTTTTGTTTGTGGTTGCTACTCCAAAACTCACACTAGCTTTAAGGTTTTGGCTGGCATCGTATAAATTTACTTCATCTCCTGATGTACTTAAACCTGCTCCGCTACCTGTATAACTTCCAACTTGCAAATTAGCCGGAACATTACTGCCAAACCAAGCCGATTTAAAATTTGTAATAACAGTTGCGTTATTAGAAGCGGTTGTTTCAAGGAAAATTACAGATTCACCCGGAGCAATACTTGTAATTCCGTTTAATGTTAAAGCAACAGCAAATGATTTAGAACTGTCGTCGAATTTCCATCCTGTAATATCAAGAGCAGTATTTCCGTTATTGGTCACTTCAAACCAATCTGCTCCCACCAAACTATTACTGCTTGACCACGGTGCTACTTCTGAAATACTTATTGTGGCAGCCTGAATAGTTTCAACTACTACATCTGTAACAGCTAATGTAAAATTAACAGAAGCATCAGGAGTAGATCCAACAGCTGCATCATCTACATTTATAGTGATATTGTAGCTTGTTTTAGTTTCATAATCCAATACAGTTCCAGCTTTGATATATAAAGCTGCACCTTTGATTTCAAAAACATTGGAATCTGTTCCGGATATTGAAAGGTTATTTGTTCCTAATCCATCATCAGTAACAAGAATATCTGAAATTTTAACTGCAGAAGTTGTATTTGAGTTTTCTAAAACAGAATTTGTTGTGTTTGTTAAAGCAACATTTATCGGTGCCTGATTTGGTATAGCTGAAGGAGCATAAACCCAAAGTTGCGGATGATCAATATCACCTCCGCCATTTTCATTCACAATATATAAATTACCATCGCGATCCATAGTAAGTCCTTCATGTTGTTGTGAAGGAGCATCCAAAGGATTTCCCAGATCTGCTACAATTGTTAAGGTACTTAAAATAGTGCCGTTTCGGTCAACATTTACCACTTTGGCATTCTCCTGACTTAATACCAATAAATTATTGTATAAAGGCTGTCCGTTCAATGCAGGCAAATTAGATAAAGCAAAAACATCAGCAACATCTGAAAATCCTAACAAAGCAGGATCAAAAATATTAACTGAATTATCTGTAGTTGCTGAACCATTTGTAGCTGTTCCGGCATTAAAATCGATTCCTGTCTGGAAAATTCCCATTGGAGAAATTTCTTTTAAAACAATATAACCACCTGTTAAAGGATCATACGAAAGTCCTTCTGTACCTGTATTATTTACAAAAGTCCCTAATTTTACAGTTTTAGTATTTGCTCTGGTAAGTGTCGTTCCGGCAGCATACGTAAATAAAACCACTTGCCTGTCGCGCTCTTCAGTCATTACAAACTGACCATTACCAATATAGGTAATTCCTTCAGAGTCATAAAAGTCGGTTCCTTGCGGGCTGCTTCCCTGAGCCAGTGTCATCGTATCAATAAATTGCCCTGTTAGTGAAACCTGAGTAACAGAGGTAGTTCCGTCTCCTACAATAAAAAGTGTATTTGTATCCCAGTTGTAAGTTACTCCGGAAGCTTCCTGAGCTAATAAATTATTAGTTGGATGTGCTGTTCTTGTTGGTTCAGGTAAATCGTATCGACCAACTCTAACATAAGTAGAAAGATCTATAGTTTGAGCAATACTATTTTGGCTAAATCCCAATAGTGTCGCAATCGAAAATAATCCGATTCTTAGCGTGGGAATTAGTCCTGAATTAAAAGTGGTTAAAAAGTTTTTTGATTTTAATAGTAAATATTTTGTCATAGAATAGCAAATTTTAAATTTGGTACAAATGTATTTAACTGCTAAAATTCACATTTAATGGAATAGTTACTTTATGATTAACTCTCTGTATGTTATTCTTTAAATTAATGTTATGAAATAGCTACGTTAAAAAATAAGCGCAAAAAAACCGCCTCATGTTGTGAGACGGTTTCGTAATTATTTTGTAATTTTTATTTTCCTTTTCTTCTTTTGCGTTCTGCCTTGATCATTGACAATTCTCGACTGGTCTGTCCGGCAACAGAAGTATTTTCTTCAGCACGGCGAATCAGGTACGGCATAACATCTTTAACAGGTCCGAAAGGCAAATATTTAGCGACATTATACCCATTTTCTGCTAAATTGTAACTGATGTTGTCGCTCATTCCGTATAATTGTCCGAACCAAATTCTGTTATCATTTTTGGCAATTCCTTTTTGTTCCATTAGTTCCATCAGTTTGTAAGAACTCAATTCATTGTGAGTTCCTGCAAAAATTGACATAGTTTCCAAATGCTCTAACATATAAAATACAGCTGCATCATAATTTTCATCTGTAGCTTCTTTAGAAACACAAATTGGCGAAACATAATTTTTCTCTTCAGCTCTTTTGTTTTCTTTTTCCATGTAGGCACCACGAACTAATTTCATTCCGATAAAAAAGCCTTCATTTTTGGCAACTTCATGCAATTTTTTCAAATAATCCAAACGATCCCAGCGGTACATTTGTAAGGTATTGAAAACAATAGCTTTTTGTTTATTATACTTACGCATCATTTCGGTAACCAAATCATCGGCTGCGTCCTGCATCCAGCTTTCTTCGCCATCAATTAATAATGCTACGTCTTTTTTGTGAGCTTCACTGCAAACCTGATCAAAACGGGCTACTACTCTATTCCATTCTTCTTGCTCTGAAGGAGTTAAAACTTGTTTTTCTCCTAATTTTTCGTATAATTCAAAACGTCCCAAACCTGTTGGTTTAAAAACTGCAAATGGAATCGCTAAACGTTCTTTGGCAAATTCTATCGTTTTTAAAGTCATTTCCAAAGCTGCGTCAAACTGCTCTTCTTCTTCTTTTCCTTCCACAGAATAATCCAAAACGGATGAAACACCTTTGGTAAACATTTTATCGACAACTGTAATACAATCATCTTCGTTTACACCACCACAAAAATGGTCAAAAACGGTTGCACGGATTAACCCTTCAACTGGAAGATTTGCTTTTAGGGCGAAATTAGTAACAGCAGTTCCTATCCGTACCAAAGGCTGGCTGTCGATCATCTTAAAAAGAAAATAAGCTCTGTCAAGTTCCGTATCACTTTTTAACGAAAATGCAACCTGAGTGTTATCGAATATTTTTTCCATTAAATTTATTTTTTGGGCAAAGATAAAGAGTGTTTTGAATATTATTTAACAAAAGAAGGATATTTTTAAAAATTCATAACATCATGTATCAAAATTAATTTAGTGAATTCCCAGTGAAAAATATTAAAAGAGCAAATTTAAAACTTAAAGAAGAGTTGGATTACTTAAAAGCTGATTAACGAAATTTATTTTTACCGATTATAAAAACTCATTTTTAAAACAAATTAGAATCCTGATTTGAATATTATTTAGTTAAAAATGCCTTATTTTGCCGATTCAATTAACCGAAAAATTATGCAATCTATTCAAGCCAATAATTATTTAGTACATTTTAACCAAAATGCATACGAGGCTTTAAACAATCATTTAAAAGAAAACAAATACTCCAACATATTTATTATTGTTGATGACAAAACAAATCAATATTGTTTGCCTAAATTTTTACCTTTATTAGAAACTGATTTAACCATAGAAATTATAGAATTCGAATCGGGTGAAGCTAATAAAAACATTGAAACCTGCATCCAAATATGGAATGTGCTTACAGAATTAGGAGCTGACAGAAAATCGTTGGTCATCAATCTGGGCGGTGGCGTTGTCACTGATTTAGGAGGGTTTGTGGCTTCTACATTTAAAAGAGGTGTTGACTTCATTCATATTCCAACTACTTTATTATCTATGGTAGATGCTTCCGTTGGAGGAAAAACAGGTGTTGACTTAGGAAATCTTAAAAATCAGATTGGTGTGATTAATGTACCGCAAATGGTTTTGATTGATACACAATATCTGGAAACTTTACCTCAAAGTGAAATGCGTTCCGGTCTTGCTGAAATGCTGAAACATGGTTTAATTTATGATGCTTCCTATTGGAGAAAGTTTTTAAATTTACAATCTATTGATTATGCCGATTTTGATGAATTGATTTACCGTTCTGTTGAAATTAAAAACGAAATTGTAATTCAGGATCCAACTGAGAAAAACATCCGTAAAGCGTTAAATTTCGGACACACTTTAGGTCACGCTATCGAAAGTTACTTTTTGGAAAGTGAGAGTAAAACAACATTATTACATGGTGAGGCGATTGCTATTGGAATGATTTTGGAAAGTTATATTTCATTACATAAAAACTTAATTACTGCAGAAGAATATGCTGAAATTAAATCGGCTATTAAAGGCATTTATGATGATGTAAAAGTTGACGAAAATGATATACAACCGATACTTGAATTACTCGTTCACGACAAGAAAAATGAGTACGGTTTAATTCAATTTGCATTGATTGAAGGCATCGGAAAAATAAAAATTAATCAATTAGTTGAAAATAAACTCATTCTGGATGCGTTTGAGGATTATAAATCTTAAACTTTTTTAATAAAAAGCATTGCTTTTGGTATATAATATTTTTTACATTTGCCCAGATGAAAACAAACAATAAACAAAGACATTTTAGTTCTTATAGAAATCGTCTCAATAGTTCTTTATTAAGAATGTTGAACCGTTTTTATTACAGTAAAAGTCCGTTTTGTTTTGATGTTTTTTTATGTTCAAAGGCAGAAAATGAAAAACTGGAAATTGTATTTGCCAATATTAGGGTTTGAATTAAGGTTTAGCAACGTATACTAAATTAAAAAATCACTCTCTAAATATTTTACTTAATGAATACAAAATATTCTGACCTAATTAATCAAACATATTATTTTCCACAGGAGGAATTTAAATTAAATAAGGAGAACTTACAATTTCACAATATAGATTTGATGAAATTGGTTGAACAATATGGTACACCATTAAAATTCACTTACTTACCACAGATTTCTGAAAACATCAACAAGGCAAAGGCATGGTTCAGAAAATCGATGGAAAAAAACAAATACGAAGCAAAGTACTATTATTGTTATTGCACAAAAAGCTCCCATTTTGAATACATTATGAATGAGGCTTTCAAAAACAACATTCACGTTGAAACATCTTCAGCTTTTGACATAAATATTGTGGAAAATTTACTTGAAAACGGTAAAATCAACAAAAGTACTTATGTAATTTGTAATGGTTTTAAGAGAGATGAATATATTAGTAACATTGCACGATTAATCAATAACGGACATAAAAATACTATTCCCATTATTGATAATTATGAAGAATTAGATTTGCTTCAGGCTGAAATTAAAGGGAAATTCAAAATTGGAATTCGTATTGCTGCGGAAGAGGAACCTAAGTTTGAATTTTATACGTCAAGATTAGGTATTGGATATAAAAATATAGTTTCGTTCTATAAAAAACAAATTCAGGAAAATGAAAAATTAGAGCTTAAAATGCTTCACTTTTTTATCAATACCGGAATAAATGATACCGCATACTATTGGAATGAATTGGTAAAGTGTATTAAAGTATATATTGCACTTAAAAAGGAATGCCCAACCCTTGATGGACTGAACATTGGAGGCGGTTTCCCGATTAAAAACTCATTGGCATTCGAATATGATTACCAATACATGATTGATGAAATTATTAATCAGATTAAAATTGCCTGTGATGAAGCCGAAGTTGATGTTCCAAACATATTTACAGAATTTGGATCCTTCACAGTAGGGGAAAGTGGTGGTGCCATTTACCAGATTTTATATCAAAAACAACAAAACGACAGAGAAAAATGGAATATGATTGACTCCTCTTTCATTACCACTTTGCCGGATACATGGGCGATAAACAAACGTTTTATCATGCTGGCGGTGAATCGCTGGAATGATACTTATGAACGGGTTTTATTAGGAGGATTAACTTGCGATAGTGACGACTACTACAATTCAGAACAAAATATGAACGCCATTTATTTGCCTAAATACAACAAGGAGAAACCATTATATATTGGTTTTTTTAATACTGGCGCGTATCAGGAAACTATAGGAGGGTACGGAGGTTTACATCACTGCTTAATTCCACAGCCAAAACATATTTTGATTGATCGTGATGAAAACGGAATTCTGGCAACCGAGGTTTTTTCTGAACAGCAAACTTCTGATGACGTATTGAAAATTTTGGGATACACAAAAAAAGTATAAAAAAAACCGCAAATTAAAAAACTAGATATTTATAAAATCATTAATTTGCAGTAACAACAAAGAGGTAAAACTTTTAATTCAAAAAAAATAAAAAACAAAAACAAAAAATGAAAGGACCAATCAGTCAGTTTATTGAAAAACACTATTTACATTTTAATTCTGCCTCTTTAGTTGACGCGGCAAAAGCATATGAACAGCAATTAGCAAATGGTGCTAAAATGATGGTAAGTATGGCTGGCGCAATGAGTACTGCAGAAATTGGAAAAATTTTTGCTGAAATAATCAGACAGGATAAAGTACAAATTATTTCATGTACGGGTGCAAATCTTGAAGAAGATATCATGAATTTAGTTGCACATTCTCATTATGAGAGAGTACCAAACTATCGTGATTTAACTCCGGAAGATGAATGGGCTTTGCTTGAAAGAGGATTAAATCGTGTTACTGATACCTGTATTCCTGAACATGAAGCATTTCGTCGTTTACAAAAGCACATTTACAAAATCTGGAAAGATGCTGATGATAAAGGAGAGCGCTATTTTCCACATGAATTCATGTATAAAATGTTATTATCTGGTGTTTTAGAAGAATATTACGAAATTGACTTAAAAGACAGTTGGATGTATGCAGCTGCTGAGAAAAATTTGCCTATTATTGTACCGGGATGGGAAGACAGTACCATGGGTAATATTTTTGCATCTTACGTCATTAAAGGTGAATTGAAGGCCTCTACCATGAAATCAGGAATTGAATATATGGTTTTCCTTGCAGATTGGTATCCAAAAAACAGCTCTAACGGAATTGGGTTTTTCCAAATTGGCGGAGGTATTGCTGGAGATTTTCCTATCTGTGTTGTACCAATGCTGTATCAGGATATGGAAATGCATGATATCCCGTTTTGGAGTTATTTCTGCCAGATTTCTGATTCAACAACCAGTTATGGATCGTATTCCGGAGCTGTTCCTAACGAAAAAATTACATGGGGTAAATTAGATATAAAAACTCCAAAATTTATAATTGAGTCGGATGCTACAATTGTTGCTCCGTTAATTTTTGCCTATTTATTAGATTTATAGATTATTTATGAAAAGAGTTATAGTAGACTACGCTAAACTTACCCACGAAATTTTAAACCTTTTGGTTGAAAAATTTCCTGATGGTTATGATGACTCGGATGTTATCCGTTTTAGAAATGCTAAAAACGAACTAATAGAAGCTGTTGAAGTTAAAACTGAGGACACTATTTATTTAGTCAAAATTAGTACCAAACTTGCTGACAGAATTGAAAATTACGATGAAGATGATGATATCGATGTTGATGTTGATGTAATTGAACCCGTAAAAGGCCTTGATCTTGATGATGATGATATTGAAGACGATGATGATGAAGACGAAAATCTTGACAAACCAGATGTTGACGGCGGAGATGATGATGACGATGAAGATAAAAATGATATTATAGACGAAGACGATGATGAAGACGATGAAGATTAATTAATCTTTTTAAATACACAAAAGGAACTCTACTCGGGTTCCTTTTTTTGTTGATGATAAAATAAAATTCAGTTTTAAATTTATTTAATATAAGAAAAATAGTATATTTAAAAATTCTTATATACCATAGAAATTAATTATCAGCCAAATGAACTCAGAAATACTACATACCAAATTAAAGGAAAATTTTGGTTTTGAAAAATTCAGGCCTAATCAGGAAACAATAATAAATACTATTTTTTCAGGTCAGGATACGCTTGCTATTATGCCAACTGGTGGAGGAAAATCTATTTGTTTTCAGTTGCCGGCATTGCTTCTTCCAGGAATTACTATTGTTATTTCACCACTAATTGCCTTGATGAAAGATCAGGTAGACAGCTTAAAAGCCAACGGAATTTCTGCCTGCTATATCAATAGCAGTCAATCCAGTGAAGAGCAGCAATTTTATATTGATAATTTAAAGTCGAATACTTTTAAACTCGTTTACATTGCACCCGAAAGTTTATCCTATCTTGATGTTGTGTTTAATGAATTAACAATCAGCCTGATTGCAATTGATGAAGCACATTGTATTTCTTCATGGGGACATGATTTTCGTCCGGCATATACCAATTTAGGATATCTAAAAAACCGCTTCCCTTCTACTCCAATTCTTGCCTTAACCGCTACAGCAGATAAAGCAACACGTACCGATATTACAAAACAACTAAATCTAAAGAATTCTAAAACTTTTATTTCTTCTTTCGACAGAAAAAACCTGAGCCTGGAAGTCCGTCCTGCTCTTGATCGTGTAAAACAAATCGTTGATTTTATTGAAAATAAACCAAATGAATCCGGCATAATTTATTGTTTAAGCAGAAAAACCACTGAAGAACTGGCGCAAAAATTACAAAAAAGCGGAATCATTGCAAAAGCGTATCACGCAGGATTAGAAAACAAAATCCGTGCGAAAACGCAGGATGAATTTATAAATGACGATTGTCAGGTAGTCTGCGCTACTATTGCTTTCGGAATGGGAATCGATAAATCAAATGTGCGTTGGGTTATCCATTATAACTTACCAAAAAACATTGAAGGCTATTATCAGGAAATTGGTCGTGCCGGACGTGATGGACTTCCAGCGGAAACTGTTTTATTTGAAAGTTATGCCGATGTAATCCAACTTCAGAAATTTGCTTCTGAAGGATTGAACTCTGATGTGCAGCTGGCAAAATTAGACAGAATGAAACAATATGCAGATGCTTTAAGCTGTCGAAGAAAAATTCTTCTTTCGTATTTTGGTGAGTTGGTAACAGAAAATTGTGGTAATTGTGATATTTGCAAGAAACCGCCGGTATTTTTTGACGGGACAATTTTGGCACAAAAAGCATTATCAGCCATTACCCGTTTGCAGGAATCTGAACCTTTGGCTGTAATTGTTGATTTTTTAAGAGGCTCAAAAAACGCTCATATTTACGAAAAAAATTATCAGGAATTGAAAACGTATGGAATCGGAGCTGACATTTCGTGGTACGATTGGAATCAATATCTTATTCAGCTGATTAATTTAGGATATTGCGAAATCGCTTTTCATCAGCATAACAAAATTTTATTAACTTCTTTTGCCAAAAAAGTATTGTTTGAAGGAGAAAAAGTAAAATTAACAACAGTCATTAAAAAAGTAATTGATAAAAACGAAATCAAAGAAGCAAAAGTTAAGTCAGCTACAAACTCTCTTTTTCAAACGCTTAGAAAATTACGATACGATATTGCAAAAGAAGACGAAGTTCCCGCATACGTTATTTTTAGTGATGCTGCTTTAAGACAAATGGAAACTTTACTACCAATTACCAATGAAGAATTTCTGGCAATAGATGGTGTTGGAAAAACAAAACTGGAAAAATATGGTTCTGAATTTATTAATGCTATTATTAAATTTCAGAAAAGTAAAACTTCCAATACTAAAATAAAAAAAGAAAGCGCTACTTATAAAACAACTTTGGAATTGTTTGAAAGTGGAATTTCACTTGAAGAAATTGCGATAAAAAGAAAGTTAGGACTTTCAACCATTATTTCACATCTGGCAAAATTATATTTGGATGGAATCGATATTGATGTCAGTCAGTTTATTTCTGATGAAGAAGTTACTTTATTACAAAAAGCCCAGATAGAACTTGAAAACCCAAACGCTTTAAAACCTTATTTTGATCATTTTGAAGAAAAAATGGGATATGATAAAATTCGGTTTGGCCTTGCTATACTTGAAAAGCAGAAACTATAAGTAAATAAAAAATCCAAATTCTAAACTCTAGAATTTGGATTTTTTTATTTAAAAGTTGATTTTATTTCAATGTTTTTGCATTTTTAGCATTCTGATCAGTTAAAGCTAAAGTTAAAACTTCGCTCATTTCTTTTACATAATGAAAAGTCAAACCTTCCAAATATTCAGCTTTAATTTCATCAATATCACTTTTGTTTTCGTGGCATAAAATGATTTCTTTAATATTAGCTCTTTTGGCTGCAAGGATTTTCTCTTTAATTCCGCCAACAGGCAATACTTTTCCACGAAGCGTGATTTCACCCGTCATTGCTAGACTTTTCTTTACTTTCTTTTGCGTTAACAAGGAAACTAAAGATGTCAACATTGCAATACCGGCACTTGGTCCGTCTTTTGGTGTTGCTCCTTCCGGAACGTGCAGGTGAATGTTGTATTTTTGAAATAAAGAAACATCTAATGCCAGTTTTTTTGCATTTGCTTTAATGTATTCTAAAGCAATTGTAGCAGACTCTTTCATTACGGTTCCTAAGTTTCCGGTAATCGTCATAGCACCTTTTCCTTCAGAAATTAAGGATTCTATAAACAAAATATCACCTCCAACACTTGTCCATGCTAAACCAGTTACAACTCCGGCAACATCGTTATTTTCATATTTATCACGCTCTAATCGTGGTACGCCTAAAACGGTAACAATATCTTCATCCGTGACCTTTTTATTGTATTCTTCTTCCATTGCTACAGATTTTGCAGCATTACGAATTACCTGGGCAATTTTAGTTTCTAAGTTACGAACGCCAGATTCACGAGTATACCCTTCAACAATTTTTTCTAATTGTTTTTTTCCAATTGTTAAATCTTTGCTTGTTAATCCGTGTGCTTCCAATTGTTTTGGAAAAAGATGTCTTTTGGCAATTTCTACTTTTTCTTCAATAGTGTAACCAGACATTTTAATAACTTCCATTCTGTCACGCAATGCAGGCTGAATGGTACCCATATTATTAGAAGTGGCAATAAACATCACTTTAGATAAATCATAACCCATTTCAAGGAAATTATCATAGAAGGCATTGTTTTGTTCCGGGTCTAAAACTTCTAACAAAGCTGAAGAGGGGTCGCCACTGTTTCCACTTGATAGTTTATCAATTTCATCTAATATAAAAACAGGGTTTGAAGTTCCGGCTTTTTTTAAACTTTGAATAATTCGGCCCGGCATTGCACCAATATATGTTTTTCTATGTCCGCGAATTTCGGCTTCGTCGCGTAAACCTCCTAACGAAATACGAACATACTCACGACCAAGAGCTTCGGCAACAGAACGTCCAATTGAAGTTTTACCCACTCCCGGAGGACCTGTTAAACAAATAATTGGCGATTTCATATCATTACGAAGTTTCAATACGGCCAAATGTTCGATCATTCTTTTCTTCACTTCTTCAAGTCCAAAATGATCTTTATCTAATATTTTTTGAGCATTTTTCAAATCAAATTTATCTTTAGAAAATTCACCCCACGGCAACTCTAAAAATAACTCTAAATAATTCCTTTGAATTCCAAAATCAGGGGATTGTGGATTCATCCTGCGCATTTTAGATAATTCTTTTTCGAAATGTTTCTGGGTTTTTTCATCCCATTTTTTGGTTTTTGCTTTCTGTCCCATCTCGTCCATTTCTTCTTCCTGCGAAACCCCTCCCAATTCTTCCTGAATGGTTTTCATTTGCTGATGAAGAAAATATTCACGTTGTTGCTGGTCTAAATCAAAACGAACTTTTGACTGAATGTCATTCTTCAATTCTAATTTTTGAAGTTCAACATTCATATAGCGCAAAGTCTCGAGAGCCCTTTCTTTCAATCCGCTTATCGATAACAAACCTTGTTTTTCTTTTACCGATAAATTCATATTAGAAGAAACAAAATTGATTAAAAACGACTGGCTTTCAATGTTTTTAATCGCAAAAGTAGCTTCTGATGGAATGTTTGGACTTTCCTTAATTATTTGAATGGCCAATTCTTTTACAGAATCTAAAATAGCAGTGAACTCAGTATCAGTTTCATCAGGACGTTCTTCAGAAACTTCTTTAACAGTAGCAGTAATATAGGGCTCTTCCGAAACAACCTGGTCAATTTCAAAACGTTTTTTTCCTTGTAAAATAACGGTAACATTTCCATCAGGCATTTTTAAAACACGTAGAATTCGGGCTACAGTTCCTATTGTATGGATATCATCTTTTGACGGATCTTCATCTTCTTCGTTAATTTGAGAAACTACTCCGATGATTTTCCCACCAGCATTTGCGTCGTTGATTAATTTTATTGATTTGTCTCTTCCTGCAGAAATAGGAATAACAACACCCGGAAATAAAACAGTATTACGTAAAGGTAAAATTGGTAAAGAAAAAGGGAGTTCTTCATTGTTCATCTCTTCTTCGTCTTCGGGAGTTAATAGGGGAATTAATTCTGCTTCGGAATCAAATTCCTGAAGTGACAGATTGTCAATAGTAAGTATTTTATGGTTTGACATAGTAATATATAAGTCGTTTTGTCATTAAAAGGTTTATTCTAATTTCAAATACTAAATACGAAACCTGTATTTTAAATAAAATGAGGTTATAAATTGTCTTTGAAAGTCAGGCCATAAAAATAGACAATCATTATGCCAAAAACAAAGACATTCCTTTTGAATTTTTATTTTAAAAAGCACATTTTATAAGTATGGCGGGCATTCTAAAAAAATACAATTAATTTTATCAAAAGTGTAACAAACCCAAAAAAGGAAAGTCATTATAAAAAAACCATCAATCATTATTGAACACAACCAATCAAAATATCGAAGAGTTAATCAAACTTTGTAAAGAAAACAATCAAAAAGCGCAATTCGAAGTTTACAATCGTTATTGTAAAGCCATGTATAATGTGGCTTACAGAATTGTAAAAGATGAACATTTTGCACAAGACGTCATGCAGGAAGGTTTTTTGAAAGCTTTTACAAAGATCAACGACTATAAACAGGAAGTGGCTTTTGGAGCGTGGCTTAAAAAAATTATTATTAATTATAGTATTGATTTTTATAAAAAGAACAATGTTCTTCAGATGGAAGACCTGAATAAGACACTCTATAAAATTGAAGAAAATGATAGCTTTTTTTCTGAAAGTATAGATTTGAATTCACTTAAAGTAAAGCAGGTTTTGGATATAATTTCATGCTTAAAAGATAATTACCGCATGGTTATGACACTTTTTTATATTGAAGGTTATGATCAGGAAGAAATTAGCGAAATCTTAAATATAAGTTATGCCAATTGCAGAACTACATTAAGCAGGGCAAAAGAAAGTTTGCGGAAAAAATTAGAGGAAATATGAGAAAGGAAAATAACAACTTTGAAGAATTATTTAAAAAATTTGAGAATCAGTGGGATATTCAGGAAATAAATTCTGACCACCAGCTGAATTTCTTAAATAAATTAAATAAAAAACAGCCGAAGAAAAAAAATCACACTGGTTGGGCCATTGCAGCGTCAATAGTATTATTATTAGGTATATCTGTTTTTTACAATAATAATGAGAAACCAAAGGAATTTAAATTTGCATCAAAAGAAACTAAACGAACAGATTCTATTTTTAGTATTCTAATTGATAATGAGCTAATTAAATTAAAAGAAAAAAGTTCACCGGAAAACAAACAAATAATTAATGATGCCTTGAGACAAATGAAAGTTTTCGATTCTGATTATGAAAAAATAATTAAAGAGGTCCAAAAAAACGGTGAGAACAAACAAATTATTTATGCTATGATCAGCAACCTGCAAACCAGAATATCTTTTTTACAAACGGTTTTGCAACGAATTGAAGAAAACGAAAATTTAAAAAATACAACTGATGAAAAAATATTATAACCAAATGATTTTATTCATTTTAATTCCTTTTTTAGGGTTTTCAAATGATGGTGATGCTTTTATTTCAAAGCAAAAAAGTATAAAAAAAACGTATATCGTTAATTCGAATGCAGGAATTGATATTGATAATAAATATGGTAATATTACAGTATTAATGTGGGATGAGGATAAAATTGACTTAGATATTACCATAAAAGTTACCGGAGGAAATGAAAATTGGGTAAATGAGAAACTAAATAGCATTGACATTGATATTACAGCACTTAAATCAATGGTTACAGCGATTACAAAAATTGGAAACTCCTCATTAAAAAGTAAGGGAAGCAGCAACAGTTTTGAAATTAATTATGTGATTAAAATTCCGAAAAACGGAACTGTAAAAATTAATAATAAATACGGAAATATTAATGCTCCCAGTTTAGAGTCAACCACAGATATTTCCTGTAAATACGGAAAAATAATATTAGGTAAGCTCAATGGTTCTAATAACAGAATTGAGATTAGATATTCTCAAAATTCAAGTATCGACTATATTAAAGAGGGTAAAATTGAAGCGGATTATTCAGGCTTAAAAATAAACGACTGTGGAAATTTACACCTCGATGCTAATTACACAGATGTTTCGATTCAGGAAGGCCAAAATATAAAATACGAAGGTAATTACGGAACTTTTAAGTTTCAGAAAATTAACTCTATTATCGGTTCAGGAAATTACCTGACCATTTTTATCAATGAAATTTCCAATAACTTGAACATCGATGGGAACTATTCTAAAATAAATGTTGGACTTTTGAATGACAAATCTAAAAATGTCAACATTAATACAGGATATACTAATATTTCATTAGGCTACACCACCAATTATGCTTTTGACTTTGATATTAATACAAAATATGCAAATATTAAAAGTGATGGCAGTTTAGAAATTGCTGTAAATGAAACCAAGGCCAATTCAAAAAGAATAAGCGGTTTCAATAGGAAAAAAGGTCAGAATAAAGTTATTGTTAACTCTAATTATGGTAATGTAATTTTAGTTAAAAAACAATAATCCCGATTTACTACTTACTATTCTAAAATAATTAAAACACCAATCTTTTAAAGACTGGTGTTTTTTTTATAATTCTTTGACCTATCTGTTGCCGTCTTTGTATTCTTTGCCATTCCTCTAAAAATTACTATTTTTGCAATCTAAATTTTAGGTCATGCCAAAAAGAAAATATAAAATAGCCGTTATTCAGTTAAACCTTAACGATGTTGCTGAAAATAATCTTAAAAAATGTATTAACTGGGTTAGGGATGCTGCCACTAAAGGTGCAGAAGTTATCCTATTACCTGAATTATACAGCAGTCATTATTTTTGCCAAAGTGAAGATGTAGATAATTTTGCATTAGCAGAGCCACTTTACAGTACTTCATTCATTGCTTTTAGCGAATTAGCAAAAGAATTAGGAGTGGTTGTTATTGTTCCTTTCTTCGAGAAAAGAATGGCAGGAATTTATCACAATAGCGCATACATTATTGATACAGACGGAACAGAAGCAGGTTTATACCGTAAAATGCATATTCCGGATGATCCTCATTTTTATGAAAAATTCTATTTTACTCCTGGCGATTTAGGTTTTCAGGCTATCCAAACTAAAAAAGGAACTGTTGGAACTCTGATTTGCTGGGACCAATGGTATCCGGAAGCTGCCCGAATTACAGCTTTAAAAGGTGCTGAAGTCTTGTTTTATCCAACAGCAATTGGATGGCATCCAAAAGAAAAAGAGCAATATGGAGAAAACCAATATGGTGCCTGGATGAATGTTATGAAAGGGCATGCTGTTGCAAACGGAGTTTTTGTTGCTGCAGCAAACAGAATTGGACTGGAACAATACATTGAGGGAACAGACGGAATTCAGTTTTGGGGTTCTTCGTTTATTGCCGGCCCTCAAGGAGAAATTTTAGCACAAGCTTCTCATGATAAAGAAGAAATACTTATTGCCGAAGTTGATCTTGATTTACAGGAAAATGTACGTCAGAACTGGCCATTTTTCAGAGACAGAAGAATTGATGCTTTTGGAGATATTACAAAAAGAGCCATTGATTAATTTCAATAATTATTTATAAAATAAAAGGACAAAATCTAACTTTAGATTTTGTCCTTTTTTATTCTTCAAAAAAAACCGTTTCAAATATTTGAAACGGTTTTTTAAAATTTATTAATTATTTTACTTTAAAAGTAACTCTTCTAACGATTTGTCTTGCTTCCTGAGAGTTTTTGTTCACAGAAGTATCTTCACCGTTTGCAATTACATTTAATCTTGAAGCATCAATTCCAGCATTTATAGCTATACTTTTTACAGCTTCAGCTCTTTTTCTTGATAATTCACTGTTGTAATCTGTAGATCCAATTTCATCAGAGTATCCTATGATATCTGCCGATTTCCCTGGATTGTTTTTCAAATATTTTACTAAGAAATCAACACCTGATATTGAAGCATTTGTTGGTTTTGAAGAGTTAAAATCAAAATAAACATTTACGTATCCACCATTAATTAATTCTTCAATAGTGTTATTTGTAGCACCATTACCGTTTTGACCATACGTTTTTTCTAAGTAGCTTTCTAATTCATCCGGCACACCATTTTGATTATTATCTATGGCTTGTCCTTTTGTATTAACTGCAACTCCACTTACTGTATTTGGTTCTAAATCATATAAATCTGCAACACCATCTTTATCAGTATCTAAAAGACCTGTTTCGATTGTTGAAACTCTTTCTTCTAACTCATCCATTCTGTTTCCTTCTCCAACCCAGTCAGCATGTTTTTCATTTTTACCTAAGTAAAAAGTCAAACCAACAGATGCATTTAATAAAACGCCGTCAAATGAACCAGTAGTTGTAGGACTCATTCCATCAAAGTTATGATTTTGTCTTCCATTCACTATACCGGTTAAATCCCCGGTTAAGGCAACGCTGTTACTCAGTCTTATTTGTCCTGTAAGTCCAAGGATACCATGACCCATATAATCTTCACCATCAAAACCATTGTCAGAAGTCAATTGAGAAACTCCAAAACCACCATGAGCCAAAAGTCCAAATGTATTTGTCCATGTTTCAAAATCTAATGCTCTTCCAAGGTTAATAACCCCTTGTAAACTTGTTCTTAATTGTCTGCTTTCAAATGGAGCAGTATCATCACGTTCCTGAAATTGGTCATATCCAAAATCTAATTTCAAACCAAATTTAGGATTAAACATATATCTTACACCCAAGTCTGCATGAAATGGATTTAAAGTAGCTGTTGAATAGCCAGGAGTCAATGCTCTTGTTGGTTTATTTACACCACCATTCAATTCAATAGACCATTTATCGTAAGGTGCTTTTTCAACTGTTTTTTGAACTGATGTTGTTGACATATCCTGAGCATTTCCTGCGAAAGCCAGTAATAAAAGTGATAGAGTAGTTAATTTATTTTTCATGTTAAGTTTCGTTTGATTTTTATTTAATTATAAACTTATTGCAAATTTATAATAATGAATTCGCAATTATCTTCCATTGATTTTTGAGGTATTTATATAATTCCCATCTTTTATTGATTTTTAACAGTAATTAATCAGAAAATTACCTTTTTAGAAAAAATTAGAAAATAATGCCTGAAAAATTTTTGTTAATTCATCATTTAAAAATGTATAGTTTGTTATCATAAAAATTGATCAGATTTTAAAAATATAATTTGTAAATGCCTACACCTATTTCATAATCCTTACGAATGATTATCTTTGTACTCTTTAATTTTAGAAACTTTTTATGACAACAAATAATAGAAGATTTCCGGCAGAATGGGAAAAACAGCAAGGAATCGTATTGTGTTTTCCACACAATGGAAACGACTGGCCTGGAAAATATGAGGCAGTCCAATGGGCTTTTGTTGAATTTATTAAAAAAGTAGCAACCTTTGAAACTGTTTTTTTGGTCGTAGCCGATGAAAAACTAAAAGAAAAAGTTATAGAAATGTTGGAAAGAGCTCGTGTAAATGTGAGTAATGTTTGTTTTATCATTCATAAAACAAACAGAAGCTGGATGCGTGATTCGGGACCTATCATTGTAAAAAATGGTTCTAAAAGAGAAGCTTTGAATTTTAACTTTAACGGCTGGGCAAAATATAAAAACTATCAACTGGATAAATTTGTTCCTGGAAAAGTAGCAGATTGTATTAATGTTCCCTTAACGCAGGTACTGTATAAAGGAAAACCGGTAATTGTTGAAGGTGGGGCAATTGATGTAAACGGAAAAGGAACATTGTTAACTTCTGAAGAATGTTTAATGCATCCAACCATTCAGGTGAGAAATAAAAATTTCACTAAAGAAGATTACGAAGCTGTTTTTAAAGAATATCTTGGAGTGACCAATGTAATCTGGTTAGGAGACGGAATTGAAGGTGATGATACTCATGGTCATATCGATGATTTATGCCGATTTGTAAATGAAGATACGATTGTGACAATTGTAGAGACTGACAAAAACGATTCAAACTACAAACCTTTACAAGATAATTTGAAACGTTTGCAAAATTCAAAATTAGAAGATGGAAAAGCGCCGACAATTGTAGCATTGCCAATGCCTAAACGTGTTGATTTTGAAGATTTAAGGTTGCCTGCCAGTTATGCTAATTTCTTAATTTTAAACAAATGCGTTTTAGTTCCAACGTTTAACGACATTAATGATCGTGTAGCATTAAATATACTCTCAGAATGCTTTCCTGACAGAGAAGTAATTGGTATAAACTGTATCGATTTTATCTGGGGATTCGGAACCTTACATTGCCTGAGTCAGCAGATTCCGGCTTAAACTCAAATATAGCATAAGCTGTAATTTTAAATCCAGAATTTTAGGATTTCGGTTTACAATAATTCATATAAAAAAACTTGTTAGTAATTTAACAAGTTTTTTTATATCATCATTTGTATTTTATTCATGGCCTAATAAACGGAGGCAATAATTGGCTGCAAACTTCTCCAAAACCTAGTCTAACTTCTGCATTTTCACAAAAACCCCTAAAAATAACAGTATCATTATCTTCGATAAATTTACGTTCACTCCCACCCTGTAATTGTATTGGCTTCTGACCTCCCCAAGTCAATTCTAACATAGAACCATAACTGTCAGGAGTTGGTCCGGAAATGGTTCCGGAACCCATCATGTCACCAGAATTTACGCGACACCCATTTGAGGTATGATGTGCCAATTGCTGTGCCATTGACCAGTATAAATATTTAAAATTAGATTTGGAAATTACGGTTTCTTCCTGATCTTCAGGTTTAATTGAAACTTCTAAATTAATATCAAATGTCTTTTTTCCTTTTGTCTGTAGATAAGGAAGTGGTGAGGGATCCTGTTTAGGTCCTTTAGCTCTAAAAGGCTCCAATGCATCCATAGTTACAATCCATGGAGAAATTGAAGTGGCAAAGCTTTTAGCGAGAAATGGCCCAAGTGGTACATATTCCCATTTCTGGATATCGCGTGCACTCCAGTCATTCAATAAAACCATTCCAAAAATATAATCTTCCGCTTCATAAGTTGGGATATTTTCGCCCATTACATTTACATCGGTAGTTATAAAAGCCGTTTCCAGTTCAAAATCTACTAAACGTGACGGACCGAATACAGGATATTTTTCTCCAGCAGGCAAAGTCTGTCCCATTGGTCGGTGTACAGGAATTCCTGATGGAACAATCGTAGAACTCCTTCCATGATAACCTACCGGAATGTGCAGCCAGTTTGGTAATAAGGCATTTTCAGGATCACGGAACATTTTACCTACGTTGGTCGCATGTTCCTTACTGGAGTAAAAGTCGGTATAATCACCAATTAAAACAGGTAATTGCATCTCTACGTCATCTATTTCAAAAATAACAATCTCACGATCTTTTGTTGAATCCCTAAGTTGTGGATTGTTTGCATCAAAAATATCCGCAATACGATTTCTAACCAAACGCCATGTTTTTTTTCCGTCAGAAATAAAATCATTAAGCGTATCCTGCATGAACATATCGTCAGTCAGATCTATTCCTTCAAAATAGTTTAATTGTTGTAAAGCTCCTAAATCTATAGCAAAGTCGCCAATTCTGGTTCCTACTGTAACGACATTTTCTTTGGTAAGAAAGACACCGAAAGGAATATTCTGAATAGGAAAATCACTATTCTCTGGTACTTCTAACCATGATTTTCTTTTGGTATCGTTGGCGGTTATTGGCATGTTAATGTTAATTATTTGTTGAAAAATTCTATGTCAAATATATCATAATCTAACAGTTTCACAAACGTTTTTTTGTATTTTTGCAGGAAATTAACGAAAAACGAAAAAATGCAACGCGACGAACAAATTTTTGACCTTATACTAGAGGAACAAGACAGACAAATTCACGGATTAGAACTTATTGCTTCAGAAAACTTCGTAAGTGATGAAGTAATGGAAGCAGCAGGATCTGTTTTAACTAATAAATATGCTGAGGGATATCCTGGCAAAAGATACTACGGCGGTTGCGAAGTAGTTGACGTTATTGAGCAAATTGCAATTGACAGAGCAAAAGAATTATTTGGCGCTGAATATGCAAATGTGCAGCCTCACTCTGGTTCTCAGGCAAATGCCTCTGTCTTTCATGCTTGTTTACAGCCTGGAGACAAAATATTAGGATTCGATTTATCGCATGGTGGTCACTTAACTCACGGTTCTCCTGTAAACTTTTCAGGACGTATTTACAATCCTGTTTTTTACGGTGTAGATAAAGAAACCGGACGATTAGATTATGATAAAATTCAGGAAATTGCAACTAAAGAACAGCCAAAATTAATCATCGCAGGAGCTTCTGCTTATTCACGTGATATGGATTTTGCACGTTTCAGAGTAATTGCGGATAGTGTTGGAGCTATTTTATTTGCTGACATTTCCCATCCTGCAGGTCTTATTGCAAAAGGATTATTGAATGATCCAATTCCGCATTGTCATATCGTTTCTACCACAACTCACAAAACATTACGCGGACCGCGCGGAGGTTTGATTTTAATGGGAAAGGATTTTCCAAATCCGATGGGCCTAACTACTCCAAAAGGAGAAATCAGGATGATGTCTAATTTATTAGATTTAGCTGTTTTTCCGGGAAATCAAGGCGGCCCTTTAATGCATATTATCGCTGCTAAAGCGGTTGCTTTCGGTGAAGCTTTAAAAGATGAGTTTTTTACTTATGCCATGCAACTACAAAAAAATGCCAACGCTATGGCTGACGCTTTTGTAAAAAGAGGATATAACATTATTTCTGGAGGGACTGACAATCACATGATGTTAATTGATTTAAGAAATAAAAATATTTCAGGAAAAGAGGCAGAAAATGCATTAGTAAAAGCTGAAATTACAGTTAATAAAAACATGGTTCCATTTGATGATAAATCACCATTTGTAACTTCAGGAATTCGTGTTGGAACAGCTGCTATTACTACTCGTGGTTTAGTTGAAGAAGATATGGAAACTATCGTAGCATTAATTGACAGAGTATTGTCAGATCATACAAATGAAACTGTTATCGAAGAAGTAGCTAATGAAGTGGATGAAATGATGAGCGAAAGACCAATTTTCGTATACTAAAAATAATCATAAAATCTTAAAGTCGAAGGTCAAAAGTCTTGAAATGGAATATTAATTTCTATTTTATTTTTGATTTTCGACTTTTTTTGACTTTACAACTTTATGACTTTCTAACTTTAAGACTTAAAAAATGGGCGTATTACGATTACAATTACCAACAGACCCAAGATGGGTTAATATTGTAGAGAAAAATATTGAAGAAATTCTTACTGATCATGCGTGGTGCGAACAAAAAGCCGCAACAAATGCGATTACCATTATAACCAATAATTCTGAACATCAGGATTTGGTAAAAGATTTATTGGCTCTGGCAAAAGAAGAAATCGATCATTTTGAACAGGTTCATAATATTATCATCAAAAGAGGATTAAAATTAGGACGCGAACGCAAGGACGATTATGTTAATGAATTGTATATGTACATGAAAAAAAGCGGTGATGGAAGCCGTGTTTCGGGTTTAGTGGAAAGATTATTATTCTCCGCTATGATTGAAGCCAGAAGCTGTGAGCGTTTTAAAGTGCTATCTGAAAATATTCAGGATGAAGAACTGTCGCTTTTTTACAGGGAATTGATGGAAAGCGAAGCCGGACATTACACTACTTTCATTACGTATGCCCGTAAATACGGAGTTGGGATTGATGTTGAGAAACGCTGGAGAGAATGGCTGGAATTTGAAGAATCAATTATTACCAATTACGGAAAAGGAGAAACTATTCATGGCTGATTTTTTGAAAAATCTATAAAAAACTACAATTACAATTAACCAATTTTGTCAATTGTAAATACGCATTTTATAAATTTTTATCACCTTTTTCCTTTATCTTTTTACGTAAATAATTACATCCGAAAATTTAATTTTATACTATTTTTAATACTTTTTAAGTTCTAGAACTTTAAATTGCATTAAAATTAAAGTCAATTATGGATAAGATAAAAATACTTTGGGTCGATGATGAAATCGATCTTTTGAAACCACATATATTATTTCTTGAGAAAAAAAACTACGCAGTTACTACTTGCAATAACGGATTAGACGCAATAGGGTTATTTGAAGAAAATAATTTTGATATTGTTTTTTTAGATGAAAATATGCCGGGAATGAGCGGTTTGGAAACACTTTCAGAAATGAAAGAAAAAAAATCAGCTATTCCTATGATTATGATTACCAAAAGTGAAGAGGAATATATTATGGAAGAAGCAATTGGTTCTAAAATTGCCGATTACCTGATAAAACCCGTAAATCCAAATCAAATTCTGTTAAGCCTAAAGAAAAATTTAGATCATTCGAGATTAATTTCTGAGAAAACAACTTTAGACTACCAAAAAGAATTCAGAAAAATTTCAATGGAATTGGCCATGGTCAATTCTTTTGAAGATTGGATTGAATTATACAAAAAATTAATTTTCTGGGAGTTAGAACTTGAAAATATCAATGATCAGGGAATGGTCGAAATCCTGGAATCACAAAAAGTCGAAGCCAATTCGCAGTTCGGAAAATACATTGAAAGAAATTATGAAGACTGGTTTTCTCCAAAAGCCGATAAACCGATTCAATCCCATACTTTGTTTAAAGAATTGGTAGTCCCGGAGATTAAAAAGAAAGACAAGCCAATTTTGTTTGTTGTCATTGATAATTTACGTTATGATCAATGGAAATCCTTTGAAACCGTTGTATCCAATTATTATAAATTAGAAAAAGAAGTTCCTTATTTCTCCATACTTCCAACAGCAACTCAATATGCAAGAAATGCGATTTTTTCAGGCTTGCTCCCTACAGAAATGGAAAAGCAGTTTCCTGATTATTGGAAAAATGATGTAGAAGATGGTGGTAAAAACCTTTTTGAAGCCGAATTTCTTTCTGCTCAATTGAAACGTCTGGGATTGGATATCAAGGAAGATTATTTTAAAATCACCAATTATGCAAGCGGAAAAAAACTGTCAGAAAACTTCAAGGCATTAAAAGGTAATGATCTTGTAACGGTTGTTTACAATTTTGTGGATATGCTGTCACATGCCAAAACTGAAATGGAAGTTGTCAAAGAACTGGCTTCTGATGATAAAGCTTATCGTTCGTTGACACTGAGCTGGTTTAAAAATTCTCCACTTTTAGAAATCATTCAACAGGCACAACTGTTAGGTTTCAAATTGATACTTACTACAGATCACGGAACCATTAATGTAAAAAACCCATCGAAAGTTGTTGGAGACAAAAACACAAGTCTTAATTTGCGTTATAAAACAGGTCGTAGCTTAACCTACGAGCAAAAAGATGTTTATGTCGTAAAAGAACCTAAAAAAATTGGTCTGCCAGCTATAAATATGAGCAGTTCGTTTATTTTTGCAAAAAATGATTTGTTTTTGGCTTACGTAAACAATTATAATCATTATGTAAGTTATTACAAAAATACGTATCAGCATGGTGGAATTTCATTAGAGGAAATGATTATTCCTTTTCTGGTATTTAATCCAAAATAAAATAAACTTCAGTCCCCTATTTAATTTTGTTTGGGGGCTAATTCTTTAAATCAAGAAATACAAACAAATGAATATCGTTTTTTCATTAGATCAGATTCAAGATGCAGCAGAACAAATTATTGCTCAAAATCCAAGAAAAATTATTCTTTTTAATGGAGAAATGGGAGTTGGAAAAACAACGCTCATCAAGCAATTGTGCAAAAGTTTAGGCGTTAAAGACGCTACCAGCAGCCCCACTTTTTCTTTAGTTAATGAATATCAAAATTTTGATAATCAACATGTTTATCATTTTGATTTCTACAGGATAAATAAAGAAAGTGAAGCACTGGATATGGGTCTTGATGATTATTTATATTCTGGGAACTGGTGTTTTATTGAGTGGTCTGAAAAAATTTCCAGCTTAATACCTGAGGAACATTCTGTGGTGACAATTGAGTTATTGGCAGATGGAAAAAGAAAGCTTGAACTAATTTAAACCAATGAATACAGAAAATCACATTGAAATTATTCCGTTTTCACAAGATCTAAAAGAGCACATCAAGACCTTAAATCTGGAGTGGCTTACCCAATATTTTAAAATTGAAGAGAAAGATCAATTAATGCTTTCAAATCCACAGGAGGAAATTATAGATAAGGGTGGAATGATATTTTATGCCAGATATAATAATGAAATTTTAGGAACAGTTTCCTTAATGAAAGTAGACGAAACCACTTTTGAATTGAGTAAAATGGCGGTTTCAGATAAAGCTCAGGGTTTAGGAATAGGGAATAAATTACTTTTACATACTTTCGATGTAGCCAAACAAAATAACATCAAAAAATTAGTTTTATATTCGAATAGAATTTTATTATCGGCTATTCATTTATATACCAAATTTGGTTTCACTGAAATTCTTCTTGAAGATGGACTCTATGAAAGAGCGAATATTAAAATGGAAAAGATAATGCCTTAATTACAGGAATTCAGTATTGGCCGAATTTTGCACTAATTTTAAAACTTTTTACGTAATTTGTACTCTTAATTTTTTGCTTAACTTATGTCTATAACCTTAACTCCATTTACGAAACAACAACTTTTACCACAAGAAGAAAAACTTGAAGTTGGCCGACATAAAAGAGAACTTTTCATAGGAATTCCTAAAGAAACAAGTTATCAGGAACGCCGTATTTGTTTGACACCGGATGCTGTTAATTCGTTGACATATGCCGGACATCGCGTTATGATAGAATCCGGTGCAGGAGAAAGTTCTAGCTATTCGGATAAGGAATATAGTGACGCTGGTGCCGAGGTAACAAAAGATACCCAGAAAGTTTTTGGCTGTCCGATGTTGTTAAAAGTTGAACCTCCTACTTTGGCAGAAATTAAAATGATTAATCCTGAAACGATTATCATTTCGGCCATTCAGCTTAAGACTAAAAAGAAAGCTTATTTTGAAGCCTTGACACAAAAAAAAATTACAGCACTTGCATTTGAATATATTAAGGATGAAGACGGATCGTATCCTGCTGTAAAATCCCTAAGTGAAATTGCTGGAACAGCTTCCATTCTTGTTGCCGCAGAATTGATGATCACAAATGAATTTGGTAAAGGTTTGTTATTTGGAAATATTACTGGAGTCCCTCCTACTGAAGTTGTTATTTTAGGTGCAGGAACTGTCGGCGAATTTGCTGCAAAAACAGCAATTGGTTTGGGTGCCAATGTAAAAGTATTTGATAATTCAATTACCAAATTACGTCGTTTACAAAATAACCTGAATCAACGCATTTTTACTTCTACTATTCAACAAAAAGCATTACTGAAAGCCTTAAGACGTTGTGATGTGGCTATTGGTGCAATGAGAGGCAAAGAGCGCTGTCCGATTGTGGTGACTGAAACTATGGTGGAACACATGAAAAAAGGTGCTGTTATTGTTGATGTAAGCATTGATACAGGAGGATGCTTTGAAACTTCTGAAGTAACAACGCATGAAAAACCTACTTTTATAAAAAGCAATGTTTTACATTATTGTGTACCCAATATTCCATCGAGATATTCTAAAACGGCTTCCCTTTCTATTAGCAACATTATTACGCCCTATCTTTTGCAGATTGCAGAAGATGGAGGATTGGAAAGTGCCATAAGATGCAATAAAGGCTTAAAAAACGGAATATATCTTTATCATGGAATATTAACCAACAAAGCCATTGCAGAATGGTTTGATTTACCTGATAACGACATCAATTTACTTGTTTTCTAAAGTAACTTTCGCTTACCTTTGCAAAAAATTTATTTCATGAAGTTCGTACATCGTTTTGCTTATTATTTGATTGGTTTAGTTATGGGATGCTTTTTTGTAGCGCTTGTTTTTAGTGGAAAAGATACCCGATGCAATTACTTTCCGAATGCCCGTGTTTTGAATAACTTAAGAACAAAACCTTTTCAGTATTCTGATAAAGCAATTAAGACATTAAATGAAAAATGGGTTGATACTACAGATATCAAAAATACATTAACGTATGGGGATGTTGACTTTGATAAAAGTAATATTACTGTCAAAAGTGGGAAACTATATGTTATTGAAGGCAAAACAGCTAAAAATCAGGAAATCATTTTGAAAGTAATGAATTACGAAAAGAAAGCAGTTTTAGAGGAAATCATTAAAAAATAATTCAACAAAATATAGCAATAGGGATAGTTTTTAGCTATCCCTATTTTTATTCTTAGAATTAAGTTTCTAAGATTAACTTTTAATATATAGATTTAAACAGAAAAGTAATTCTTATTAACTCTAAAGCCCTAGCCCTGATGGAAGCGGCATCCTTTTGTGCCGGGGTTCGGCATAAAAGATATAGCGGACAGCAGGAAAAAGCTCCTCGAATTATTCCAATAAAAAAAGGTTCAACTTTTAACAGCTAAACCTTTTTTGTGTGAATTAATAATTATTTTATTTTTTATAATGTTTTCTATACGACGGATACGTTACGGCACCAATTAAGGCTATAGTTCCCATTGAATACCATATCCAGTTGAGTGAATGTGCTTCGCCGCTTGCGTAGGAATGCAAACCTACTAAGTGAAAATTTACACCGTAATACGTAAATAAAATCGAGATAAAAGCAAACATACTCATTACATTGAAGAACCATTTGCTACGAAGTGCAGGAACGAAACGAGCGTGGATCACGAAAGCATATATCATGATACTAATTAAGGCCCAGGTTTCTTTTGGGTCCCACCCCCAGTAACGACCCCAGCTTTCATTGGCCCATTGTCCACCCAGAAAGTTCCCGATGGTTAACATGACAAGACCAATAGTTAGTGACATTTCGTTGATATAGGTTATTTCTTTTAGGCTTAAGCTTATTTTTGCCTTGTTGTTCTTATTGGTAAAAAAAATTAACAGCAGAGCTACAAATCCTAATATCATTCCGAGAGCAAAAGGTCCGTAACTTGCTACGATAACTGCTACGTGAATCATTAACCAATATGAGTTTAATACGGGCTGCAGATTTGCTATTTCGGGATCAATCCAGTTCATGTAAGCCGCCATTAAAATCATAGCGGTAACAAATGCAGAAGAAGCAACGGTAAGTTTTGATTTTCTGTCGAAAGCTAATCCGAAGAACATGGTTGCCCATGCTACATAAATAATTGATTCGTAAGCATTACTCCAGGGTGCATGACCTGAAATGTACCAACGGGCAATTAAGCCAAGTGTATGCAATCCGAATAAAATTCCGATAATAACATGAAAGCCATTAATAGTTATTCGAAGCAATTTCTTTTCAAAGAAGATGTTTACAATCGTAAAAATCAACATAAAAATAGAAGCTGTAATGTACCAGTAAGGCAATTTCTTGAATACATCATATTTATTATACGCAATCTCAGCATCAATTTTTTCTTCGCTCGGACGAACTTTGCTTCCAAATTTCTTTTGGAAACCATTGATACTTTCTACCAGTTCATCAGCAGTTTTAAAATCTTTTGAAACAGAACCATTATTTAAAGCCCTGAAATATAAAGGAAGAATTTGCTTTGTATAAGTAGCGTCCATACCTTTTAAACCGGACTGACCAATTTCCAGATAAGAAATCCATTTATTATTAGGATCATTTGGAATTGGAAAAATTTTGAGAATACTTCCGCTCAATGCCGATTCCATCAAATTTACTTTTTTATCTGTCTCGATAAAATCTTTTTCAAACTGGTTTGGATTTGCAGATTTATAAGCGGTTTCCAGATAAGAAGAGAGCTTGTAATTCCCATTAGCATCAAAAAACTTTACAAAAGGCGCATGTTCAGCATCTTTTTCTACTCCAATAATTTTACGAATGCTGTCGTTTCCTGATCGCAAATAGATTATTGGAACTTGTATCCAGACTTGCGCATATTGTGTTATGGATAAGAAAGCCTGATCAGAATTCATTCCGTTATACGTATCGCTATGGCTTACTTTTCGCAGTAATTCAGATGAAAAAGTGTTAACAGGTTTCATTCTGCCTCCTGCATCCTGAATAATCAAGCGTCCAAATTTGGCCGCATGTTCTTCAGGAGCTTTATAAATTGTCAATAAAGAATCTATTTGTTTTTTACTAGGAGCAGCTGTTACGTGATTGGCATGATCATTTGGATCTTCAGTATTTTTGTGGTTATGTTCATGAACATGAGGCGCCTGAGCAAAACCAGTAAAGCTTAGCATCAAAACCAGGATTGTGATTAGCTTTTCTTTTTTCTTTTTTACTACATCCAGCTTTCGCTTCAAATCAGCAAAACGCGAATGTTTGGTAAACATAATTGCCATTAGTCCAAAAAACAACATAAAATATCCCAAATAAGTAATTGATGTTCCCCAAAAATCATGGTTTACAGATAATACCGTTCCTTTTTCGTCCGGATCAAATGAAGATTGAAAAAAGCGATATCCTTTATGGTCCAAAACATGGTTCATATAAATATCGGCATTAAAAGTTTCTGCAGAATCCTGAACTGTCACCTTACTTTCAAACGCCGAATAGCTTTTTTCAGTTCCGGGATATTTTGTAGCAATAAAATCGTTAAGTTTTATTTTAAATGGCAATATGTAAGCTTTACTTCCATAGAACAAAGTATAATCAATATTACCTATTTTAACTGATTTTGGTTCCCCAATTTTTCCTTTAGACCCTAAGAGGGTTACTTCTTTTTCCTGTCCTTCTGCGGTAAGTTTTACAATTAAGGCATCGTTATGTGATTTTGCTTTAAAGTCCTTATTAGACTCGTAAGTAATTATTCCTTTGATTGCAGGATCAGGAAATACAATTCTAATATCTCCAATACTATACAGGGAACGCATCATTAATGGCTGGACATTATCTTTGGTTAGTGATCCCTGAAACTTATCAGCCATTCGCATATAGGTTCCTTCAAACGGTGTTTGAATAGTGTATTTTTCTCCTGTTGTATTAATGTTGATCGCACCAGCTGTAGGTTTATTCAAAGCAAACAGAACATTATGAATATTTTGAACTTCGCCTTCTTTAATAAAATGCTCTTCACGCCCGCCCTCTCCTGCTTCAACTAATTTCAAATATAATATTCCTTTGGGATCCGGTTTTACCGTTTCTTTGGCACCCATGATATAATTAGAGTAAGAAACCTCGAAAGGAGTCTGATCAAATTTACCTGATTTGGTAAAATAATTATTGGTAACTGGTGATAACAATAGACTTTTTTCGAAAACCCTTCGTTTCATTTCGCCTTTATATTCTCCATCAGCAAAAATGGTTAGGAATGTTTTTTCTGAATAAATTTGATTTTCTGCCGCACCTTCCCTGATTGGCATTACACCTTCATAACTAATGTAACGTGTTATAAAAGCGCCTAACAGAATAAAAATAAAAGCAAGATGAAGAATCAAGGTTGCCCATTTCTCTTTTTTTAGTAGCTGATAACGTTTAATATTTCCAAGGAAATTTATCATAAAAAACACCATTATAGCCTCAAACCACCAAGTGTTATAAACTAAAATTCGGGAAGTATCTGTGTTGTATTTGCTTTCTATAAAAGTGCCCACGCCCATTGCAATTGCAAATGTTAAAAAAAGAATCGCCATTAATCGGGTAGAAAACAAAAAAGAGAATATTTTTTTATCCATTTTTGAGGAATTACATTGTGTAAAAGTGGCACAAAAGTACTTAAAAATGTTGAGTTCCTATATTTGCAATTTGTTAATTAAAACCAAAAATACCTTGTAATAATGAATAGAAATGCTTTTGGAGAATCAATCATTTCTAAATTATAAGTTTTGTGAAAATCAGGTGTCTTAAAAAAATAATGTTAATTTTGCCTTATGATTAAAATAACGCTAATTGGTTCCGGAAATGTTGCCCAGCATTTAATAAAAGCTTTCGAAAAAAGTGCGTTTATTGAATTGACGGAAGTATTTTCGAGAAAAAAAGAAACCTTGGAAAATCTTTTGGATTCGAATAAAATTACAACTGATTTTGCCAATCTGAAAGAAGCTGATTTGTATATTATTGCAGTAACAGATGATGCCATAAACGATGTTTCTAAACAAATACCGTTTCGTGATAAATTGGTAGTTCATACTTCTGGAACATCTTCAATTGATACTTTAGATAATAAAAATAGAAAAGGAGTTTTTTATCCTTTGCAGACTTTCTCCAAAAATAAAGCTGTTGATTTTTCAGTAGTTCCAATTTGTCTGGAAGCTGAAAATAAGGATGATTACAATATCCTTGAAATTGTAGCGAGTAGTATTTCAAATGAAGTTTTTGAAATTAGTTCGAAACAAAGAAAAGCATTACATGTTTCTGCTGTTTTTGTTAGCAATTTCACCAATCATTTATACCAGATTGGACATGAAATCTGCAACGAACATCAGGTGCCATTTGAAATTTTAAAACCACTCATTCAGGAAACTGCTGATAAAATAAAAACACTAAATCCTAATGAAGCCCAAACAGGTCCGGCGAAGCGTAATGATATAGGTACAATTGAAGCACATTTAGCATTTATAACAAATGACAATCAAAAAAATATTTATAAAATACTAACACAATCTATTCAGAATAATGGCAAAAAGTTATAAGGAAATAATGAATGATATCACAACATTTATTTTTGATGTTGACGGCGTACTTACAGATAGTTCTGTTTTTGTTACCTCCGATGGCGAAATACTTCGCACTATGAATATTCGGGATGGCTTTGCCTTGAAAGCAGCTGTAGAAAGCGGCTATCATGTTTGTGTTATTTCTGGTGGAAGCAACGAAGGTGTGCGTATCAGATTACGCAATTTAGGAATTACAGATATACATTTAGGCACTCCTGATAAAGTAGCAACTTTTAAAGAATATACCGATACTTACAGCATAAATCCAGAAAATGTTTTATACATGGGTGATGATATTCCTGATTTTCATGTAATGAAGCTGGTAGGATTGCCAACCTGCCCACAGGATGCCAGTCCGGAAATAAAAAATATCTCCCGCTATATTTCGCATGTAAAAGGTGGAAGAGGCGCAGCACGTGATGTTATTGAGCAGGTTATGAAAGTACAGGGGAAATGGATGGAATACTTTAATGGCAAACACGACTAAATAATTGTTAATTTAAGTCATTAACTAAGAAACAAAAAAATGAAATACCTTAAACTTATTCGGTATCAAAACCTTCTAATGCTTGCGTTCATGCAGGTTTTATTTCGATATGCATTTTTAAAGCAACAAAATATACCTTTAGCCTTAACAGATTGGCAATATGGTTTATTGGTTTTAAGCACCATTTTAATAGCAGCAGCCGGCTATGTGATTAATAATGTTTTTGATGTTGTGACCGATACAATCAATAAACCAGATGATGTTGTTATTGGCAGGGGAATTTCTGAAACAATGGGTTATAATATCTACATATTCCTTAATATTACAGGAGTAGCAATTGGTTTTTATCTCTCAAATGTAATTCAGAGACCCGGATTTGCTACCATTTTTATTTTAATCGCTTCGTTGCTTTATTTTTACAGTACTACATTAAAACAAATTATGGTTTTGGGTAATATTGCTGTAGCTTTTACTTTAGCTATGAGTATTATAATTATTGGTTTTTTTGATATTTTTCCGGCAACAATAGCAGAAAACCGGGCACAAATGGCAAGCTTTTTTTCTATCCTGACAGATTATGCCATATTTGCTTTTATGATTAATCTTATTCGTGAAATAGTTAAGGACATTGAAGATGTAAATGGAGATTATAATCAGGGAATGAATACCTTGCCTATTGCAATCGGAACAAGCAGAACAGCCAAAATAATTTTAGTAATTACCCTGATACCCATCATTTTATTACTCATCTACATTAAAAAATACTTTATAGAAAATAATTTATACATTGTTACTTTATATGCTCTCGCATTTGTATTAGCTCCTTTAATTTATTTTGTAATAAAACTTCTGAATGCAAAATCCCAAAAAGACTTTCATCATTTAAGTAGTGTTTTGAAGCTCGTACTTTTATTTGGAATATTATCAATCGCAATTATTACTTTCAATATTCGCTACAATGCTTAGAGAAAAATTAAAAAAGTATAACTTAATTCTGGCTTCAGGTTCGCCTCGCAGACAGCAATTTTTTAAGGATCTGGATCTCGATTTTGAAATTCGATTAAAGGATATTGAGGAACTTTATCCCTCAGCATTACAAGCTGTTGAAATAACAAATTTTTTGGCAGAACTAAAAGCAAATGCATTTCATGGTGAACTAAAACCAAATGACATTCTGATAACCAGCGATACTATTGTATGGCATCAAAATAAAGCATTAGGCAAACCAAAACATGCTGAAGATGCTTTTATTATGATAAAATCGCTGTCCAATACTACACATGAAGTTATCACGTCTGTCTGCTTTAAAACGGATAAACATTTGACACTTTTGCATGATATCACAAAAGTTACATTTAATACCATATCTGATGAGGATATATTGTATTATATAAAAAAACACCAGCCTTATGATAAAGCTGGTGCTTATGGAATTCAGGAATGGTTAGGCTTTATGGCTGTAGCAAAAGTAGAAGGCTCGTATACCAATGTTATGGGACTGCCAACAGCCAAAGTTTACGAATATTTAAGTACATTAGTGTAAAAAATAATTTATGTTTTCTTTGAAAGAATATAGTCAGGAAATATTTGCAACGGGAATTCTAATATTAGCTTTAATTTCATTAAGGATTATTATTGCAAAATTAATTCGCAATTATGCTAAAACTACTCATTTATTTGAGCATCGAACCAATTTGGTAATTAAATATGTTCATCTTTTGATGAATACATTGTTTATTATTAGCCTTATTGTAATTTGGGGAGTAGAAACAAAAGATATTTTTATAACCGTTTCTTCTATAACTACTGTTATTGGTGTCGCAATGTTTGCACAATGGTCCATTTTGAGCAATGTCACTTCGGGTATGATTTTATTTTTTTCTTTTCCATTTAGAATTGGTGATACTATAAAAATTCATGATAAAGATTTCCCAATTGAAGCAGAAATCGAAGACATAAGTGCTTTTCATGTGAATTTAAGAACCAAGGAGGGAGAAAGAATTATTTATCCAAACAATCTTTTATTACAAAAAGGAATTTCAATACTACCAATATACCATCAGGAAGAAAAGGAATTTGTTGATTAATTGTAATGGGAATTTTATAAACTAATGAAGAAAAATTACAACACTACAATTTGATTTATATATCAATTTTGTTGTACCTATTTAACTTCATAAAAATCCGAATATGACAGAAACTATAAAATTGCCGTTTTACGTAAAATTTACCTGTATATTATTAATTTTAATTTGTATTGGTGGCTTATCCTACATTGGAAGTGATGTGATTACACCTGTATTACTGGCTTTTTTATTTACTGTTTTGCTCCTGCCGTTGCATAGTTTTTTTTCAGTAAAATTACATTTCCCTACTTATCTTGCTTCTTTTATAACTGTTATAATTTTTGTTCTTTGTATTGCTGCTATTTTAGTATTCATTTCTTATCAGGTTACTGACATTGCAAATGATTTTGACATCATTAAAAAGAATGCAATTTCATTTTTTAATAATACCCAGTCCTTTATTAATGAAAAATTTCAAATAAGCATATGGGAACAAAAAAAATATATTCAAAAAGTAACCAGTGACACTGTTCAAAATGGATCTGAAACTATAGGTACAGCAATAGGGTCTGTTAGTGATGTATTGTTGAATAGTATGCTTGTTGTAGTTTTTACATTTTTGTTTCTTTTGTATAAAACTCACTTTATTCTTTTTTTAGCTAAATTATTTGATAAAGATGATCATGCTAAATTAAAAGATATTATTACGCAAATAAAAATTTCAATCAATAACTACATTTTGGGACTTATTTTTGAAATGTTTGTTGTTTCCATACTTACAGGTTTAGGTTTATGGATTATTGGTGCGAAATATTTTATTTTGTTAGGTCTTGTTACAGGGATTTTAAATATGATTCCTTACATCGGAATTATGATTGCAGGTATCTTAACTATCCTATCATCGCTGACAGGAACACCTGAGGTATCTATGGTAGTTAGTATTTTAGTCGTAAATATCATAGTCCAACTAATTGATAATAACGTACTTGTTCCTTTAATAATTAATTCAAAGGTTGAAATTAATGCACTTGTTTCCATAATTGGAATTATTATTGGTGGAGCGATTGCAGGAATTTCAGGAATGTTTTTGGCCATACCTTTATTGGCAATGCTCAAAATTATCTTTGATAGAATTGAATCTCTAGAACCTTGGGGCTATGTTATGGGCAATCATATGCCCAAAAAATTCACCTGGAGAATTCGTAAGGTAAAAACGGAGAATTAAAAATGTCTGTATTCCTTTTAATACTTTCTTGTATAGTATACATATTCATATAAAATTAAGAAGCAAAAAATATTCGAATGTTTCGAAAACTAAAAATAGTTGTAATCATCCTCTTTTGCATTGGTTCTCAAAGCACATTTTCGCAGGAAATTAAAACTATAAAAGATACTACAGAAAGATATTCGAAACTCAAAAAATTTTCTAAAAAAAATAAATTTACAACCTTTCTGAATAAGATAATTTTCAGACCTACTAAAATAAAAAAGAAAGACATAACTCTGGTAGAAACAAAGCAGGTTAAAAAAGCAGAGGGAAAAATTATAAGGAATATTAGAATTATTACTTTAGATCCTTTTGGCAATTCTGATACTGATTCTACGATGGTGCCTAACAATTGGGGGGAAAGAACGGGAAACAGGCTTCATCTTAAAACCAAAAAATTTGCTATTAAAAATTTATTGCTTTTTAAAAAGAACACTCCTTATAATACTTTTAAAATTAGCGAGTCAGAACGTATTATAAGATCACAGCGGTATGTAAACAGAGTAGATATTACTGAAAAATTAGTAGGCACATCAAATGATTCCGTAGATGTTACAATTAGGGTTCTCGATTCATGGAGCTTACTTCCTAAATTTTCAATGTCAAGTTCAAAAATAAGAGTAGGGTTTAATGATCGAAATATACTTGGAACGGGACAGCAATTAGAATATCGGTTTACTAATAGATTTGAAGATGGACGAAATGGCCACGATATGACGTATACCATACCGAATATTAACAATACTTTTATAAACTCCAAAATGAATTATTATACTGATTTGGATAAAAACTATAATAAAGGTATTAGCATAGAGCGACCATTTTATTCACCATTAACAAAATGGGCAGGTGGAGTATCATTAATACAGAACTTCAGGAAAGATAGTTTACAAGCTGCCGATTTGCATTATGAGTTTCAGAACTTTAAAAGCAATACACAGGATTACTGGATTGGAAAAGCATTTAATATTACAACATCAACTCCCAAAAAAAAGGATAGAACTACAAATATCATATTGTCCGGACGATTTTTGAATATAGATTATACTGAAAAACCATTTACAGAATTTGATACTATTAATTTTTTTTCTGATGAAAAGCAATATTTGATGGGTATTGGAATTAACACGCGTGAATTCGTAAAAGATAATTATATATTCAGAAATGGTAATACTGAAGATATTCCTATTGGAAGAATATTCGGAATTACTTTTGGCTATCAACATAAAAATCAAACATGGAGACCCTATTTAGGCGCTCAGGCTTCATTTGGAGATTATTACAAATGGGGATTTCTTAGTACTAATTTTGAGATAGGAAGTTTTTTTGATGAATCCAAAACTTATCAAACTTCTATTTCTTTTGAGGCTAATTATTTTACAAAATTATTGGAAATTGGAAATTGGAAAATAAGACAGTTCATTAAACCTGAAGTAATAGTTGGAATAAATCGTCAAAACTCTATTGGAGATCAGCTTACTATTAATGAAAACTATGGAATATACGGATTTAATGCTCCCGCATATGGAAAAAGTAAAATGGTTTTAACTTTGCAGACCCAAACGTATGCACCAAAAGAAATTCTGGGGTTTAGGATGAATCCCTACCTTAATTATTCTATTGCCGTTTTAGGAACAAGTAATTCCGGACTCTTGCAAAACAAATATTATTCAAAATTAAGTCTAGGGGTTTTAATAAGTAACGACTATTTAGTATTTAGTTCTTTCCAGCTTTCTATTTCATACTATCCAACCATACCTTTTCAGGGCGATAATATCTTTAAAACTAATACTTTCCAAACTACTGATTTTGGTTTACAAAGCTTTGAGTTGGCTAAACCAAGGATGGTTGAATATAGATAGGAAAAAATATCACGCTTCAAACATTTTTTTATTTAATAAAATCGCTGATAATCAGCTGTTTTATATTTATATCTCTTTATTCATAAAAAAATAGCAATGTTTTCAGTTTATAGTTTTAAGTTTTGGCATAATATATGGATAAACCAAAATAAGTAACATAAAAAACAATAAAAATGAAAACAATTAAAATAGCAATTCTTGGATTATTTCTTTTAATTGCAAATGCTACGCAAGCTCAGGTATCTTTAAATATTAATATCGGGACAACTCCTGATTGGGGACCTGCTGGTTATACAAATACTGAATATTATTATTTACCTGATATTCAATCTTATTATGATGTAAGAGCATCTCAGTTTATTTATTTTGGAGGAGGGACATGGGTAAGGTCAAATCGATTACCAGCTCATTACAGAAATTATGATTTATACAATGGTTATAAAGTAGTTCTAAATGATTATCACGGCAGAACGCCTTATGTTCATTATGATAAACATAAAGTTAGATATCACAAAGGTTATTATGGAGCACCACAAACGTGTTACAAACCTAGATATGAAAATAAACACTTTGGCTATAATAATAAACATCATCAAAAAAATAATAATCACAACTATGACAGACATGAAAACAATAGCAGGCATGATAGACATTATAAACACGATAGACATAATTAATATCAAATCGATATGTATAAAAAAAGAGTGTCAATAATATTGAACTCTTTGGTAGTGTCTCACTAACTGTGTAAGTTAAAAAATGATGGGGTTATTAAACCATC
>NZ_JBDTTP010000023.1:0-46061 GCF_039930565.1 Flavobacterium sp. | reverse complement strand
TAATTGTTTCTGAAATAAAAATAGCAAAATTATATTTGTGTCCACACGGTAGGATGGCAGCGGCATCCTTTTGTGCCGGGGTTCGGCACAAAAGATACAGCGGACAGCAGGAATAGCTTCTTATAATTTTCATAAAAAAAGAGGACTTTAAAAGCCCTCATTAATTTTCTGATACATTATTCGATTTCTGCCTCTATAAGTTCATCAATACTTTCTCCGTTATCACCTACAGCAACCAATTCAGGTTTGGAAGCTTTAAGCGCGTTGAATTTTTCCACTTGTTCCAAATCATCTTCATCACCGCTGAAATAAGGAAAAACATCCATGATTGGCGATTCTGAAATCGCAGGAATGGTATAATCTCCCATTGTGTTTTTCATGACCGCAACGGTATTGTCATAGGCTTCTTTTACATCGTTCGCCTGAACCAGTAAATACATGTTTGTTTTGCGTTCCTTGCCGCTTTCTTCATCAAAAGCTACTAAAGAAACTTTCGATTTGAACCAGCGATCCGCATTTTCGAAAGGATGGATTTCAGCATAATTCGCCACTTTGATATTGGTGATTTTAAATTCTTCACTCACATAAGCTCCCATTTCTTCGTTAATTCTGCTTTCCGCTTCTGTATACGATATCGCATCAACAAGATAAGGCTCTGTCGTAACCTTTTGTGATCCAATATCATCTGTTTTTCTGTATTTTACTTTGCATTCGTACCAAATTGTGCTCATCTCTATTTTTTTAAGGAAGCCAAAGATAGATTTTAAAGAAAATAAAACCGCTGATTCTGAAAATAGATATTCACAATTTAAGAAATGGAATCAATAGGGGAATTAACGTTAAAATAGAAAATATTTAATAGCTTTGATACAACCCTAATTCGTAAACAATGAGAACATTAGACCAATGGTTTGAAGAATATGCTGTCAGCCATCAGAATCCAAAGAACAAAGCCATTCATTACATATGCGTGCCGGCAATTTATTTTTCTATTGTTGGATTGCTAATGAGCATTCCGAATGGTTCTATTGCCCGCATTTTTCAGCTCAACATGCCCATAATCGAGAATTGGGCTGTGGTGGTATTGCTTTTTGTGTTGGTTTTTTATATTCGATTATCGGTTGCTATGGCTTTTAAGATTGCCATTTTTTCAGCAATTTGTCTGGTTGTGAATTATTATATCGGTCAGGTTCTTCCATTATGGATATTTTCCATCGGTGTGTTTGTGATCGCCTGGATCGGACAATTTTACGGCCACAACATTGAAGGCAAAAAACCTTCTTTCCTGAAAGATATTCAGTTTTTAATGATTGGACCTGCCTGGGTTGTGGAAAATTTATTTTCTAAGAAATAATAATCTTGTAATGCCATTTTTTATCTATTTGATATGGAATTAATGTCTGTATATAGTAAAGAACAATATAAATTTGTAAAAGAATCGAGAAGCGTATTGTTCGAATATTGCCAAACGGTTTCGCCTGAAGATTTTGTTAATCAAAACAATTCATTCGGCCGTGGCGGAAGTATAAGAAACCTGTTAGTTCATATTGCGAACACTTATGAATATTGGATTGCCAATATTGTATTGAAAAAAAAAGTAAGCTATTCTGAATACGAAAACTTCAACACAATACAAAATGTTATAAGGCTGTTTGATGATGTGGATACTTTCATGTCGGAATTCATTTTAACAATGGATCAATTTGAAAATGAAATAACATATGAAACACAAAACAGCATAAGTTCGGCAAAACCTTTTCGGCTTTTTAGTCACGCCATTACGCATGAATATCATCACAAAGGACAAATTTTATCCTTAAGCAGGCATTTGGGTTATATTCCTGTTGATACGGATATCATGAGATAATTATTACTACCATTCCAAATAAAATCATTCCTATGAAAATTGACAATAAAGAAATTAAAATTGAAAGCTATGATATTTTCACGTATCGCAGAATTCGGCGTGCTATTGGTTATATAGGAATCAGTCTGCCGATATTGTTGATAGTCTTATCACTCATTTCCTTTTTTCAGACAACGGTTCAGCATTCGATAAGCCATTACTATTATACCAATCTCAGGGAAATTTTTACCGGGGCCTTATGTGCTGTGGGTTTATTTTTGATTTGCTACAGAGGTCATGGTAATCGTTCCTTTTGGAAAAACGACAATCTGCTGACTAATATTTCGGGACTTATGGCTTTGGGTGTTGCACTTTTTCCAACAAATCCTGAGGTTGTAGCTGATAAAATGTATACTCTGATTCCGCTTAATGAAAAATGGATTGGCTGGCTGCATTATGGTTTTGCTGCCGTGCTATTTTTAATATTCGCTTTATTAGCCATTAATGTTTTTACTATTGGTCAGGAAAATGAAACCCGTTCTCCAAAAAGCATCCTCAACGAAAATAACATTTACAGATGCTGCGGTTATTCAATATTGGTATTTATTATTCTGGTTCCTGTTTCGGAAAAGTTTAACCTTTTTCCTTATTCGACTTTGGTTTTTGAAGCACTTTCACTTTTTGCTTTTGGAATTGCCTGGCTTATTAAAGGACGTGCATTAGGTGACAAAGGAAAAATAGGACAGAAACTATATCAGGAAAATAATCCAGTTGATACTGAAAAGGTTTTTGAGGAATAGAAAAGAAATAAATTATTTAGTTAAAAATTATGAGTTGGGATATTGTATTATTTAATTCTGTACAAAAAATTAATGTTATTGATGAAGTCGATGAGGAAAAACTAATTCCAATAGCTTTTGACAAAATCATATCTGAACATTTTGGTTTAGAAGAATCCGGTGAAATGAAAGGAGATGATTTTTCCATCGATTTTTATAAGGACGACGAACCAGTAAGTAACAAAATGATTTCACTTTATGGGGAAAAAGCATTGTTTGAAATTGCCAGACTGGCGAAAATCCAAAACTGGCAGATTTTCGACACCAGCTTAAACAAAATGATTGACCTGGAGAATCTTACTGAAAATGGTTTTGCTAATTTTCAAAGTTATTTGCAAAAGTCCTGGATAAGTAATAATCAATTTATCTTTCTGCTGAAACCTGAATCCTAGCCCAGACAGCAGCGGCATCCTTTTGTGGCGGGTTTCGCCATAAAAGATATAGCGGATGGCTGGAATTAGCTTAAATAAAACGGGCCAAGAAGAAAAACTCCTTAGCCCGTGTGTGACCGCGACAGGGTTCGAACCTGCAACCCTCAGAGTCGAAATCTGATATTCTATCCAGTTGAACTACGCAGTCAGTATTTATGTTTGATTGTAAAGCTCAGAATCAATTTAAACCTGAGCTTTACATCAAATTTTTTAAACTAATAATTTCTTAACAATAGTAGAAATTGTTTTTCCTTCAGCAGTTCCGCCTAATTGTGCAGTCGCTAATCCCATTACTTTACCCATTGAAGCAATTCCGGAAGCACCTGTTTCCGCAATAATTTTAGCAATTATGGCTTCAACTTCTGCTTCGCTCAATTGTGCAGGCAGAAATTTCTCGATTACTGCAATCTGAGCCAATTCTGGTTCTGCTAAATCAGGACGATTTTGCTCAGTGAAGATTCTTGCACTTTCCTTACGTGTTTTAACCAGTCTTTGAAGCAATTTAATTTCATCATCTTCTGACAGTTCTTCTTTAGAACCTGATGCTGTTGCAGCTAATAACATTTCAGATTTAATGGCTCTTAATGCCTCTAATGCTATTGTATCTTTTGCTCTCATGGCGGTTTTTATTTCGTCCATGATTTGTGTCTGTAAACTCATTTATTTTTATTTGGATAAGCCGAAACTTATAAATTTATAATTATTTGAAAGTAATTCAAATCTCTAAAATTAACAATAAGATTACTCTTGTCTGTATACTCAGGAAGACCCGAATTTAAATTCTGTGCGAAGATAAAAAAAATAACCCGAAAATTAAATTCAATTTTCGGGCTGTCTTATATTAAAAGATACAAAATTAATCTACGTTGTCATGCAAAAATGAATTATTTGAACGCAATTGCAAATCATTATTACTGTCTGTTCCTACAGATATCCTTGAATTACTGTTGTTTGATTGGGAATTGGACAAATCTATACCTAACCTTTTATAAGCAGGCTCTTTTTCCATTTCATCAATTTTAGAAACATTATTATGGAATTTATAATTAAAATCTTTTAATTTTTTTCTTCTTTCGTCTGCTCTTAATCGTAACGTTTCCTCAATTGTTAATTCCATGGGAGAAACCTCAGATGTAGTTGTAAAGTCAGGTTCGCTGTCAAAATCAACTCTTGGTTTCATTGTTATATTTAATTCCTCAGGAATTACTTCTTCGACTGCCTTATCAACAGGCTTTGATGTGATTAAATCATTTTCAACCTCCATATATTCTTCTAATGAATATTTGATAACCCCATTTTCTGAAAGCTCCGTCACAGGAACAAATTGTACGGCTTCATTAACTTTTATTTCACGGGTTTCGTTTGTTAATTCAAACAAAATTCTGTTATCTTCAACAACCGGTTCTCTTTTAACTTCAGGCTCTGCTTTAAAAAGAGGCAGATCAAATGAAAAAGTCGTTTGCTCCTGTTGTTCAAAAACTCTTTGCTGAACAGGTTTTACTTCCTGTACAGCTACAACTTCAGGAGCTGAGATAGTAAAATTAATATCCGTAATCGGCGAAACTATTTCAAATGTTACATCTAAATTTTTAATAAACTCTGACATAACCACTAATTCTTCCTGATTAATAGCTGGAGCAACAGCAACAGGATCTGAAGGTGTAACTGGGTCTTCTAATAAATCAAAAACAATTTTTTCTCCTGATTTTGCAGAAGGAGTATCATTGTTTAGATCAAAAGAAGTTACTGATTTACCCGACAGATTATGAACACTTCTTTGTTCATCTTCCAATGTATGGATTATCTTTTTAGGCTCTGTATTTACAATTTCATTCTGTTGTTCAACATCAAAACCAGTAGCAATGATAGTTACTGCAATTGCTTCGCCAAGCGTTTCATCTTCACCAACACCCATAATAATATTGGCGTTATAACCGGCTTCTGCCTGAATATGATCATTAATCTCCCCTATTTCATCCAATGTGATTTCGTTAGCTCCAGAAACGATAAGCAACAATACGTTTTTGGCACCTGTAATTTTATTATCGTTTAACAATGGCGAATCCAAGGCAGAAATAATAGCTTCCTTAGCTCTGTTTTCACCTGATGCAACAGAAGAACCCATAATAGCAGTTCCGCTGTTAGACAATACTGTTTTGGCATCACGTAAATCGATATTTTGTGTATAGTGATGTGTAATTACTTCGGCAATACCTCTTGAAGCTGTAGCCAAAACTTCATCGGCTTTAGAGAATCCTGCTTTAAAGCCCAGGTTTCCGTAAACTTCCCTTAATTTGTTATTATTGATTACAATTAGTGAATCTACCTGTTTACGCAATTTTTCAATTCCTAAAAGTGCTTGCTCCTGACGTACTTTCCCTTCAAAAAGAAACGGAATTGTTACAATTCCTACTGTCAGAATTTCTCTTTCTTTGGCTAATTGTGCAATTACCGGAGCTGCTCCTGTTCCGGTTCCTCCCCCCATACCAGCAGTAATAAAAACCATTTTAGTATTGCGGTCCAACATTTTTTCGATGTCAGCTATACTTTCAATAGCAGATTGTTGGCCAACGTCAGGATTTGCTCCTGCCCCAAGACCTTCTGTTAAATTTACTCCCAGCTGAATTTTGTTTGGTACAGCACTGTTTTGTAGTGCTTGTGAATCTGTATTACAAACGATAAAATCTACCCCTTTAATACCTTGCTTGAACATGTGGTTTATAGCATTACTTCCGCCTCCACCGACACCTATTACTTTGATTACATTTGATTGGTTTTTTGGTAAATCAAATGAAATACTTCCAAATTCTGAGTTGCTCATCATCTTTTTGGTTTTGAAATTCTTATTTAATACATTTTTTACTTCTCACTTGGGGCAAAAAGCAATTCCTTTTCTTTTTATTATTCTGCGTTGTCTAAAAAATCCTTGATTTTATCGACGTAGCGATCAAAAAATGATCGTCTTATTTTAGTTTCTGTAGACTCTTCAATCGCCAAATTATTTTTAACTTCTATTGGCTGATCAAAAGTTTCTACTCTTTCAACGTAGTTTTCTTCTACTTCGTATCGTTGTTTTACAGGAGTCTGTACATTTATGTAAACTGGTTTTGGCTGTTCGTTTACAACTTCCCTTCTTACAGCACTTTGTGTACTATTTTCAATACTGTTCATTACCAACCCAACTGCAGTGGCAAATAACGGACTTGAAATTTCCTCACTTGAATTACCAGCTAAATGTTCGTTAGGATAACCAATTCTGGTATCCATACCAGTTATATATTCAACTAACTGCTTAATGTGTTTTAATTGAGCACCGCCGCCAGTAAGAACGATTCCTGCAATTAACTTTTTCCTTGGATCTTCATGTCCATACGCTTTAATTTCAGTAAAAACCTGTTCAATAATTTCAACGACACGTGCGTGAATAATTTTAGACAAGTTTTTTAGTGAAATTTCTTTTGGCTCACGTCCTCTTAATCCAGGTATAGAAACAATTTCGTTGTCTTTATTTTCTCCCGGCCATGCTGAACCAAATTTTATTTTTAAAAGCTCTGCCTGTTTTTCAATAATCGAACATCCTTCTTTAATGTCTTCTGTAATTACATTTCCACCAAACGGAATTACAGCAGTATGACGAATGATGCCATCTTTAAAAATAGCCAAATCTGTTGTTCCGCCTCCAATATCAATAAGTGCTACACCTGCCTCTTTTTCTTCCTGACTTAAAACAGCATCTGCTGAAGCTAAAGGTTCTAAAGTAAGACCGGACAACTCTATGCCTGAACTCTGAATACATCTGCCAACATTTCTGATGGATGATGCCTGTCCTACTACCACGTGAAAACTAGATTCTAATCTTCCGCCATACATTCCGATAGGCTCTTTGATTTCAGATTGACCATCAATTTTAAATTCCTGTGGCAAAACGTGAATAATTTCTTCACCGGGTAACATCGCCAGTTTATTTACCTGATCGATTAATAATTGAATATCATTCTCGCCGATTACCTCTTCCGGATTGCTGCGGCTAATATAATCTGTATGCTGAATGCTTCTGATGTGTTGACCGGCAATACCTACAACCACATCTTTGATTTTATAACCCGAATTATTTTCGGCTTCCAGAATCGCTTGCTGAATCGATTGAATAGTTTGCGTTATATTGTTTACAACACCTCTCGCCACACCCAGACTTTTGGATTTACCGATACCCAAAATTTCCAGTTTACCATATTCGTTTTTCTTGCCTATCATGGCCACTATCTTTGTTGTTCCAATATCTAGACCTACTGCAATGTTATCTTTTTCCATTTTCTATTATTTTGTGCAAACTACCTGTTCGGTAAACCTGAGATCAATTTTGTTATATTTGTATAACGAACTATCCAAAACGGCTTTCTGAAAAAAAGCTTTATAATTTCTAAATTTTTCATCCACATTCATTGTTCTGCCAAAATCAATGAAATAATTATAATTTCTATTAAACAATTTTAAGCTGCCATTAGGCATAATTTGTATGGCAATGATGTTTTTTTTCAAAAACGCATCGTCATAAATTGTGCGAAATAGGGCGGCTAATTCTTCGTTATTTTTTTTATTAATTGCTCCTGAAACGATAGGAACACGGGCTGTAAAATTTTCTGATAAAGGCATTTTATTACCCTCATAGTCAATATAAAAAGAGTTGCCGCCATCGTAAATTCTGGCTATTGGCGTCTTTTGTTTTACTACCGCTTTTAGAACACCATCAATACTCACAAACACGTCTGATTTTTCAATCAACTTTTGCGAATCAAGGTTTTTTTCTATTTTATTCAAATCTACCTCATCTTTTCGGATAGTGGAAGCGTCCTTTTTATTTTCTATCAACAATTTATTAACCGTTTCAGATTTTAAAAAAAGTGTGTTTTCACCTATAAAAACTACATTCGATTTTTTTAGTTTCCTATCTCCGTTTCTATGTTGTGCAAATGAATACAAAAACAATACCGCACCTAAAATAAGCACCAATCGAATATTTGTCCAATTAAATATTTTCATTTAGCATTTTTTTAATTGAAGGAACCATTTCACCAATATCACCAGCCCCTATTGTTACAATTATTGGCGCATCACTGGCTTTGATTGACGCTAATAAATCTTCTTTCGCAACAATTCTTTTGTTTTTATTTGTCATTTTATCCATTAACCAATCAGAAGTAATTCCTTCCATTGGCAATTCGCGTGCCGGATAAATATCCATCAAAAACACTTCATCAAATGCTGATAAGCTTTGGGCAAATCCGTCTGCAAAATCTCTTGTCCTGCTGAATAAATGCGGCTGAAAAACAGCCAATACCTTACGATTGGGATACAACTCCCTAACCGCCTGATGCACAGCATTTATCTCTGTTGGATGATGTGCATAATCGTCTATATAAACTAAATTTTCTGATTTTATCTGATAAGAGAAACGTCTCCTGATTCCATTGAAGGAAGCAATTGCTTTTGCAATTTTATCTGTTGCAATTCCAAAAGTACCAGCCATCGCAATTGCCATTAATGCATTCATTAAATTATGCTTTCCTGGTAATCCAAAATGAAGGTCTTTGATAATTTCTGATGGTGTCTGAACATCAAAAACATAACTGCCGTTTTCTATACGCACATTAAATGCCTTATAAGGCGCTTCTTCATTAATTGCACATTGAACACCTTCTATCCACAATTCTTTAGTTATAAAGAGGTTACGCTTGTTTTCTATTTTGGTAGCGAATTCCAGAAAAGAAGCTTCAATAGCATCGCTGGTTCCGTAAATATCCAAATGATCAGCATCCATTGATGTAACGCAGGCGATATTAGGATGTAAATGCAAAAATGAGCGATCAAATTCATCGGCTTCAACTACAGTAATTGTTTTACCGTTTCCAATCAAATTAGAATTATAATTCTCTACAATTCCGCCAACAAAAGCAGTAACATCTGCTCCACTCTCATATAAAACATGTCCTAAAATACTGGAAGTAGTCGTTTTTCCATGTGTTCCCGCAACTGCAAAACAAAAAGTATCCTTGGTAATAATTCCTAAAACTTCGGCACGTTTTTTAACCTCATATTGTCTCTCTAAAAAATAATTCCATTCTGAATGTGTTCTTGGAACCGCTGGAGTAATAACAACTAAAGTATTTTCTACAAAATAATCATCGGGTATTAAACCAATATTATCCTCGAAATGAATATCAATACCACTTTCAATCAATTCATTTGTCAGCATTGACGGCGTTTTATCATAACCCGAAACCTTCTTTCCGATATTTTTAAAATAGCGGGCCAAGGCGCTCATTCCGATACCACCAATACCAATAAAATAAACATTTTGTATTTGATTTAAATTCATTTCAATTTTATTTTTGAGCTATTTACAAGTATTCTAATTCATAAAAAACTAATAATTAAGCCTTTGTATTTTTCTAATTTTAATAACTCAAAATGCCTAAAATAGCATTCTGTTTCTATTATATTGTTGTATGATTTTTAAAAAAAATTACATTATAACAACTTTTTAATTTCTTCTATGATAGCTTTCGTGGCGTTAGGCATTGCGAGTTTTTTAATATTCTCACTTAATTGATTTTGCTTGCCTTTATCTTTTAATAAAGCCTCAAAAACAATACTGAACTGACTATCTAATTCTGATTCTTTCAATAAAATAGCACCTTTTGCATCAACAATTGACTGAGCATTTTTAGTTTGATGATCTTCAGCTACATTTGGTGACGGGATAAAAATTACCGGTTTCCCCACAATACATAATTCTGAAACTGATGACGCTCCTGCCCGGGAGATGATAACATCTGCCGCTGCGTAGACAAAATCCATTCTTTCTATAAAATCAACAACCTTTACATTTGGAAGATTGTATTTTTTATAATCCCCAAAATATAATTTTCCGCATTGCCAAATAATCTGAATATCGTGAGAAAGTATGTTTTTTAATTCCTTCTCAATTAACTGATTTATTCTTCTTGCACCTAGACTTCCTCCTAAGACCAACAGTATTTTTTTATTCGGATCAAGATTATAAAAAGCAATCGCTTCTTCTTTTTTACTGCTAATATCAATTAAATCCTGACGTACCGGATTTCCGGTTAAAACAATTTTCCCTTTTGGAAAAAAGCGTTCTAAATTCTCATACGCAACACAAATGGCATTGGCCTTTTTGCTCAGTAACTTATTTGTAATACCCGGAAAAGAATTTTGCTCCTGAATTACTGTCGGAATTCCTGCAGAACCTGCAGCGCGCAACAAGGGTCCGCTTGCAAAACCTCCGGTACCAATTACCACGTTAGGTTTGAAGTTTCTTATGATCTTATTAGAATCTAACAGACTGCTTATAAGTTTAAAAGGAAACATCATGTTTTGGAATGTTATTTTTCTTTGTATTCCTGCAATCCAAAGTCCTTTTATTTCGTAACCTGCCTGAGGTACTTTCTGCATTTCCATTTTATCTTTGGCACCAACAAAAAGAAATTCAGCATCAGGAAATTGTAATTTTAATTCATTTGCAATCGCAATCGCCGGATAGATATGCCCCCCAGTACCACCACCACTTAGTATGAATTTATATTTTGTCATATCTTAAATTATAAATGCTTAAAAATTTATTTTGTTTTAGAATTTTATTTATTTAATACTGCATTCATTGGATTTTTAGAATTATCTTCAATTGAGTACATTTCAGCATCAACTTCTTTTTCATTTATCAGGTCTTCTTCTGCTAATTCCTTATCAATTAATCGTTGCAGCGCTTCCTTTCTTCGTTCTCTTTCAAGTTGCTCTTCAACAATTTCCTCATCTTTTTTAGTTACACTAATAATGATTCCGAGGGCAAAACAGGTCATCCAGATTGAACTACCACCACTACTAATTAAAGGAAGGGTCTGTCCTGTTACGGGCAACAATTCTACTGCTACACCCATATTGATCATTGCCTGAAAAATTAATGGAAAGCCCAGTCCGACGACGACTAATTTTCCAAATAAGGTATTGGCTTTATGCGAAGCGATCACAAATCGAAATAGTAACAATAAATATAAAATCAACACCATTAATCCGCCAATTAGTCCGTACTCTTCGACAATTATTGCATAAATAAAATCGGATGAAGACTGAGGTAAAAAGTTTTTCTGAACGCTTTTTCCAGGGCCCAAACCTCCTAATTTTCCGGATGCAATAGCTATTTTTGCTTTTTCAATCTGATAATCATCTTCATCAGGTTTATCTGTGGTGAAGTTCATAATACGACTTTCCCAGGTTGATACCCTGCTAAAAAATCTTGAATCCGGAAAAGCTTTGGCTACTAAAAGGAAAAACACCAACATTGCAATTCCTGAGCCTAAAATAAACCCAATATACTTTAATGGATATTTACCAATAAAGGCCAGCATCATAACCATGCAAAAAATTAATGCAGTAGTTGAAAAATTTGCTGGTAATATCAAAGCCAGGGTAATAAAAACCGGAATCCAAAGCTGTACCAACGAAACTTGAAAAGGTTCATTTTCTTCTTTAGTTTTCGATAAATAGCGAGCTACATATATAAACAATATGATAGATGCCATTGTTGATGTCTGAAAAGTAATTCCGATAAAAGGCACTTGTATCCAACGACTTGCATTGGCACCAGCAATTACAGTTCCCTTTAATAAAGTATAAACAAGCAAAATCCACACAACAGGTAACGCAATTTTTGAAATCGCCCTAAAATAGTGATAGGGTACTTTATGCACCCAATAAATAATGAGGAAACCAATACAAATATGAGCTAAATGTTTAACCAAATACCCTAATGTATTACCGGTTCCATGACCTATATAAGCCAAATTACTGCTCGCGCTAAAAACAGGCATAAACGAAAATAGTGCTAATAAAGCCACAAATGACCATATTACCCTATCTCCTTTTAATTTGTTTACCAATTCCTTCATAGTGCGTTTAGTTTCAAGTTTTTCTTATTTCAAGTTTCAAGTTTTCACATAACCTTAAACTTGAAACTATTTTTATAGATTATGAACCGCTTGCTTAAACTGTTTCCCTCTGTCTTCGTAATTTTCAAATAAATCAAAACTGGCACATGCCGGAGACAGTAAAACGGCATCTCCCTTTTCTGTTAAACGCTGAGCAGTTTTTACAGCATCACTCATATTATTTACTTCTACCATAATATCTACTACATTGCCAAAAGCATCAATAATTTTATGATTCTCAACCCCCAGACAAATAATAGCTTTTACTTTTTCACGTACTAATGACATTAATTCATTATAATCGTTTCCCTTGTCTACTCCTCCAACGATCCAAACAGTTGGGGCATTCATACTGTCTAAAGCAAAAAAAGTAGCATTTACATTTGTAGCTTTAGAATCGTTAATATATTGAACATTCTGAATTTTAAGAACTTTCTCTAAACGGTGCTCAACCCCCTGAAAATTAGATAAACTTTCACGAATTGTCGCTTTTCTTATTTGCATCAATTTTGCTACAGAGCTTGCTGCCATTGCATTTTTCATATTATGTTTTCCTTCTAATGCAATGTATTCTGTTTCCATTGTAAACTCTTCCTGGTTAATCATTATTTCCATCTTGTTGTCTTTTATAAAAGCCCCTTCACTAAATTGTTTTGTGAGTGAAAAAGGAATTAATTTTGCTTTTGTTGTATTATTACTTAACCATTCCGAAATTGCTTCATCATCTGCATCATAAATTAAATAGTCACTTTCTGTCTGATTCATGGTAATCCTAAATTTAGAATCGATATATTTTTGATATTTATATTCGTATCGATCTAAATGATCAGGACTAATATTGGTAATAATGGCAATATCTGGTCTGTAATCGATGATTCCATCAAGCTGAAAACTACTTAGTTCAAGAACATAAACATCATACTTATTTTCGGCTACCTGCCACGCAAAACTTTTTCCTATGTTGCCTCCGAGCCCAACATTTAATCCTGCAGATTTAAGTAGGTGATGCGTGAGCATCGTTGTAGTTGTTTTTCCATTACTACCAGTAATTCCTATTGTTAGCGCCTCAGTGTAAGGATTCGCAAACTCAATTTCCGAAATAACTTTTATACCAGCTGCAAACAGCTTTTTTACTATCGGGGATTTTTCAGGAATTCCCGGACTTTTCATGACTACATCAGCATTCAAAATCAGGTCTTCGGTATGTTTTTCCTCTTCCCATGCAATACCATTAATAACAAGAACTTCTTTGTAACTTTCTTTTATCTTTCCAAAATCCGATACAAAAACATCATATCCTTTTTTCTTTCCCAGAATAGCAGTTCCCACACCGCTTTCCCCTCCTCCTAAAATCACAAGCCTCATATCTATCTTAATTTTAAGGTAACAATTGATAATATGGCTAACATGATGGCAACTATCCAAAATCGGGTTACAATTTTACTCTCATGATATCCTTTCTTCTGATAATGATGATGCAAAGGAGACATCAGAAAAATTCTCCTCCCTTCTCCAAAACGTTTTTTGGTATATTTGAAATAAGCTACCTGAATAATTACCGAAGCACTTTCAGCAAGAAAAATTCCACAGAATAAAACAATCAATATTTCTTTACGCACTGCAATTGCCAATACTGCTATTATTCCGCCAATAGTCAAACTTCCTGTATCGCCCATAAAAACAGATGCGGGATACGAGTTGTACCAAAGAAAACCAATCAAAGCACCTACAAAAGCTGATATAAAAACCGTCATTTCTCCCGAATTGGGGATATACATAATATTGAGATAATTCGAAAAAATGATATTTCCCGAAACAAACGTAAATATTCCGAGTGCAAGAACGGATATTGCAGATGTTCCGGCTGCAAGACCATCAATTCCATCAGTTAAATTTGCTCCGTTAGAAACGGCTGTTATGATGAAAATAACAACCGGAATAAAAATTAACCATGCCCATTTTTCATATCCGTCTCCCATAAAAGATAATACTTCAGCATAATCAAATTCATTATTTTTTACAAAAGGAATTGTTGTTGCCGTAGATTTTTCTTCGATAGGAGCAGGTAAAACTACCGTTGAAGTCGTTTTGAATGCATCACTATATCCCGTATCTGTTCTAACTGTTACTGCAGGGTTAAAATAAAGGACCAAACCAACAATAAGACCTAAACCAACCTGACCTATAACTTTGAATTTTCCTTTAAGTCCCTCTTTGTCCTTTTTGAATATTTTAATATAATCATCTACAAAACCAATTGTACCCATCCAAAGTGTAGTAACAATAAGCAATACTATATAAATATTATGCAAACGTGCAAATAACAAAACTGGCACAAGGGTTGCAAAAATGATAATAAGTCCTCCCATTGTTGGAGTTCCTGCTTTCTCATTCTGACCTGCAAGACCTAATTCACGAACCGTTTCTCCAACCTGTTGATTACGTAAAAAATTAATGATACGCTTACCATAAATCGTTGACAAAAGGAGAGAAAGCATAAATGCCAAAGCCGATCTGAAAGTAATATATTGGAAAACTCCCGTTCCGCTGACATCTAATGTTTTGTTTAAATATTCAAATAAATAGTATAACATATCTTTTTATTTTAATTCCAAATACCAGTTTTAAAATGGTCAATTGAATTTTTGCTATTTTCCTAACTGTTCTAAAATTTCCTTAACTGTTTCCATATCATCAAAATGATGACGGACACCATTTATTTCCTGATATGTTTCATGCCCTTTACCTGCAATCAAAATAATGTCGCCAGGCTGGGCCAATTGACAAGCTGTTTTTATAGCTTGCTTTCTATCAGTAATTCTCAATATTTTTTTATAATTCTGAGGCTCAACTCCTTTTTCCATCTCGTCCAGAATTACTTCCGGATCTTCATTTCTTGGATTATCTGATGTTAAAATTGCTTTATCACTTAGACTTGCAGCTATTTGGGCCATAACTGGTCGTTTTGCTTTATCACGATTACCTCCACAACCCACAACGGCTATCAATTGTTCGTTTTTTGTTCGAATATCCTCAACAGTTTTTAAAACATTTTCGAGTGCATCCGGAGTGTGTGCGTAATCTACTATAACAGTTATAGCACTTTGGGAAATTATATATTCAAAACGACCCGAAACACTTTCTAAATCAGACAGTAAACGCAGCGCTTCTAAATTATCCATTCCCAACTCTACAGCTGTTCCATAAATTGCCAAAACATTATAAGCATTAAAATTTCCAATCAGTTTTACCCAAACTTCATTATCATTTACCTTAAGCAACAAACCTGATAATTGGCTTTCTAAAATATATGCTTTAAAATCAGCATATGTTTTCAGTGCATAAGTAAGTTTTCTGGCCTTCGTATTTTGAAGCATAACACTACCATTTTTATCATCAATATTTGATAAGGCAAAAGCTGATTTTGGCAATGAATCAAAAAATGATTTTTTTACATCACGATATTCTGCAAAAGTGGAATGATAATCTAGATGGTCATGTGACAGGTTAGTAAAAATTCCACCTGTAAAATGTAGTGCTTCTGTTCTTTTCTGATGAACTCCGTGTGAACTCACTTCCATAAAACAATGTGTTACTCCAGCGTCAATCATTTCATTTAAATAATGATTAATTGTTAGTGAATCAGGAGTAGTGTGCGTTGCTTTATATTCTTTTTCATCGACCATAATTTTTACAGTTGATAATAAACCAACCTTAAAACCCGCTTTTTGAAACAACTGAAACAATAATGAAGCAATAGTTGTTTTTCCGTTTGTACCGGTTACACCAACCAATTTTAATTTTTCAGAAGGATTTCCAAAATAATTAGCTGCCATAAAAGCTAGTGCAGTATTAGTGTCTTTTACTTTTATATAGGTAATTCCTTTTACAGTATCCTGTGGCAAAATATCACATATAATGGCATTTGCACCTAATTGAATTGCTTTGTCTATATAATCATGGCCATCAGATAAGGATCCGCGAATAGCTACAAATACATCATTTGTTTCAATTTTTCTTGAATCAAAGTCAATTCTGTGAATAGCAATTTCGGTTGAACCTGTAACAGATTCAATGCCCACTTTGTATAATATGTCTTTCAGTATTTTCACGATAATTCTAATACTATAATTGTATTTTTATTAATATTTTGCCCTGCCTGTATTGATTGTTTTTTTACTTTTCCAACTCCAATCACTTTTACTTTTATATCAAGATTTTCCAGTAAGGCAATTGCATCCATCCCCGGCATACCTTTTAAATTTGGAATCAATTTTGGTTTTTTTCTTGCTTCTACATCATAATTATCATAACTATATTCCTGCTTTGGAATTTTAGAATCAAGTTTTTTTATTTTATTTGTTGAAGGCGCATCTGTAAATATTTTTTGGGCAATTCTTTTAAAAACGGGGCCTGCAACATCAGCTCCATAATAATTATTTTTTGATGTATTTGGTTTATGAACCACCACAATACAAGAATATTTTGGATGTTCAGCAGGAAAATATCCAACAAAGGATGAAGCATAGTACAAGCCTTCTTTTCCTGCTTTACCATAATTTACCTGAGCCGTTCCTGTCTTACCTGCCATCGAAAAATCTTTGGAATATAATTTTGAACCCGTTCCTTTTTTAACTACATTAAGTAAAACAGCTTTCAGTTTTTTGTTAGTTTCCGGAGAACATACTTGTGGATTTATAACTTCCACATCAAATTTTTTAATCGTTTTATTCCATTCTTTAATTTCAGAAACGAATTGTGGCTTTACCATCACTCCATTATTGGCAACAGAATTATAATATGTTAAGGTCTGCATTGGTGTAACAGAAACTCCGTATCCAAACGCCATCCAGGGAAGGGAAACACCAGACCAGTTTTTATCTCCGGGATGCGGAATAATCGCTCTACCTTCTCCTTTAAAATGCAATCCGAGTGTTTTATGTAATCCATAACCTTTTATATGATCTACAAATTTTGATGGATTGTTCTTATAATTCTCGTAAACTGCCTGGACCATTACTGTATTTGACGAGAGTTCAAAACCACGTGCCAGCGAAATTTTTCCATAGCCTCCTTTATGCGAATCCCTAACTGCCCGTCCATAATATCTGATTTCACCACCTTTGCTATCATAAACAGTACTTGTGTCCGCCACTTTATCTTCCAGAATCGTCATTAAATCAACTAACTTGAAAGTAGAACCAGGCTCATGAGATTCTGCAATCGCATAATTTGTAGTTTCATAATATGACCCGTCTTCAGCCCTTCCTAAGTTAGAAATCGCTTTTACATGTCCCGTCTGCGTTTCCATAACGACAACACAACCATGATCTGCTTCGTAATCTTCCAATTGTTTCAATAAAGCATGGTGTGCAATATCCTGAATAAAAACATCTATTGTTGAAATTACATCATAACCATCCTGAGGGTCTATTTCGTTTACATCACGAATAGGTTTCCATTGCCCTTTAGCAATTTTCTGTTTTAAAATTTTACCATCTTTACCATTCAGATAACTTTTAAAAGCCCATTCTATTCCTTTTCCAACTTCAACACCTGTCGCAGGATCAAAACGGTCATAACCAATTGTTCTTTCTGCAATTTTTCCAATAGGATGTTTTCTAACTGTTTCCTGCTCTATAATGATTCCACCTTTGAAAGCTCCCAGACTAAAAAGAGGAAACCCTTTGATTCTAACATATTGAGTATAACTTAAATTGCGTGCAATTAAATAATAGCGATTTTTATTGGCACGTGCTTTTCTTAATTCATTCTGATAATAACCGCTTGGTCTCCCCAAAATAACAGACAAGGAATCAGAGAGCGGTTTTATATATTTTTCAAAATTCTCTTCATTAGCTGCTTTAGAATCAAAACGTATTTCATAATTGGGAATTGATGTTGCAAGCAGGCTTCCATCAGCAGAATAAATATTTCCTTTATTGGCAGGGATTACAAAATTCCTGACCGTACGCTGCTTGGCCAATTTTCGATAATAATTACCCTCAACCCATTGGATATTGGTTAATTTAACAACAATAGCAATTGCTATCAAAAAGATGAAAACCGCCACGAGGTAAATTCTATAGGATATATGTTTATCGTCTACTGCCATATTTTTTTAAAGAAACTTTTTTCTTCTTCTTTTTTTACTTCTATTTTTGTCGGAGGAACTGTTGATGGATAAATTTGCTTTTTTTCCATTTCACTTGTTACAGTAGACTCCATTTTTAGTTTTTGCAATTCTGAGCGACGGTCAACAAATTCAGAACGGAGTTCTTTTACCTCATTACTCAGTTTTGCTATTTCAAAAACCTTCTGCTCATATCTTTGTGTATTTGCAATCATTAGGATAGCCAGTAAAATAATAAAAACAATGAATCTCCAGTTTTTTACCGCATCATCATTTATAAGAAACCTTGCTTTTAATATATCGATTACACCCGTTTTCATTTCTACCTTATATTATATTTTTTCGGCAATTCTTAATTTGGCGCTTCTTGCCCTGTTGTTGATTTTAATTTCAGCATCGTCCGGCACAATTAATTTTCCGATGGTTTTAAACGGAACAGAAAAATTTCCGAAAAAATCACGTTCAGGCTCTCCACTGAACATTCCGTTTTTAATAAATCTTTTAACCAGCCTGTCTTCTAAAGAATGATAGGAGATGACAGATAATCTTCCACCAGGATTCAAAATCTCTAATGACTGCTCAATAAATTCTTTTAAGACATCCATTTCCTGATTTACTTCAATTCGAATCGCCTGATATATTTGGGCCAGTATTTTGTTTCGAACCCTTTCAGGTAAATATTTTGCCAAAACTTCTTTTAACTCATCTGTAGTTTTTATAGGCTGATACTCTCTTGCTTCAATGATTGTTCTTGACAAAACCGGTGCATTTTTCAATTCACCATAATCCAAAAACACTCTTTTCAGGTTGGCATCATCATATTCATTAACCACCCGATACGCGTTCAGATCATTTTTCTGGCTCATTCTCATATCCAGATCTGCATCAAATCGAGTTGAAAAGCCTCGTTCCGGAACATCAAACTGATGTGAGGAAACTCCTAAATCTGCTAAAATTCCATCAACACTTTTTACTCCATGAAAGCGCAAAAATCTTTTTATAAATCTAAAATTCTCATTAATTAGAGTAAACCTCTCGTCAGCCAATGCATTTACAAGCGCATCTTCATCCTGGTCAAAAGCAAATAATTTTCCGGTTGGCCCCAGTCTTTTTAAAATTTCTTTTGAGTGACCTCCGCCTCCAAAAGTTACATCTACATAAATGCCGTCCGGTTTAATATTTAAACCATCAACTGTAGGATGAAGCAAAACCGGATTATGATATTCCATTGTCGTCGTCATTAATATTTCCCATTACTTCTTCAGCTAAATCTGCAAAATCCATATCTTCGCCGCTTATAGATTTTTCATATAAATCCTTATCCCAAATCTCCACAATATTAACCGCTGATGAAAAAACCACATCTTTAGCAATACCTGAAAAAGCCACTAAATCTTTTGGTACCAACAATCTTCCTAATGCATCAATTTCTACTACTTTGACTCCGGCAGTAAATCTTCGAATGAAATCATTATTCTTTTTAACAAAACGATTGAGCTTATTGATTTTTTGCATCATCAGGTCCCACTCTTGCATCGGATACAACTCCAAACATTGCTGAAAAACAGAACGCTTCAAGACAAATCCATCTTGAAGAGAAGCAGCCAATTGCTTTTTTAAAGGCGCAGGCATCATTAGCCTTCCTTTAGCATCAACTTTACACTCATATGTTCCAACAATTGTGTTCAAAAAATTACATTAAGATGTTATAAAGCAAAAATATAAAAAATATTACCACATTTTACCACTAACTACCACTTTGTTAATAAGTTTAACCACTTTGATCAAAAGCTAATTAATTAAAAGACAATCAGGAGATTAAGTATTAATTATTTTGAATGTACAATTAATTAAAAATTACAAAAAATGAACACTTATTTTCTTAAAAAAATACATATTGTATAAATGTTTTAACATTTTTTAGAAAAAATAAAAAAGGCGATAAAAGCTGATTTATAAACACTTATAAATTCTACTAAAATTATGTAGTTAAAAAACAGCACCAAAAATTCATTTTTATTTATTAAAGCCTATATTTGTCGAAATTGAAATTGGCATTAGATTAAATGGACAAAAACTACAAAAAAGAAGGTAAGTACAGCTATTATGAAGCTGGAGAAGGAACTCCTATCGTTATTTTACATGGCTTAATGGGAGGCCTCAGTAACTTTGATGCTGTAGCAGAATATTTTCCAACTAAAGGATACAAAGTTGTGATTCCTGATTTGCCAATATATACTCAAAGTATTTTAAAAACCAATGTAAAAAGTTTTGCAAAGTATGTGAAAGACTTCATTACTTTTAAAGGTTTTGACAAAGTAATTTTATTAGGTAATTCATTAGGAGGACATATAGCACTTTATCATACTAAATTATATCCTGATAAAGTCGCAGGACTTGTAATTACCGGAAGTTCTGGTCTTTACGAAAGTGCTATGGGAGATAGTTATCCGAAAAGAGGCGACTATGAGTACATCCGAAAGAAAGCCGAAGATGTGTTTTATGATCCGGCAATTGCAACTCCGGAATTGATTGACGAAGTTTACGCAACAGTTAACGATCGTATAAAATTAATTAAAACGTTAACTATTGCCAAAAGTGCTATTCGTCATAATATGGCAAAAGATTTACCAAAAATGACAGTGGAAACCTGTATTATTTGGGGTAAAAATGATGCTGTAACTCCACCTAATGTGGCAGAAGAATTTGATAAATTATTACCTAATTCAACTCTTTACTGGATTGACAAATGCGGACATGCTGCTATGATGGAACATCCTCAGGAATTTAATGAAATTCTTGAAGAATGGCTTACAAAAAAGAGTTTATAGCACAAGCTTCAAATTTTAAAAGGTTTTAAAAACCAAAAACATGAAAATCAATACCGCCGAATTTATTATAAGCAATTCTGAAGTTTCCAAATGTCCACAGGATTTTTTGCCGGAATACGCATTTATCGGAAGATCAAACGTTGGTAAATCTTCGTTGATTAATATGCTTACCAATCACAAAAATTTAGCTAAAACTTCAGGAAGACCTGGAAAAACACAATTAATTAATCATTTTAAAATTAACAATAATTGGTTTTTGGTCGATTTACCAGGTTATGGTTATGCTAAAGTATCCAAAAAAACAAAATCTGTTTTTCAACAATTCATCACTGATTATTTTGAAACCAGGGAACAATTGGTTTGTGCTTTTGTTTTGATAGATATTCGTCATGAAGCTCAAAATATAGATATAGAATTTATGTCATACATGGGCGAAAGTGAAATTCCGTTTTGCATTATTTTTACCAAAGCAGACAAAATAAGCAAAACCAAAATTGACTCGCATATTGCAGCCTATAAAAAACAAATGTTTGCCAATAACTGGGAAGAAATGCCTCATTATTTTGTAACATCTGCCACAGAACAAACAGGTAAAGATGATGTTTTAAATTATATAGAAGAAGTCAATCAGGAAGTTTTTAAAAACAACAATCAGTTTTAGAAAAAACATAATTTAAACGGATAAAAGAGAGAAAATAAGCGCTCCGTTTGATCCCTTATTTTTTGAGACATTATTTTACAAAGTGTTTTTGTACCGCCAAAACCAGAAACATAAAATCCGTAGATCCCCCACCCATAACATATTCCGTTTGCTGCCAAAAGTAGGGCCATTTTTTAAGTTCTGGCAAGTTTGGTCTGATAAGTGCTGTACCAGAAGTTACTCCTCCGGGAATGTACGACCAATCTGCACGATTCATACCATATGCCACTAATAACGAATTTGAACCAATTCCTGAAGCAAAAGATGCTGTATTATTACCAGGATGAACTCCAAGTATAAAATTCAAGGCATTACTGTATACTTCATGATTAGCAAACTCCGGCCATGATTTGGCAAAATAATATTGTTTTACCCCAAATTCCTGCAAAGTCCAGCCTGCGCCCCAAATATTCGGTGTATATGGAACCCCATAAGGAGAGTCTGTGAGAGCATTTTTTTTAGTTTTAGCACTCCATTTTTCTGCTTCATAATTTAATTTGTTCAGGAATGATTTATCCTTTATTAAATGTTTCATCCTGCCTACTCTCCATCCAATCCTTTCAAAATTTTTCAACACATCTGCCTCCAAATCGATAATTTGAGCACTATAAACACTTTCATTTGTTGCCAATGCTAATTCAACAAGTAATGTTATTTTACTATCTGCTCTTTTTGTTTTTGAAAAAGACGTTCTGTAAAGTGCTTTCGCTGTTTCTAAACATTCAGCTGCTAATTTTGAATTCTTCACTTTTAAAACACGATAAGAAGCAGCAAGTCCTGCAGCTACATACAATTCCCTGTCAGGATTGTCTTCTGTAAAAACCCATCGATCGTCATCTTGTGCACTTGGATTAGCACTCCACTTTCCATCGGTAACTCCGCCAAAATCGCCAAGAATCGTATATTGCTTTAAAGTATTCGTAATGATTCCTCTATAAAGGCGTCCCATAGAACGATATCCGGCTAAAATTGAAGAAAGCCCGTGCTCCATTTGCTGCAAAGCATCCGACTTACCATCTGGCTGGTGAATTTCTACAATTTTTTTATCATAATCAATACTTGTGGCGTCGTAAGATTCAATATCAAATTCTTCCAGCATTAATGCAAGATTCCAAACCGTACCAATTTGAGATTCTACTCTCAAATCATCATCTCCGGCATCATGCCATCCACCCTGATTTAAATCCGCAACCACTTCATTCGCTTTATATTTTGTTAGTGTTGAAGGCCCCTGAACATAACCATCAAAATGATTAATATTTGTTGGTGCCATCTGAGCATCATCCAAATGACAGAAATTGTGCCAAATTCGATATTTTTCATTTACCCTAACGTGACACATTTGCACTGGTAAAAAGTATTCAAGTATAGGTTGCCAGACATTTCTATCATATAGTTTTTTGCTTATTTGAAAAGGAGATGTTTCATTTCCTTTATAACTAAGTGTATACATCCCTTCTTGCTTTACTTCAGAAAAATCTATTTGATAATAGTTATATCTCAAAAAATCTCCCCATTTTTCAGGCTTTATTGTTTTGATATTTTTTTTACCTAACTCATCGTGTTTTATCAAAATAACTTCGGATGGTTCGGTATCATTTGGGTCGTTTTCTAAAATAGCTACTTTAGATTGTGTCGGATAATATCCAACTTGTGAAACCTGGACTACTGGTTTGTATGTCCAATTAGAAATAACGTTTGGAGCAACCACAATGTCAATAACTCTTTTTCCTGAATTTTTAGAAATAGGCGCACGTATAATAAACCAACCGTTATTATGATTGATTCGGCCATCCCACAAAGCAATATCTTCCAGATTTGACTGAATAGTAACTCTTGACAAATCGCTTTCGGGAGCAATTGTAATTTTTTTTCCTTTACACAAAGGAACTCCAAGATTCTGCCCTTCAATTTGTGCCTGAAGCGGCCCATAAGGAGAATGAGTGAAAATACCAAAATTTCCATCACATATATAGGACTTCCCAAACAAATCACCGGGAAATAACTCAATATTAAAACCTATTTTCCCTAACCATTTTACATCAACCTCATTTTCTAAATCTACGGTAATGCGAAAATTATTTCCTTCGGCAGGTGTCACGTTTACTTTATATTTTAACTTCAAATCCGGATAATCTATTGGATTAAAACCAATATGATTTTTAGACTCATCAGGATATGATAAGGACTGGGAAATAGTTTGTGTTGCAGGATCTATTTTTTTTTCATTTTCTTTTGGTACAGGCGACCATTGACCTGGTGAAATTTCCAATCTCAAGTCACCATTTGCCATAACGCGCTCACCGTGTTGAATCATAGTTACCCCTGTTTGATGACCATCCGGATATATATCATCAAAGACTGTCACATCTATTCCTCTGGCAGTAAAATAACCTTTAGGATGAAGTTTCAGATTTTGCGCACCCATTTTTATCTGGAACATCACTAATAATATCACAAAAACAAACCCAATTCTATTTTTCATTAAATGTCTTTTTTTAAGAAATCAAATATAAATCAAATTATAAACAGTAAAATTTTAGATTGCAGAAAATATTGTGTAAATATTTAATTATAAAGGAATTAATGTTATAAAACCATTTAAATTAAACAACGAATGCTAATAAAAAAACCCCCAATACCATTTAAAATGGCATTGGGGATTTTAAAAATAACTAAAAGATTATTTTGTCAAATCCAATTTTTCTGCAAAATAATCACAGAAATCTTTCATCGTATCCGCCATTTTTTCGTCATCGGTTGCGCGTTTAAATGTATCTGACATAGCCACTAAAGTCTGGTGAAAGAAGATCTTCATTTCATCAACCGGCATATCTTTGGTCCACAGATCAATTCGCATACTTTCTTTGGCTTTGCTGTCCCAAATAGATAACATTATTGCTTTGGCTTCTTCAGCTTCAACACCTCCGTCTTTTGCAGTCCATGATAATTTTTCCGGAACGCGGTTTTCATCTAATTCAATATTGAATTTAATTTCTGATTGTATAGTATCTGACATCACTTCTTGGGTTTATATTTTGATTTTTCAAAAATTTCTTTTGGATCTGTTTTTAATAATTCTGGCAAAGTTACAGTATTATTTTTCATATACGAGCGTACCATTTGCCATCCTATCCATGCACCAACTCTTCCTGGCGAATCATTATCAATTTCCAGATAAAATTTAGAAAATGGCGCCGGTGCTATAAATCGGGTTGTCAATTTAGGATCAATACTATATAACATTTCTTTTTCGATAAGATATCGCCACATATAACCTTCATTTTCCTCGCACCATTTTATTTGCTCAGGTGCGTAGCCTATTTTTTCAGCGTCTGTATATCCTGGTAAAAGCAAATCTTTAGCGTATAATTGTTTTCCTTCGAAAATCATTTGAGAAATTAAATTTTTATCGGCATAGTCCGGAATATTTCTATATGCAAAACTCGTTACCACATCTGGCATAATTTGCTTCTGCTCGAAATTTTGCTTCAAATAACCGGGAAACTGATAGAATCTATGGTCTTTTCCTAAATATAATTCTAAGGCAACTATCACAAGGGTATCTGCATAAATAGCTTTTGCAGTGTAATCCATTTCTCCCACTACCGTTATGACTTTGGGTGTTTTGGTTTTTGGAAAATAAAATTTTACGTGTTGAAAAAGCAAATTAAATTCCTGACGAACAGGCTCAAAATCAGCATACTTTTTTTGCACTTCAGTATAAACCTCTCTCCAGATTGGTTCCTGCATTTTGCTTAACCAGACAGTGTCATCGTTTCCTGCCGGAAAAAAGTAAGGATATTGTTTTTTAACCTTTGCCAAATCTTCAGGTTTAGTTTCAAAAAACACCTTATCAAAACGCTCCACCTTAATATCAACCGGAATTTCTTCAACGGCTTTTTCTACTTTGTTTTTTTGATCACACGATAAAAAAAACAAAGACACAACCACTACAAAGCGATATATTTTCATTTTATTTTAATTAGATTTGTGTTACTTAACTTAAAGTAAACATATACTTAAAAATTTGTGCAAATATACATCCCTGTATTTTAAAACTTGAATTATTATGGCTAAAAAAAGCACTATTCAGACAGAAAAAGTAAATGGCCACATTGTAGAGTGGTTAAAAGATTACGCTAATAATGCAAAAGCGAATGGTTTTGTAATTGGAATATCCGGAGGAGTTGATTCGGCAGTAACTTCTACTTTATGTGCTCAGACAGGTTTAAAAGTCTTATGTGTTGAAATGCCGATTCATCAATCTGAAACTCAGGTTTCAAGAGGAAGAGAGCATATTGAACAATTAAAAAAGCGTTTTCCTAATGTTTCAGAGATAAAAACAGATTTAACTGAAATATTTGAAGCCTTTAAAAATTCAGTTCCAAAAAGTCATGATGAGGCTAAAATAAATTTATCACTAGCTAATACAAGAGCTCGTTTGCGTATGAGTTCATTATATTATTTAGCAGGAATACATGGCCTTTTAGTTGCAGGAACAGGAAACAGGGTAGAAGATTTTGGCGTAGGTTTTTATACCAAATATGGAGATGGCGGAGTCGATTTGAGTCCAATCGCCGATTTAATGAAATCTGATGTATATGCTCTTGGAGAACACTTAAAGATTCCTGTATCAATTTTAACAGCTGCGCCTACCGATGGCTTATTTGGAGACAACCGAACAGATGAAGATCAATTGGGAGCAAGTTATGATGAATTAGAATGGGCGATGTTGGCTTCAGAAGCAGGAAATACAATAGCTGACTTTAATGGAAGAGAAAAAACTGTTTTTGAAATTTATAAAAGGCTTAATACCAATAACAAGCATAAAATGGAAGCAATTCCGGTCTGTTTTATCCCTAAAACGTTAAAATAACACTTTTTAACATTGGTTTGCAATAATTTACAGAATTTATTTATTAATTTTACCACTCCAAAAACATAATTAATTTTAAAAAGGTAAAACTATGATTAAAGTATGTCTAGCAGACAACCACCCTGTTACGCACTTTGGCGTTAAATCGTATTTTAAAGACCATGATGAAATTTCAATTGTTGCTAATGTAGGCAATTTTTCAATGGTTCGTGACATTCTTCAAACTAAGGAGATCGACATCCTAATTCTGGATTTAGAATTAGAAGGTCTTTCCAGTATTTTTGAAGTAAAGTCAATTTTGAAAAATTTTCCGAAAACCAAAATTGTTATTTTCAGTGATCTGGCGGAACAAATGTATGCTCCTAATGCAATTAAAGCAGGAGTTTCAGGGTATGTACATAAAACAGAAAAACTGGAAACTTTAGGTCTTTCTATTATTAAGGTACACGAAGGAAAAATTATCATTAATGAAACTGTGCGAAAAAACATGGCTCTTATCGCTAAACAAAGCAAGAGTGAACGTTTGTACAGAAAGTTATCAAATCGTGAAATTGAAGTTTTACGCTATTTGAGTGATGGTAAGAAAAACAATGAGATTTCTAAAATCTTAAATCTGAACGAAAAAACGATCAGTACTTACAAATTAAGATTATTGACAAAACTAAATGTTACTAACCTAGTTGACTTAGTTAACAAAGCTAAAACATTAGAGATTATCTAATTTATGATAATCCGGTTACCTGGTGATGAAATCATCCCATAAAAAAAGCTCTATATTTTTTTCAATATAGAGCTTTTTTGTATTTATCATTTTCCCGATATAAATTAAGAAATATAGTTTACTACCACTACACCTTTTTCCCGTGCTATAATATTTTTCAATGTATTATAATCATTAATCATAGGGAGAACTTCAATACTATCAACACTTGGCTCAGTAATTAATGAATTTTGTAATTCTGTAATTACCTTTACTATCAAAAGTAATCTCATAGATAGAATTGTGTCAGTTACATTTTGTTCTATAGTAACATTTTTATGCTTTGGAAAAATATTTCTTCCTTCCCAATTATGAATAACCTCTCTTTCATCTTCCATTAAAATACTGGTAACTTCCTGTGCCAGATCCGGATTTAAACGCATTAAATACTGGTCTAAACTAAAATTTTCATTTCGATTATAATAATCAATTAAATCCGTAAATATATTCCTAAATAATTCATTTGAAAGTTCTACTTCGTCTTCCTGCAGACTAAGATAAACACGTTGAAAAACTTTTTGTTCTCTTTTCTCATCTACTTCTTTGGCAACACCTTCTTCATCAACTTTCAACACAACATCTTTGAACTCCTCACTTATATTGCCATACAGTAATAAAATTTTAATTACCTCTCTTTCAAAAATAAACAAGCTGTCCACTTTTTCAGCCGGTTCAGGATTTTCATTTTTAATAATTTCAAAAGCTTTTTGTTCCTGCTTCTGTTTTTTAACACCTTCAACAATATCTTTCTGCACCAACTGTGCCAATGTACTTAAAAGTACCTGTTCTGAAATATCCATGATTCTGGCGCACTCCTGAATGTATATTTCGCGTTGGATACGATCCGGTATTTTAGAAATACTATTGACCATATCCCGAATCAAATCTGCCTTTTTAACCGGATCGTTCTTGGCATCATTCATTAAAATCGAAGCCTTAAACTGTATAAAATCTTTACTGTTTTGTTCTAAATAAGCAACTAAATCATCATGCGAATTTTTTCTGGCAAAACTGTCCGGATCTTCTCCATCAGGAAAAGCACAAACCCTTACATTCATGCCTTCTTCCAGAATTAAATCGATTCCACGGATAGAAGCGCGAAGTCCTGCGGCATCTCCATCAAAAAGTACTGTAATATTTTTTGTTAAGCGATTAATCAGCCTGATTTGATCCGGCGTTAATGCTGTTCCGGAAGACGCTACCACATTCTCTATTCCAGCCTGATGAAACTGAATTACATCTGTATATCCTTCGACTAAATAGCAGTTATTTTGTTTAGCAATCGATTGTTTGGCATGATAAATTCCATAGAGCACTTTACTTTTATGGTAAATATCACTTTCAGGAGAGTTTAAATACTTGGCGGCTTTTTTATCATTGGTTAAAATACGGCCTCCAAAACCCAACACACGTCCAGACATACTTTGTATAGGGAACATAACGCGCCCTTTAAAGCGATCAAAAGGCCGGTCATCTTTGGCAATTGTCAATCCCGTACTTTCAAGGTATTCTAATTTATAGCCTTTGCCAAGTGCTTCCTTTGTAAAACTATCCCAGCCTTCTGGAGAATATCCTAAATTAAACTTTTTAATAGTTTCATTGGTAAAGCCTCTTTCCTTAAAATAAGAATATCCGATAGCTTTTCCTTCTTCAGAATTTAAAAGCACATCCTGGAAATACTTTGAAGCAAATTCAGAAACCAGATACATGCTTTCACGGACATCCGTTATGGCTCTTTCCTGATCTGTCTGCTCCGTTTCTTCAATTTCGATATTGTATTTTCTGGCTAAGTAACGAATGGCTTCCGGATAGGTAAAATGTTCGTGTTCCATTAGAAACTTAACAGAATTCCCGCCCTTCCCGGTACTAAAATCTTTCCAGATTTGTTTTACAGGAGAAACCATAAACGATGGCGAGCGCTCATCTGAAAAAGGACTCAAGCCTTTAAAATTACTTCCGGCACGTTTTAAATTAACAAAATCACCAATAACCTCCTCAACACGAGCAGTTTCAAAAACAGTATCAATTGTATTTTGTGATATCAAAACGTAAAAATATTTATAAATTTTAAGCCTGTAAAAATACACAAATCCAACTTGAAATTTGTTTATTTGATGCAAAAAAGCACCTCTTTCAAAGTGCTTTTTTCAATTAACTAATTCAAAACTTATTCTTAATTCAGATCAAATCGAACACCTAATGAAATATTATTTTCTTTTATTACATTATCCTGAAATAACGGATTCAAATCATATTTCAAATACAAACTTGTTTCTTTGTATCCAATGTAAGTACTCAATCCATAAATAAAATTATTGGTATTAAAATCTCCTTTTGTTTTTTCTGTAGCCTTATAATCATTGTCTTCATATTTTAAGATTTGCTTTGATTTTACATTGATTCCTGCATATCCTCCAAATCCTACACGAAAACCTTTGTGCGTTCTAAAGTAACTTTTACCGTCACTTTGATCTTGTTTTGAAAAATCAAATTCTAAATGTACCGGCGCAACCAAATATACATTCCTGAAACGTGATTCTTTCAAATTTATAGCATTAGTCTCCAAGCCTGTTTGCTCACCATTGACTACAAAACTGCGATTATCAGTAGGGCGAATGTTATTGTACATTACTGAAAGTCCGTATTTAGCATGCAACAAATTATTATTATTTAATAATCTAGAATTATATGAAATACCCCACTCATAAAAATGAGATCCTGTAAACTTGTATTTTGAATCCTGAAGCTCTCCATCAGCTATTATATTATTTAATCCTAAGGCAAATACAAACTGAGAAGTGGTTCTTTTTTCTCTCTGAATAGAATCTTTATCCGACTTATGACTCCAGTCTTTATCATTCCAGTGAATAACCCATGTATGATTTTTGGTTGAATCCTGTTCCTTGATTTTTCCGTCTACTTTTTGCTGTACCAAATCATTAAGTTCATTTTGAGCCAAAGTCACTTTTTCCTCAATAATTACAGCTCTTGCTTCTGCCAGTTCTTTTTTGCGTTTATCGGCTTCATCTTTTGTGATTTTTCCTTCAGACAATTGAACATTGACGGTTTCTATTTCTGCCTTTAAGGTTTCTTTTTCTGATTTTGTGATTTTTTCAATTTTATTAGCGATCTGTTTTGCTCTTGACTCAAAAGTTTCCTGTCCAAGGGCTTTGCTGACAAATGAGAAAATTAAAATAACGAGATAAATGGTAAAATTTTTCATGATTGATTTTTAAATTGATTAATGATTGATTGATGAAATTATTATTGATTATTACGATTCGCAAGTGCTACTTTTACTGTTTGATAATTTTTATTGACTTTTGAAATTACTTTTTCCCTAAAAGAAAGTTCAAGTTCGCCATCGACCTGATTAAGCAAATCATCAGCATTGATTTTTACTTTTGATTTTGGTTTAACAGAATTTTCTGCGATAACTGTTTTCTCTGAAGTATCCGGCAATTGATTGATACTTTCTTTTTTAGGAATTTCTGCAGCAACAGTCTCCTTATTGATTAATTGATTTCCTTGATTGTTTTTGATGATGATTGAAGACTCCGCTATTTGATTCGATTCATTTTTAAGCATTTTATTTGGTTTTTGATTATTATTTGATTCTTTATTTGAAAGTGTAGTTGTATTTTTTTCTGATGTTACAATTCCGGTTTTAACTGGATCAACAGTATTCAATTCTGGTATCACTGAATCTTTTTTGATATTTTCTTCTATAACAACTGAATCTTTCTGAAATTCAACTGTTTTCTTCTGATTAAAGAAAAATGTACCAACTAATAAGAATCCAACGATACTTGCTGCGATGTAAAGCCATTTTCTGTTCTTTTTTGGTTTTTTATTTTCAGCAACACTTAACATAGCATCTAATCTATCCCATGCTTTATCGCTTGGTTCAATTTTACGTTGGTTTAGTTTTTCACGGAAATCCTTTTCAAAATTATTCGGTTCCATTATCTTGTTTTTTTAAAATAGTAATTTGTGTTTGCAGCATTTTTCTGGCGTGTGATAACTGCGATTTCGATGTCCCTTCATTAATCCCTAACATCTTGGCAATTTCATTGTGTTTATATCCTTCGATAGCATATAAATTGAAAACCATTTTATAACCGTCCGGCAAGGCATCAATTAAAAACTGAATCTGTTCGACTGTAAACTGACTGTCGATTTCATTGAAACTTTCTTCCGTGTAGATTTCGTCTTCTGTGAATTTTACTTTTTTCTGAACTCTTAAATACGAAATACATTCGTTAACCATTATTCGGCGGATCCAGCCTTCAAAACTTCCTTTATTTTCGAATTTGCTTAAGTTGACAAACACTTTCATAAAGGCTGTTATCATAACATCTTCTGCTAATTGAATGTCCTTTATATATTGTCGGCAAACACTTAACATTTTTGAAGAAAACCGACTGTAAATCTGCTGTTGTGCCTGTCGATTATTTTCGACAGCCAACTTTATGATTGTAGTTTCTTCTTGATGTAACTGAATAATTTTCATTAATAAGCGTTCAGGTTTGTTTTACTAACAGACTTCTATTAGCATAGACGATTGAAGTTGCAAAATGGTTGCATGGGGATGGAAAAATTTAATGATTAAAAGATTTAAAAATTAAATTTAAAGCATAAATAACTGAATATCAGAATAATTATATAATTGGAAAATTTCTAATTATCTATTTAAAAAATTATTTTTTTCTCTCAATTACGTAGTTGACCATCAAGATAAGAGCCTCTTTGAATTCAGAATCGGGATAATTGACTAATAAGGAAAGTGCTTCCTGCTGAAACTCGACCATTTTGTTTTCGGCGTAAGCCAGACCATTATTGTTTTTTACAAAAGCAATAACTTCCTTCACTCTTTTTTTGTCTTTGTTGTGATTTTTAATGGAGTTGATCAGCCACTTTTTTTCCTGTGGAGTACAAGTATTCAGAACATGAATTAAAGGCAAAGTCATTTTTTGTTCTTTAATGTCGATTCCGGTTGGTTTACCAATTGCTTCTTCGCTGTAATCGAATAAATCATCCTTAATTTGAAAAGCCATTCCGATGAGTTCACCAAATTTACGCATATTCTCAACCTGAATATCATCTTCAATTACTGATTTTGCACCAAGCGCGCAACAGGCTGCAATGAGTGTAGCGGTCTTTTTTCGAATGATCTCATAATAAACATCTTCGGTAATATCGAGCCTTCTGGCTTTTTCTATCTGCAGTAATTCACCTTCGCTCATTTCGCGAACAGCAACAGAAATGATTCTGAGCAAATCGAAATCACCATGATCTATGGAAAGCAATAATCCTTTAGAAAGTAAATAATCACCAACCAATACAGCAATTTTATTTTTCCAAAGTGCGTTTATGGAGAAAAATCCACGACGGCGATTACTGTCATCAACCACATCATCGTGCACCAGAGTTGCGGTATGAATAAGCTCAATTACACATGCACCCCGATACGTTCTTTCGTTTACAATACCTCCTGAAACCATTTTAGCGGTTAAAAAAACAAACATCGGACGCATTTGTTTTCCTTTTCGATTTACGATGTAGTAAGTAATACGATTAAGTAAAGCAACCTTTGAAGTCATTGATTCATAGAACTTTTTTTCAAAAAGTTCCATTTCGCTAAAAATAGGCTGTTTTATTTGAGAAGTAATATTCATTTCGATTTCAAATATACTATTTTAAATAAAAAACGGCGCCAATTTTATGTTAGTATGTGAATATTTTTTAGCTACTTATATCCCAAAGTATTTAAAAACCTAATTTGAATTTATTGATTAAAAGTGAAATCCTTTGTTTTAAAAAGAAATCTGTCCAAACAAAAATGGATACATGCATTGATAAAGAGTGTAATACATTCGCAATGTTACAAAAGATGGTGTAACAGGATATAGATTTGAGGAAAAGTAGCTTTTTTTACCCAAAAAAGCATTAAAAACAGGTATGATTGCTATTTTTAATGCTTTTTAATTTCTTTAAAATAAATTATGCTTACTTTATTTGATAATGCTACTGTAGCATTATTGTTTTCAAACAATATTAAATGATAACATTAATACTGAAAACACAGCATAAAAAAGTTTTTCTATAGAGTAGATTCCTTGTTATTTCCCGATTTTCAATAAACCAATTTGATCATCAGCATTCAATAAAATTTCTCCAGAACTAATTTCTTTACTTTGTAAAATCCTTGGCTTAATTTCACTCTCTTTATAATCGTAAATTATTTCTTTATTTGGTTTTCCTTCTGAATCAATTGTTAACAAAAACAGAGCGTTTTTAGAATCTGATGAAAAAATTGTTTTGGTACTTCTTTTAGTTTTCTTATCTGTTTCTGCAGTAAGATTGGATGTTAAATCTTCATAAACGATATAGGTATTATCATTTTTAAAAGTCGTAATCAGCGATGGATTTCCAGCATTTTTTTGATACTTAGGAACCCTGGTTATTGATGTAACTGCTATTTTATCATCAGTTTGAATACAGGCAATATCACAATAATAATATAAATAAGAATATGAACTGCCATATTGGCTATAATGGTAAACGACTACTAATTTATATTGCTCCGCCACTATTGAAAAACCTCCATCTTTCTTTTGATAAATTTTTCTTATTTTATAAGGCACAAAATCTTCGCTCTTTTTAACTTCTTCAGGATACAAGCCTTCAACTTTGATCATCTTTGATTCGCTAAGCTTTAAAGTATTACAATCTAAAACTGCATAAAACATCTCATCAGATAGTAATTTTTTCTTTCCTCCTTTTAAATTTGTTAAAAAACCAGTACAAAAGAAAGTATTATTTTTTCCTGCAATCATATCAATATACGATATGTCATTTTCAGCATAATCAAAATCAAATTCCTTTATCGTTTTATTTTTAGCAAATACTACCAGTTTATAATAATATTCACTATGAGATTTTTCTTTTTCGTTTTTTTCTTTTATTATTTTGGCAAGAACATATACATTCCCAATGTTATCTACCCTTATATCTTCTGTTTCATAATTTTTTGATTTAATAGGCAGAGAAACAGACCCTTCATTAATAACATCTGAAATTGCTGAATTATAAACTTTATATATTAAAATATTAGGGTCCTTTTTTTTGCCAACATTTTCATGATAAATTAAAACTTTTGTAGAATCAGGAGAAATACTTCTTAATCCAAAATTTGCAGCTCTGTCATCATCACTTACTTCATCAATAACCTTTAGTTCATTGGAAGTTTTTAAATTAAAGTCACTAAAACCAGCATATAAAAATGTTTTATCCTCTTTTCTTTTTTCCTCTTTTATAAAATGTAAAACACTATTATTCAAAAAATATGCCCCTTGGTATTCGTATTTTTTAAAATCAAGATTAAAACCTATATTTTTCTCATTTTTAAGTTTTAAATTTTCATCATAGGTTCTTCCAATCAATTCATCATTCTTATTAATATGGGTTGTATAAAAGAGCCCCTTTTTTCCTCCTAATATATTTACAGAACCTTTGGTTGATATTTTTTCTGCCCACTTTAGTGTAATTTCCTGAGCGTAAATACCTTGCAGACTTAAAAATAAAATAATTGCTAATTTTCTCATGTAATGTTTATATTTTTTTACTTATTTACGGCAAATATATATATATTCGCAGAAAATTAACAAAAATTAACATGAAAAAAATTATATTATTAAGTTTGCTGTTTTCTTCAATTGCGCAGTCCCAAACAAATGGCACTACAGAACAAACTTCAAGTAAAATTAAAGTTTATTCCCCATCATCTTCAACTTCTACAACTGCTAATTCTTCGAATTCTTACAAATGGACTGTAAAAACTGATCTTTTTAGTTTTGTTTCAGGAGAGTTCCCCGTTATTGGCGAATATAGAGTTTTAAAAAACATGAGTGTAGAAGCATCTGCAGGTTTAACCTATGGTTTATATGACAACTTTGGTATTTTTGAAGAAGAATATGACGGAGAAGGATCTACTTTTGAGACCAAAGCCTCTATGGGGAATTCTTTTAGAGCAGGTATAAAATTCTATCCTTCGTCTGATTATGATGCAATTGAAGGATGGGCTTTTGGGATACAATTTTTCTCAAGAACTAATAACAGAGAATATTCATCAGATAACTATTCTGAAAATGAATATAATTTCGGAGGAGAAAAAGATTCCAGAAACAAGACCGGATTAGCATTAACTATATCAAAGCAAGTGTTTACAGATTCAAATATTAGTTTTGAATGGATATTAGGAATTGGATTTGCGAAAGTAAAGCATGAATTCTTTACAGAAAATTTCGAAGAATCAGATTCTGAACCAAATTATTTTTTGAAATCAAATACAACTAAAGAAACAATTCCTAATTTCCAATTAGGATGTAGAATTGGTTTTGGAAATTAAAAAAGAGAGGCGAATGCCTCTCTTTTTTATCCTTCCTTATTCGCCAATTGCCCGCATGCGGCATCAATATCTTTTCCGCGGCTGCGACGAACTTTAGCTACTACGCCAATGCTTTCAAGTGCTTTTATGTAAGCCAGAATAGATTCTTCTGAAGCTTGCTGAAACTCACCATCATCAATTGGGTTGTATTCGATTAGATTTACCTTACACGGAACATATTTACAAAATTTGACAAGGGCATCAATTGAAGCTTTATCGTCATTGATTCCTTTCCAAACGACATATTCGTATGAGATTTTGTTTTTTGTTTTTCTGTACCAGTATTCCAGTGATTCTCTTAATTCTGCTAAAGGGAAATTTTTACTGAATGGCATGATTCGGGCACGAATTTCATCGATAGCCGAATGAAGTGAAACCGCCAATTTGAATTTGACATCATCATCAGCCATTTTTTTTATCATTTTTGGAATTCCGGAAGTCGACACCATAATACGTTTAGGCGACATCCCTAATCCTTCCGGCGAAGTAATCATATCAATTGCTTTAATGACATTATTGTAATTCATCAAAGGTTCTCCCATTCCCATAAAAACAATATTCGAAAGCGGATGATTGTGATACAGACGACTTTCTTTATCAATTGCAATCACCTGATCGTAAATTTCTCCCGGTTCGAGATTTCGCATTCTTTTTAAACGAGAAGTTGCACAGAAATTACAATCCAGGCTACAGCCTACCTGACTTGAAACACAGGCAGTCGTTCTGGTGTCGGTAGGTATCAAAACAGATTCGACAACCAGACCATCATGCAAACGGACAGCGTTTTTTACTGTTCCGTCGCTGCTGCGCTGCATAGTATCAACCTTGATATGATTAATCACGAAATTGTCCTCGAGCATTGCCCTTGTAGGTTTTGCTACATTGGTCATATCTTCAAAACTATGTGCTCCTTTGCTCCATAACCATTCATAGACCTGATTCCCGCGAAAAGCTTTGTCATTATTTGCAACAAAAAACTCCCGTAACTGATCTTTTGATAAGGCTCTTATGTCTTTTTTTTCCATTTGCATGGCGCAAAGTTACTAAGTATTTATGGAAACCTTTTCATTCTGAAAAAACTTTATGTTTATCTTTCAAATATCATAAAATTTGGCACGGGTATTGTCTTGCTCTCGACAGAAAAATAATCTTACAAGCAGCGCTTAATTTTAAAAATTGTACTTTTATTTTTTCAGCCTTATAACCTTTATATATTTATCAACATTTAAAAAATTAATTAATCATGAAAAAACAAATTTTAAGCTTAGCGGTTGTAGTATTGTTAGCATTCGCAGTTCAATCGTGCGAGAAGAAAGAGCCAAAACCGGGAGAAGAAGAATTAACACTTGGGAATAAGGTAGACTCATTGACAACAGATATTCAGGAAGTAAAAGACAGCGCAGTTGTTAAGGCAGAAAATGCAGCCGAAAATGCAAAGGCAGCGGGTCAGGAAGCAAAAGAAAAAACTGCAAAAACTATAGATGAAGTAAAGGAAGCTTCCAGAAAAGCTGCAGATAAAGCAGCTGCTGCTGCAAAAGCTGCGAAAGACGGAACTGTGCAAACGGCCAAAGATGTTAACGAGGCACTAAAAAAATAATTCTGTTTGAATTCAATATTAAAACCATTCACGACTGTGGATGGTTTTTTTATGCAATAAAGTACGCAGATATTTTTTGTATTTTTGCATTTCAAATTTAGACAATCACAACATGCATTTTATATCACAGGAATTAGAAGATTATATCGAACAGCATTCTGAAAACGAACCGGAATTATTAGCAAAACTAAACAAGGAAACGTACCAGAAAATACTTTTACCAAGAATGTTAAGCGGGCATTTTCAGGGTCGTGTTTTAAGCATGTTATCTAAATTGATCCGTCCGGTCACGATTTTGGAAATTGGGACTTATACAGGTTATGCTGCTTTGTGTCTTTGTGAAGGGATGCAGGAAAACGGACAGCTCCATACGATTGACATTAAAGAAGAATTGGTTGATTTTCAGCGAAAATATTTTGATGCCTCGCCATGGGGAAAACAGATTTTTCAGCATTTGGGTGAAGCCATTGCTATTATTCCGAATCTTGATGTAAAGTTTGATTTGGTTTTTATTGATGCCGATAAAGAAAACTATCTTAATTACTGGGAAATGATTGTTCCAAAAATGAATAAGGGCGGTATCATTTTATCTGACAATGTTTTATGGAGCGGAAAGATACTGGAACCTGTTCATCCGAATGATGTTAGTACCAAGGTGCTTTTAGAATACAATTTACTTTTGAAAAATGATCCGAGAGTTGAAACTGTTTTATTACCTATTCGTGATGGACTAACGGTTAGCAGGATTCTTTAATTTTAGTTTTTAAAATGATATACGCTGACCAAATAAACACTGAAGGCTTTACCATTATTGACAATGTTTACACCAACGATGAAATTGAAGAATTGATTTTGATAATTGAAAGCGTTACGGAAAGTGAGGTTGAAAATACAACTTTCAGAAAATCACAAGATCTATTTGCCATCAGGCAATTTCACAAAGAAATTCCTCAAAGTATTCCTTTCATTTTCAATCATAAATTAAACGATATTATAGAATTAACTTTTGGAAAAGGGTATTTTATTACGAAATCAATTTATTTTGACAAACCTGAAAAATCAAATTGGTTTGTGGCGTATCATCAGGATTTGACTATTTCTGTTAACAAAAGAATTGACGCCGAAAATTTTGAAAACTGGACGATAAAACAAAATCAGTTTGCTGTTCAGCCTCCAACATCCATTTTGGAAAATAATTTTACCATTAGAATTCATCTTGACAAAACCACAAAAGAGAATGGTGCCTTGAAAGTGATCGACAATTCACACTCAAAAGGAATCGTCAGAGTTGAAAATCTGGAAACAGAAAACGAAACAATTTGTGAAGTGGAAAAAGGCGGTATTATGATTATGAAGCCTTTGTTGTTTCATGCTTCAAACAAAACTACAAACAATGAAAGACGAAGAGTTATTCACATTGAGTTTAGCAACCAGCAGCTTCCTTCTGGATTAGAATGGAGTGAAAAAATGATTTTCTAATATTAAAATTCTTCTGAAAAATGAATTTTTAGCCCGGATGGAAGCGACATCCTTTTTATTTTTTCTTTAAAAATAAAAAGATACAGCGCACAGCCGGAACAGCTCCTGAAAATTATCCCGGAAAATATCGGGGTTTTAGTTTTTGATAAATTTTGAAAGTTACAAATCCGAAAATCGCTCCGAAAAAATAACCGGCAAGAATGTCTCCCGGGTAATGCAATCCTAAATAAATTCGGCTGTAAGCAAAAATTAAAGGCCATAGAAACAAAAAACCGAAATACTTAAAATGGCGGTTTAAAACCAAATACAAAAAGGTGGCAACAGCCATCGTATTGGCAGCATGACCTGAGAAAAAACTATAGGAACTTCGAGCCTGAACTACTCTAATAAAAGTGTTGATTTCAGGATTATTGCAGGGACGCAAACGCTCGAAAGTATGTTTGAAAAAATTAGCTGTCTGATCTGTAAAAGCAATTAAAACTGCTATAAAAAGTATCAAATACAAAAGTTGCTTTCCTCCTACTTTTCTATATATAAGATAAAACATTAATAAAAAAAAGGGAGTCCAGTTTAATTGGTTGGTGATGATTAGCCAAAAACGATCAAATGTTTCAGAACCCAGACTATTTAAACAGACAAACAGATTTACATCTAATTCTTGTATTTTTTCAAGCATATTATCTTTGGCGTTTTACAGGTCCTGATATTGAATCGATATCTTCCTTAATTTTTTCTATTTCTGAAGTATCGCCCAATAAATTGTTGGTTTCTCCTAATATATTGGATCTTGCATCATTAATATGAGCATTGATATTACCTGTTATATCGGTAAAAGATTTGGTGTCGAGACCATTAGCCTCAGCTCCTTTTTGAATTTCGCTTTTAATATCATTGGTTGCATTTTTTAATTGCGCCATTGCTTTACCCATCGTGCGAGCAATCTCAGGAACTTTGTCTGAACCGAAAAGCATTAATACTATAAACAGTATGAAAACTAATTCTCCTCCTCCTATACCAAACATATCTTTTATTTTTGTGTCACAAAGATATTAAATTTTTGTAGGCGTGTGTTTTAAAATTTACTTAAAAAAAAAGACCCTTTTCAGAGTCTTTGGATTTTATGCTTAATCAAATTTTGATTTCTGTTCTGTTTTAGGCCAGGAATTATTGCTTAAATCAATATCAGCTGTCATTAATTTTGGATCTATCTGTATGCTTTTGATTGCTTTTTCAGTAGCATATACTTTTTTAGCAGTAGCATTATTTTTTCTCCAGATTTGCGCAGGATATTGATAATTTTCTTTAGAACCATCTTCATAAGTAATTTCTACTAAAATTGGCATAATCATTCCGCCTGGCTTATTGAATTCTACTTCATAGAAATATTTTGGCGATTTTAGACCCGCTTTTTCTTCGGCTGTAAAAGTTTGATCAACGTAATCAGCTAATGGCTTGAATTCTTCAATTTTCAATGCTTTTTTTCTTGAAGCATTTATTTCAGCGTTATCACCTGCAACCAAATAAACAAATGGCCCTTTTTCATAACCAAAACGTCCTTTTCTAACTTTTACATCTTTTAGATCTGCAGTTGGAGTATCAGAAACATAATATTGTTTTACTTGATTGATACCAATATCTACAAAATCAGTAGAATAAAACCATCCTCTGAAAAACCAGTCTAGATCTACTGCAGAGGCATCTTCCATTGTTCTGAAGAAATCTTCTGGAGTTGGATGTTTGAACTTCCAACGGTTTGCATATGTTTTAAAGGCATAATCAAACAATTCTCTTCCCATTACTACTTCACGCAGAATATTTAGACCTGTAGCCGGTTTTCCGTAAGCATTATTACCAAACTGCAAAATTGTTTCAGAGTTAGACATAATGGGTTCTAAAAATTTTTGATCACCACTCATGTAAGGAACAATATTTTTTGCAGGCCCGCGTCTTGATGGAAAATTTGAATCTAATTCCTGTTCAGCCAAATATTCTAAAAATGAATTTAAACCTTCATCCATCCAGGTCCATTGACGCTCGTCTGAATTTACAATCATTGGGAAAAAAGTATGACCAACCTCGTGAATTACAACACCAATCATTCCGTTTTTAACTTCTTTGCTTGTTACTCCATTTTCATCAGGACGTCCAAAATTCCAACATATCATTGGATATTCCATACCCTGATCTTCTGCTGAAATTGAAACTGCTTTTGGATAAGGATAATCAAAAGTATGAGACGAATAACTTTTTAAAGTATGTGCCACCACCATTGTAGAAGTTTCTCCCCAAAGCGGATTGGCTTCTTTTGGATAAAGAGATTCTGCCATAACAGTTCTGTTTCCCATTTTTACCGCCATTGCATCATAAATGAATTTTCTTGAAGAGGCAATTCCAAAATCGCGTACATTTTTGGCACTGAATCTCCATGTTTTTTTCTTTTCGGAGAAACCTTTTTCTGCCGCTTCTGCTTCAGCCTGTGTTACAATTACCACTGGCTTGTCGAATGATTTTTGTGCCTGTTCGTAACGTTTTACCTGTTCAGACGTAAAAACCTCGCTCCTGTTGGTTAATTCTCCCGTTGCATCAATAATATGATCTGCCGGTACCGTAATATTTACATCAAAATTTCCGAAAGGAAGAGCAAATTCACCGCTTCCCCAGAATTGCATATTCTGCCATCCTTCTACATCATTGTAGACTGCCATTCTTGGGTAGAATTGAGCTATTACATATAATTTATTACCGTCTTTTTCAAAAAATTCATAACCGGATCGACCGCCTTCTTTTTGGTAATTATTGACATTATACCACCATTTTATAGCTAAAGAAATTTTCTCTCCGGGCTTTAAAGGTTTATCCAAATTGATCCGCATCATCGTTTCGTTGATAGTATAAGACATTGAATTTCCTTTGGCATCTTTTACTTGTTCAATATTGAAACCACGTTCCAGATTCTTTTTCAGATATTTACCTGAGAAACCTTCCAAAGCCAAAACCTGATTAATTTTTTCTCCTTCCGCCAGAGTTGATTGTGTATTGGCTTTGGCCTGATTCTGATCTAACTGAATCCATAAATACTCTAAACTATCTGGTGAATTATTCGAATACGTAATTATTTCTGAACCTGTTAATTTTGAATTTTTATCATCCAGTTCAATATCAATTTTATAATCTGCCTGTTGTTGATAATATGCCGGACCCGGGGCTCCCGATGCCGTACGGAACATATTTGGTGTAGCCATCAAATCATACATTTGGCTGAACTTATTGGTATCGTACTTTCCTTGCTGTTTTGGTGCAACAGTAGTATTTTTCTCCTGAGCCATCAAAATAGCAGGAAAAAGTAATAATAATGAAAGTTTTTTCATAAAAGTTATTTGGGAATTTTTAAAGCTGTGAAAATAGTAATTAAATTACTATTTTTACCTATTGATTAATACTTTAACACTTCTTTTCTTGAAGATTCTGTAAAGAGAACACTTCTTTTAGTACCAAATGCTGAAATATGTGTAATATTTTGCTGTTCAGCATTCCAATCTGATAAGACGGAATTTAAAATTTCAAGGGTTTTAAATTTTTCAACAGCCGTAATTCTCGAATAGCAAACCAAAACATCATCGGCTTCGAGTTCTTTGGATAAAAAAGAAATTGGCTTTGGCTGGCCATTTATTTTTATTGTAAAATTTTCAGAAAGGTATTTTTTCAATAATTCAACATCTGCAGAAGTTTCTTTATCCGTTCCGATAAATGCTTTTTTATTATATTTTTTTTCGATTCCTTTGTTCAGATCATCAACAAATATTCTGGAAGTAATTTGAAGCATCTTTTTTTCAGCCGCATAATTAACCTGAAAAATTCCCATGTAAAATTTATGGAATGCAAAGGACGATAATGACAAAAATAATATTCCAAGGAAGAAATAAACTACATATTTTTTCATTTATTTCTCAATTCCACTTTTTTGAAGTCTTTATTTTTATTGATCATAAAATCCATTAATTCAAACTTTTGATCCACCTGTAAGTGCTTTTTAGATTCTGCATCATTAGAACAGTACATTAGAAACAATTCTATTTCATCTTGTTTCAATCCTAATGTCTTTGTATAAAAATCAGGTGTGAAATTATCTTTTGCATATTCTACAAAAGCGATATCGCTTATCTCCTCATCCTTAACCTCTTCATCTTTTCGAAGCAATTTTTTGACATCCTTAAAAATTCGGACAAAATCAGTTCCGTATTTTATTGTCTGATCAGAATACATCACATTATTTTTTGGCGAGGACAGTTTATCATCTTCAAACTGCATATCAACAATGCCCTGTGATCCGCCTTGCAATGATTTCACTTTAAGTTCTTTATGAACCAAAACCTCTTTCAATTCGATATTCAATAAATCTAATGATACAGAAAAAAGTCTTTCTGCACAATCTTTTTCGGTTAAAACTATTTTTTTTGACTGGAAAGCAAAACCGGTAAACAACAATGTATCTTTTGGTCTTGCCATTATATCAAATAGACCGTTTGGACCTATAAAAGTTCTGGTATTGGCATTGATATTCATTACATTACCACTTTCTATGGATAATGATTTATTAACTACCTGACCATGCAAAGGTTTTCTTGAATTAGTTTGTCCAATTACAAATTGGCAAAACAGACATACGATCAATGTTCCAAATTTATCTTTCATTCTCTATAATTTTTAGATATTCCTGAGCCAAACCAGTTATTAAAAACATACTCATTGTTTTGTTCTTACTATTCAAAGATACAGCAAATTCAGCATTATCTACGCAGTAAAGTTGAAATCCTTTCAGATATTCAAGGGGAATTTTTAGTCGTTCTGTATAATATGCCTCGTCAAAAAGATATTCCATTTTTCTAAAAAGCACTTCTTTTTTTTCTACAATGGCTTCTTTTTTTAGCATGGCTGTTCTTCCTGATATACTATTCAGTATTTTATCTACTGAAGTTGATGTTGCTGTATAAATTTTTCTTTCCGCAGGAGTATATTTTTTTTGTCCATGCGGAATGATGCCTAAATTTTCTGCGTTAATATTTGAATTTTCATTTACAATTACTTCTTTCAGCTCTGTTTCTTTCACGGTCATTTTAATTTGAAGCAAATTAGATTTCAAATCTTCCTCACTAATTCGACGTTTTAGCGGATTTAAATTAACGGATGAAAAAACCAAAACATCTCCTTCTTTTACCATAATTGAAAACATACCGTTCACATCTGAAACAGCAGTTATCTGGGTTGTGTTATTAATTATATTTACTCCTTCGACCGTAGTGGACTGCTCTAAAATTTGTCCTTGAATTTCTTTATATACGGCTGGTTGCCCAAAAGTAATTTGAACAAATAGAAAAAATAGGATTTGAAAAGTATTATTTATTTTCACCTGCAATTATTTCTTTATATTTCTCAGCCAGTTCCGCCAATAAAAACTCTACAGTCGTTTTGTTCTTAGCATTTAAAATTGCAGTAAATTTATCGTTTTCAACAGCATAATATTCAAAACCTTTTACATATTCCAAAGGAATTTTTAATCTGTCTACAAAATGGTCGAGTTTAAACATATTCTCTAAAAGCTTCATAAACTGCTCCTTTTTTTCTACTTCAACTTCCTTTTTCAACATAGCTGTCCTTCCGGAAAAAAAGTTCAATAAAGGATCTGCGGAAACAGAACCTCCAGCCATTGTTCCTGCATTAGCGCTTGCATTTAAGGCAGTAGCAGTATGTAATTTTCTTTCTGCAGCAGTATAGGTTTTCTGATTGCCAGGTACAATACCTAAAGAAACAGAATTAATATTGTCATATCTTTTGATAATTACTTCCTGTAATTGGTGCATTACTGGAAATAATTTCACTGAGAAATTCAAATCAGAAAAATTTTCTTCCTTGATTACAATCCTCGTTTCCTTAAACTGTATGGACGAAAAAACAAGTTCATCACCAGTTTTGGCAGCAATCGAAAAACTACCTGACTGATCCGTTATTACCATAACTTCAGTTTGGGTATTTACTACATAAACATCTCCTATATCTCCTGCATTTGAAATTATCTTCCCGTTAATATGCTCCTGACCCATACTAATTTGAGACATCCCTACCAATAAGAAAAACAAAATTTTATTTGACAAATTCAGAAAATTAAAATGATTCAGAAAGTGTAAAAATATCTTAATATCGTCCAAATTTTGTATTAATGCGATGGTAAAAATATGTTAATTAAACTTTTCGCCTTTTATACAGATATGTTGTTATTTAATACCTTTGAAGAAAAAAATAATTTTAATTTTATGAAAAGCATCATAATTGCGAGCACTTCAACTTTACATGGAAGCAGCTATTTAAAATACCTGCTTCCAACACTACAACTCCATTTTAAAAACATCAAAAGTATTTTATTTATTCCATATGCAAGACCAGGCGGTATTTCTCATAATGAATACACCCAAAAAGTCGCTCAAGCTTTTGCCCAAATTAACATTTCAGTAAAAGGAATTGATGAATATGAAAATGCCGAAAAAGCCATACATGATGCCGAAGGAATTTTTACAGGTGGAGGAAACACCTTTTTACTAGTTACTCAATTATACAAACATAATATAATGCAAACGCTTTCTACGGCTGTAAAAAACGGAATTCCTTATTTAGGAACAAGTGCCGGAAGTAATATTTGCGGATTATCGATGCAAACGACCAACGATATGCCTATTGTATATCCACCAAGTTTTCAAACTTTAGGCTTAATTCCGTTTAACCTGAATCCACATTATTTAGATGCAGATGCACAATCTCAACACATGGGAGAAACGCGTGAAATGCGGATAAAAGAGTTTCATGCTTTTAACAACACTCCTGTTTTAGGACTAAGAGAAGGAAGCTGGTTAGAAGTTAAGGGAGAAACAATTACTTTGAAAGGTACTTTATCTGCCCGTTTGTTCCAACAGAACCAAGATCCAAAAGAATTAAACCCTGAAAGTGATTTGAGTAATTTGAAATAAGCATAAAACAAAAAGCCGAAACATTTTTGTTTCGGCTTTTAAAGAGCGAAAGACGAGGCTCGAACTCGCGACAACCAGCTTGGAAGGCTGGAGCTC
>NZ_JBDTTP010000022.1:0-50687 GCF_039930565.1 Flavobacterium sp. | reverse complement strand
CAGCAATAATGGAAGGATGGCAATTATTCTTAGATGTGTCCACACGGTAGGATAGCAGCGATATCCTTTTGTGCCGGGGTTCGGCACAAAAGATATAGCGTATAGCGGGAAATAGCTTCTAAAAAAATATCCTTTTGCATCCTTCCGAATTTCAGAAGCTACAAAAGGATGTTTTTTTATTTAAAGAGAACTTAAACTACAGTTCGAATTCGTCTGTATTTTGTTCCGTTTGTGTAGTATCTTTTACAACAGCAGGCCGTGTATAACAATCTACTTTTATGGAAAGATTGGCCGGTCGTTCGAAATCTGCTTTTGAAACCTGCAAGGTAGGATCAGCATAACATTTTTTCATAAAATAACCCCAAACTGGTAATGCAGCCGTTGCTCCCTGACCATAAGTAAGACTTTTGAAACGTGCCGAACGGTCTTCGCAGCCTACCCAAACACCTGTTACTAAGTTTGGTACCATCCCCATAAACCAACCATCAGACTGGTTTTGAGTTGTTCCCGTTTTACCTGCAATAGGATTCTTGAACATGTACGGATAACCTGTCCAGCGATTATCACCGCTTCCACCACCCTGCGTACGTAAACGTGCTCCGGATCCGGTTTCTGTAACTCCCTGAAGCAATTTTATTACTGCGAAAGCAATATCTTTATTTAAAACGTCATGCGATTCCGGGATTGGTTCGTAAATCACCTCACCGCTTTTGTTTTCTATCCGGCTTAAAAATTGTGGTTTTACATACACTCCCTGGTTGGCAAATGTACTGTAAGCGGCAACCATATCTTCAACTGTAATATCTACGGCACCAAGCGCGATTGATGGCTGTACCGGAATTTCTGTTTTAACACCTAATTTTTTTGTTAATTCTACAACAGCTTCCGGACCGGTTCTGTCAATTAATTTTGCTGAAACGGTATTGATAGAATTTGCCAAACCTTGTTTTAACGTTACCATTCCGCGGTAACTGTTATTGGAGTTTCTTGGTTCCCAGTCTTCAGTTACGTGATGACGCCCTTTGCGAATGATAAATGGTCCATCTAAGATTGAATCACATGGAGACATATTTAATTGCTCAATAGCCGTTGCGTAAACGAAAGGTTTAAAAGTAGATCCTACTTGTCTTGCTCCCTGTCCAACGTGATCGTATTGGAAGTATTTATAGTTGATTCCGCCAACCCATGCCTTGATATTCCCTGTTTGGGGTTCCATTGCCATTAAACCCGACTGTAAGAAGTGCTTATAATAACGAATAGAATCTAATGGAGTCATTATGGTATCACGCTCGCCTTTCCAGGTAAAGATGCGCATTTGCGTTTTTTCCTTGAATGAAGCAATGATCTCATCTTCGCTTTTATCCAAATCTTTCATGATTGACCAACGAGTTGAATTTTTCATGGCCTGCATCATGATTCGATCAGTTTCTGCTTTGGTAATATTTACGAAAGGTGCATTCTTATTGGTTTTCATTTCAATAAAAAACTGCTGCTGTAAATTTTTCATGTGTTCAGAAACAGCTTCTTCTGCATATCCCTGCATTCTTGAATCGATAGTCGTGTAAATTCTCAAACCATCTTTGTAGATATCATAATCAGATCCGTCCGGTTTTTTATTTTCAGCTACCCATTTTTTCATATAATCACGAAGAAACTCCCTGAAATAAGTGGCTGTTCCTTCACGGTGGCTTTCTAATTTAAATTTTAAGGTAATTGGTAAAGCTTTTAATCTTTCTTTTTCAGACTCAGTAATCATTTTTGCTTTTACCATCTGAAAAAGCACTACATCACGACGATTTTTTACTCCTTCAGGATTACGAATAGGGTTATAAAGTCCGGAATTTTTGAACATTCCCACCAAAATTGCCGATTCATCTATGGTTAGATCTTTTGGTTCTTTAGAAAAATAGGTCTGTGCAGCAGAACTTACTCCAACTGAATAATTACCGAAATCATAGACGTTGCAGTACATTGCTAAAATTTCATTCTTCGTATATTGTCTTTCCAGACGAATAGCAATAATCCATTCTTTTGCTTTTTGCACAATTCTAAATGGCAAGAATTTAGATCCCTCACCATGAAATAATTGTTTCGCTAATTGTTGGGTTAACGTACTTGCCCCACCATTGGTTCCTAATGAAAAAGCAGCTCTTAACGTTCCTCGCCCATCAATTCCTGAATGCTCATAAAAACGGGCATCTTCCGTTGCAACTAAAGCTTCTACAAGATTTTTTGGCAAATCAGAATATTTAAGCTGTGATCTGTTGGTTTTAAAATACTTCCCAATTACCACTCCATCTGAAGAGATAATTTCGGTAGCCAGATTAGAATCGGGATTTTCTAAATCTTCAAAAGAAGGCATGGATCCGAAAAGCCCCCAGGAAGCAAATAAGAAGAAGCCTAAAATACCTAATAAAGCATAGGCAAAAATTCTCCAAAATTTGTTTTGGTAGTATTTAATATCTCTCGTAACTTTTGGTTGAGTGTTTTTTTCAGTAGCCATAACTATTTCAAATCTTTTTGTTCTATTCTAAAACCTACATCAGTAATTCCTTCTAATTCCTGAACACCGGGAATTTTCCCTGATTCCCTAACTGCTTGTTTAATATGTACTTTATATTTTCCTCTAAATTTTACGCCTTCTTTTAAGTACAATTTACTTTCTTTAATATCTGAAAAACCATTTCCTAAAAGCGTTCCATCAGGATTCGCCATTTGATATTCCAGCGTATCTACCTTTGTAAATCCGTTTGGCATTTCTATCGCTACAATTAAGAATAGGTTATTGAACGGATAATTATTGTTATCTCTCACATTAACAAATAAATCGTAACGCTTTGTAGAATCTAAAACGGGTAAATCGAAGGTTATGATGCTGTCCTTATGCCAGGCACTTCCAACAGACTTGTACTCATCAAATACCCTTTTTTTATCACACGAAAAAAGAAGTATCGCCACTAGAAGCAGGATTCCACTATTTTTTATTTTCATTTTTAGTAATAATTATAGGTTTTCTTGGCTCCTCAGGTTTTTTATCATTCGAATTGTTTGGTTTATTCGGCTGATTTGGTTTGTTCTGCTTATTTTGATTTCCTGCTTGCGGCTTATTATTTTCCTGAGGTTTATTAGCCTGTATTTTATTCGCATTTGGCACAATCGCATTAGAAACAGCAGCTGCTTCTCCCGGTTTACGTTTACGATTTGACTTTTTCTTCTTTTTAGGCTGATCAAAACGCGTCAAACTTTCCTGACCCATTGCGTTATTAAAATCTTTTTCAGGTTCGGTAATAATTTCTATTGCGAAATCTTCCAATGAAGACACTTTGTTTTTTAATTTGTTTTCGGCAATAATTTCCTTTACCTGATCGATTTTTAAAACATGCCAGTTGGCAAAATTATTGGTGTAGGCAAACCACATCAATCCTTTGAAAATATCTTGTTTCTGGCAGATTGCATCTCCTTTTTCCGTAACTAATTTTGTATCATAATCCGGAAAATCCTTTAATGCATCCATGTAGGTGTCAAGCTCATAATTTAAGCAACACTTTAATTTTCCGCATTGTCCGGCTAATTTTTGTGGATTCAAAGAAAGCTGTTGGTAACGTGCTGCCGAGGTATTGACACTTCTAAAATCAGTCAGCCAGGTCGAACAGCAAAGTTCACGACCACAAGAACCGATTCCTCCTAAACGAGCCGCTTCCTGACGGAAACCCACTTGTTTCATTTCGACCCTCGTACTGAACTCCTTTGCAAAATCCTTAATCAAAAGTCGGAAATCGACCCTGTCATTTGCTGTGTAGTAAAATGTAGCTTTCGATCCGTCTCCCTGAAATTCAATATCCGAAATTTTCATTTCCAGCTTATGGGAAATTGCTAATTCACGCGCACGAACTTTCATAGGTTCTTCACGATCACGTGCTACAGACCAAATGTCGATATCTTTTTGAGATGCTTTTCTATAAATTTTAGGAATTTCATTACTTTGGTGATTGACACCTTTTTTCTTCATTTGAATTTTTACCAATTCGCCTGTCAAAGTCACAATTCCAATATCGTGTCCCGGCGAAGCAACAGTTGCTACAATATCGCCAATACTTAAAGTTAATTTCTCGGTATTTCTGTAAAATTCCTTACGCCCGTTTTTAAAACGAACCTCAACACAATCAAAAATCGCCTCACCATTGGATGGACTCATGTTTGAAAGCCAGTCAAAAACCGTTAATTTATTGCAGCTGTCGGTGCCGCAAGTCCCATTATTTTTACAACCTTTTGGCGCACCGCCATCAGAGGTTGAACAACTTGTACATGCCATAATTCTATATGTAGTGTTGCGAAAGTGCAACTTAAGTTCATAAACGTTTGAACGGTAAAGATAGTATTTTTTTTAGTTTGCTTTTTATCGATTAAAACTAAAGCCCTGTTAAATAAAAAAACCTATTTTGATTGATCCAAAATAGGTGTTTGGGTGTTTTAGACTTCAACTTTTTTATCATCACCTCCAACGGTTGAAACCGTTGTTTATGGATTGCGTTTGCTAGCTGCGGTTTTAACCGTGGGTTATATGCGAGTTATGTGGTATTTAGTATACAGCGGTAGAAATCGTTCGTTATGCTAAATAACCTTTATTTGAGTTTTTTTATTTCTTTATCAAAATCAGAAATTATTTTTTGGGTTTTATTGTCATCCCGACAGAGGAATATATTATCGGTATTTCGTTTCCAATTTTCCAACGGTTGAAAACGTTGGTTATGGATATGCGTGCATATAGCCCGCGGTTTCAACCGTAGGAAACATATTATCGGTATTTCATTTGCAATTTCCCAACGGTTGAAACCGTTGGTTATGGATATGCGTGCATATAGCCCGCGGTTTCAACCGTAGGAAACATATTGGATGTTTCGTTTACAATTTTCAAAGGTTGAAACCGTTGGTTATGATCTCGTGTTATTCATTGCCCAAGGTTTTAACCGTGGGAAACAATATCATTGGTAAAATATCCTTCGATAAATTTCAAATCATCAATCATCAGAATTGTTCAAACCATGTAATTTTATAAATTCATAAAATTCATTTTGACCCGTTTTCTTTAGGTGATGTTGTTTCTGATTCTTTATGTAATTATAAACAATCTCTAATTGAGATTCACTTACAGAATAAGCTGCATAACCAGTTTGCCAGGCAAATTTTTCAAGGATAAGATTTTCTCCATTTATAGAATGTGAGGAACTTCCTTTTATTTGCTTTATTACATCTGCCATTGATTTTTTTGGATTTAATAAAAACAAAGCATGAATGTGATCTGGCATTCCATTGATGATTCTAACGGGACATCCAAGCTCAATTAATTCCTCACGGATATAATTATGCACTTGTTTTCTACTGAAAAATCAATTAATTCCTGACGATTTTTAGTAGCCCAAATGGCATGAATCCATAATTTATTAAAAGAATGAGGCATATAAATTAGCTTAAGTTGGTGCTAATTTACAATTTTATACAATTTATCTGACAAACGAATGCGAAAAGGAACTTCAAAAGTAACTTTATCTCCAATTTTTGCCGCTGCAGTTTCTACTCCGTCAACAATAAATTTTTCTAAAACCAGTTCCTGATCACCGGTAGTTGGTCCTGAGATTAAGATTGTGTCACCAACTTTCAACTCTTGATTTTCTATAGTAAACTGTCCTACTTTCGCTTTTACATAATAATGTTCGGCTTTACCAAGCAATACTTTTTTGACTTTTACTTTTTGTCGGATATCAACTGATTTCTCGGATGCTGCCAAGGCTGTATCTGATAATTCACCTGAGTGCTTGAATTTTAGATTCTCCGATTTTCCTTTTCTGAAAACTTTGTTCCCTACTTGTTTTCCGGTTCTTAAACGAACCTGGTCAACCAAAGGCATGTGAATAATTTCAAGACATTCCGTCGAACAGCAGTTTTCCATTGCCGATTTGCATTCATCACACTGAATAAACAACAAATGGCAGCCATCGTTTTCGCAATTGGTGTGATTGTCGCAGGGTTTTCCGCATTGATGGCATTGCGAAATAATATCTTCAGTGATTCTTTCACCCAGACGATTATCAAATACAAAGTTTTTTCCGATGAATTTGCTTTCCAAACCTTCTTCTTCAAGCTGTTTGGCGTAATTGATGATTCCGCCTTCTAACTGAAACACGTTTTTAAAGCCCTGATGTTTGAAATACGCACTGGCTTTTTCACAACGAATTCCGCCTGTGCAATACATAACCAGGTTTTTATCTTCTTTGTGATTTTGAAGCTGCTCGTTAATTATGGGTAAACTTTCTCTGAAAGTTTCTACATCCGGAGTGATGGCATTTTTAAAATGCCCTACTTCGCTTTCATAGTGATTTCTAAAATCTACTACAATGGTGTTTGGATCTTCAAGGATTTCGTTGAACTCTTTCGCTTTCAGGTGAACGCCGATATTGGTAACATCAAAAGTTGCGTCGTTAAGACCGTCAGCAACAATTTTGTCCCGAACTTTAATGGTAAGTTTTAGAAAGGAGTGATCGTCATGTTCTACCGCTTCATTCAAACGGATGCCTTTCATGAAATCGTAAACCTCAAGAGTGGCTCTAAAAGTTTCCAGATTTTCTTCAGGAATACTCATTTGGGCATTTATACCTTCGTGGGCAACGTAAATTCGGCCTAAAGCATCGAGTGCATTCCAGGCTATAAATAAATCATCGCGAAATTTTTTGGGATCTTGAATTTTGGCATACGCATAGAAAGACAGCGTTAGTCGCTGTTTACCGGCATCATCAATGATAATGGCTCTTTCTTCTGCGCTCAAAGTGTTGTACAGTTGCATGCTATAAACAGTTTTAAGTTTAGAAATTATTTTGAAGGTGCAAAGTTAGGGAAAAGGCTTAAAGCGACAAAGGTTCTGAGATACTAAGTTTCTAAGTTAGAACTTAAAGCTCTTAGTATTTCTGATTTTTAGCCCGGATGGTTGCGGCATCCTTTTGTGCCAGGGTTCGGCACGAAAGATATAGCGTACAGCCGGAATAGCTTCTAATAAAAAAGACTGCCTAAAAATAGACAGTCTTTGTATTTATTTCATCTCGAAATTAATTAACAGAACTCGTTAAAAGCATCCTGTAAATTCTCAGCGATTAGTTCAGCCGGGCGACCTTCGATGTGATGACGCTCTAACATGTGAACCAATTCTCCGTTTTTGAACAGAGCCATAGATGGCGATGATGGAGGAAAAGGAAACATATGCTGTCTTGCAGCATCAACCGCTTCTTTGTCAACACCTGCAAAAACTGTAATTAAGTGATCTGGTTTTTTACTACCTTCTAAACTCATTTTTGCTCCCGGACGTGCGTTTCTTGCAGCGCAACCGCAAACAGAGTTTACAACTACTAAAGTGGTACCTTCGGCTTTGATAGCATTATCTACAGCGTCAGCACTATGTAAATCTTGAAAACCTGCAGATGTCAATTCAGCCTGCATTGGTTTTACCATTTCTTCTGGATACATATTTTTATCTTTTAAATTTTACTTTTGATTTGCAAAGTTACAAAGTTTAGTTGCAACTACTTAATTTGTTGTATAAAGTTTTGTTATAGTTGGATTGATGAAAGTCGAAAGTTTGAAAGTCATAAGTCGAAAGTCAATAAAACCTGAAAATACTTAGTTTTTTATTTACTAAACTTTTTTTGATACGGATACGTCTCGTAAACAGTATTATCTTCATTAATAGTATATCCCATGGCAGCATCTTCTTTTGCAATACTAATCAAAGCTATAGCTTCTTCCCTGGACTTTCCTTGTTTGAGCCAACAAATTGCCTTATAATACTTTACATCTGAAAACTGTGGATAAATTTTTAATGCTTTATCAAAAACAGCTATTGCTTCCTCCCACTTTTTCAACTCATATTTGGCAATTCCCTGATAAAAATAGGCTGTAGGATGCTCTAGTTGCTGTCTGTTTTTGTAAATATCGGCAACATAATCATCAAAAAGTTTTTCGGCTTTTTCATATTCATTTAATTGTAGATAACAAAGTCCGATGTAAAAACTATAGGTGTGATCCATTCTGTATCCGTTTCCATATAGTTTTATGCATTCTTCAAAATCTATAATCGCTTCACTATAATTCTTTGTAAAAATGCATTTCATAAAGCCACGATATGGAAGCCATTCCTGTTTATTATACAAAACGGCATTATTTAAATAGGGCATACCAACTTCGTATTTTTTGCATTTAAAATAAGGCATCGCTTTTTGTTGCCACAGATAAGCTACAGTGCTGTCTTTTTTTAAACCCTGATCAAGACACTCTTGCCATTCAGACATTTCAAATCCATAATTATGTTTTTCAGCACAATTGGTTAAAAATTCTTCAACAATGGCATCATGTGCTTTATTTGTTGATACTTGAGCATAAGATAAAAGAGTAAAAAAAAGACTGATTCCTAAAGTAATATTTTTCAAAGGCTTTGTTTTTGGTTAAGTTTGTTTTGAAAGAAAAATCACTCTAAATAACGCTTTTAAAAACGGAAGTTTAGGACACTTTAGAATAACTTTAACGTCTTCAATGAAATTGGTTTCTTCATCCAAAAATTTAAAAATTAAAGCCGGATTTCCTTTTTTGAATAAAGATGAAAAGATGGAACTTCCCAGTTCATTATGACGATACAAAATATCCAAAAGCAATAAATCGTAAAACCAAAATTTATTTATTTTGTGAAAAGCAGCCATTTTTGGGTTTTTATTTTGAAGAAATTCAACCAATTTCGATGATTTTTTATCTGAATTTTTAAACGTATAACCTGTACTTGCTTTTGTCCAGCCGCCGGCAGTTCCTATGTTCAGAACTCTTTTTGTGTTTTTTTTCCAAAATGGATAACAGGTCATTGGGATACTGCCCTGCTCCTTTTCGGTAATTTCATATTGATCAGCTCCCAGATTTCTTACGTAAATCTGAATCTCATTTTCGTATTCTTCTTTTGAAAGTAAATTTTCAGAAAACAAGGTATATTCTACCAAAGCTTCTGTTTTAGAAGTTGGCAATACATACATAAATCTTGTATTTCCTCTTTGTTCTACCGAAAAATCCATGAAAGTGGCCTGTTCCGGATTGAAGATTTCATTATTACTTTTTATAAACCAGCCTATGAAATGCTGTTGCAAAACGGGATATTTAGTTTGATTTTGAACTATCGCTTTTGTGTAAATGCTGTTGAATAAATAATCACAGGTATATCGATTGGCTTCCGTGCCCACAAAAACATGGGTTTCGAGTTCGTTGATATCGGTTACTTTTTCGTTTAGAAAAGTAATGTTGGGATGTTTTGAAAGTGTCTCAAAAACAAAATTATAAAAATCTAATCCCCGAATTTGATTGTATTGATGCGGATCTAGCTCTAAATTTCTTCGAAAGTTTTCATTGGCAAACAAAGCCGAATCCCATTTTTTTGAAATAACAGAATTCCATAATGTTTCTTCCTTAGCCCAAAAACACCACGTTCTGTCATTGGTTTTCTTGGCATTTTCATCCAAAAGCAAAATAGATTTGTCGGTGAACTTTCCGGACAATACCATTTTGTAAACGGTCATCAAAGCGGCTAAACCGGTTCCGGTAAAAATATAGTCGAAGTGTTGGATTTGCGAAGAATTCATCCTCAAAAATACGGAAATTTATTCTTTCAATTTTTCTAAAAGCAGTTTAAAATCTTTTGGACTGAGGTAACTGTTATACTGCAGAATGATTTCGTTTTGATCATTCAAAACGCATAAAACCGGATAAACGATTTGATTGTTCATTGTTCCGAGTTGCAAAGCCAGTTGATGAACGCCGACATTATTCCCTGTTGGCTCGTACTTAAATGTTTGCTTATTGAAAGAAATGTCTCTTTTTTCACCGGTATTAAAATCAATAAAATAAAAATTAGAGTTCAGACTTTCAATAATTTCCTGATTTTTGAAAGTGGTACTTTTCATTCTCTGGCAAAACTGACACCAATCGGCATGGATGAAAACGATTGTTTTTCGCTTTTGGATTTGTTGTAAAGCTTCTATTTCTTCGAATGTTCTGTTTTGAAGCTGGCAGAATCCCGCTGAAATTATTCCGAAGAAGAAGATAAGTATCATTAGTTTTTTCATTTATTGGGAGCTTGTAATTGAATAAAAAGTTATTTAAACACATAGAAACATAGATTTCAGAGCGTAAAAAGGCGTTTCACTAATTTAAAAAACACATAGCTATCTGTAAATGATTTGTCATTTATTTAACCTAATCAAAAAGAGAAAAAACTATGTTTATCTATGTGTTTAAACATTTATTTAAAATTATATCGCAATCCGAAAAACCCGCGAAAGGTCTGGTTTTGTCCGTAAACATAAGTCGTATCAAAAGTCAAACCATACGGATTATCAGGCGTTACCAATACTTTTCCGGCCGAATCGTATTGCACCTTTTTATCGAAAGGGTCATTCGCTCTCGAAATCAAAAACGGATTATTTTGCTTTGGAGTAAAATTCAAAAGATTTTTTATTCCTCCATAAAATTCAAAATTCTTGTATCCAAAATAGGTAAACTGAATGTTCTGAATGCTGTACCACGGTGACTTCGGATTTCTGGGATCGTATTCGTTCAGTAAAGGCAGTTTCATCGGACTGTAAACATTTCCTGTGTAATCTACCAATAAACTCAGGGATTTCAATTTATAGGAAACACTCCATGTTGAAGTGAAATTCTCCGTTAAAAATGGCTTTTCTGAAATACCGTTTTCTACATTTTTATTATCTAATAAAGTCGCCCCGACAATCATTTTTAATCCAGATGGAAAATTGACATCAACATTTGTGCTGATTCCCTGACTTATGGCGTAACCATTGATGTTGTCGTAAATGATTTTATTCGGATCCGTTTCATAATCGGAGATGATTTTATTACTGAACCCCGTATAAAAAGCCGTTGTTTCAATTCCGATAAAAGTGCCGTTTGTAAAATTTATTTTTTGAATATAATTCAGATTTGCATTTATGGATTTTTCCGGATTTAAATTATTCGCAATCACAACATCACGAGAACCTGTAAGTGCTGCGTGATCTTCGGTAAAAAGATTCACAACACGGAAACCAGTTCCGGCGTTCAATCTGAAAATGCTATTATCATTTGCTTTGAAACGATAAGCCAATCTCGGTGTAAAAATCGAACCATGAATGGAGTTATAATCGTAACGCGCTCCCAACAAAACCTGACTTTTTGGAGAAATGGTAATTTCATCCTGAACAAAAATTCCGGGCAGCCACGTACTTTCTGCTTCTTTGGTTGCAGCTGTGTTGTCATCATAATATGTGTAGCGAATTGCAATTCCTGCCAGAAAATCATTTCTACCAATCTTTTTATCCCAGGTCAATTGCAAAAATCCTATTTTTTGATTGGCGATATACGATGTTGTTCCGTAACGGCTGTCCTGATAATGCACGTTTCCGGAAAACGAAAGCATTAATTTTTCTTCAAAAGGCAATTGGTAAGTTCCTATCAATTCGCCACGTTTGGTATAAATGCTTTCACCGTAAATTTCGTCGCCTCCGCGGAATTTCTTTTCCCAACGAACATCTCCACCCCAGCGATCTTCGTACATACCGCGCGCTGCAATGGTAAACAATCTGTTATTATTTCGCTGAAAATTCCATTTATTAAAAACCGAAATTCTTTCTGAAAGCGTTACATCTGTAAAATTATCTTGATCTTTATCGATGAGCTGATCGTAATTGAAATAATTTACTCCTAAAATTGAAGTAGCTTTTTTGCCAGCCTTAAACTTCACCCCCAAATCGAGATTGCTTTCAAAATAAGAAGTTGTAAAATAATCCGCAGAAAAAATTGGGGCATTTGTTGGGTTTTTGGTAATAATGTTGATTAGACCACCAACAGCTTCACTTCCATACAATGATGAAGCCGGACCTTTTACGATTTCGATTCTTTCCACTAATGAATTCGGAATTCCGGATAATCCGTAAACTGTTGAAAGACTGCTCACAATCGGCATTCCGTCAATTAAAACCAAAGTATACGGTCCTTCCAATCCGTTTATGTGAATATCACCAGTATTGCAAACGCCGCAATTGAGCTGTGGCCGAACTCCGTTGATATTTTGCAGTGCTTCGTATATGCTCGGAGTTGGATTTCTTTTAAAGAAAACCGGCGAATAAACCTCAACCGGCACAGCACTTTCCAGACGTTTTACAGCTTTTAAGGTTCCGGAAACAACAACCTCATTCAGTTCATTATCATTATCTTTTAATTGAAAATCAAGATTCAGATTTTCAATTTCTTTAATTGAAATCTTTTGGATTATGGGTTTGAATCCCATTGAGGTTATCTGAATTTTATAATTTCCCTGCGGAACATTTTCCAGTTTGTAATTGCCTAAACTATCTGCTTCTGTTTTAAATTCTGTATCTAATAATCTAATTTTTATCAGCTGTGATTCATTATTTCTATTTACTTCTCCGGAAATAGTTTGCGAATACAGCATTTTTCCAGAAAATATCATAATTGTCAAAAATAAATATTTCATTATTATTAAAATTAATTTTAGACAAATCTAAAAATTAAATTCGATAAACAAAATTTATGAGCCTAAAAACTTCAAATGAGTATTTTAAGTGTAGAAAGTTGGAACTTTTTATAAGAAATTTAAGTTCCGGAGCTAGACTTATATTTTCTTCAATAACTTATGGTTTAATGACCCAAACTAAAAAATGTGCTTGAAAACTTAAATAAATACTTGGTCGATAAGCTCCTTATTAATTGAAGCGCCCGCAAAAGATCCGGAAGAAATAGCCATTGCAACCGATCTTGCCTGAATTATACTATCGCCACTGGCATAAATTCCAGGAATAGTTGTTCTTTGCATCATATCGACTTTCAATAAACCCATTTCCGTCAATTCGCAGCCTAAAACTTCCGGTAAATAACAATGCTGAAAAAAGGGTAATCTTGAATAAATAGCTTTTATTGAAATTTTAGATTGATTTTTGAAAACAATTTCCTGAATAGTTCCATTTTCATGAAGGAATGAATCAATTTCGTCTTCAAGTATTTCAATTTCATGTTTTTCAAGTATTACTTTTTGTTCAGAAGTTAAAGTCGATTTACCATTTGTTAATAATCTCAAATCTTTTGTCCAGTTCGAAATCATTTTTACAAATTCAAATCCCATATCGCCATTGGCTAAAACAGCTGTTTTTTCACCTTTCACTTCATAGCCGTGACAATACGGGCAATGTAAAACTGAAATTCCCCAACATTCAGCAAAACCTTTGATTTCAGGAATTAAATCTTTTATTCCCGTAGCAAATAAGATCTTCTTAGAAGTAAAAACATCTCCGGATTCTGTTTTAATTTCAAATCCATTTTGTATTTTAACAGCTTCAACTGCCAATCCGCTGTAAAATTGAACTGTTTTATAAAACACAACCTGTAATTTGGCTTTTGCCGAAATGGCAGCGGGGGTTTCTCCATCATGCGTAATGAAATTATGCGAATGTGGTGTTTGTCTGTTGCAAGGCAAACCACTATCCATAACTAAAACCTCTCTCAAAGAGCGGCCAAGACTCATTGCTGCCGAAAGACCGCTGTAACTTCCTCCAACGATAATAACCTCAAAATGTTTTTGCTGTATCATAATTTCTATTTTTATGTGATTTGTAATTCAAAAAATGACCGATAACCATTCCTATTCCACCAATAAGAATTAAATTGAGATGAACATCCAGAAAAAATTCTGTCAAAACACTTATCCAAATAAGAACCATCGAAACAATAAGAATACTTGATATCAAAAGACTGGATTCTTTTATAATTTTGAAAACTGCAAAAAGACCTATTGAAGCAAAAACAAAATCAATATAAGAATTGTGAATTAAGCTTAATGGAAGGATTGCCAAAAGCGGAAAAATCAAACAATGTACTAAGCAAATTGTAGCGTTGGAAATTCCTAAAATATCGTATAAAGGAGCAATAGTTTTCTTCATTTTCTTGTATATTTGCTTAATGCAGTTTTGTTGCAAATATACAAGATTATTTTAAATGCAACATTATTGCAATAATATTTTTTAAAACAAAAACTATGAAGATATCTCGTAATACTACAGCAAAAACAGCCATTTTAGAGATTTTTGGTCAATCTAAAACTGCGCTTTCACATGCAGAAATTCAAAAACAAACGGAAGGTTTATGTGATCGAGTTACCATTTACAGAATATTAGATCGTTTGGTAAATGATGACATCATCCATAAAATTTCGAATCAGGACGGGACTGTAAAATATGCAAAATGCAATCATACGCATCAGCGTGTACACATTCATAACCATGCTCATTTCAGTTGTGAGAACTGTCATGAAATTACCTGCCTCGAAAATGTCAAACCGAGTTATATCATGCCCCATAATTATAAAGTGAAAGAGATAAACTTTACGTTGTCAGGATTATGCCCAAATTGCATAAATTCAAATCCCAATATTTAGACTTGCCTAAAAAAATTATTATACAAATACAATTTTTATATATATTTGTTCAAATAATATGATTTTACAATGACAAGATCTTTAGATGAGGTAAACCAATCCGTTGCTACAGAGCATAAAAAAACAGGATTCAGAAAAATATTAGCCTTTTTAGGTCCCGCATATTTGGTGAGTGTGGGTTATATGGATCCCGGAAACTGGGCTACAGATATTGCCGGCGGTAGTCAGTTTGGTTATTCCCTGCTTTGGGTTTTGCTGATGAGTAACTTAATGGCATTATTACTGCAAAGTTTAAGCGCCCGACTCGGAATTGTTACTCAACGCGATCTTGCACAGGCATCGAGAGAAACCTACTCCAAAGGAATCAATTACATTTTATATTTTTTAGCCGAAATTGCCATAGCAGCATGTGACCTGGCTGAGGTTTTAGGAATGGCAATCGGAATCAATCTTCTTTTCGACATTCCCCTTATTGAAGGTGTATTGATTACCGTTTTGGATACTTTTTTATTGCTTTTCCTAATTAATAAAGGAATCCGTAAAATGGAAGCTTTTATTATTGTTTTGGTTGTTATCATTGGATTTTCTTTTGTTTTCGAAATGATTTTTGCAGAACCGGAACTTGACAAAGTGATGTACGGACTGATTCCTTCCATTCCAAGTTCTGCTGCTTTGTATATCGCTATCGGAATTATTGGCGCAACGGTAATGCCTCACAACTTATATTTACATTCTTCATTGGTTCAGACACGAAAGTTTGACCGTAGTCCGGCAGGGATCAAACAGGCCCTGAAATACAATTTTATCGATTCAACTATTGCTCTTAATCTGGCGTTTTTTGTTAATGCCGCGATTTTAATTCTGGCTGCAGCCACATTTTACAGAAACGGTATGTTTCAGGTTGCCGAAATTCAGGATGCACATCAGTTTTTAGAACCTTTACTGGGAACCAAATGGGCGCCCATCTTATTTGCTGTTGCGTTGATTGCTGCAGGACAAAGTTCCACCATTACAGGAACGCTGGCGGGCCAGATTGTGATGGAAGGTTATCTGAATCTCCGAATACAGCCTTGGGTGCGACGCATTATTACCCGTGTAATCGCCATTGTTCCGGCTGTTATTGTGATTTTGATTTATGGAGAAAGCGTTACCGGAAAATTATTGATTCTGAGTCAGGTGATTCTGAGCTTGCAATTAGGGTTTGCTATTATTCCGCTGATACATTTTGTGAGTGATAAAACCAAAATGAAAGGTTTTCATATTTCCAAAACCACTCAGTTTGCTGCCTGGATCATCGCTTTGATCATTGTCTCGCTGAATGCCAAATTGGTTTATGATGAAATCACTTCATGGCTTGAAAGTGCCAGTCATCCTATCATTCTTTGGCTGACTGTTGTCCCTCTTGCTTTTGGTTTTCTTGCATTGCTTCTTTATATCGTCTTCAAACCTTTTATAGCAAGAGCAAAATCGATTGAAAATCATTCCCCTCATCATTTAAAACTGGAATACATTCCAAAAGAAACTTATAATAAGAAAAATATCGCTATTTCCGTAGATTTTTCTAAAGCAGATGAAGCTGCACTTAACAATGCCTTCGAATTAGGCGGGATTGATGCACAATACACTCTGATTCATGTCGTGGAAACCGTTGGAGCATTGATGTACGGAGGCCATGTTGATGATCATGAAACGACTATTGACGAAAAATTATTATTGGAATATAAAGAGATGCTTTCGCAGAAGGGCTTCCGAATTGCAACAGAACTTGGTTTTGGAAAACCCAACAACGTGATTCCGAAGGTTATCAATGCAGGAAATTTTGATATTTTAGTAATGGGAACGCACGGCCACACTGGATTAAAAGATATTTTATTTGGTACAACCGTAGACAAACTGAGACATAAAATTTCGATACCTTTGCTGATTGTAAAAAAATAGACTCTTTTTAGAGTGACGAGTTTTCAAGGTAAAAAGGAACAAAGGTTTCTTTCGTCTGAAGTCCAAAATAAACAGTCTAAAATCTAATATCAAATGACCTTTTCAGAAGAAAATTATCTTAAAGCCATATATCATCTTACGGCTTCAAATGATGCTGAAGTAAGCACAAACGCTATTGCGGAAATGATGGAAACCAAAGCTTCCTCAGTAACGGATATGCTGAAAAAACTTTCTGAAAAGGATTTGGTGAATTATAAAAAATACCAAGGCGTTTCTTTAACAGAAAATGGAATCCTATCCGCTAAAATGATTGTTAGGAAACATCGTTTATGGGAAGTTTTTTTAGTAGAAAAACTTCATTTTACATGGGATGAAGTGCATGATATTGCCGAACAGCTGGAGCACATCAAATCTGAACAGCTAATCAATCGTCTGGATGATTTTTTGGGAAATCCAACGGAAGATCCTCATGGAGATCCTATTCCGGATGCGAATGGAAGAATCATCAAAATCGAAAAACACTTGCTTTCTGAATTATCTGAGAATCAAATCGGTATTTGTGTGGGAGTAAAAGACACTTCTTCCGAATTCCTGAAATATCTGGATAAGCAGGAAATCGCTTTAGGTTCTAAAATCGAATTTCTATCTAAAGAATCTTTCGATTTATCCGTAAGGATAAAAGTTGACAAAAGGGAATTGTCGATTTCCAATAAAATTGCTTCTAACCTGTTTGTAAAGCTGCTTTAGAATATCAACATAAAAGAAATCCGCAGAAACTTTATGTCTTTGCGGATATTTTTATTCAACAGGATAATAATTGCCTCTCTTAATATTTTTTATCTGTTTGTGAAACCCATTTTCCAGCATCATCTGCGTTTTGTCTGAGTAACAAATTTAGTTGACCAACATGATGCTGAACGTGCCTCATATTATACAATATCATTTCGAAAATGCTATAATTTCTGTATGCGTTGATGAATCTTTGTTTTGCAGTTTCATCTGTTAAACCATCAATTAAGAAAAAGCTTTTTTTACGTGAGAACTCAAGATATTCTAATAATTTCTTCCTTAGAATAAACCCTTTCAGGCAAAATTCCTGTTGGATCAAATTCCGATAACGTAAAAGGTTCAGGCGGAACAAATGAATCTGGTTCTTTAGAGGAATAATAATCGAGATAGAATATAGCATGATAAACAGCATACCAAAAATTATTTTTGACCCAAAAATGATCAGGACAAACAACAATTGCACTTTCCAGCATATCGATTGTTCCTCCAAATTGTTTCCATAGTATTTCTTTTGTCTCGGTATCCATACTGTTTTTAAATTTTAAATAAAATCAATATCATACAATTCCTTTCTCAACCATTTCCAGCATTACTGGCGACGCATTTTTAAAAGTTGGCGGTTGCTCAATAATACTGCCTGCATTTTTTTTGTTGACTTTGAAAGTCAGATCATTGTCGGTAGTAAAAAGCAGAGCAGTCAAAAACGGATTTTTGATATACGTTGCCAAAAGTAATAAAGCTTCGTCTAAAGTGTGGATACTTTCAATTTCTTCGGTTTTGTAGCGGGTTGTCAATGAAACAGAATAAGAATCATCTTCATTCAGAACCAATCTGAAATAGATGTTTTTAATTTCCGTATCGCCAATGGTTTTGGCTAAGGTAAGTTTGGCAAAAGTGCCGCTTTGAATGCTTTCTTTTACGCGTTGGCAAAAAAGAGCGAATATAGGTTCGTAAGACATGATGTTTTTTTATTATTTCCCTGTAAATTCAGCTTTTCTTTTTTCTAAAAAGGCAGTTGTTCCTTCTTTAAAATCCTGTGTTCCGAAACATTTTCCGAATGATTTTATTTCGGTTTCAAAACCATTTTTACCGTCGGTGTAATTAGCATTGATCGCTTTAATGGCCTTATTAATGGCAAAAGGAGCATTTTTAATAATCTTTTGAGCAATTTGAATTGTAAAACTAATCAATTCTGTTTGTGCAACTACATGATTTACTAAACCGTATTGTTTTGCCTCTTCGGCAGTAATCATTCCTGCAGTCATGATCATTTCCATCGCACGTCCTTTACCCACTAATTGTGGTAAACGCTGTGTTCCTCCGTAACCCGGAATCAATCCTAAAGAAACTTCCGGCAATCCCATTTTGGCATTATCCGAAGCAATTCTGAAATGACACGCCATTGCCAATTCCAGTCCGCCACCTAATGCAAAGCCATTGATGGCTGCTATAACCGGCTTTTTAAGATTTTCTATATAATCAAATAACGTTCCTTGTCCTTCTGCTGCTAATTCAGCACCTTCAGCAATCGTATAACTGGCAAATTCTGAAATATCGGCTCCGGCCACAAAAGCTTTTTCCCCGCTTCCAGTTAAAACTATCACGCGAACCTCATCATTTTTCGCTAATAGTTTGATTGCTTTACTCAAATCGCTGATGGTTGCCTTGTTCAGGGCATTTAGTTTTTCAGGTCGGTTTATGGTTACCGTTCCTATTTTTTCTTCGATAGAAATTATAATATTTTCGTAGTTCATGACGGTGATTTAAGAATTCGTAATTGGAAGGGAAACCGTGAATGTGGTTCCTTTTCCGTAAGCTGAATCAAAGGTAATTGTTCCTTTGTAATTTTCGATGATGTTTTTTATAATTCCGAGTCCAAGGCCCATTCCACTTGTTTTGGTCGTGAATTTTGGTTCGAAAATTCTACGAGTATCCAACTTTTGAATCCCGATTCCGTTGTCACTTACGGCAATTTCAACATGATCATCAATGCGTTTTACCGTAACCATAATTGATTTATGAAACTGGCTTTCCGGAATAGCCTGCGTTGCATTTTTAACGAGATTGGTAATTACGCGGATCAGCTGAGTACGGTCCATTTTGGAAATGATTTCTTCTTCGTCACTTTGAAAAGAAATATACTCTTCATTAAAAATATCCAGGGCCAGCTCCACCACTTCTACAACATTTAATGTTTCATTTTGCTGTGCGGGCATGGATGCAAAATTAGAAAATGCCGAAGCTACAGCAGTCATTGTATCAATTTGCTGAATCAGCGTTTCAGAGTAATCGTTCATTTTCTGTTTGACATCAGGGTCATTGGGGTCGAATTTTCGCTGAAAACTCTGGACGGTTAACCGCATCGGCGTAAGCGGGTTTTTAATTTCGTGCGCCACTTGTTTTGCCATTTCACGCCATGCCTCTTCACGCTCGCTTTGGGCTAGTTTGATGGCGCTGGTTTCCAGTTTATCGACCATTCCGTTATAAGCTTTGATCAGGAAATTGACTTCCTTACTGTTCGCCTCCAACACAATTTTCTCGTTTTTCTGATCTAAATTGGTTTCTTCCAGTCTGTCGGAAATTGTTTTTAAGGATTTTGTGATGTAAGTCGAAAGGAAATAAGCCAGGGCAAAAGCCACAATCAGCATAAAGGAATATACCTGGCTTAAACGAATAAGGAAAGTATTTAATTCGTTGTCATAATAACCATCATCTTCCAGATAAGGAAGATTTAAAATTCCCAATGGTTTGAATTTCTCATCTTTAATCAAACTATAAGAGGATCTGTTTTTAATACCGTCGATGGTTTTAATATCTACAAATCGTTTTTCGATAGAAGAACGCACTAATTTTAGAATATATTCCGGAATTGGCGGAGCTACTTTATCAACGGCAAAAGATTCTTTGGATGATTTTAATAGTTTTCCCTTAAGGCTGTAAATATTGATTTCGATTTTGTGGATCTGGGCTAACTCGTGGATTTTATCTTTAAAAATCAAATCCAGATTACCTGTTTTCAAAGGGTAAGTTGTTGTATTGAGGACATAATTAATGTGCTCTTTTACCGCATTTTCCTTACGTTCCAGACGTTCCTGATGGTATTCTTTGGCTTCATTTTTAAACTGAATGATTGAAATGGAAGCCAATAAAAAAGAGGCTACAACAATCAATACGATCATCGACAGGAAAATCCTGATCCGTAGTGAAAGCATTGACATTTTGAAGTTCTTCATATTATAGTGATTAGTGAATAGTAATTAGTGATTGGTAAAATCTTAAAAGCTAATAACTAATCACTTTTTACTAATTACTTTTTTTCTCTTATTCTTTTATAAAATTTATAGCCCAGCATTAGTAAAACAGAGAATAAAATGATGCCAACAACGCCGAATATCCAATTAAAGGCACTTTTTAGAACAACCAAAAAGACTACTGCAAAAAGGATAATTGTGGCGCCTTCATTAAACAAACGCATATAATTGCCTGAATATTTTACTTCATCGTTTTGTAATTGTCTGAAAATCTGATGGCATTTTAGATGATACAAATATAAAAGGAAAACGAAACCTAATTTAATATGCATCCATGGCATTTTGAGCCACGCATTCCCCAAATCGGTAAAAAACAGCATCCAAAAAGCAAAAATACTCGCCAGAATTGCTGATGGCCAGGTAATAATATACCACAACCGGTAACTCATTATTTTGAATTGCGCCTGCAGGATTTCCTTTTCAGGTGATGGTTTGTCGTTCGCTTCAATTTGGTATACAAAAAGGCGCACTATATTAAACAATCCCACAAACCAAGTTAATACGAAAATGATGTGTAATGATTTTAAGTAGTTATAGTATTCCATCTCTTTTAATTTTTGTTTCTACAAAAGCTATAATCTTTTCGAAGTTTTCATTACCGACTTCGTGTTTTTCAAGTATAAAATTAGAAGCAACATTACTGCTGATTTCCAATATCATAATATCATCTATTACTTTAACGGTTTTAAAAGCGTTCCATTTTATTTTTAAGTCTAACTTAAAATCTGTATAACAAAAACAATCTTCTAAAAGCTGCCAAACATTCATTTCATCATTTAAGAGATATTCAGCAATATTCTCATCAATAAGATCAAAGTATTTCTTTTTTGTTTTTCTATAATAAAACAGATAATTAACAAAATTTATTAGATAATGAATTCCACCTGCAACAAAAATATAACCCAAATTGTCCTGACCTACAACAATAGAAATCCCCAATAAAATAAGAATCAAACCAATATAAAGATTTACATTATTTTTCTTAAGCAAAGATTTCCAATGTAAATCGAAAAGTAATTTAGCTTGTGATCTTGTTGTTTTTTCATTGTAAGGAATTTCAAATATCATTTATATACAATGTTTAAAATTATTTCGCCCAATCATTAATCCAGTTCCCAACGGTTTCACACCATTCATCATCATCATTTAAACATGGGATTGCAAAGAAATTCTCTCCCCCGTTTTTTTCAAAATCTTCTTTCGCACGCATGGCGATTTCTTCCAGAGTTTCCAAACAATCTGAAACGAAAGCCGGTGTTACAACTGCCAGATTTCTAATTCCTTTTCCTGGCATTTTATCAATTTCAACATCGGTGTATGGTTCTAACCATTTGTCTCCCGCTAAACGGGATTGAAAAGTCAGGCTGCATTTATCTTCAGGAATTCCTAATAGTTTTACGACTTGTTTTGTTGTTTCATAACATTGGTGACGGTAGCAAAAAGCGTGCGCCGGCGAAGGCGTGTTGCAGCAGGAGCCGTCAATTTTACAATGCGATTTGGTGATATCTGTTTTGCGGATATGACGTTCCGGAATTCCGTGATACGAGAATAACAAATGGTCATAATCATAGCCAACTAAATGTTTCTGAATGGAATCTGCAAGATTTTTGATGTAATCCGGTTTGTTGTAAAATGCCGGAACATCTGTAAAAGTCATGTTTGGGAATTTCTTTTTACGGATTTCTTCGGCTTTTACTAAAATTGTAAAGGTCGAAGCCATCGCATATTGCGGATACAAAGGAAAAAGCAAAACTTCTGTAACTCCTTTATCATGCAATTCCTGAAGCCCTTTTTCGATGGTCATGCTTCCGTAACGCATTGCCAAAGCAATTGGTACATTTACCAAAGGCTGTACTTTTTTCTGCATTCTTTCAGACAAAACTACCAAAGGAGAGCCTTCGTCCCACCATATTTTGGCATAAGCATGCGCAGATTCTTCCGGTCTTTTTCTTAAAATAATGCCGCGAACCAATAATGCCCTTAACAAATACGGGACATCGATCACGTACTTATCCATTAAAAATTCGTCTAAGTATGGTTTTACATCTTTTGGTGTTGGACTTTCTGGAGATCCTAAGTTTACTAATAATACGCCTTTCATTATTTTTTTGCTTTAGGCTTTAAGCTTTAGGCTTTAAGCATTTGTTAGTTTAAATTTTTGTCAAAAGTAGTTTGATCAACTTCGTGGAAATATGATAAATGTTATTTTTTATTTATGTTTTGATATATAAAATTGATGACTAAATTATGATCTTGCTCCTTGCTTGATTAAGAATCTCAATCCAAGGCATGCTTCCTAATCTAACCCAATTCAGCGATGCCATTAAATGTGAAAGAAAAACACCAAAAGCTAAATCTTTTGTCATTAGATTTTCATAACCAACTTTAAAACCATTGTCAGGATAAAAAAGTGTCCCAATTGATTCACCTTGTTCATTTATATATCCAACTGATAAAATATTATCTTTTCCAGAAACGACTAATTCAGGACAAGAGCTATCAGAAGGAAATATATTATGAAAAGAATTTAAAAATTCTTTTGTTTCTAATTCATTTTCTGATTTTTTATTTTCAATATTTGATGAATACCTACTCATAATTATAGTTAAGATCGGATTTCTATATTTCGGCAGATGCTCCAAAATATTTCCTCGGTCAACATAATTTCCTACTAAAGCATCTGTTTGATAAAGATCAGTTTTCTTTCTTGTTTGACACAATTTTTTTACTTCTCCGATTTGATATACACTTTTTTCAAAACTTTCTTTAGTTAAAGTATGTTTTGCTTCAATGTAAGCATAAACTGCTTCAATTGGAATATTTTCTTTTCTAGAATAATCGTCTTTTTTATTTGTTCTAATTGTTGGAAAATCCAATTGGTCATATATAATAATATCATCTCCAGCTTTTTGTCCTTTACTGTTAACGACAAAACCTCTACAAATACCATATTTAGTTGGTAAAAAATTACGTAAAATTTCACAAATCGCAATTTCAAATTCATCTCCTAAATCAAAATTATAATCAGATTTAATATCTTCTAATCTTGAAGAAAATTTTTTAGATAATTCTAAAATATAATCATCGTATAAATATTCCATACTCTTTTAATTTAACAAAGAAAAAACTACACATTTGTATTAATAGACATCAGATATTTTTTTGGTGTCGTAGCAAATTTTTTCTTGAATGCAGCAATAAAATGACTTCCGGTGCTGTAGCCAATTTTCAATCCTACTTCGTTTACATTATAGGAGCCGCTGTCAAGTAGTTTTCTGGCGAAATCCATTTTGTAATCAAACAAAAAACCATAAACAGTATCGCCGTAAATTTGTTTAAAACCCATTTTAAGTTTCTTGATATTCAAACCAATTTCATCAGCCAGTTCCTGCAATCCCGGAGGTTCGGCCATATTGGCGATAATGATTTCTTTGGCTTTTCGAATTTTCAAAACATTGTCCTCATCAATTAAAAACGGACACTGCTCTGCATTTGGATCTTCGGTCCTGTTAAAATACAAACTCAGTAATTCATATCCTTTTCCTTTGTAATAAAGATTTTTTATCGATGGATGCAGGTTATAATGAAATACCTGACTCAGCACAATTGCCATTGACGGACTTATATTTCCTTCGTTATAATATTTTTTGTCCTTATTATCAGCACTTAAAAAAGTAATATAATCCGCTTCTGCAGAAAACAGTGCATGAAATTTTTTGATCGATACAATTACGGATATTACCCACGAATTTGGGGTGAGTTCTAAATTTAGCGGCAATTCTTTTTGTGGATTGTATAAAAGCAGCGATTTTTCTTCTTTCAATTCTAGAGCATAATTGCCCTGATTGAACAAAAATTTGGCATTGCCCTTTAGTCCGAAATGAAATTGTATCAAACCGCTCCCTACTTCACGTTGTGCAAAAAAAGGTTCTGAACTGTCGTTTTGAAAACGAATAAGCGTAAAGTCGTCCTCAATTTTTATTTCTTCCTCCATTTTTGATTTACTTTCTAGTTACTATTGCCGTTTTTTACAAAACGAATAATTGGCCTTTCAAAATTAAATCTTTTTGATGGTTTATCCTTTACTTGCTCCTAAATTTATAAAATCTTTATTGTTTTGGCATATTATTTTAAAATGGCGACAATTTGAACATTTATTGTATTGGAAATCTTGCTTTTAACGAGTGAAGGAATTACAATATTAAAATCACTGGCTATTACATCAAAATTAGACAAAATACTAATTCCTGATCCCGATTTGCTTATTCTTATTGTATTGGAAATGTCTTTTGATTTTCCGTGAAGTTCTAATTTACCTTTGATAACAAAATCTTTAGGACTTGTCGTTAGGGTGTTTATATCAAATCCTTCTATTTTACCTTTAAATATTGCCTTTGGATATTGGTCACTCTCCATATAATTTTCATTGAAATGTTCTTCCATCAGAGCAACTTTAAACCGAAATCCTTTCATTAAGGCTAAACTTGCAATTTCTCCTGTAGTGGTATTCATAACAAAAGTAACATTGCTGTTGGTTGCCATCACTTCTTCAAAAGAAGGAACAGAGGCTTCAAAAGTTATCTTTCCTGTTTTACTGATCATTTTTTCCTGAGAAAAGCCAACAGCAGAAACAGATAGCATTATTAAGAGTATGATTTTTTTCATGATTTTGTTTTTATATTAAAGTTCCCTTTGTGTATTATAAGGTATTTATCCTCGGCATTTATTTAAAAACAGCAATAACTTCAATATTGACTTTATTATCCAGTTTATATTTAATAAGTGATGGAATCGGGATATCAAAATCACTTGTATTTACTGAAAAATCTGCGAGAAGCGTGATTCGGGAACCTGATTTGGTAATTTTTGCATTAGCGGTAACATCCTTGGTTTTACCATGAAGTTCTAATTTTCCTTTTATGACATAATCCTGATAATCCCCAGTCAGACTGTTTGTGTCAAATTTTTCTATTTTTCCTCTGAAAACTGCTTTTGGAAATTCATTAGTTTCCATATAATTTTCATTGAAATGTTCTTCCATCAAAGCCATTTCAAAATCGAAGCCTTTCATCAAAGCGAGGCTTGCAATTTCTCCTGTTCTTTCGTTTAGGACAAAAGTTACATTGGCATTGGTTCCCCTGACGGGTTGAAAAGAAGGTACAGAAGCTTCAATAGTTATTGTTCCCGATTTCGTTATTGCTTTTTCCTGTGCAAAAACAAAAAATGAAGACAATAGTAGGGGTATTAGTAAAGTTTTTTTCATATTGTGTTAGATTATTGTTCTAATAATCCATCTTCGTTCCATTTTTTAACAATATCTATTGTTGCTTGTGGCAATCTTGGCCCACCATTAGGCATTAATGAGCTATTGCCATTTTCTAAAGATATGCGGGTAAGTAACCCACGATTTAAAACCGCATTTTTTACCTGGTCATACGTAACCAATGACATAGGTGCGCCATTTTTAGGAACTGTTGCATGACATACAATGCAGTTATTATCAATAATAGATTTCACATTCTGATTGTATGTAGCCACACCTGTAATTGGCGGAGTATCAATTAAAGTACTTGGGTTATCATCGGTACAACTCACGAGAACTGAAGCAAATGATAAAACGGCGAAAAAGGTTTTTAAATTCATAACGATTGGTTTTTAGTTTATAAAGAGTGAATGATTTTATAAAGTAAAACGAAGTATAAAAGCATTTCTAAAGCATATACGTTGAAATGAATGATATAGATTTTGAGGAACGCCTATTTTATTGTTCAAATCCAATAGATACTTTTTAACGTAGATAATTTAAGCACTAAAAAAACAGCTATGAAAAAAAAAATACTTCTATCAATCCTTCTTTTACTACTAGTTGGAATTTCGGTTTACTTCTACACTTATAAAGGACACAGGAATATTGATGCCGAAACAGCGGATTATATTGTAACCGTTTCCGGACTCGAAAAAGAATTCACTTCCAATGATAGTCTGGCATTCCTAAAATATCAGGACAAAACCATTGAATTGACCGCACAGGTTACCAATATCGACACTGAAAGTAAAGGAATCGTTATTGGTGAAAAAATATTTGCAACATTCAAAGACAGTTTACCAAAAGACATTGTATCAGGTAAAATACTAAAAATCAAAGGAAGGTTTTTAGGATACGATGACTTATTGCAGGAATTCAAAATCGATCAATCTTCAGTTGTACGCTAATCAAATAACATTTTAAAACCAACCTCATGAAAAATCTCATTCTATTATTATTTTTATTTCCATTACTGACCTATTGCCAAGAAGACTTATTGTCCGGAATGGATACTCCTGTCCGAAATGAAAAAGTTACCTCTGCATTTAAAGCCCTGAAGATTGTTAATCTGGAATCAACAAAACTGGCAGCAAAAGGCGATTTGTATTTTGTTGTCGCGCACCGTTTTGGTTCTGTACAAGATGGTTTTGAAGGTTTCTACGGATTGGATAATGCCAATACACAAATAAAATTTATATACGGATTAACAAATGGAATCAATGTAAGTGCTGCCAGAAGTGAATTCGCCTATGATTTTGCAACAAAATATACTTTAGTTTCACAAATTAAAGACGGTTTCCCTTTTACTGTGGCCGGATTTAATAGCTTGTCTATTAATAACACATTAAAAGAAAGCCTGTATCCAAAACTTGAATTTAAAAGCAGGCTGACTTATGTAGCACAGTTATTAATTTCAAAAAAACTTTCTGAAAGACTTTCCTTAGAAGTTGTTCCAACATTTTTTCACCAAAATTTTGTTGAAGATGTGGAACAAAGCAATTCACAATATGCCGTAGGTTTTGGCGGAAGATATAAATTTGCGAAACGCTGGTCGCTAAATATCGATTATGCAGCACACCTCAACAGATCTGCAAATTCACTATATAACAATCCCTTATCAATAGGTTTTGATTTAGAAACCGGAGGACACGTTTTTCAAATGCATTTTACCAGTTCCCAAGGAATTGATGAAGCAGGATATCTTGGAAGAACTACCGGTGACTGGACAAAAGGCGATGTGTTTTTTGGGTTCAATTTAGCAAGGGTATTTTAGAAAATACTCTGATATAGTCCTGTTATATCCCCTCTACAACGTTTGAGTTATTTAAAATAATTCTAAACTAACCCTTTTGCCCTTTCAAATAAAACCAAGCCAAAAAAGCATTCGTATATAATTTTTAAATCCAATCATTTTAAAAATCAACTATATGAAAATCAACAAAACAATAAAAAAAGGACTTTGGGCTTTACTAATAGTTACCGGGTTATTTATTACCATTTTTATTTTTCACATTATTACAGCCAAGCCGGCTGTTTATGAAAGTCCAAATCTACAGGTAAGCAGGATTGATTTTAAAGAAAACATAGATTCTCTTCAGGCCAGACAAATATGTTCTGATTTACGATCTATCAAAGGATTGACCTCAGACTCTATCATTGTCAAAAGAAATGTAGTTGTTTATTTCCACAATAATAAAATCACTAATTCTGAAAAGGTATACAACCAATTAATGGCTAAAAGACAATATGACGCTCAACGCTATATTTTGCCGGATAATTTGGCCAATAAAGAAGTTTGTCCTGTAAATCAGAATAGTATGAGCTATAAATTATCTCAGAAAGTAAATCGATTTTTTAATTAACCCTTTAATATTTTTATTATGAAAAATTTCTCTAAAATTACACTTAGTGTATTACTTGTTGCATCGGCAACTTTGGTTTCGTGCAATAATGATGATGACACACCGGCACCGCCTGTAAAAGCCTCTATTTATGAAAGATTAGGCGGAACAAAAATGGTTGCAGATCCGGATAATTCAGGACAAATGATTGAGGCAGGAAGATTGAGTTTCCGTAAAGTAGTCAACTCAACTATCGGTCTAATTGTTGCTGATGTGCAATCTGGCGCTGCTGGAAACTTACAAGCACATTTTGCGCCGGTTTTAGCTGAAACCGGAACTACACAATCTACGAACATTGCTAAATTATCAGATAATCTGACAGATTTCTTTTCGTTCAACACTGGTGGAACTAATGCAGTAAACACTTATTCTGGTTTGAATATGGTTGCGGCTCATGATCCGGCTGTTAATGCACGTATGGGAACAAAAGCATCTAATGCAGATTACACAAAATTTGAAGGATATGTTGGTGCTGCTGCGAATGCAAATGGAGTAGCTTCAAATACAGAACTTTATACTGATGTAGTTGCTGTATTAGAATCATTGAGAACTCCGATAGTTCAAAAATAATTCTGTTATTAAAAACGCTGCCTTCGGGTAGCGTTTTTATTTAAAATGATGCTTTTTTAAGGTGATAATTTGTATTAGTAATATGAAAGTGAATCATTTATAAATCTCCATAGCATTCCCCCGAACCCATAGCGATATTTTTTCGTATATCATTTAAAGCAAAAACAAAGTTATTATTTAGAATAAGTATATATAACCAGTTATCGAATGGCTGATATCATTATAAACGGCAGTAAACACTATTTAGAATTGCCAATTTGAATCAATTTATTCCATAGCGATATAAAAAGTACCTCTAGCGTTGTTTTTATAAATTAGTTAGTAATAATTTTGTTGAACTTTTTAAGGAAAGTATAATATGGAAAAATTTAACATGTCCAGAACCACCACTTTTTACGCTTTAGGTTTAAGTTATAAAAAAGCAGATGCTACAATTAGAGGAAAGTTTAGTTTAGATGCTAAAGCACAATCTGATTTGTTGGTTCAGGCTAAAGCTGAAGGAATACAGTCATTAATCGTCACTTCTACTTGTAACAGGACTGAAATTTACGGTTTTGCCAACCATCCTTATGAGTTAATCAAATTACTTTGCGAAAACAGCAAAGGTTCCGTAGAAGAATTTCAGGAAGTTGCTTATATCTATAAAAATCAGGAAGCTATTAATCACATGTTTCGCGTAGGAACAGGTTTAGACAGTCAGATCCTTGGTGATTTTGAAATCATCAGCCAAATTAAAATTGCTTTTAATCATAGTAAATTAGAAGGTCTTGTGAATACATTCCTGGATCGTTTAGTAAACTCCGTTATTCAGGCGAGTAAAAAAATCAAAACAGATACTGAAATTTCTTCTGGTGCAACATCCGTTTCGTTTGCATCAGTTCAATATATTATCCGAAATGTAGAAGACATCGGAAACAAAAACATCCTATTATTCGGAACAGGAAAAATAGGCCGAAATACGTGTGAAAATTTAGTAAAACATACTAAAAACGGTCACATAACCCTTATCAACAGAACAAAAAACAAAGCCGAAATTTTGGCCGGAAAACTAAATGTTATTGTAAAAGATTACGCCAACTTACAGGAAGAAATACAACAAGCTGATGTTTTGGTTGTAGCTACGGGAGCACAAAACCCAACTATCGACAAAACATTACTGAATTTAAAGAAACCTTTATTGATACTGGATTTATCCATTCCAAGAAATGTAAATCCGGATGTAGAACAAATACCTGGTGTTAGCTTAATCCATTTGGATTATCTGTCTCAAATCACAGATGATACGCTGGAAAGAAGAAAACAACATATTCCGGCTGCCGAAGCTATTATTGAAGATCTGAAATTAGAATTCAATACCTGGATAAACGGCCGTAAATATGCGCCAACTATTCATGCCTTAAAAGCAAAATTAAATGATCTTGTTGCCAGCGAACTTGCTTTTCAGAAAAAGAAAACACTCAATTTTGATGAAGAACAGGCTGACTTAATCAGTTCAAGAATCATTCAAAAAATCACCAATCATTTTGCCACTCACTTAAAAGACGAAAATACTTCAGTAGATGAGAGTATTGAGTTTATTGAGAAAGTATTTCAAATTGGGCAGCTTGCGCCAAAAAATATTCCTTCTCCAGTCGAAGAAAAATATAAAATCAATCTTTCCTAAATAGTTTAAAAATGTTCCTTATTTCCAGGATCCAAAAAAAGTATGGCTCAAAAAGTTATTAGAATAGGAACCCGCGACAGCGAATTAGCACTTTGGCAGGCTCATACAGTCGAAAAAAAGTTAAACGATTTAGGACATCAAACGGAAATTATTGCCGTAAAATCGCAAGGGGATATCATTCTTGACAAACCGTTATACGAACTGGGAATCACCGGAATTTTTACTAAAACACTTGACATTGCCATGATTAATGGAGATGTTGATATTGCTGTTCATTCTATGAAAGATGTTCCAACGGCTTTACCAAAAGGAATTGTCCAGGCAGCAGTTCTTGAAAGAGCCAATGTTCTGGATATTTTGGTTCAAAAAGGAAATCCTGATTTTACCAATCCGAGTACAATTGCAACCGGAAGTTTGCGTCGTCAGGCGATGTGGCTCAATAAATATCCAAATAACACAGTTGTTGATTTACGTGGAAACGTAAACACACGCATGCAAAAACTACAAGACAATAATTGGGATGGAGCCGTTTTTGCCGCCGCAGGATTGGAGCGCATCAACCTAAAACCTGAAAACTACATCAATTTAGATTGGATGATTCCCGCACCTGCACAAGGAGCAATGCTTGTTGTGGCGATGGAAAATGACAATTACACTCTGGATGCCTTATCTGAATTAAACCATATCGAAACTGAAATCTGTACGTATATCGAACGTCAGTTTTTAAGAACTCTTGAAGGCGGTTGTACTGCCCCAATTGGATCATTGGTTACTTATAATGAGGACGAGGATACGTTGCATTTTCAAGGTGTTTTACTTTCTATTGACGGAAAACAAAAACTGGAAATCAACAAAACGGTTCCTATTGAAGAATGGAAAAAATTAGGCTTTCACGCTGCACAGGAAATTCTGAACGATGGCGGAAGCGAATTGATGCAATCCATCAAAGAAACTTTAAAAAAATAATGGCAAAATCAATTCAAATACTATCCACAAAAATACTTTCAAAAACTCAAAAGCAGGCACTTATAAATGCCAATATTGAAGTTATTGAAGCTGATTTTATTCAGACCCTAAATAAACCTTTTGAATTAAAAGACCTCAACGAAAATCTAATTTTTACCAGTCAAAATGCGGTTCACAGCATTTTATCAAATCCAAAATCAGAAGAACTAAAAAATAAAAATGTTTTCTGCGTTGGACTAAAAACAAAAATCCTTTTGTCTGAAAATGGATTCAATGTGGTGGCTTATACCGGTTATGCATCAGATTTAGCTGAAATTATTACTTTGATTTATCGTACCGAAAGCTTTACCTTTTTCAGTGGTAATCTGCGTAGGGAAACATTACCAAACGCATTAAAAGAAGCTCACATTAAATTGAATGAAATTCAGGTTTATGATACGTCATTGACACCTCAAAAGATAAAAACTGCTGTTGACGCAATTTTATTTTTCAGTCCGTCAGGTGTTGAGAGTTACCTAAATGACAATACAATCAAAAAAGAAACGTGCTTTTGCATTGGAGAAACCACAGCAGAAGCTTTACATAAAATCACTAAAAACATCATAATTGCTGATCAGCCTACAATTGAGGATGTAATCGAAGATGCTATAAACGAATATAAATAAAAACTTTGCAACTCTGTCGCTTTGTGACTTTGCACCTAAAATAAAAAACATGTTAAAAAACGACCTATTTTTAAAAGCATTAAAAGGAGAAACTGTTCAACGCCCGCCAGTATGGATGATGCGTCAGGCCGGAAGATATTTACCGGAATTCATCGCTTTGCGTGATAAATACGATTTCTTCACCCGTTGCCAGACTCCGGAATTGGCTGCTGAAATTACCGTTCAGCCTATTCGAAGAATCGCACCGGATGCGGCTATTTTATTCTCGGATATTTTAGTTGTACCGCAGGCAATGGGAATTGAAGTGTTGATGAAAGAAAATTTCGGTCCGTTTTTACCCAATCCGATTCGTTCTTTGGAAGACGTTCACAGAGTGTATGTTCCAGATGTAAATGAGGCACTAGGCTACGTATTTGATGCTATTAAACTGACTAAAGAAATGCTGAATGACGAAGTACCATTAATAGGTTTCGCCGGTTCACCATGGACAATTTTCTGTTATGCTGTTGAAGGAAAAGGTTCTAAAAGTTTTGATACCGCAAAAGGATTCTGTTTTTCTAATCCGGCTGCAGCGCACACTTTACTACAAAAAATTACAGATACCACGATTTTATACTTAAAAGAAAAAGTAAAAGCAGGTGTTGATGCCGTTCAGATTTTTGATTCCTGGGGAGGAATGCTTTCTCCGGTTGATTATCAGGAATTCTCCTGGAAATACATTAACCAGATCGTAGAGGCTTTGGCTGATCACGCACCGGTTATTGTTTTCGGAAAAGGATGCTGGTTTGCATTAGGCGAAATGGGTAAAAGCAGAGCTTCTGCTCTAGGTGTAGACTGGACTTGTTCTGCCAGAAATGCTCGTTATTTATCTGGCGGAAACATTACGCTTCAGGGAAACTTTGATCCGTCAAGATTGCTTTCTCCAATTCCAACTATCAAAAAAATGGTTCACGAAATGATCGACGAATTCGGAAAAGACAAATATATCGTAAATTTAGGTCACGGAATTTTACCCAATATTCCCGTAGATCACGCAAAAGCGTTTATTGATGCGGTGAAGGAATACGGGAACTAAATATGGTATTCAGTTTTCAGTCGCAGTTTTCAATTTCATTTCAAGTCTGAACACTGCGACTGCATCTGAAAGCTTTAAAACCATGCTCTAAATGTTTGCAAACCTAAACTTGACCAAAAACTCGCCATTTTCTTTTGTAGAATATGGATTTCAGGCGTATTATGCGACTGTATTTTTGATGGTTTGGATGCATCCGGAACAACATCCTGTAAGTATGATAAATGATTTAGCTATTTTAATGGCTTTTGAATTTATCATGGTTCACTCGGGAGTTTTTATGGCAGTTATGCCTAAAAAACTATCGCTTTTTGTATTTTTTCCTATGTATGGATTGTTTGCATATGGTTTCAACCATTCTGTAATTAATACAAATATTTTTTATATTTATTTGCTGACGGTTTTAAACCGAATGAGATTTGCTTTTTCGGATGTTAGTCCGGAAGTTCGGGCAGTGCAAATAGGAAAGTCTGCTGCAAAAGCAATGTTGTATTTCTTTCTAATTTTTGCCGTATGTTTCGGAAATGAGATAATTCCGAAATTAGGATTAACAGAAGAGTTTTTAGAAAAATCCAAATATTTTGATACTGTAAAAGCAAGCGGATTATTTATAGATAAACCGTATGTCCCAATATGTATGGGATTTATATATTATTCGTTGCCGGTTTTATATTTTATTTACCGAATTATTAAAAAGATTGGTAATAGAAATAATGATCCTTTTCAAGAAAAGAATTTAATCTTTAGCGGAACAACATATAGTCAGAAATTTAACTCTGATAAAAAACAATAAATCATGCTCAACAAAGGTCTGAGAGATGAAGAAAGTATCAGAATAGAGAATACTCTAAGAACTTTACATGCACTTATTTTTGTTCCTAAATTTTGGAATGCCGAAGATACGAGTCTTATAGACGAGCAGCTTAAAAGTTTTGGCTTAAGCTTAGAAAGAACAATTGAAATACCGGAAGAAGAATTAATCATTCTGTTACAACAATGTCACTTAGATTGGAATCAGCAGGAACAATTTGCTGATATCTTAGTTGGATTATCCCAGCAAAAAAAAATTGATTTTTTAGGTAAAGCACTTGCCATTTACCACTATATTCAGCAAGAAAGCAAAGTTTTTTCGTTTGGAATAAATACCAAGATTGCTTCAGTTAAAAACAAATAGAACATGAGTTTTACAGATTGGAAAACAGACCGAATTGACAATATTCTTCCCGAAGAGTTTTATAACCTCATCGATAAGAATAGAAATCATATTGGAAAAACGTTTCCAGTGACTTTGGCCAATTCTGATTCTTTAAAAAAAGCAGAAGATTTTCTTGCAATCAGCCTTGACAAAGAAAAAAATAATGAAGGTTTTTATTTTTACGCAAGAGATATAGAAACCAATGCCTTAATTGGCTATTTATGTGTAAAAACGATTGATTACCGCATTTCTAAATGTGAATTGGGATATTTTATTGATGAAGATTATCAGGGAAAAGGAATTACATCAAAAATGGTTTCTGCGGCACTTGACTTTTGTTTCAATGAATTGATTCTGAACAAGGTCTTTATCTGCACATCTGAAATTAATATAGCAAGCCAGCGAATTGCATTAAAACACAACTTCAGACAAGAAGGAATTTTACGGGACGAATTTAGAAATGGAGACGGCACATTAGAAAATACTGTATATTTCGGATTACTTAAATCAGAATACAATAAACATGAAAGATAAATTCTACGCCTACATACAAAATTTACAAGACCAGATTTGCGCTGGATTAGAAGTTGTTGACGGAACAACAAGATTCCGTGAGGATCTTTGGCAACGCCCGGAAGGCGGTGGTGGAAGAACACGCGTTATTGAAAACGGTTCTGTTTTCGAAAAAGGAGGTGTCAACATTTCAGCCGTTCACGGCACATTACCTGAAGCTATGCAAAAAATGTTTAGCGTTGGCGAAGCTGATTTTTTTGCCTGTGGATTAAGTTTGGTTTTACATCCTAAAAATCCAATGGTTCCCACTGTTCATGCCAATTGGCGTTATTTTGAAATGTATGATGAGGCTGGAAAAGTAATCGAACAATGGTTTGGCGGCGGGCAGGATTTGACGCCTTATTATTTGTTTGAAGAAGATGCCAGACACTTTCACCAAACCTGTAAAACTGCCTGTAACAAACACAATGCTGAGTTTTATCCAAAATATAAAAAGCAATGTGACGCTTATTTTTGGAATGCACACCGAAATGAAGCCCGCGGAATTGGCGGTTTGTTCTTTGATTATTGCAAAGCAAATGAAGGAATGTCAATGGAAAATTGGTTTAATTTTGTATCTGAAGTTGGGAACAGTTTCCTTGAAGCTTATGTACCGATTGTGGAAAGAAGAAAAAACTTGGAATATACTCCGGAAAACAGAAACTGGCAGGAAATCCGTCGTGGCCGTTATGTAGAGTTTAATTTAGTTCATGACAAAGGCACTTTATTTGGTTTAAAAACCAACGGAAGGATTGAAAGTATTTTAATGAGCCTTCCTCCGCACGTGCAATGGGTTTACGATCATCATGCAGAAGCGGGAAGTGATGAAGAGAAATTAGTAAATGTATTGGAGAATCCAATCGACTGGCTTTAACCCTTAAATACAAGTCAAATTATTCTAGATTCATAGGTTTAGATTCGTTAAATTAGCTATAAGATTTATAACATAATGGAACGATGAATCTAAAACTAATTTATTTATTGTTTTTGGGTGGTATTTTTGGCTGTTATGCCCAGAATAATTCTTTGCAAAATCCCTATTTTAAATCGTACAACGAAAAAATCACCTTCAGTGCTTATTATTTAGACACTTCCAATAGTTTTCAGATTGCTTCAGATGTTCAGGATCCAAAAATATATGTAAATCTTATTCCGAATCGAAGAGAACAGATTGGTTTTAATCTGAATTATAAAATCATTGATGTTGCTTTTGGTTTTGCCCCCAAATTCCTTAGCGGCAACAAAGGCGATTCCCGTTCCAGGAATTTTAATTTCAATACCCGTTTTTATTATAAAAAATGGATGCAGTCCTTTACTTTCATTAATCAAAAAGGATTTTACATCAGTGACGACAATGTAACTGCACAACTGCCTGATATGCGGACTACGAAAATTGGCGGATCTACATCCTACATTCTAAATGATAAATTCTCTTTTAAAACATTGGTTAATCAAAACGAATGGCAGATCAGGAGTTCAGGAAGTTTTATTCCGACTTTTTCATTTTACTACACCAACTTAGACTTAAATACTCCCGACTCCTCTCCTGGAGACATATATGTCTTTACTTTAGCTCCTTCCTATTTCTATAATTTTGTAATTAGTGATCGGGTTTTAATTGGTGCCGGAATCGCTGTTGGTGCCGGAATTAATAGTATGGACGGAGATACCTCAGCTTTATATCAGGCCGACTTTAATTTAAAACTGGCTTACAATAAAGATCGTTTTTTTGCTTTTACAAGTCTTAATGCGGTAAGTTTTGCTCAGGACGAAAATGTTGATCCACGACTCGACGATAACATTGTTACTTTAAAATTTTCTATTGGCTATCGATTTGATCCTCCAAAAAAAGTAAAAGAAGTGTATGATAAGGTCAATGACAAAATCGGACTTTAAGAAATCTACTCCTCACAACCAATAAGTTGGCGAAAATGCTTAAATTAACAAGGATTATGCAAACTAAATTTCATTATTATGGGACATATAAATAAAGAACAATTAAATCGAATGCAAACCGGAAAAGGTTTTATCGCTGCGTTAGACCAAAGTGGCGGAAGTACACCAAAAGCATTATCGCTATATGGCGTTCAGGAGAGCAGTTTCAGCAATGACGAAGAAATGTACATACTTGTACATGAGATGAGAACCCGGATTATTAAGAGCCCTGTATTTGACAGTAAATATATTCTCGGCGCTATTTTGTTTGAAAACACCATGGACCGCAAAATTGACGGGCAATGGACTGCCGATTATTTATGGAAAAAGAAGAACATAGTTCCGTTTTTAAAAGTCGACAAAGGACTTGCCGATCCTGCAAATGGTGTTCAGCTGATGAAGCCTATTGCTAATTTAGACGAATTGTTGACACGAGCTGTAGAACGAAACGTTTTTGGCACTAAAATGCGTTCCGTAATTAAAGAAGCCAACACCACAGGAATTCGCAAAATAGTAAAACAGCAATTTGAAGTTGGTTTACAAATCTTCGAAAAAGGTCTTATCCCAATTCTTGAACCTGAGGTTGATATCTATAGTGCCGACAAAGAAAAATCAGAAGAAATTCTAAAACAAGAAATCATCAAACAACTAAATGCATTAGATCCAGAGGTTAAAGTTATGTTGAAATTGTCTATTCCCACAATAAACGACTTTTACAAAGAATTAATGGCGGATCCGCATGTTGTGCGTGTTGTGGCATTGTCCGGCGGGTATTCCAGAGAAGAGGCCAATCAGAAACTGGCACAAAACCATGGATTGATCGCCAGTTTCTCCAGAGCATTGTCTGAAGATCTTAGCTTTGACCAGTGTGATGATGATTTTAATGCAACACTTGGTGAAACAATTAAGGAGATTTACGAAGCTTCAATCACATAATAAATTGTTAGCAGAAACTTACGAATTTAAAGCAGAAAAGGAAAAATGATAACTACTGAAGAATTAATTAATATTTTAGAAACTAACTCTATAGAAAATGGCTTAAAATCTGCTGCGAAAAGTTTGTTAGAAGCGATTAGTGATTGGCCAACTGATATAAGCGAGCCAAATGAACTCATTTCAGAATTGAAAAAGCATATTAACGAAAAACTGACATTTAACAATATTGAAAAATTTTTAAAAGCATTAAGAATTGAAAAAGATACATGGAAAACGGAATCGTTAAGTTCTTTATTAAAAATATTTAAACTCGAGGAGAATCTTACTATTAACAGAGATGTTGAATTGGAAGTAATTTTGGAGAGAATAACAAATCTTTATAGAAAAAGCTACTGCTAACAGCAGATATAAAAAATCCCGAAAGTTTAAAACTTCGGGATTTTCATTTTTTAGATTTTATCTATTTACCCAGTTCCTGCACCAAATCCAATGTTTGCAAAATGATGTTTCTATCAGGTTTGGATGAATTTAGCTGTATTTCAAATTTTAATTTATTGTCGATTAATTTTTTAGCGGAATAAAGTGTAATATCACTAAACTGCTCTGACAATCGGTTTAGGGTTTTAATTTCGGATGTTTTGGCTTCATCTGATTTACTGTATGCTGATACCGTTTTGGCAATATTTACTTTTGCAGCGAAATAATTCTTTTTCAGTTCTTTTTTGATTTCTTTGGAGAAAGAATCGTTCTTTGGGAAAAGATAATCGATACTGTTTCCTATAACCACTACATCTTTATCTTTCAATATAAATACATTCCCGTATTTCTGGGTTCCGATAATTTCATAATAGTTTCCTTTTTGAACCAATACTTTTTTCCGAACGCCCAACTGTATTAATTTATCAGCAAAGTTAGGATGCGTAGAGGTAAAAATCATCGAGAAAACCGGAATTGATTTTTTTACTGTTTTCTCTACTTCTTTCTGCTCATAATTTTCATCATATTCAAAAGTTTTCAATGTCACTTCGTTGTCCTTTACATCATATAAAAACAGGCTTAAATCACCGTCAAAAAGCGTTGCTGTAGCTTCTTCGTCGATAATTGTGGCAATTAGGTCGGTTGCTATACTCACATCTTCCTTAAAAAGAACCGTTGTGCTGAAAATTTCATTCATCAGCGTCGGAAAATGTTTCAGCATTTCTTTGGTATTGATATGATACGTCATATATCCCAAAGGTTTTTCAGCCGGAAAATAATTAAAAATATTTTTATTGATTTTGCGTGTATTGATCAAACTTACAATATCAGCAATAGGTTTTGAATATTCAATGGTTTCTTCGACACGGGCATTATCATTATCAAAGAAAAAATCGAGATTGATGCCTTTAACAAATTCAGCCATTTTTTTCTGTGCCGGGAAAAACTTATCATAACTCATAAGTTGTGTCAATGCCATATAAGCTGTATTAAAACTTGACATTGCAGATCCGTAATTTATCCAGGAAGAAACATCGGCAGTATTATTTATTTTACCTGATGAAGGGGCAGTAAAACCGTTTTCAAAAAGCATTTTGATGAATTTATTCTGTTGGATATTTTGGATGCTGTCAAATGTTGCTCTTTCATAGTCATAGTTGGCATCATAAGTATCCGTATAAGTAGTATCTACAACCGGTTCCTCAATTGTTAAATCATAGGTTTCATCAGTTTTTTCCTCATTGGCAGCTTCAACTGTTGCATCCATTGAGATTGATTCAGGGTCACCTGCCATCGCAGTAGTATCCTGTGCCATTACCGGAGCATAATTAAAACTTTTAGTTAATCCAAAAATGACCAAATAACTGTCATTCCATCCAGCCGTCATCTTTTTATCTCCTGAATTAAATAGAGAAAAGGATCCAAAATCTTCAATAGTGAATTTTTTAACGGAATCATTTTTCCTGTTATTCATCTTAACTAAAAATGCCTTAACATCCTCTTTGCTTTTTATCGGAATAGTAACCTGATAATACGGGATACTATCTGAGAAATTTCCATGAACACTCACTTTCTGATCCAATTTAAAAAGATTGGCAAATTCCTGAACATCCATATTTTCCTTGTATTTTTTCAAAACAGCATGATTAAGGACATCAGCAAAATTGATTTTTTTAGAAAGCTGACTGCCGTTATACTGAACAAAATAATCGTATTGGTTAGAAAGGGTCTGATTGTAGGCCAGACTGCAGGTCAAAAGAATTAAAAAAGTAAAAAAATGTTTCATGTAATATTTGTTTATTATTTTTTGATATTAAATACTTATAATCAATTAGTCAATTGAATATCATTATTCATAAGCGACGATTTTTTAAGTACGCTGTACATACTTTGCTTCAGGAAAACCGTCTTTTTGTTTTTTGATATTTTACAATTCGGATTGGTTGTCACAGCTATATCCCGGTCAAAAGTGTAAATAGCAATTATACTGGCTTTTTCCAGATCTTCTTTTTTCTTTTCATCTTTCAGCAGATTTTCAGGTATTGGATAGGATGCCACTCTTTCAAAACTCTTGGAATCACTAGTGAAATGTACTTGGTTTTTCTGCTTGTTTAAAATATTGACAACTTCATTAAGTACTTTTAGATTTTTATAATCCAGTTTAATAATGAAGATATATTTGTCGAAATCTGTTTTGGCAGCAACATTCGAGATGCCTTCAATTTTAGAAACTTTTGTTTTAAAGTCGTTTAGTTTCTGGGTAATTTCCTGCTCGTTCGGAATTTTCACACCATCCACTTCTTCCAGCCAGATAGCGGATTTAGTTTTAAGCCATGACTTCGAAAAATCAACCATTAGTGTATACTCTCCGCTTTGATCGTCGTGGTGTTTGATTCTTTCTGTTATCTCAAAACAACTTGTTAAAAGCAAACAGCAGCATAAGGCAAATAATTTCTTCATCAGGCAAATTTAAATTTTAAATTCTGAAAAATCATTCCATAAGAAGATTCTTAATAGAAAATTGAAAAAGCGTTACGAATTTAGATAATATTAACGAATTCTAACCCTTTGAAAACTCTTTATTTAGTCGATTTTTCTTTAACTTTGCGGCACTTATTTAATTCAATTAAAATGAATACAGGTTCTTGACCACTACTATTTATTTTTAAAATTATAAAAACCAACTATGTTCCCACTACAAAGAAACCGCCGTTTACGAACCAATGAATCAATTCGTTCCTTAGTTCGTGAAACTACTTTAAGTCCAAATGATTTTATGCTTCCTATGTTTGTGGCGGAAGGAAAAGATGTCAAAGTCGCCATTCCGTCCATGCCCGGAATTTATCGCCATTCATTGGATAATACGATAAAAGAAGTAAAGGAAGCCTGGGCTTTAGGAATCAAAGCGGTTAATATTTATGTGAAAGTAAGTGATAACCTGAAGGACAATAAAGGTATTGAAGCCTGGAACAAAGACGGATTGATGCAGCAAACCATCCGTGCCATCAAAGACGCTGTTCCGGAAATGATTGTAATGCCGGATGTTGCTTTAGACCCGTACTCCATTTATGGTCATGACGGAATTATAGAAAACGGTCAATTGATCAATGATGCTACTGTTGATGCCTTAACCCGAATGAGCCTTAGTCACGCACAAGCTGGAGCTGATTTTGTTGCACCAAGCGACATGATGGACGGACGCGTTTTGGCTATTAGAAAAGCATTGGAAGAAAACGGATATCATAATGTGGGCATCATGAGTTACAGTGCCAAATATGCTTCTGCATTTTATGGACCTTTTCGTGATGCTCTGGATTCTGCTCCTGTAGATTCTCAAAATATCCCAAAAGACAAAAAAACCTACCAAATGGATTACGCCAACCGAATTGAAGGAATTCGCGAAGCATTATTGGATGTTGAAGAAGGTGCAGATATTGTAATGGTAAAACCCGGAATGGCCTATTTGGATATTGTCCGTGAGGTAAAAAATGCCGTTCATGTACCAGTGGCAGTCTATCAGGTATCTGGTGAGTACGCTATGGTAAAGGCCGCAGCACAAAAAGGATGGCTGGATCATGATAAAATAATGATAGAGCAACTTTATTGCATTAAGCGTGCTGGAGCCAGTATTATCTCTACTTATTTTGCAAAAGAAGCTGCCGTAATTTTAAATAAATAATATCCATAATGAAAAAAATAATACTTGCTTTTGCTGTTCTTGCTTTTGTTTCCTGTAAAAAAGAAGAGAAAACAACCATCGACAATTCTCAAATTTCAACAGAAGAATCTGCTACCTCTGCAGTCCAAACTCCCGAGGAATTAGGAAAATCAATTTTTGAAGGAAAGGGAAATTGCATTTCCTGCCATCAGCCTGATCAAAAAGTTATTGGACCAAGTATTCAGGAAATTGCAAAAATCTACAAAGATAAAAATGCAGATATAGTTACTTTTTTAAAAGGAAATGGTGAACCAATTGTAGATCCGAGTCAGTTTGCCGTAATGAAAACAAATTTTCCGGTAACACAAGCCATGTCTGATGAAGAGTTAAAAGCTGTTGAAACTTATATTTACAGTCATTTAAAATAAACTATTATCATATCATATGAATAAAAAAACGGCGCTAAATTAGCGCCGTTTTTTGTATTTATGAATTACCAGATTTTAACTCTCTTTTCTGGTTCAACATACATTTTATCCCCTTTTTTAATAGTAAAGGCATCATAAAATACATCTACGTTCTGAATTGGCACGTAAGCTCTGTATTCACCCGGTGAATGCGGATCTGTTTTTACCTGACTTTTAATAGCCTCATCTCTTGATTTTGTTCTCCAAACCGTTGCCCAGGAAATAAAGAAACGCTGTTCAGGTGTAAATCCATCAATTAATCCTGGATGTGGATTAGATTTCAAATACAATTGCAAACCATCATAGGCAGCATTGATTCCGCCTAAATCACCAATATTTTCTCCCAAGGTAAATTTACCATCAACGTGAATTCCAGGTAATGGTTCCAAAGCACTATATTGTGCTGCAAGATCACCTCCAAGAGCAGTAAATTGTTTTAAGTCATCAGCTGTCCACCAATCTACAAGATTTCCATCAGCATTGTAACGCGCCCCTGAATCATCAAAACCATGTGAGATTTCGTGACCGATAACCGCTCCGATTCCACCATAATTAACCGCTTCATCAGCTTGGTAATTATAGAAAGGCGGCTGTAAAATAGCTGCCGGGAAAACAATTTCATTATACGATGGATTGAAATAGGCATTTACAGTTTGCGGTGACATTCCCCATTCTGTTTTATCAACAGGTTTTCCCAGATCCGCAAGATTTTTTTTATAAGACCATTTTGATATGTTTTTCATATTATCAAAATAAGTTCCGCCTTCCCCAACATTCTTAAGTTCTAAGGCAGAATAGTCTTTCCATTTATCAGGATATCCAATTTTGATCGTTAGTTTATTTAATTTCTCAATCGCTTTGGTTTTTGTCTCAGCAGACATCCATGGCAATGCATTGATTCTGTTTTGATACGCCAGCATTACATTAGCAATCATGTTCTTCGCTTTTTCCTTTGCTTCAGCAGGAAATAATTTCTCTACATACAATTTTCCTAAAGCCTCTCCGGTAGCACCGTTGATTACCTGTAAAGCCATCTCTTCACGCGGACGCTGCTTTAAAGCACCAGTTAATGTCTTTCCGTAGAAATCAAAATTTGCGCTTTCGATATCCGTACTCAAAGTCGAAGATGCTCTGTTTAAAGCAGACCATTTTAAGTATTCTTTCCATGCTTCTACTTTCTTTGCTGCAAAGGTTTTTTCAAGTGCTTCCATATAACGTGGCTGCGCTACATTTACAGTATCTAATTTTGTGATTCCGATACCTTCAAAATAGTTGTCCCATTGAATTGAAGGTGTAGTCTTTTTTAAATCAGCAACAGCTGTTGGATTGTATTGTTTTCTGCGGTCTCTTCTTTCAACACGATCTAGTCTTGGTGCTGACATTTCAATTTCTAATGCTAAAATTTGTTTGGCACTTTCTTTTGCTTTTGCAGGAGATTCTCCAATAAACTGCAGCATTCTGGCAACATGAACTTCGTATTTCTCCCGTTTTTCCTTAGAATCCTTGTCATCTGCGTTATAATAATCCTTATCAGATAATCCTAAACTTCCCGGACTTAAACTAACAGAATTTTTATTACTGTTTTTAGCATCAGCTCCAACATATACTCCAAAGAAACCAGCACCTCCCTGAGGCTGCATTTCGATAAGGAATTTTTGTAAATCGGATACATTTTTAATAGCATCGATTTTCTTTAAATAAGGCTTAAGCGGAGCAATACCTCTTTTATTTCTTCCAATAGTGTCTAAAATAGTATTAAATAAAGCGATTGCTTTTCCCTGATCTGTATTTGATTTGTACTTTGGATCTTTAGAAGCTTCTTTTAAAATAGCCAAAGCATCATTGTCTGTTTTTTGACGTAATTCGTTAAAACTTCCCCAGGAATTTCGATCACCTGGGATTTCAGTTTTGTCCAGCCAGGTTCCATTTACATAACGGAAGAAATCTTCGTTAGGACTAATCTCTTTTTTCATATAAGAAATATTAATTCCAGGTTCCTTTGGCGGAGTGTTTTGAGCTTGGACTGCAGCAAAAGTTAGCATTGCAGAAAAAGCATAAAAAGTAGGTTTAGTAAGCACTTTTTTCATTTTTATTTAAGTTTATAGAATATATACAAACTTATTGTTATTATTTTGAATGTTATGTTAAATTTTGGGGTTTAAATTGAGCTGAAGCTGATTTTTTTAACTTTAAAATACTAAGGGATATAAGTTTATAATATATTTGATTAAAAACAGGAAGATTTCAAGTTTAAAAAAGTGGTTTTCGTATTTTTGCATTCAAAATATTTTTATGAAAGCGCTTCTTTATAAATACCGAAAGTTTTTTATCGTTTTAATTGTGTTTTCTGCTATAACTATATCTTTATTTTATTTTGCCTTAAAGCCTCAAAAAATATTGCCAATTTATAATCCCGCAGATGTAAACCCTGAATTGGTTGACAGCACTGTTCAGTTCAAAAGCAAATACCATACAATTGCTGATTTCTCTTTTATAAATCAAAATGGCGATACAATTACCCAAAAAAATTACGAAGGAAAAATTTATGTAGCTGATTTCTTCTTCACTACTTGTGGGTCAATCTGTCCAAAAATGACCACCAATCTGGGTGATGTGCAAAAAGCCATTTTAAATAATCCAAAGGTGATGTTGCTTTCCCACACCGTTTTCCCTGAGGTGGACAGCATTCCTGTTCTAAAAGCATATGCAATAAAACATGGTGTTGTGGATAGCAAATGGAATTTGGTAACCGGTGATAAAAAAGAGATTTACACTATGGCAAGGAAATCTTATCTTGCTGTAAAACTAGGTCGTCCTGATCAATTGTATGATATGGTGCATACTGAGAATTTTGTTTTGATAGACCAAAAGCGGCGTGTTCGTGGATTTTATGACGGAACTGATAAGGAAGACATCAAACGCCTTTTACAAGATATTGATTTCTTGTGTAATGAATAAAATCCCTCATTTTTAGAAACATTTAGTATATTCAAAATTGATTATTACCTTGAAGTAAGGAATTATTGCCTACTTTTGCAATCTAAACTCAATCTAAATAAGCTTGCGAAATACAATCCACACTCTGAAGAAAGGCGAAAAAGCCATTATCAAAGATTTTGATATCGATCTTATTCCTTTAAAATTATTAGAAATGGGTTGTTTGCCGGGCAATTTAGTTGAATTACTGCAGATTGCACCTTTTGGAGACCCTTTGTATTTAGACATTAATGGCTCCCATGTTGCCATTCGTATTGAAACGGCTCGTGAAATTGAAGTTGAACTTATCAAAACCAATTCATAATGAGCATCCAAAATATCAATGTTGCCCTGATTGGAAATCCAAATACTGGAAAAACCTCTGTTTTTAATCAGCTCACGGGTTTAAATCAGCAAGTTGGGAATTATCCGGGAATTACGGTCGAGAAAAAAATTGGTTTCTGTAAATTACCTCATAATATCAAAGCTAACATTCTTGATTTACCCGGAACCTATAGTCTGAATGCCAGTTCGATAGACGAAAGTGTTGTAATTGAACTTTTGCTGAACAAAAACGACAAATTATATCCGGATGTTGCGGTCGTAGTGACAGATGTAGAAAACCTCAAACGAAATCTGCTGATTTATACTCAAATAAAAGACCTTGAAATTCCGACAATTTTAGTTATCAATATGTCAGATCGAATGGAAAGCAAGGGCATTACTTTAGATATTCCGTATCTGGAGGAAAAATTGAAAACTAAAATTGCTTTAGTCAGTTCCCGGAAAAGTTTGGGAATAGAACAATTAAAAGAGTTAATCGTTTCCTATAAAACTATTCCACACGAGCCTTGCCTTAATGCTTCTGTTATTGATCCTCAGTATTTTGAAAACTTAAAGAAGGCTTTTCCAAATCAATTATTATATAAATTGTGGCTGGTTATTACGCAGGATGTTAATTTTTTGAATTTAGACCGAAATGAAATCCGAAGCACTTTTACCAAATCGCATTCAGAATTAAAACGTTTACAGCAGAAAGAAACCATTAAAAGATATCAGTTTATAAATGATGTACTGAAAGAGGGCTTACAGGTTGATGCTTCAATGGCCAAAGATATCAGAGCTAAAATTGATCGTGTTTTAACACACAAATTTTGGGGCTACTTTATTTTTCTGGGTATTTTGTTTATCATTTTCCAATCGATTTTTAGCTGGTCAACCATTCCAATGGATTTTATCGACAATACTTTTGCTTCTTTAAGCACTTGGACAGCTTCAGAATTGCCGAGTGGTATTTTAACAGATTTACTTTCGCAGGGAATTATTCCTGGAATTGGCGGGATTTTGATTTTCATTCCGCAGATTGCGTTTTTATTTCTGTTTATTTCTATTTTGGAAGAAAGCGGTTATATGAGCCGGGTTGTATTTCTGATGGATAAAATCATGCGAAAGTTTGGTCTTTCAGGAAAAAGTGTCGTGCCTTTAATTTCAGGAACTGCCTGCGCTATTCCTGCAATTATGGCGACCAGAAACATCGAAAACTGGAAGGAGCGTCTGATCACCATTTTGGTAACGCCCTTCACTACTTGTTCTGCAAGACTTCCTGTTTATGCCATTATTATTTCGTTGGTAATTCCGGATAAACGTGTTTTAGGGATTTTAAACTTGCAGGGATTATCCCTGATGCTATTGTATTTGTTGGGATTTGGAACCGCGATTTTATCTGCTTATATTTTAAATAAGATTTTAAAATTGAATACCAAAACCTATTTCGTAATCGAAATGCCGGGTTATAAAATGCCTCTTTTCAAAAATGTTGGAATCAATGTTGTGGAGAAAACCAAAGCTTTTGTTGTTGGTGCAGGTAAAATTATTTTGGCAATATCCGTTATTTTATGGTTTTTGGCTTCCTTCGGACCCGGAAAAGATTTTAATGAAGCTGAAAGTATAGTAAAAGAAAGGTTTGCCAACAAATCTCTAAACAAAATTCAGTTTGAGAATGAAGTAGCTTCTCAAAAATTAGAGAATTCCTACATCGGAATCATGGGTAAAGTTATTGAACCCGCAATCTCTCCTTTAGGTTATGACTGGAAAATTGGTATAGCCATTATTAGTTCGTTTGCCGCACGTGAAGTTTTCGTGGGAACTCTTGCCACTATTTACAGCGTTGGAGACAGTGATAATGAAACAACAATTAAAAGCAAAATGCAGAAGGAAGTCAATCCCGAAACGGGTGAGAAAATTTTTAATTTCGCATCCGGAATTTCGCTTTTGCTGTTTTATGCTTTTGCGATGCAGTGCGCCAGTACACTGGCCATTACAAAAAAAGAAACCAATTCCTGGAAATGGCCCGCAATGCAATTGTTTTTAATGAGTGGCTTAGCTTATTTTGTAGCACTTGTAGCGTATCAACTTTTAAAATAAAACAGACATGATACAAGAAATTATTGCCTTTACAATATTATTTATTGCAGTCGTTTTTTTGGTTAAAAAGTTCTTTTGGAAATCTAAAAAGAAAAAAGATTGCGGTGATGGGAATTGTGGATGTTCTTAAAAAAGGTTCTAAAAATTAATTTGGCAGAGATATAAAAACTAAAAACACAAAGCTTCACGTAAATAAATACCTGAAGCTTTATGTGTATCTAGCGGAATACCTGTGGGATAAGAAACTACTTCACTCCCTCCCACTCCGCATAAAACTGCGATAGAAATGTTTCCATAAATTGATGTCTTTCGGAAGCGATTTGTTTTCCGGTTTTGGTATTCATTTTGTCTTTTAAGAGCAATAGCTTTTCGTAAAAATGATTTATAGTTGGCGCATTATTTGTTTTATATTCTTCTTTGGTCATATTTGTTACAGCTGCTATTTCGGGATTGTATAAACTTCTGTTTTTAAATCCTCCATAATTGAATGCTCTTGCCACTCCTATTGCTCCTATTGCATCTAACCGATCTGCATCCTGCACAATATCCAATTCTATGGAAGAGAACTTCTTTTCGAAATTTCCACCTTTGTAAGAGATGTTTTCAATGATATTGACAACATGTTGAATAATCTTTTCAGAAACATGTTCAGACTCTAAAAACAAACATGCCGTTTTTGGTCCGATGGTTTCATCTCCGTTATAAAATTTACTGTCGGCAATATCATGAAGTAAGGCTCCGAGTTGTACCACAACCAAATCGCAATCGGTATCTTTTGCAATCAAAATCGCATTTTTATAAACGCGCTCAATATGAAACCAGTCATGTCCGCCTTCGGCATCATTAAGTGTTTCTTTTACGAAGGAAATTGTTTTATTGATTAAATCGATACTATTCATGAACCTCATTTTATTAAAAAATGTTGATTATCAAAGTTTTAAAAACCTCAACAATCAACATTTATCTATTGACATTATTAAATGCAACTTAATTGCCTTTGTAAGCACAAATTAAAAAACTGATGAATCAGTGACTTTAAAGTCTCGCTGGTTCCACCCATTTAAAAATATGAGATTCTTGTGGTATCACTATTCTTTCAGAAATCCTTGCCATACGTCCTGGTAGCTTCATCAGATAATCACGTGCTTTTTCAGCTTCGTCTGTCAAATTAGAAATTTTATCAATCTCCCATTTATCGATTAATTTTTGCATGATATCTATATAATCGTTTGCAGTGTAAACTCCTATACGTTGTGCAGAATCTGAGAATTGCTCAAAAGCAGTACTTATCTTCTGACCAGATTCTCTTAAAAAATGAGCAGGCATAACGATTTTTTGTTTCATCATATATTGAAACGCCAGCATCATTTCACTTGGATCAACTGCAAAAATTCGGGTTACAAATTCGCTGTATGCGTGGTGATGACGCATTTCATCACCTGCGATCATCTTGCACATTTTAGAGAGTTTATTATCCCCAAATTTCTTAGCCATTTGCGCTACCCTATTGTGAGAAACATAAGTTGCCAATTCCTGGAAACTAGTGTATACAAAGTTTTTGTAAGGATCAGATCCGGTTCCGATATCAAAACCGTCATTGATCAAATGCTGTGTTGTCATTTCGATTTCACGCATGTTCACACGACCGGACAAATACAAGTATTTATTTAGTAAATCTCCGTGACGGTTTTCCTCCCCTGTCCATTGACGTATCCATTTCGACCATCCATTTCCTCCATTTTCTATCTGATTGATACCTTCTACATCCATCAGCCATGACTCATAAGTTGGCAAAGCTTCTTCAGTAATGGTATCACCAACCAAGGTTACCCAGAAATCGTATGGCAATTCTTTGGCAATTTCACGTAATTCCTTAACCTCCTCAAAGAAGTTTTCTCCTTGTGAATTGGGTAAAAAATCGGTTGGCTGCCAAATTTTTTCCACCGGTATTAAATATTGTTCAACGAAGCTATCTACGTTTTTTTCCAAAAACTGCATCACTTCTAATCTAATGTTTTTTATAGACATTACTTATTTTAGATTTGGGATTTCTGTATAGATTAACTCTAATTACAAAAATCTATTTATTATTATACTCATTTACTCCTTCTACAACCGCCTTTTCCGTCAATGCCATCAATTCGGCAAAATCATGTTCTTTTACAGCCATTGCCTTATGTACAGTAAAGGTAAGGTGATTTCCTAAACCAACAGGGAAAAAACCATATCTTACCATTTTCCATGAATTGTTTATACTCACTGGTACTACAAAAGCTGAAGGCGCATATTTACATAAAATTTTTACCCCATTTTGTGCAAATTCTTTGGGTTTTCCTGTTTTACTTCGTGTTCCTTCAGGAAAAATAACAGCAGCTCTATTATATTTTTCGATATATTCAGACAAGCCTTTAATCGCCGGAATCGCTTGTTTAGGATCTTTACGGTCAATTAATACAGAACCTCCATGTCGTAAATTAAATGACACACTCGGAATTCCGCTACCTAACTCCTTCTTGCTTACAAATTTACAATGAAAACGTCTAAAGTACCAAATCATAGCTATGATATCATACATACTTTGGTGATTAGACACAAAAATTAACGGAACTCCAGTAGGAATTGTCTCTCTGTTTTGTATTTTATAAGTTGTTCCCACCAGATTCGTACATCTTAAAAGGAAAAAATTTAAAAAATCGACGCTTTTTTTATGAGCCTGATAACCAAAAATATTTAGGCAAATCCATTGAATAGGATGAAAAATTGCCAAACAAAATCCGAAGCATAAATAGTAGATTACGGATATTGGATAAGAAATTATCTTTTGCATGCTTAAAAAAATTAAAGGCCAAAAGTAATAAATATATT